>JAFRBX010000005.1 GCA_017404665.1 Ruminococcus sp.
ATAGCAGTCACGCTTTTTAAGTGTATGAGATCGGATCATTCGGAAACCTCCTTGTTCTGTTCTGGAATCAGTATTCCCAACATCGCAACCATTATAGCATAAACTCATTGATTTGTAAAGTTTTTGCTGTTGATTGCAAAAGCTTTACAAACTCACTTGAAAATGAACGCATTTGATTTGTCATTCAGCTCACAATAGAAAATCAAACAAACATCTTTAAACAAATGAAAAATGAAACAACCTGCGAGGACGAATCTTCGCAGGTTGTTTCTATCGGCGTCAAAGTGAGGTATTGCTAATGTAATTGAGGAAAAAATGAAGAAAATTTGCCGACGCCGTAATATCGATTCCCTTTACCCTATCTATGTGCTATCGGAACAAATACCGTGACCGCCATACCGCCGACGTCGCGCGGTGTGATCGTCAATGTACCCTTGCACATCATTTCAAGGCGTTCACGGATGTTGCTCAACGCGATATGCGGCTCGTCGTTGTCGATTTCATCGAACCCGGGGCCTGTGTCGATCACCGAGATCTCCACGCCGTTTTCGGTCTCTTTCGTGAGTACGGAAATATACAGCGGATCAAGCTCGGGGTCGACTCCGTGTTTTACCGCGTTTTCGACAATAGGCTGCAGGGTCAGCGCAGGGATGCGGAAGTTGACGACAGGCGTGTCAAATTCAAAGAAGATCAGCCCCTCAAAGCGAGCCTGCTCCACGGCGAGATACGCCTTTGTATGTTCAAGCTCCTTTGTAAAGGGGATCGGCTTATCCTGCGCGATGGCGGTGAAATTATTTCTGAGATAGTTTGTGAAGTCGTTCGTTACCTCTTTTGCTTTGGCGGGATCATCCTCGATCATACAATAAATGCTCGTCAGCGTGTTGTAGACAAAGTGCGGACGTATCTGGAGCATGAGGGCGTTTGTACGCTGGCGGATGATCTCCTGCTGCTGACCGGCGTATTGTTCCATATTATCCGAGAGGATCAGGCCGAACATGATCATCGCAAAGAACGCTATGCCGAATATGATATACAGTTCAACGGAAATGAACATATGGAGGATGATCGCGACTGTCATCGGCAGCAGATATTCAAGCAGAGCGATATAATACTTTTTCGAGAGTTTTTTTCGTCTTCTGATCACGCCGACGATGTTGAGCAGCATAATCAGGGCGAGCGAGACCAACCACAGCGCCCACAGCGGACCGCGAATAAACTGATTATCCGGCGTAACGCGGTAAACGGCGTCCGTGAACTGGGCGGCGACTAAAAAGACGATGTATATGCCCTGCAGCGTCGTCACGGTCTTGAACAGCAGGCAGCTTTTGAGCTTTTCGCCGCAGGAATGAAGCAGAAAGAGCGTCGGCATAAAGATCGGCGTCGAGAGGAACAGCCCCTCAAACAGATAGACGATCTTAGCCTGTGCCGCCTTAGTGGGATCCTGCCAGAAGAGCACGGCGAAAAAGCACGATACGGTACAGAGGAAGAGCAGGGAGAACAGGGTGATGAAATACCGCTTGTTCCACCGGTCGAGCGCGGGCATAGAGGCGGAGAACACGATCCCGATCGCCATCATCACCAGCAGTCCGCCGGCTAAGAGGTAATCGAGGATATTGAACCAGTCCGTCATGATTCTTCATCCCCGGTCGGGAGGGGGAATCTCAACTTACAGAGCTGTTCCCGGACAGCGTCGGGGGTGAGCGGCTTTAGCATATAGCCGCCGGCGCCCGTCTCCCACGCGTCGAACGAATACTCCCGATACGCGGTCAGATACACCACATTGGTACGCGGATTGGATCTAAGAAGCTCCCGGCATACGTCCAGACCGCTGATCATGCCCATCTCGATATCGAGCAGGGCGAGGTCGACGCGGTGATCTTCGGCGTATTCGACCGCGTCGGACGGTTTTGTGAAGCACACCGTCTCGGCTTTGGGGATGACCTTTTTGATGACCGAGGCGTTATATCTCATGATCACCCTCTCGTCGTCTACGATCATGACGACAGGGCGCGCGTCGCTCTGTGCCGGGCTGAGCAGCTTATTCGCGTCCACCTCCAAGGCGCCGGCGAGCCGTGAGATCATCCCGGCGTCCAGCGAGCGGCGTCCGGTCTCCCAGCTAGCGACGCTGGAACGGTCAACGTTCAGCTTATCCGCCAGCTGCAGCTGTGAAAGCCCCCTGGCGGTTCGTATTTTGCGAATGTTCTCGCCGATAGATCGGTTCATACCGCACCTCCTGTTCTATACCTATTATATTATATATTTTCGTACGGTCAAAAACAAGACGGGGCTGATAATTCAGTGTGTCATTCTGACACATCACCTTGAAAACTTGTATGGTTTTTACTAAACTATAAGCGTGTATATATTGTTTTTTTAGACAAAAAAGCATCCCGGCGGTGCTTTTGTACGATCGATACGAATATTCCGTTAACGTGTTTTGACGGATATCGGCATAAGGTCAGTCGAACAGCGCGACGCGCGCAGGGCAGTCTGTTCTACGTATCGTGCGGAACAATATGCAAAAACAAAATTTTGTTAGGAGGAATAACAAACTATGAAAAAAACATTGAAAAAATCAGTCAGCATCCTGCTGTCGCTGATCATGGTATTCAGTGTGTTCGCCATGGTTCCCGTAACTGCAAGCGCGGAAGTCGGCGAGGTTGTGGCGGAGCAGATGGAAACGCTTGATCTTACACAGCATGGTAATGATGACATGTTACCGGTTGATTTCAACGGCGAACACTTTTCCGTTAAAGCTGTTGGAGATATTTATGATATTACTACAGGTGATGACGGCTGGAATTTTGACGGCGATTATCCCGACGCTTATGCATCGATTTCCGCTCTGTCAGGCGAGACGATCACAAAGATTGTCGTTCACAGATCAGACAATGTAAATACTCTTATTGTTAAAGCTAACGGTAACAGCGTTGCCTATACGCAGTCCGGCGAAGATTTTACCTATGATAATATCAACGCTTCCGAAGTGAGGCTCAGCGCAAATCCGAATTATACCGATGATTGTTATTGTGTAGTCCGTTCTATCGATGTGTATTACACCGCTCCCGAGCCCACCGAGGTTGTGGCGGAGCAGATGGAAACGCTTGATCTTACACAGCATGGTAATGATGAGAATTTACCGGTTGATTTCAACGGCGAACACTTTTCCGTTAAAGCTGTTGGAGAAGCTTATGATATTACTGCTTATAGTTACAACGGCTGGGTTTTTGACGGCAATTATTCAGACGCTTATGCATCGATTTCCGCTCTGTCAGGCGAGACGATCACAAAGCTTGTCGTTCACAGATCATATTATGATAATACTCTTATTGTCAAAGCAAACGGTAACAGCGTTGCCTATACGCAGTCCGGC
>JAFRBX010000028.1 GCA_017404665.1 Ruminococcus sp.
AACGGTGTTGCCCTTGGTGATCGGGAACATCGCGTCGAGATCGAGGATGTCGCCTTCATCTTCGTCGTACTCGTCGGTCAGCGCCAGAATCGCGTTGGTGTAGTACTGGGTACCGTTCAGGGAACCGATACCGCCGTTCTCGTATGCGGAGGTATTCAGTGTGGTGTAAACGGTGAACTCGTCGCCAACGTTGAATTCCTTGGTCTCGGACGCACCGTCCAGACCGTAGATGGTAACGATAGCTTTGTCGCCAACTACAGGAGCGTCGGTCGGCTCTGCGGGAGCGTCAGTGGGTTCTGCGGGAGCGTCGGTGGGCTCGTCCGGATGCGGGCACTGAACCTCGAGGGTGCTCTTGAAGTTGGGCGCCTCGTCGGTCAGCTGTTCGCCGCTGCCGTAATAGAAATACTTCGGTCTGCCGTTGACAGCCTTGTACATCTCAGTGATCTTATTAGTGATGGTAGATGTGCCGCCCGCTACAACCTCAAAGGACATGGTGATCAGAACGCTGCCGTCCTCGAAAAGGAAGCCCTCATCGATATCGACGTCATTATAATAGATAGCGTTCTCTTCATCTGTGCCAAACATGACGCTGTAGAAGCTCGGGCAGTTTTTCCTGCCGAGCGAACCGGTCAAAGTGAGGTTGGATTGGTCGTAATATGTCACAGCGTCGACGCCGTGGACATAACCATCGGAAGCCGTTGGGATCGAGGTAACATCCATGTACGCCGTATACGTGATCGTATCGCCGACATGCACGTTCTTCGTCTGACCATCGTAAACGATGGTCGCGCTCTCAACAGCTGCCGCACTTGTCGTCACGATCAGGCCCGAAAAAACGGACAGCATCAGCGCAACAACAAGCAGCAAACTAATCAGTTTACTTGTCTTAAGCATTCGTATTTCCTCCTAACAATTAGTGCGAAAAGATACTTTTCGCCAATACTAGCAATTACATTATATTTCAAGCGTCGAGTTATTACCAACAACAATACTGTAACCTTTTTGCTAATTTTGTAACTATTTTTTAATTATTTGTAATTATTTTGTAATATTTTTGCTCATATTCAACATTTTGTCGTTTTTGCTTAATAGTTTTGTTATCCTGAAGGAATTTTATGTGGATATTCGCACGCGAAAGAGGCAGTCGTTTTCGCTTTATAATGCGGATATATAGTGTTGCGGAACATAGTTTAACGCTATATATCCTGAAAAGGTTACAATTTGTAACCATCCTCTGCTGCCTGCTGAAAAACTGTATGAATTTACATAATAAACAGGTTTTTTCGCGGCAGACAGCTGTTGGGTATTCTCCGCAAGGGAACCTCCCCTGCGGGCATTATCGTTATGACGGCGGGGTGTTCCTGTTTCAATCGGTTGAGATTGCCGCGGGGCGCATTCCAGATTGTCGGAACTTTGTTCCGACACGGCAAAACCACAGCGAACCCTGACGGGTTCGCGAGGATTTTAACAAAGAGCGGGCGGAAATATGCCCGTCAAAACCACGGTTCGGATTATTACTGTCAGGCTAATTATTGCGTCCTCGCAATGACTATTAGAAATAGAGAAAGGCTGCGCGGTGCAGCCTTCAAATACTGTATCTCAAATCTCGCTGACGATCTTCTCGGGCGGGAGCTCAAGCACCTCGGGATGTTCCAGATACTTTTCGAACTTGCGGAACGCGAGCCCCAGGATGTTGCCGGAAACGATGCGGTCATCCGTGACGATGCCCAGCGGCAAACAGCGCTCAAAGGTGACCTCGCCCTTTTTGCGGACGGGAACCTCGCGCAGGTTGCCCATGGCAAGGCTGATGGACACGGTGCCGAAGTTGTAGATATGGTGATGGATGGAATTCGTCTTGATGCTGGCAAGGTCGGTCAGAATGATCGAGCAGTGGAAGGGACTGACCTCAATAATCGACTTGGGGCACCAGTTGTGCTTATCCAGCCATTTGACAAAATTGACCGCAACGCGGAGCAGCCCGGGCACGGAGCAGAGGAAATTCGCCAGCTTATCGGTGGAGTTGACCTCATCCTCCACGCGATTCTGCTTGATATAAGCGTCGATGATATCGTTGACCTGATCGAGTGTCGCGTCCGGCGGGAACTTCATCTTGCTGATGGTGGACGCGCCGTCGATCTTGCCGCCCTTGAGCACCACCATGCCGACCGAGATCTCGTTGCGGGCATAGATGCGCTTGTTGACCACAAAGCGGTTGAGCTGGGGGTACTCGGCAAAGGCGTGCACCATCGCCGTGAGGATCAGCGCGAGATGGGAATAGCGCTTGCCCTCCTTGCGCTTGCGGTTCAGGTACTCCTTCATCGGCGCCTCGGGAAGGTCGATCGTGATCATATTCATCGCGTCGGTGCGATCCTTCATAACATGCGCGCCTACCAGATACTCTACGCCTATTTTTTTCAGCTTTTTTCCGTCGGGTCTGCCCATAGTAAAAACCTCTGTCACCAGTATTCAGCATATCGCCGTTTACAGCAATTTTACACGATAATCCGACAAAATACAAGTGCAAGAGCAAAAATTATGCTCCCGTCACAAATAACAGCACGGTGTAGGCGAGATAGAGCAGCAGCGCGATGACGCCCTGCATACGGAAAAACCGCCTTTTGACGAGCGCGGGGATCAGAAGTATGAGCGTTGCCAGCAGACAAAACGGCAGATCGATCCACAGAGTGCCGCGCCCGATCGGCAGCGTACCGCCCTGCGCCAGCGCGCAAAGCGGAAGGATCAGGAGCATGTCGATGGTGTTCGCGCCGAGGATGTTGCCCGCCGTGACAGCAGGCTGACGCTTGATAACGGCGCTGACGGCGGTGACCAGCTCGGGCAGAGAGGTGCCGACCGCGACCATGGTCAGGGATACGACGCGCTCGTCGATATGCAGGACGTCCCGCGCGAGCAGCGTGCCGTTATCCACCAGCAGGCGTGAGCCGAGGATGATCCCGCCCGCTCCTGCAATGAACCACAGAATATGCGTGACGGCTGTTCTCCTGTCGGCGGGAGGAGCGGCTTCGCCGACGGTCCTTTGTGCTTTCGCGGAGCACAGGCTGTCATATATATATAGGATAAACAACAGAAAGAGCCCAAGACTGCCGAAGGGCGTCAGCACACCTGACAGACCGGAAAGCCAGAGCAGGAGAATGGCGCCGACCAGTAAAAGCGTCTTAGGCAGGAAGCGGGAACGATCGACGGATACGGGCAGAAAAATGACAGAAAGCGCTAAGATCAGCGCCGTGTTCGCGATCACGGAGCCGACGGCGTTGCCCGCCGCCATATCCGCCTGCCCCTTGAGCGCCGCCGTGACCGACACAATGATCTCGGGCAGGGTCGTCGCCGCCGATACGACCGTCGCACCGATCACAAAGGGCGGGACGCCGGATGCGGACGCCATCCACACCGCCGCGTCCACAAAGCGGTCGCCCCCGCGGACGATCAGGAGCAAGCCGAGGGCAAAGAGGAGGAAGATCAGAAAGGTTGAAATAGTATCACCAGCATCAATTCAGATAAAAGATAATAGTGGATGGCGGGACACCCGCACCCGATTTATAGTTATTATCTCACATATTACAAATCCGAAACGCTTTTGCGTTTCCCTTCACGGTTCTCTGTTCTCTATTCTCTGTTATCTGTTAAAAAAGTCTCTGACATATTTCTATGCCAAAGACTCAAAATACATGATTTCGATCACTCTTTATCGGACGCTCCCTGTATCGCGCCGCGCCGGGAATAAACACAGCCGCAATAATTTTGCCGATATAGGTCATACTGACGGCTCAGCTCGATCGAGCGCTTATAGCCCTCCTTTTTCTTAAAATCGGAGCAAAGGTAATTGACGCCTGTGTCCGCGGCGATCCTCTCCCCGATGGTATTGATCACCTCGGCGTTTTTCAGCGGGCTGATCGTCAGGGTGGTGGCAAAATAATCATAGCCGCCCGACTTGCACAGCGCGGCGGTATAGGAAAGCCGCTGATAAAAGCAGATTGAGCATCGCGCGCCGCCCTCGGGGTCATTCTCTCTTCCCTTGACCGCTTCAAAAAAATCATCGGGACGGCATTCAACCTCGACGAATCGGATGTATTCGTTCAGCCCCGCTTCCTCCACATAGCGTTTGAGCTCGCTGAAACGATAGCGGTACTCGCTCTCTTCGGTGATATTGGGGTTGTAGTAAGCGATCGTAATGTCAAAATGACGGTAGAGATACTCCAGCACATAGCTCGCGCATACGGCGCAGCAGACATGCAGCAGCAGCGAGGGGCGCTTGCCCTCGGCGGCATTGCGCTCGATCAGCGCGTCCATTTCCTTTTGGTAGTTGCGTTTGTTCATTGATGCCTCTTAATCCAATTATATAATTCTTCTGCGGAATATACAATAACGTCCGCTCCCGCGTTTTGCAGCTCTTCTGTGCCGCGGAAGCCCCAGCTCACGCCGCAGACCTTAACGCCCGCGTTATGGGCAAAGATCACATCCACGTCGCTGTCGCCGACATACAGCGTCTCGCTTTTTTTCACTCCGGACAGGGTGATCAGCTTATTGAGCGCCTCCGGGGAAGGCTTACGGGGAAAGTTATCCTGCTGTCCGTGCGCGTAAAAGAAATGATGGGACGGATAGAGCTTTGCGAGGATCTCGGGGACAAAAGTGTCAGGCTTATTGGATATAACGGCGGTTTTTATTCCGCTGTTACTGAGCTTTTGCAGGAGCTCGGAGAGACCGCCATAGGCTGCGGTATAATCCCTGCAGTGATCGGCGTAATAGCGCTGAAAGTCCGCTTTCGCCTGCGCCGCGCCCTCGGGGGAATAGGCGTCAGCCATGGTGACCCTGATCAGGTTATCTACACCGTTGCCGACAAAGCGGCGGTAGTCGTCCACGGGATAGGTCGGTAAGCTCTGCCGGGACAGCGCGTCATTCACGGCGTTCGCGAGGTCGGCGAGCGTATCGGCAAGCGTGCCGTCAAGATCAAAAGCGACCAGCTTGATCATGCTTCTTCTCCCCCGCTTTCTTCGGATGCGGGAGCTTCGGGAGTATCAGATGCCTCAGCGGGATCGGCAGGCTCTGCGGGTTCGGATGGCTCAGACGCAATCGTTTCCGAAATATCCTCTGCCGCAATTTCATCCGAAACAGGCGCACTTTCCCCGTAGACCCTGCGGCTCATTTCCTCAAGTTCACGGGCGCGGATATCCTGCTTCTGTTCCTCGATGCTTTGATCACGCATGCGCTGCTCGACATCCCTGTCGATCTCTTCGACATACTTTTTGTTGCGGACAAGCGCGTTCAGCTCAAAAATGCTGAAGGTTGTCGTCTGCGCCAAAAGCGTTTTCTTCTTCGGCGCCGCTTCTTCCTCGGGCTCTTCTTCCGGCTCGGCGGGTTCTTCATCTGTTTCGTAAACCGCGTCAGGATTGTTCACCGGATCGACAGCACGGCGCTTCTTGGGCTTGATCAGCTTGATCGCGATAAAGGCAGTCAGCGCCAGCAGCACCGCGCCGCTCGCCAGATAGATCACAATACTCGATATCACGGGGATGTTGCCGTGATATTGGATCACAGCGCAGCCCTTTTCCACGTTCATGGAGCCGCGGCTGTGGTCGGTGTAGGCAGTTTCGCTGCCGTCCACCGATACGGAGACGATATTTTCGCCGCCCTCGGAGCTGACGGTATAGGTCATCGGCGCCGAAGCGTTGTCGGCGTTGAGCATATAGCCGAGGTTGACGTAGTCGGTCAGCGTGGTTTTGATGCTAAGATCAAATGCGCCCTTGCGGGTCTCATACGCCATGAAGTTGCCGCTGCCGAATACCTTGACCAGCTGCGAGGTGATTTCCTCTGTCGAGCCCTCAAAGACCACGTGACAGACAAGGCTTTCGTCAGTCTCACTCGTTTCGCTCTCAACGTCCTTTGACGCAAAATAGCTCTGTGCGTAGGTGAGGGCATCGCTGTCGCTCTTTTCATACAGAAAATCGGTCGATCGGCGGAAGCGCTGATCACCGAGGCTTTCCAGCGCAAAGTTGACGCCCGTGATGCTGTACTGGATACCGTCGGGGATGCGCAGCCGTGCGGAACCGTTCTGCAGCTCGACGGTGTAGAGGTCGTCCTTCCATTCGCCCGCGCTCACCCAGCGGCCGTCCTCAAAGACGGAGCCTTCACCGTAGGTGGTATTCAGCGGCAGCGAATAGGTATAGTTCAGCACGGGGAAGCCGTTGTCCTCGCCGAGGAAGGAGAAGGTATCGAGGTTTTCTTCAAAGGTCAGACCCTCGGACAGGGGGGTGGATGCGTTATTGACGTCGCCGTAGGAGATCGCGATGCTGTCGGTATCCAGCAGCTCTGCAGTCACATCGGTCATCTTCTCCAGATCCAGCTCCTCGTAGATCGCGGTATAAACCATATTGGAGCCCTCCTGCGACCAGCCCGCGTAACGCGCGTCGGGGAGGGTGTTGGTCATAAAATACTGTTCGATCGCGTCCTGATCGGCAGAATAGGTCTCGTTGGGGATCGTAAAGGCGATCGTGCGGCTATAGCCGCCCTCTTTGTCGTTGGTCGTCTTGACGGAAATCGACCGGATCGCGCTGCCGGTACAGTCGTTGATGCTGACTGCGGAGCCGGTCTCGTAGGTATCGGAGCCGATGCGGACGGTGTTGGCGTCATACACAAAGCGCATATCCTTGAGCGCATCCGAAGCGGCAGTTTCGCTGATCATCCACGCAATCAGCTCGCTGACGTCAAAATCCTCGTCCATGCGGGTGCCGTGGGTCAGATAAGTGTTTTTGCGGGAAAGGAATACGGTCGTATCTCTGCCGATCAGTTCGCCGACGATGGCTTCATATTGCTTTTTATTGCGGAAGCTGAGCTTCAGCTCGAAATAGTAGCCGTCCTCCTCGACGCCGACATATCGGAAATCGGCGCCGTCGACCTCGGCGGCAGGCGAATCGGCGACAAGCGTATCCTTTACAGCGTCGATATCAGCTGACAGGGGATAAACCGCCGTCACGATGCGGGCTCCGGAAAAATCCTCGCCGATCGTCATCTGAGAGCGGACGGAGACCGTCGGGCTGTCGCAGCCGGTCAGCAGTACGCCGAGTCCCGCGATGATAGTCAATATCAAAATCATCGAAAATAGTTTTTTCATGATTAACCTCTTTTTTCAGATAACAGATAATAGATAACAGATAATAGTGAATGGCGGGACACCCGCACCCGATTGATAGTTGTTATCTCACATACTAAGGATCTAAAACGCATCGGCGTTTTCCTTCACTATTCACTATTCACTATTATCTATTCACTATTCTCAGTATCCCTTCGGCTCACGCATCAGCACCGCACGGCAGGGAGACGCCTCGGGTCCGCTCATTTTCAGCGGAAAAGCAGCGATCGTATATTCGCCGTCCTCGACGCCCTCAAGATACAGTCCCTCCAGCACCGGAACGCCCGCTCTGGCGAGCTCCAGATGCGGCATCAGCTCGTCAAAGGGAGGCGCGATCGACATCGCGTCGGTGCCGATCAGCAGCATGCCGCTGTCCGCGATCACGCGCGCTGCCGAAACGCTGAGGAAGGCTTTGCCGGAGCCGTGCAGGATCAAACGCTTGCTGCACAGGGGCAGCAGATGCTCCATATCGTCGCCGGTCAGGATGCCGTCGATAGTCACGACCGTGCATTTGCCGCAGAAATGCGACAGGCGCAGCGAGCCGATATCCGCGCCGTCCTCGTCAAAATGCAGCGGTGCGTCGATATGCGTACCCGTGTGACAGCACAGGCTGACAGCGGACAGATTGTACATCGAATCATCTTTGTCGCCGATCGCTTTCAGTTGTTTGAGCTGCGGCTTGGGATCGCCGTCATACACCTTGGACGAAAAGACCTCGCGTGAAATATCATACAGCAGCATAAGCTATCCTCCCGCTTCTTCCTCAGTTCTTATTTCTTGAAACACAACATATTACTCCAGATTACACCTTATTATACCATATATCGTCAAAAAATAAAGTATATTTTGTTAACAATATGATCGAAAAAGAAAAGCCCCGCCATACGGCGAGAGGCACGCGTGCCTTTTTCTGTCCCGGACTTACCGGCTGCCTAAAAAAGAAAAGCCCCGACATGCGTGTCAGGGCTTCGCAATGACAATTGTGATCAGACAAGCTCGATGATCGCCATCTCGGCAGCGTCGCCGCGACGGGGACCGATCTTGGTGATGCGGGTGTAGCCGCCGCTGCGGTCGGCGTACTTCGGCGCGATCTCCTTGAACAGCTTGGTCGCTACGTCCTCTTTGGTGACGAACGCCATGACCTGTCTCTTGTTTGCAAGCGTATCTTTCTTTGCGATCGTGATCATCTTCTCCGCCATGGAAGCGGTCTCCTTAGCGCGGGAAAGAGTGGTTTCGATCTTGCCGTTTTCGAGCAGGAAGGTAACGAGAGCTCTCAGCATCGCAAGACGCGCGTCGGTAGCTCTGCCCAGCTTTCTGGTACCCGGCATTGTGTTTCACTCCTTTCGGGATCTTTCTTTACAGTTGATCTATAAAGTTAAATAGGTTTGATTCATTTGTCACGCCTCGTTGCTCTGCGCTGATCCTCGTATAACTCCCGCTCGCCCGCCCATCTGCATGACCTGCGGTCATTTCGACAGGCACCGGCTCACCGGTCGTTATCCGAGGGCTCCGAGCCTCGGCGCTTCTATTTACTCGTCCTCTTTACGAAGGCTGAAGCCCAGCGAATCGAGCTTGAAGACAACTTCCTCGAGCGACTTTCTGCCGAGGTTGCGCACCTTCATCATATCTTCCTCAGACTTGCTGATGAGATCTTCAACGGTGTTGATACCGGCACGCTTGAGGCAGTTGAACGAACGGACGGAGAGATCGAGCTCTTCGATGGTCATCTCGAGCACCTTTTCCTTGCCGGTGTCGTTCTTCTGCACCATGATCTCGTTGTTGATGCCCTTATCGGAAAGGTTCACAAAGAGATTGAGGTGTTCGGTGAGAACCTTCGCAGCCAGCGATACAGCCTCCTGCGCGTTGATGACGCCGTTGGTCCATACGCTCAGGGTCAGCTTATCGTAGTCGGTGATCTGACCGACACGGGTGTTGTCGACCGTGTAGTTCACCTTGAGGACGGGGGTGTAGATAGAGTCGATGGGCAGTACGCCGATGACTTCGTTGCCCGCGATCAGCTTGTTCTTTTCAGCGGGGACATAACCTCTGCCCTTATCCAGCGTGATCTCCATGTTCAGGGAGGCGCCTTCGGCAAGGGTGGCGATATGCAGCTCGGGGTTGAGGATCTCGACCTCGCTGTCGCACTTGATGCTCTCGGCGGTGACCACACAGGGACCGTCCGCAGAGATCTCAACGATCTTGGGACCGTTAGAATGGAGTTTTGCTACTAAGCTCTTCATGTTCAGTACGATCTCGGTGACGTCTTCCTTGACGCCGGGGATGGTAGAGAACTCGTGATGGATGCCGTTGATCTTGATCGATGTGACGGCGACACCCTCTAAAGACGAGAGAAGCACGCGGCGCAGAGAGTTGCCCAGCGTGTTGCCGAAGCCTCGCTCAAGAGGCTCGACCACAAATCTGCCGTACTTACCGTCCGAAGATAATTCTTCCGTGTCAATTCTGGGTTTTTCTATCTCTATCATTAGCGAATTCCTCCTTAAATTTTAGCTGCGCTGGCAGACATACCGCCTGCCGCGGTGCTCACGCCGCAAAGGGCGCGAGCGCGATGCCGGAAAGAATCCGGCCTGCGTACAAATTACTTGGAGTACAACTCGACGATGAGGTGTTCCTCAACAGGATAGTCGATATCGTCACGAGCGGGAAGAGCGATGACCCTGCCGCTGAGCTTGTCGGTCTTTTCGAGCCACTTCGGAACGAGAGCAACAGCGTCAGCTTCAGCAATTGCCTTGAAGCGGGTGGTATCCTTGGAACCGTCCGATACGGCGATCACGTCGCCGACCTTGACGATATAAGAGGGAATGTTACACTTCTTGCCGTTGACGGTGAAATGAGCGTGGTTGACCAGCTGGCGGCCCTCACGGCGGGTGGAGCACAGCCCCAGACGATAAACGACGTTATCGAGTCTGCGCTCAACGAGAGAGAGCAGGTTCTCGCCGGTCTTGCCTTCCATCTTCTCAGCCTTTTCGTAGTACATACGGAACTGCTTTTCGAGGATGCCGTAGATGAACTTGACCTTCTGCTTTTCGGTCAACTGAACACCGTATTCGCTCTGTTTTCTTCTCATTTTGCCGCCGGGGTTACGCTTTGAGGTATTCTTCTTGGCGTAGCCCATAACAGCGGGTGAAATGCCCAGCGCTCTGCAGCGCTTTGCGATAGGCTGTTGATTTTTAGCCATATTCTATATCCTCCTTGTTCTTTTATACACGTCTTCTCTTGGGAGGACGGCATCCGTTGTGCGGGATGGGAGTAACGTCTTTGATCATGGTGACCTCAAGGCCTGCGGTCTGCAGCGCGCGGATAGCCGCCTCACGACCCTGACCGGGACCCTTGACGTAGACCTCAACGCTCTTCATGCCATGCTCCATCGCAGCCTTGGCGGCGGTCTCAGCCGCGCTCTGCGCCGCGAAGGGAGTGGACTTTCTGGAGCCGCGGAAGCCGAGCTCGCCCGCAGACGCCCAGGAGATCGCGTTGCCCTGTGTATCGGATATAGTGACGATTGTGTTGTTAAAGGTAGACTGGATATGCGCCGAGCCCTTTTCGATGTTCTTTCTCTCACGGCGGCGGCGGATAGGAGCCTTCTTACCTGTTTTAACTGCCATTTAATTGCCCTCCTTACTTCTTCTTGTTAGCCATCGTCTTGCGCGGGCCTTTACGGGTGCGAGCGTTGGTCTTGGAACGCTGACCCCTTACGGGCAGACCCTTTCTGTGGCGAACACCGCGATAGCTGCCGATTTCGATAAGTCTCTTGATGTCGAAAGCGATATCACGGCGGAGATCACCTTCAACGCGGCAATTATGGTCGATATATTCTCTGAGTTTTGATACGTCTTCTTCGGTGAGATCGCGGACGCGTGTGTCCGGATTGACACCTGTTGCAGCAATAATGTCTGTAGCGGTTTTACGACCGATGCCGTAGATATAAGTGAGTCCGATTTCTACTCGCTTGTCACGGGGCAAGTCGACGCCTGCTATACGAGCCATTTAGTGCACCTCCATTTGAAATTAAATAATAAATACATTTGTATGAAAAGTTTGTAGAAATGCAGATAACAGATAACAGATAATAGATAACAGATAACAGTGAAGGGAAACGCTTCGCGTTTTGAATTTGTATTACGCTTCATCTTATCATACAAATCGGGTGAAGGCGGAGCCCTCCAGCAACTATTATCTATTCTCTTTTCTCTATTCTCTGATCGCGCAGCGAGCCTTAGCCCTGACGCTGCTTATGCTTGGGGTTTTCGCAGATCACCATGATCTTACCGTGTCTCTTGATGATCTTGCACTTTTCACACATTTTCTTTACTGAAGGTCTGACTTTCATAATATCATTCCTTTCCTTCTGTGTAGTGTTATTTGGTTCTCCATGTAATGCGGCCTCTTGTCAGGTCGGACGCGCGCGTCTTTTCTCGCGGCGACAGACCCACTATCCGCGTTACGGCGTTATTTTGTACGCCATGTAATGCGTCCTCTTGTCAGGTCGTAAGGCGACATCTCTACGGTCACCTTATCGCCCGGGAGGATGCGGATGAAGTTCATTCTCAGCTTGCCTGAGATAACAGCCAGAATCTTGTGGCCGTTGGGGAGCTCTACGGTGAACTGTGCGTTCGGCAGAGCGTCGGTGACGATGCCCTCTATTTCAATAACATCCTGTTTTGACATGACTTAACCTCCTGTTATGCCTCGTGATTTTGAAAATTTTTCAGAAAAATCCGTAGTTGTCGGTTTGTTGTGACGCAATCGGCGGTCGTGCCGGTCATTTGCAGATGGATGACGTTCTTGCGCTTGGGGCGCTCCAGCTTACGGCTCTTGCCGTCGGCTATCAGCACCGTTCTCGCGTCGAGAACCTCTGTCACCGCAAACGCCTTTCCTTTATCGCGACCCGCCTTGGCGATGACAACAGAGCCCTTTGCGATATCCATGACCAACCTCAGTTCAGTAAAGTCATGATCCGCGGGCCGTCGGGGGTGATGCACACGGTGTGCTCAAAGTGAGCGGCAAGCGAGCCGTCCAGCGTGACGGCGGTCCAGCCGTCGGAGAGCACTCTCGTTTTGTGATCACCCGCCGTTATCATCGGCTCGATTGCGATCGTCATGCCCGGCAGGAGCCGGGGGCCTCGTCCGGGTGTGCCGTAGTTGGGTACACTCGGGTCTTCATGCAGTTTCGTGCCTACGCCGTGGCCGGTAAAATTCCGTACCACCCCGTAACCACGAGCTTCGACATACCTCTGCACAGCGCTGCCGATATCGCCGACGCGATTGCCGGCAAGCGCCGCCCTGATTCCCTCATAAAGACTTTCCTCGGTCGTTTTCAGGAGCGCCTGAGCCTCCTTAGAGATATCGCCGCAGGGGAAGGTATAGGCGTTGTCGCCGTGATACCCGTGCATCCCCGCCATGATATCGATACTGACGATATCGCCCTGACGGAGGACCGTCTTCTTGCTCGGTATGCCATGGACTACCACACTGTTCAAGGAGATACAGGTGGAAGCCGGGTAGCCTTCGTAACCGAGGGTGGAAGGCACGCCGCCCTCACCCTCGATGAATTTACGAACAGCTGTGTCGATCTCCAATGTCGACACGCCCGGCTCGACCATCTCTCCCGCGAGCTTCAAAGCCCGCGCGGACAGTGTGCACGCGTCCTGCATTTTCTGAATTTCACGTGCGGTCTTGACTACGATCATGCGTGATTACGCCTCGAGCGCCTCAAAGGTGAGCTTTGTGGTCTCATCTACGGAGTTGGCGCCCTCTACGATGTAGAGCTTGCCCTGTTTCTCGTAGTAATCCTTCAAAGGCTCGGTCTCTTTATGGTAGATATCGAGACGCGCCTTGACCGTGTCGGGATGGTCGTCCTTGCGCTGAATAAGGGCGCCTGTGCAATCATCGCAAACACCCTCTACCTTGGGCTTCAAGCTCTCGGTATGATAGGGTCTGCCGCATTTTTCACACACGCGGCGTCCGGACAGACGGTTGATGATGACATCGTCAGCCACCTCGATATCGATGACCTTGTCGATGCCGATGCCCATCTCATCCAGAGCCTCGGCCTGAGGGATGGTGCGGGGGAAGCCGTCGAGGATGAAGCCGTCCTTGCAGTCGTCTTCAACCAGTCTCTCCCTGATGATGCCGATCACGACCTCATCGGGAACAAGCTGACCCGCGTCGATGAAGGACTTCGCCTTCAAGCCCATCTCTGTACCGCTCTTCAGCGCGGCACGGATGATATTACCCGTGCTGATCTGGGGAATATTCAAGCGCTCGCTGATAACAGCTGCCTGGGTGCCTTTGCCGGCACCGGGAGCGCCTAACAGGATCAATTTCATAATCTACACCTCATCAATAATTACGATTGTTGGTTGCGATTAATCAAGGAAGCCCTTGTAGTGGCGCATCATCATCTGAGACTCGAGCTGCTTCGCGGTATCCAGAGCGACGCCGACGATAATGATGACGGAGGTACCGCCCATCGACAGGCCGTACAGGCCGGTAAAGTCGGAGAAGAGGATCGGCAGCAGCGCGATCACGGACAGGAACAGCGCGCCGATAAGAGTGATTCTACTGAGAATCTTTGCGATAAAGTCGGCAGTAGGTCTGCCGGGACGGATACCGGGGATGGTACCGTTGTTCTGCTTGAGGTTGTTCGCCATTTCGATCGGGTTATACTGGATGGTGGTGTAGAAATAAGCGAACGCCAGAATCAGAACGAAGTACAGCACCGCGTACAGCCAGCCGCGGGTGGAGAAAGCGTCGAAGAAGCTCTTCCAGAAGCCCTCGGTGGGGTTGGTGAACATCTGGATGGTGCTGGGAATAGAAAGGATGGACGAGGCGAAGATGATCGGCATAACGCCGCCCAGCGCTACCTTGATGGGCAGGTGGGTGCTTTGGCCGCCGTACATCTTGCGTCCGACTACACGCTTCGCGTACTGGATCGGAATACGTCTCTCCGCGTCCTGCATAAAGGTGATGAACCAGATAACAGCGAGGAAGAGGACGATCCACAGCGGTACGTAGATGTAGTACTGGGTGCTGCCCTGCGCGCCGAGACCCCAATACTGAGCGAGGAGGTTGACGGTGTAGGGCAAACGAGCGATGATGCCCGCGAACAGCAGGATGGAGATACCGTTGCCGATACCGTTCTTGTTGATCTGCTCGCCGAGCCACATGATCAGCGCGGTGCCCGCGGTAAACGCGAGGATGATGACGATCGCCGCAAACCACATCGAGAAGCCCGAGGTGTACTTTGCGATCGGCAGGTTGGTGGGCGTCCAGCTTCCGTCGGAGGGAGCCGTGCTGTCATAGGTGTTCTTCAGGAAGAAGAAGTAGGCGGTACCTTGGATAAGACCCAAGCCTACGGTGACATAACGGGTGATGGCGGCGATCTTCTTTCTGCCCTCTTCGCCTTCCTTAGAGAGGCGTTCGAGGGGCGGGATCGCGACACACAGCAGCTGCATGATAATGGAGCTGTTGATGTAGGGGGTGATACCCATCGCGAAGATGGTCGCGTTACTGAACGCGCCGCCGGAAAGTGTATTCAGGTAGCCGACGAGGGTATCGTCAACGCCCTGCGCGTTGCCCATAACATGAGCGAGCGCGTCCATGTTCAGGAACGGGACCGGAATAACGGAGCCGATTCTGAAGATGATCACGATGAGGAGCGTGAAGAGAATCTTTCTGCGCAGATCCGGGATGGACCAGGCGTTCTTAATTGTTTTGAACAATTAAATCACCTCAGTCTTTCCGCCGGCAGCCTCGATCTTGGCGACAGCGCCCTTAGAGAACGCGTTTGCCTTGACTGTGAGCTTTTTGGTGATGGTGCCGTTGGAAAGAATCTTTACGCTGTCAAAGGAATTTTTCACAATACCCTTTTCGGTAAGCGCAGCGATATCTACAACAGCGCCGTCCTCAAACTTGTTGAGGGTGCCGACATTGATAGCAACAACCTTCTTTGCGAAGATGTTGTTGAAGCCACGCTTAGGGATACGTCTCTGCAGCGGCATCTGGCCGCCTTCAAAGCCTACGCGCATACCCTTACCGGCTCTTGCTTTCTGACCCTTGTGACCTTTACCGGCTGTCTTGCCCTGACCGGAGCCATGGCCTCTGCCGATTCTCTTGACTTCCTTCTTGGAGCCCTCTGCGGGGGATAATTCATGTAATTTCATATTCGCACCTCCTTAGTCTTTCTCAACCACTACGAGGTGGATAATCTTCTGTACCTTACCGTTGGTAGCCGCGTTGTCGGGCTGGACGGTTTCGTCGCCGATCTTCTTGAGACCCAGCGAATAAGCGGTAGCAATCTGATCCTTCTTGGAGCCGATGAGGCTCTTAACCAATTTAATCTTCATCTTGCCGCCTCCTTACAGAATCTCTTTCACGGACTTGCCGCGTACGCGGGCGACCTCTTCCGCAGTACGGAGAGCGCCCAGACCCTGGAGTGTCGCTCTGACGACGTTGCAGGGGTTGTTGGAGCGGAGCGCCTTTGTACGGATGTCCTTGATGCCGACAGCCTCGACAACGGCACGCACGGGACCGCCCGCGATCACGCCGGTACCGGGAGCGGCGGGCTTCATCAGAACTCTGCCCGCGCCGTAGGCGCCGATGATCTCATGGGGGATGGTAGTGCCCTTGAGGGCAACGGTCATCAGGTGCTTTTTAGCGTCCTCGATTCCCTTGCGGATCGCGTCGGGAACTTCACCGGCCTTGCCGATACCGAAGCCTACGATGCCCTCGCCGTTGCCGACAACAACCAGCGCTGCGAACTTCATGACACGGCCGCCCTTAACAGTCTTGCTGACGCGGTTGATCGCGACAACGCGCTCGGTCAGCTCCAGTGTAGATGCGTCAATAATATTAGCCAAAGTTGTTTCCTCCAATCCTTAGAAATTGAGGCCGCCCTCACGGGCGCCTTCGGCCAACGCTTGTACACGGCCGTGATAGATGTTACCGCCTCTGTCGAAAACGACGTCGGTGATGTTCTTTTCCTTAGCGCGCTCGGCGATGAGCTTGCCGACAGCCTTGGCTGCCTCTTTGTTGCCGCCGCCCTCTATGGTCTTATCGAGAGAAGAAGCGCTGCACAGGGTAACGCCCTTGACGTCGTCGATGATCTGAGCATAGATGTTGTTAGTGGAGCGGAACACACAAAGGCGGGGACACTCGGCTGTGCCGCTTAATTTACCGCGTACTCTCTTGTGTCTTTTGACACGAGCAGCTTTCGAATCAGGTCTACTTACCATTGTATTTTCACTCCTTTATTAAGCCTTACCGGCCTTGCCTTCCTTACGGCGGATATACTCACCGGCATACTTGATGCCCTTACCCTTATAAGGCTCCGGCGGACGCTTTTCTCTTACCTCGGCAGCAAACTGACCTACCTTTTGCTTATCAATGCCGTTGATAACGATGGTGTTGGGGCTGGGGACCTCGATGGTGATGTCCTCGGTATCCTCCATGATGACCTGGTGGCTGTAGCCGATGTTCATGACGAGCTGCTTGCCCTGCTTCTGAACACGGTAGCCTACGCCGTTGACCTCGAGCGTCTTCTTGTAGCCCTCGGTAACGCCTACGACCATGTTATGGATGATGGTACGGGTCAGGCCGTGCAGAGAGCGGTTGAGCTTCTCGTCGTTCGGACGCTTGACCTCGATGACTGCCCCATTGATTTCGACGGTCATGTTAGGGTTGATCTTCTGGGTTAAGGTACCCTTGGGACCCTTGACCGTCATAACGCCGTTTTCGAATTTTGCTTCGACGCCGGCGGGAATATTTATAGGTTTTCTTCCAATTCGAGACATTTTCGCACCTCCTCTTACCAAATGAACGCGAGAACCTCGCCGCCGACGTTCTGCTTTCTTGCTTCACGGTCGGTCATCACGCCCTTGGAGGTCGAGATGATGGCGATGCCCAGACCCTTCATGACCTTGGGCATATCCTCAACGCTGCTGTAAATGCGCAGGCCGGGCTTAGATACTCTGCGGAGTCCCTGAATGACGGGCTGCTTGCCGTCGAGGTACTTCAGAGTCACGGTGATGACGCCCTGCTTGCCGTCCTCTTCCACAGAGAACTTCTTGATATAACCCTCGTCAAGCAGGATCTGGCAGATAGCCTTCTTCATGTTGGACGCGGGGATCTGAACGGTATCGTGCTTCGCTGAGCTGGCATTACGGATTCGTGTCAGTAAATCAGCGATAGTATCAGTAATTTGCATAACTTAAATCCTCCTTGCTTACCAGCTTGCTTTCTTGACGCCCGGGATCTCGCCCTTGTAAGCGAGCTCACGGAAACAAATACGGCATACGCCAAACTTACGAAGGTAGGCGTGTGGTCTACCGCATATCTTACAACGTGAATATTCGCGAGTAGAGAACTTCTGCTTTCTCTGCTGCTTATTTTTCATAGCAGTCTTTGCCACAACAATCCCTCCTTACTTCTCGAACGGAGCGCCCATCAGTCTGAGCAGCTCGCGCGCTTCTTCATCATTTGTCGCGGTGGTAACGAAAACGATATCCATACCGCGTACCTTGTCGATCTTATCATAGTCGATCTCCGGGAAGATCAGCTGTTCCTTCAGACCCAGCGCATAGTTGCCGCGGCCGTCGAAGGAGTTGGGGTTGATGCCGCGGAAGTCGCGTACGCGGGGGAGAGCCACGTTGAAGAGTCTGTCAAGGAACTCATACATACGCTCGCCGCGGAGGGTGACCTTCGCGCCGATGGGCATGCCTTCACGCAGCTTGAAGTTCGCTACACTCTTTCTCGCCTTGCAGATGTGCGCCTTCTGACCGGTGATCTGAGCAAGATCGGACAGGATAGCGTCCATCGCCTTGGCGTTGTCCTTGACCTCGCCGGCGCCTACGTTAACTACGATCTTGTCGAGCTTGGGGATCTGCATCACGCTCTTGTAAGAGAACTTCTTCATCAGAGCAGGTGCAACTTCCTCAGTGTAAAACTTCTTAAGTCTTGCCATTTCTTAGTCCTCCTTACAGTGCTTCGCCGCACTTGACGCAGATGCGGCTCTTGGTGCCGTCCTCATAGATCTTGTGACCTACTCTGGTCGGCTGCTTGCAGCGGGGGCAGACGATCTGTACCTTGGACGCGTACATAGCGCCCTCAGCCTTGATGATGCCGCCGGGCTCGCCCATACGGCGGGGCTTGATGTGCTTAGAGACGATATTGATCTTCTCAACGATGACCTTGCCCTCTTTGGGGGATACCGCGAGCACCTTGCCCTTCTTGCCCTTGTCCTTGCCGCTTAAAACTACGACGGTGTCACCGGTTTTTACATGAACTTTATTCATTTATGACACCTCCATTACAATACTTCCGGAGCAAGGGACAGGATCTTCATGTAATCCTTGTCGCGAAGCTCTCTTGCTACCGGTCCGAAGATACGGGTACCGCGCGGGTTCTTATCTTCTTTGATGATGACGGCTGCGTTCTCGTCGAAGCGGATGTAGGTGCCGTCCTCGCGGCGAACGCCCTTAGCGGAACGAACGACCACGGCGCGGACGACGTCGCCCTTCTTGACTACGCCGCCGGGCGCAGCCTTCTTGACGGATGCAACGATAACGTCGCCGATGTTGGCATATCTTCTCCTGGTACCGCCGAGTACACGAATGCACATAAGTTCCTTTGCACCGGTGTTGTCGGCGACCTTGAGATAAGTTTGCTGTTGAATCATGTGTTAATCTCCTCTCAAGAACTTATTTCGCTTTTTCGATGATCTCGACGAGTCTCCATCTCTTGTCCTTGGACAGGGGACGGGTCTCCATGATCTTGACGCGGTCACCCACACGAGCCTCATTCTTTTCATCGTGAGCCTTCACGCGGATGGTGCGCTTGATAACCTTGTTGTAAAGCTTGTGCTTTACGCTGTCCTCGATCGCTACGACGATGGTCTTATCCATCTTGTCGGATGCGACGCGACCGACGAGAGTCTTTCTCATATTTCTATCGCTCATGATTTACCTCCTTATGCTTCGTCGCGGAGCTCACGCATAACGGTGGAAACGCGCGCGATATCTCTCTTGACCGCAGTAATACGCATCGGGTTCTCGAGCTGGTTGATGGCAAGCTGGAAGCGAAGATTGAAGAGCTCCTCCTTGAGGTCCTTCAGTTTCTGCTCAAGCTCGCTGGGCGTAAATTCTCTTAATTCCTTAGCAGTCATGCTTAAGCCTCCTCTTCCTTCTTGATGAACTTGCACTTGATCGGCAGCTTGGCGGCCGCTAAGCGCATAGCCTCTCTGGCTGTCTCCTCCGGTACGCCGGCGATCTCGAACATGACTCTGTCGGGCTTGACGACAGCTACCCAGTACTCGGGCGAGCCTTTACCGGAACCCATTCGGGTCTCAGCGGGCTTTGCTGTGACCGGCTTATCGGGGAAGATCTTGATCCAAACCTTACCGAATCTCTTGCAGTAACGGGTCATGGCGACACGGGCTGCTTCGATCTGGTTTGAGGTGATCCATGCAGGCTCTAATGCCTGGAGACCGTACTCGCCGTAGGTAACCTTGTTGCCTCTGTAGGCGCGGCCGGTCATTCTGCCTCTGTGAACTCTTCTGTACTTCACACGCTTAGGCATCAGCATTATTTTCTGCCCCCTTCCCTATTATCTCTGCGCGGTCTTCTGTCACCGCGGTTATGATCGCGATCGCGTCTGTCAGAGCGTCTCTCGCGGCGCTCACGGCGCTGCTCGGAGCCCGCGTTGTCGCGCAGGACCTCGCCGCGGTACAGCCATACCTTGACGCCGATCTTACCGTAGGTGGTAGTCGCCTCGGCAAAGCCGTAGTCGATGTCAGCGCGCAGGGTCTGCAGCGGGATGGTGCCCTCGTGGTACTGCTCGGATCTGGCGATCTCGGCGCCGCCCAGACGACCGGAGCACTGTGTCTTGATACCCTTGGCGCCCAGGCGCATCGCTCTGCCGATACTCTGCTTCATCGCGCGGCGGAAGGAGATTCTTCTTTCGAGCTGAGAAGCGATGGACTCGGCTACGAGCTGAGCGTTGAGGTCGGGGTTCTTGACTTCGATGATGTTGATGGCAACGGGCTTGCCCAGCTTCTTCTCGCACTGCTGACGGAGCTTTTCGATCTCCGTGCCGCCCTTGCCGATGATCAGACCGGGCTTAGCGCAGTGGATGTGGATGCGGACTCTCTTGCCGTCTCTTTCGATTTCGATCTTGGGAACGCCTGCGGCTGCGAGCTGCTTCTTCAGATCGCGGCGGAGGTGATAGTCCTCAACCAGCGTATCGCCGAAGTGCTTCTTGTCGGCAAACCAGCGGGAATCCCAATCCTTGATGATACCTACACGCAAACCGTGCGGATTAACTTTCTGGCCCATAACTCTACCTCCTTATTCTCTTTCCTTGAGCACCAGGGTGATGTGCGAGGTCTTCTTGTCGATGCGGAAGGCTCTGCCCTGTGCGCGGGGACGGATACGCTTGAGTGTGGGGCCCTGACTTGCGTGGCACTCAGCCACATACAGACTTGCCACATCCATGTCGTGGTTATTCTCGGCATTTGCTACGGCGGACTTGAGCAGCTTTAAGAGCGGCTCGCAGGCGGCCTTGGGAGTCTGCTCAAGAATAGCCTTCGCAAGCTTGACGTCCTTGCCTCTGATCAGGTTAAGGACAACGGAAACCTTGCGAGGCGAGATGCGAACATATTTTAAATATGCCTTACTTTCCATTCTCTGCACTCTCCTTTGCCTTACTTACTTGTCTTGGAACCGGCATGACCGCGGAAGGTGCGGGTCGGGGCGAACTCGCCGAGCTTGTGACCGACCATATCCTCGGTGACGTATACCGGAACGTGCTTTCTGCCGTCGTGAACAGCAAATGTGTGACCTACAAATTCAGGGAAGATGGTTGAGGATCTGGACCATGTCTTTAAGATTCTCTTCTCGCCCTTTTCGTTCATTTCCTGAACTCTTTTGAGCAGCACCGGCTGAACAAAAGGTCCTTTTTTCGTACTTCTACTCATAAGTTAAGTTCCTTCCTTTCCGCCTTACTTGCTGTTTCTGCGTCTTACGATGAGCTTATCGGACGCCTTGTTGGACTTTCTGGTCTTATAACCGAGCGCCGGCTTACCCCACGGGGTAACAGGGCCGGGACGGCCTACGGGGGATTTACCCTCACCGCCGCCGTGCGGGTGGTCATTCGGGTTCATGACGGAACCGCGGACGGTCGGGCGGATACCCATGTTTCTCTTGCGGCCGGCTTTACCGATCTTGACGTTCTCGTGGTCGATGTTGCCGACCTGACCGATGGTAGCCATGCAGGTCTCGGGCACGTTTCTGAGCTCGCCGGAGGGCAGTCTCAGGAGGGCGTAGCCGTTCTCCTTAGCCATGAGCTGAGCCATGTTGCCTGCGGCGCGGGCGAGCTGAGCGCCTCTGCCGGGGTAAAGCTCAACGTTGTGGACGAAGGTACCGGTGGGGATGTTCTTCAGGGGCAGCGCGTTGCCGGGCTTGATATCCGCGGTCTCGCCTGCTACTACCTTGTAGCCTACCTTCAGACCCTGGGGCGCGATGATGTACGCCTTTTCGCCGTCCTCATACTCGACCAGCGCGATGAACGCGGAGCGGTTGGGATCGTACTCGATGGTCTTAACGGTGCCTTCTACGTCAAATTTCTGTCTCTTGAAATCAATAATACGGTATTTTCTCCTGTTGCCGCCGCCTCTGTGACGAACCGTGATGCGGCCGTAGCTGTTGCGGCCGCTGTGCTTCTTCAGAGGTTCGAGCAAGCTCTTTTCGGGAGCGACCTTGGAAAGCCCGGAGTAATCCGTAACCGACATGTTGCGTCTAGCGTTGGTTGTCGGCTTATAAACCTTAATAGCCATGTTATTTCACTCTCCTCATGATGGCTTTGCGGGATGATGGCGCATCCCATACATTCATGCCTGTGTGTAAATGTAAAGATGAATTTCTGTTTCGCTGCTCACTTCTGTGATATCTGAAATACCAATCGGGTGCGGGCAGCGCCCGCCCATAACTGTTATCTGTTATCTGATATCTGTTAACTGTGAGCGAAGCGAACCCACAGGCTTTACATCATGCCTTCAAAAAACTCGATCGGTTTGCTGTTGGCAGTTAACTGTACGTAGGCCTTCTTCCAGCTGCGGGTGTAGCCCTCAAAGCGGCCCTGTCTCTTCATACGACCGCGGACGTGAACGGTGTTCACCTTTACGACCTTGACCTTGAAGAGCTCTTCTACAGCTCTGGCAACGTCTATCTTGGTAGCGTTCTTTGCTACCTCAAAGACATACTTCTTGTTGGTGATGTCCTGCATCGACTTCTCAGTGATGATGGGGCGGATGATGATATCTTGAGCAATCATGCGTATACCTCCTCGATCTTAGTGAGCGCGTCCTTCGCGATAATCAGCTTATCGGCGTTTAAGATGTCGTAGACGTTCAGCTCGTTGACCTGAGCAGTCTTGACGCCCGGGATGTTGCGGGCGGACTTGATGACCTTCTCGTCAACCTCGGGCAGGACGATCAGCGCCTTTTTCTCGGAGCCTACCGCCTTGAGAGCGGCAGCCATTTTGGCGGTCTTGATCTCGTCGAGCGCGATCTTGTCGATCACGATGATCTCGTCAGCCTGCGCCTTCGCGGAGAAAGCGGACTTCATCGCGAGTCTGCGAACCTTCTTGTTCACAGAGAAGCGGTAATCTCTGGGCTTGGGAGCAAATACTACGCCGCCGTGGTACCACTGGGGTGCGCGGGTCGAGCCCTGACGGGCGCGGCCTGTGCCCTTCTGTCTCCAGGGCTTCTTGCCGCCGCCGGAAACTTCACTACGGGTGAGAGCGGACTGGGTGCCCTGACGCTGGCTGGCAAGGTAGCTGACCACCATCATGTGCATAACAGCCGCGTTCGGCTCGATGCCGAAAATCGAATCTGCAAGGTCTACGGCAGAAACCTTCTTGCCCTGCATATCAACAACCTGTACATTAGGCATATGATTTCCTCCTTCCTTAAGCCTTTACGCTGTCTTTGATGACAACGTAGCCGCCGTTGGCGCCGGGGATGGCGCCCTTGATGGCGATGAGGTTATCCTCAGCGTCGATCTTGACGACAGCGAGGTTCTGAACGGTGACGCGCTCTGCGCCCAGGTGACCTGCCATCTTCTTGCCCTTCCATACTCTGGAGGGAGAGGAGCAGGCGCCCATGGAGCCGCCGTGACGCGCGACGGGACCGGAGCCGTGGGTTTCCTTAAGTCTGCCGAAGTTCCAGCGCTTGATAACGCCGGCGTAGCCTTTACCCTTGCTCTTGCCGGTGACGTCGACCTTGTCGCCGATCTCGAATAAATCTGCCTTGATGACCTGACCCAGCTCATACTGGGAGCAGTCGTCGAATCTGAATTCCTTCAGGATTCGCTTGGGGGCTACGTCAGCCTTCTTGAAATGACCCTGCAGGGGCTTTGTGACGTGCTTTGGCTTGATGTCGCCGAAGCCCATCTGGATGGCTGTGTAGCCGTCGGTCTCGACGGTCTTGACCTGTGATACGACACAGGGACCCGCCTCGACTACGGTGACGGGAACTACTTTTCCCTTCTCGTCGAAGATCTGTGTCATACCGATCTTCTTGCCGATTAATGCTTTCTGCATTCTTTATATCCTCCTTTTAGGTTATTGGTCGGCTCTCGCCGACATGACCCTGTCTGCGTGGTAGGTTGAGATAATCTTATTATAAATAGGTTGGGTTAAACCGATTATAATTTAATTTCAATCTCAACGCCGGCAGGGAGCTCTAAGCTCATAAGAGCCTCGACTGTCTTGTTGGACGGTCTTAAGATGTCGATCAGGCGCTTGTGGGTGCGCATCTCGAACTGTTCGCGGCTGTCCTTATACTTGTGAACAGCGCGCAGGATGGTGACGACCTGCTTCTCTGTGGGGAGCGGGACGGGACCCGAGATCCTCGCGCCGGTGCGCTTCGCAGTAGCGACGATTCTCTCTGCGGACTGGTCGACCAGCTGGTGATCGTAGCCCTTTAATCTGATTCTGATTTTTTCCTTGACTGCCATATCTTCGCCTCCTAATAAATTGGTTGGGCGCGACATTTCGCCTGAACTTTTCAAACACCCGTCCGGGTGTTCCTACCCCATCCGTTAAAAAAGCCGATAGCCGCAAAGCGGCAACCGGAAGCACAGTGGCGCAGTTATGACATAGCAACCCCAATGTCACAAAAAGCTCAAACTATTCTTTCGCCCGGTTTAAAATCGGACATACTCCACGGAAAAACCAACGCTTTCGCGTTGCAACCTCCCGCTTCATCGCATATCTTGTGCAGTCACGCAAGGGTTATTATAGTATATATGCCCTGAAAAAGCAACAAAACTGCAATATTTTTCCGTATAGAAATTTCGTAGAATTTTTCAGTGTATTTTTGTGCATCTTGCACAACAGCTCAATATCTTGTGCCGACAGTCTCACTCAACCACAAGAGCCTTTACAGCGCCGTGTCTCAAAAGCATTTGCAGATTTGCTGCATAATACTATGCAACTTTTCATCTGATACCGGCATAGGTGAAGGGGGCTTTCTGCCGGGCGGACAGCTGCGAAAAACACCGTAATACGCGATAAAGGCGGAGAAAAGGGCGGCGCTCCATAGAAACGCCGCCTCTCAAAACAACCCAAAACAACCAAATGCATACAAAAGCAAGCGAAACAACCCAAACAGAAACAGAAACAGAAGCAGAGACAGAAACAGAAACAGATACAGATACAGAAACAGATGCCAAAGCGCAGGGCGCTTTTGTCAGGCAAGCCTGACGAGATATATATGCTCTTGTCTGATCGCTATGCTCTTGTGTTTGGTTATCAGCCCTTGAAATACTTGACAGCCGCCTCGAACATGCGGATATCGTAGTTACCGGGGACGTTCTTGTACAGGAAGCTGCCTTTGCGTTCACTGTGGCCCATCTTGCCGAAGACTCTGCCGTCGGGCGAGGTGATGCCCTCGATCGCGTAAACAGAGTTGTTCGGGTTGAAGTGTACGTCGCCGGTCGCATTGCCCTGCAGATCGACGTACTGGGTCGCAATTTGACCGTTTTCAGCAAGTTTCTTGATCAGTTCTTCGCTTGCGAGGAATCGTCCTTCACCGTGGGAGATCGGGACGCTGTAGACGTCGCCGACGTTAGTCAGACTCAGCCACGGGCTCATATTCGACGCTATGCGCGTATGTACGATCCTGCTTTGATGCCGCGCGATCGTATTATAGGTCAGGGTCGGGCAGCTCTCGTCGGTATCGATGATCCTGCCGTAGGGCACCAACCCTAGTTTTATCAAGGCTTGGAAGCCGTTGCAGATGCCGCACATCAGACCGCCGCGGTTGTCGAGCAGGTCGGTGACGCCCTCCTTGACCGCCGCGTTGCGGAAGAAGGCGGTGATGAACTTTGCGGAGCCGTCGGGCTCGTCGCCGCCCGAGAAGCCGCCGGGGATGAATACCATCTGGGCAGTCTTTAACTCACGGGCGAATTTTTCTACGCTTTCCTGAATACCGGCAGAGCTGAGGTTATTGATGACGATGATCTCGGGATCGGCGCCCGCGTCAGCCATCGCCTTGGCGGAGTCATACTCGCAGTTGGTACCCGGGAAAGCGGGGATCAGAACCTTGGGTTTAGCCGGCGCGCCGGTTTTTCTTCTCTGCCCCTCATGAGAAGCAGATGAATTATCGTAGGAGAAGGTTTCTACGGGAGCCTTGGTATCAGGGATATTGCAGGAGTACACGCCCTCTAATTTATCTTCATATACATTTAATATATCATTTTCGGAAACGCTCTCGCCGCCATAGGTGAACATGCCGTCGTCGGTGACGGTACCGATCAGCGTACCATCTATTTCTGCGTTCGTCTCCAGCAGGAAGGAGCCGTAGCAGTAGCCGAAGAGCTTTTCGACAGGGATATCGGCGTTGAAGTCAAAGCCGAAGCCGTTGCCGAACGCGGACTTCATCACCGCCTCGGCGATACCGCCGATCGTGGGCGTATACGCCGCGCATACCTTGCCCGCGCGCATGAGGTCGGTGACCTTGTTGTACAGGGCGATCAGGCTCTTTGTGACAGGCAGACCGTTTTCGTCAACCTCGGGAGACAGCCAATACACCTTGTGACCTGCCGCCTTGAACTCGGGAGAAATGATGTTTGGCGCCTTGTCGGTGGTGACGGCAAAGGAAACCAGCGTCGGGGGAACGTCTAAATCCTCGAAGCTGCCGGACATGCTGTCCTTGCCGCCGATGGAGCCGATACCGAGGTCCATCTGCGCCTTGAACGCGCCGAGCAGTGCCGCGAGCGGCTTGCCCCAGCGCTTGCCGTCGGCGCCGGGCTTTTCGAAGTATTCTTGGAACGTGAGATATACATCCTCAAAGGATGCGCCGGTCGCGATCAGCTTGCTGACCGATTCCACGACTGCCAGATACGCGCCGTGGTAAGGGCTTTTCTCGGTGATCAGCGGGTTATAGCCCCACGCCATCAGGGAAACGGTGTCGGTATGCTTCTTCTCGACAGATACCTTCTGTACCATCGCTTGAATCGGCGTGAGCTGATATTTGCCGCCGAAGGGCATCAGCACGGTACCCGCACCGATGGTGGAGTCGAAGCGCTCGGACAAACCGCGCTTTGAGCAAATATTGAGGTCGGACGCGAGGTCACGCATATTCTCGGCAAAAGTGCCGCTGATATCTTTATCAAAATTCTCGGGTTTGGCAGGGGTGATGTCGATGTGCTTCTCCGCGCCGTTAGAGTTCAGAAATTCGCGGGAGATATCGACGATCTTGCTGCCGTTCCACGTCATGGTGAGGCGGGGTTCTGCCTTGACGACCGCTACGGGGCAGGCGTTGAGGTTCTCTTCCTTTGCAAGCGCTAAGAACGCGTCCACGTTCTCAGGCTCTACGACGACCGCCATACGCTCCTGTGACTCGGAGATCGCAAGCTCGGTGCCGTCGAGACCCTCATACTTCTTCGGTACGGCGTTGAGGTCGATATCGAGACCGTCAGCCAGCTCGCCGATCGCGACGGAGACGCCGCCCGCGCCGAAGTCGTTACAGCGTTTGATCATGCGGGTCGCCTGCTTGTTGCGGAACAGTCTCTGCAGTTTGCGCTCCTCGGGCGCGTTGCCCTTCTGGACCTCCGCGCCGCAGGTCTCGACCGAATGGGCGTTGTGCGCCTTGGACGAGCCTGTCGCGCCGCCGATACCGTCGCGTCCTGTCGCGCCGCCTAAGAGGATGACGACGTCGCCGGGAGCGGGGACTTCACGCCGGACGTTCTCTGCGGGAGCCGCGGCGATAACCGCGCCGATCTCCATGCGCTTCGCGGCATAGCCGGGATGATAAATTTCGTCAACGATACCGGTCGAAAGCCCTATCTGGTTGCCGTAGGAGCTGTAGCCCGCGGCGGCAGTAGTGACGATCTTACGCTGGGGCAGCTTGCCCTCGATGGTCTCGGATACGGGGACGGTGGGATCAGCCGCGCCTGTCACGCGCATCGCGCCGTAGACATACGCTCTGCCTGACAGCGGGTCTCGGATCGCGCCGCCGATACAGGTCGCCGCGCCGCCGAACGGCTCGATCTCGGTCGGGTGGTTATGGGTCTCGTTCTTGAACAGCAGGAGCCACGGCTCAGACTTGCCGTCGACCTCAACGTCCATCTTGACGGTGCAGGCGTTGATCTCCTCGCTCTCGTCGAGCTTATCGAGCTTGCCGTCCTTTTTCAGCTGACGGACAGCAATGGTCGCGAGATCCATCAGGCAGATCGGCTTGGTTCGGCCTAAGCCCTTGCGAACGGAAATATACTCGTCATATGCCGCCTGCAGCAGCGCGTCCTCGAACTTCACACTGTCGATGGTGGTCAGGAAGGTGGTGTGGCGGCAGTGATCCGACCAGTAGGTGTCGATCATGCGGATCTCGGTGATGGTGGGATCGCGGTGCTCCGACTGAAAATACTGCTGACAGAACGCGATATCGTCCGCGTCCATCGCAAGACCGTATTCCGCGACGAAATCCTCCAGACCCTTTCTGTCGAGGGCGTTGAAGCCCTCTAAGGTCTTGACGGTGGTCGGGATCTCATATTGTACCGCGAGAGTCTCGGGCTTCGTGAGAGCCGCTTCACGCGCCTCGACGGGGTTAATGACATATTTTTTGATCTCGGCGATCTCGCTGTCGGTCAGGTCGCCGTACAGGATGTAGACCTTTGCCGAGCGGATGATCGGGCGGTCGCCCTGCGAGATGATCTGGATGCACTGGGCGGCGGAATCCGCGCGCTGGTCAAACTGACCGGGCAAAAACTCCACCGCAAAAACGCGCGCGTTTTTTTCTATCTCTATCTCAGGCACTGCGATATCGAGCTGCGGCTCCGAGAATACCGCCTTCACCGCGTAGTTGAACAGCTCCTCGCTGATATCCTCGGCGTCGTAGCGGTTGATGACGCGCACGTCGCGAAGCGATTTGATCGACAGCAGCTCGTTGATCTCGGACAGCAGGGCTTTCGCCTCGTTCTGCAGTCCCTCTCGTTTTTCTACATAGATTCTGTATACCATTTATTTACCTCCAACGTTTACACCGCCCCTTCTGACGGACACGCGTGTCACGGGGGATGCGTACCTTTACGACCCCCTCTGACGAGGGGGTACGCGAACAGTCGCTCAGACAGAGAATACCTTTTTGCTCGCGGGGGAGAGATAACGCAGCACTACTGTTTCAATCCGTTTTATGACTCAAGCCGTCGCGGAAATGTCATTACATGCGGTATTGAATCAAACGTTTCAACCCTATTATATCGTTTCGTTATCTCTCCCCTGCCGATTTAGCCGACATTCTTTATCAAACGCTTCATTCGGCTGCCCCCTCGTCAGAGGAGGCTGATTCACTTCTCGTTTCTCGGTGCGGGAGGGTCAAGACCCTCCCCCTACACGATCACGCTTTCGCTTTCAACGCTCTCGCGCCGATGTCGTGACGGTAGAAGGCGTTGTCAAAATGTATCTGCTCCACCATCCTGTAGGAGCTGTCGACGGCTTCCTGCAAGGTATCCGCGATCGCGGTCACGCCCAGCACTCTGCCGCCTGAGGTCAGGAGCTTTCCGTCCTGCTCCTTTGCGCCCGCGACGAATACGCAGTCGGCGATCTCCTCGGGAATGGTGATCTCAAAGCCCTTTTCATAAGCGACGGGATAGCCCTCGCTCGCCATGATGACGCAGGCGGCGTTTTTGTCGTAAAACTCCACGGGGGTCTCGGCAAGGGCGCCGTCGGTGGTGGCTTTCATGATGGTGAAAAGGTCGGACTTTAACAGCGGCAAGACGACCTGCGTCTCGGGGTCGCCGAAGCGGCAGTTGTACTCGATGACCTTGGGACCGTCGGCAGTAATCATCAGACCGAAGTACAGACAGCCCTTGAAGGTCCTGCCCTCGGCGTTCATGGCATTGATGGTGGGCAGGAAGATCTTTTCCATGCACTCTTGAGCGACCGCGTCGGTGTAGTAGGGGTTCGGAGCGACCGTGCCCATGCCGCCGGTGTTCAGCCCTGTATCGTTATCGCCCGCGCGCTTGTGATCCATCGACGAGATCATCGGCACGACGACCTTGCCGTCGGTGAAGCTCAGCACGCTGACCTCGGGACCCTCGAGGAACTCTTCCACAACGATGCTGCTGCCGCTCTTGCCGAATTTCTTGTCCTTCATGATGGAGATAACGGCTTCTTCGGCTTCTTCGCGGGTCTGAGCGATGATGACGCCCTTGCCCAGCGCGAGACCGTCAGCCTTGATAACAGTAGGGATGGGAGCGGTCTTGATGTAGGCGAGCGCCTCGTCGGCGTCGGTAAAGACTTCATACGCCGCAGTGGGGATGCCGTATTTCTTCATCAGGTTCTTGGAAAAGACCTTGCTGCCCTCGATGATCGCCGCTTCACTGCGCGGACCGAAGCAGGGGATTCCGTGCGCTTCCAGCGCGTCGACACAGCCCAGCACCAGCGGATCGTCGGGAGCGACGACGGCATAGTCGATCTTGTTCTCGTATGCGAACTTTACGATACCGTCGATATCTGTCGCGCCGATCGCGATACACTCCGCGTCAGCCGCGATACCGCCGTTGCCCGGCAGGGCGTAGAGCTTCTCGATCTCTTTATTTTCTTTCAGCTTTTTGATGATGGCGTGCTCGCGTCCGCCGCCGCCAACGACTAATACTCTCATGTCATATCTCCTTATCAAAACACTTTTTAGGGAGATAACAGATAATAGATAACAGATAACAGTGAAGGGCGGGACACCCGCACCCGAATCATATTATCATCTAAAACGCGAAGCGTTTCCCGAAACTGTTATCTGTTCTCTTTTCTCTGTTCTCTGATTTAATGGTGGAACAATCTCATACCGGTGAACGCCATCGCGATGCCGTGCTTGTCGCAGCACTCGATGACCAGATCGTCACGGATGGAGCCGCCGGGCTCGGCGATGTACTTGACGCCGCTCTTGAAGGCTCTGTCGATGTTGTCGGCAAACGGGAAGAACGCGTCTGAGCCGAGCGATACGCCGTCGATGGTGTCGAGATAGGCGCGCTGCTCCTCGTCGGTGAAGGGAGCGGGCTGCTCGGTGAAGTACCTCTGCCAGCTGCCGTCGGCGGTGACGTCCTCTTCGTTCTTGTTGATATAGCCGTCGATGACGTTGTCGCGCTCGGGGCGCTTGAGGTCGTCGCGGAACGGCAGGCTGAGCACCTTGTCGCTCTGACGGAGGAACCATGTATCGGCCTTACTTCCGGCAAGACGGGTGCAGTGGATGCGGCTCTGCTGACCCGCGCCGACGCCGATCGCCTGACCGTCCACCGCGTAGCAGACGGAATTACTCTGGGTATATTTTAATGTGATCAGCGAGACGATCAGGTCGCGCACCGCAGACTCGGGGAGCTCCTTGTTCGCGGTGACGACGTTCGTCAGCAGTTCGCGGTTGATTTCAAAATTGTTGCGCCCCTGCTCAAAGGTGACGCCGTAGACCTGCTTGTGCTCGACGGGATCGGGCACATAGTCAGGGTCGATCTTGACGATGTTGTAGTTGCCCTTGCGCTTGGACTTGAGGATTTCAAGAGCCTCGGGCTCGTAACCGGGAGCGATCACGCCGTCGGATACCTCGCGCTTGATCATCAGCGCGGTGGTGACGTCGCAGACGTCGGACAGCGCGACCCAGTCGCCGAAGGAGCACATGCGGTCGGTGCCGCGGGCACGGGCGTAGGCGCAGGCGAGCGGGCTGTCGTCCAGCCCCTCAATATCGTCGACGAAGCAGGCTTTCTTGAGCTTGTCGGACAGCGGGATACCGACAGCCGCCGAGGTGGGGCTGACGTGCTTGAACGAGGTGACAGCGGGGAGTCCCAGCGCTTCTTTCAGCTCCTTGACGAGCTGCCACGAGTTGAAGGCGTCGAGGAAGTTGATGTAGCCCGGTCTGCCGGAAAGGATCTCGATGGGCAGATCGGAACCGTCGTGCATAAAGATTTTCGCGGGCTTCTGGTTAGGGTTACAGCCGTATTTTAACTCAAATTCTTTCATCATATAACTCCTTTCATAACAGGCCCCCTTTCCTAAGGGGGCTGCCGCGTCAGCGGCTGGGGGTTGAAGCGCATTATAATAGATAACTCTTTCATGAAGAGATATGGATCTCACGTGACAACCCTCCGGCTCTTCGAGCCACCTCCCTTAGGAAAGGGAGGCTATTACACGTTCTTATTGATCAGACGGTTTTCTTCTTCGCCTGTTTCAAGATCGATGTATCTGACATACAAAGAGATCTTGTTGTTCTCATCGAGGGCGTTCCACAGCTTGTCGGTGAAAGCGTCGATATCATCGTCGATCTTAACACGCTCGGGCTCGCCTTGGAAGGTCGGGATCGGGTTGCCGTCGCAGACGTAGGTGTGGATGAAGTGACCCAGTCCCGCCTTGGACGGATAATCAAAGCCATAGCGCGCGCAGTCGCTCCCCTCCGGGTCGATCGACTTGAGGATCGACATGCGGTAGGTGAAATCGCCGTCCTCAAAGGTCAGCATGCCGCTGATGCGGGGGGTCAGGTTGGGCGCGTCGGGCTCGAACTCACGCGCCGCCAGCGCGCGGTTGAAGGTCAGACCCTTCTGCAGGCCCTCATAGACGGTATCGGTCTGGTCGCCGTTGGTGACGATCAGGTTGTTTTCATACTCGCGGATCGCCGCGTAGATGATCAGCGACGGATCCTCGACCTTGGACGCGTCAAAGGGCTCGGTGAACACCGCGCCGTCGCGCTCAACAAAAACTCTGTTTCTCGAATTGGCGCTTCTGCCCATGATGAAATAGGCTGCCGCCGCTTTGGTGCCGTCGGGCGTTTTGCCAATGATGATACCTCTGCCCGGATAGGTGTTGCCGTCGAGCAGCTCTGCGACGTCGTTGATCTTATAGATGTTCATATACATTCCCCTTTATATTTAGATAATAGAGAACAGAGAATAGTTGATGGAGGGCTTTGCCCTCACCCAATACCTATTATCAATCAAAACGCGAAGCGTTTCCCTTCACTATTATCTTTTATCTATTATCTGTTATCTGGAAATGATTTCATAGGAAATCATTTCCACCGCCTGCGGCAGGATGATCCACTCCGCCTGCTCCATCACGCGCCTTTGGAGTATTGCGGGCGTATCGCCGTCGAGTACCTCGACCGCCTTCTGGGCGATGATCTCTCCCCCGTCGGGGATCTCATTGACGAAGTGCACCGTCGCGCCGGTGACCTTCACGCCTTTTTTGAGAGCCGCTTCATGCACCTTCAATCCATAGTAGCCCTGTCCGCAGAAGGACGGGATCAGGGACGGGTGGATGTTGATGATGCGGTGATCGTAACGCGAGGTGAATCGCTCTGACAAAATCGACATGAAGCCCGCGAGGACGATCAGGTCGATCTTGTTCTGATCGAGCGCGTCGATCAAGGCGTTTTCAAACGCTTCCTGCGATTTTAATTCTTTCTTAGAAATATACTGCGCTCTGATGCCTGCCTTTTCGGCACGGGTCAAGGCGTAAGCGTTCTGGTTGTTGGAGATCACGAGAACGATCTCGCCGCTATGGATCACGCCGCTGCTTTCAGCGTCGATCAGGGCTTGAAGATTCGTGCCGCCGCCCGAAACGAGGACGGCTATCCTTGCTTTCAGCATAACTCGATTTTCTCCTCGCCCTGCGCCTTGACGATCTCGCCGATGACGTAGGAGTCCTCGCCCTCGGCTTTGAGGATCGAAAGCGCCTCGTCAGCCTGAGCGGCGGGTACCACGATACTCATACCCACGCCCATGTTGAAGGTGTTGAACATGTCGTGCTCACTGATACCGCCCTTTTCCTGAATGAGTTGGAAGATCGGCAGGATGCGCACATCCTCTTTATTAATTCTCGCACATAAGCCATCCGGTATCGAACGCGGGATGTTCTCATAGAAGCCGCCGCCGGTGATGTGGGAGATACCCTTGACCGTGACCCTTTCGAGCAGGGCTAAAACGGGCTTGACGTAGATCTTGGTCGGGGTGAGCAATGTCTCGCCGACGCTCCTGCCGCCGAGTGCCTCTACAGGCGTTTTGATGTCGGCGTTCTCGACGTCAAAGACCTTGCGCACCAGCGAGAAGCCGTTAGAATGTACGCCCGAGGACGGCAGGGCGATCACAACGTCGCCTGCTTCCATCGTCTTGTTGTCGATGATCCTGTCCTTATCGACCACGCCGGTGCTGTAGCCCGCGAGGTCGTACTCGTCCTCGGGATAGAAGCCGGGCATTTCGGCAGTCTCGCCGCCGATCAATGCGGCACCCGACTGCACACAGCCGTCGGCAACGCCCTTGACGATATCCGCGATACGTTCGGGCACGTTCTTGCCGCAGGCGATATAGTCGAGGAACAGCAGGGGCTTTGCACCGACGCAGACGATGTCGTTGACGCACATCGCCACACAGTCGATACCGACCGTATCGTGCTTATCCATTAAAAACGCTAATTTCAGCTTGGTGCCGACGCCGTCGGTGCCGCTGACCAGTACAGGCTTTTGGATACCCGTCAGGTCAAGCTCAAAGAGCCCGCCGAAGCCGCCCACGTCGGAGCATACGCCCGCGGTCGCGGTGCGCGCGACGTGCTGTTTCATCAGCTCGACTGCCTTGTAGCCCGCGGTGATATCCACGCCTGCCGCGGCGTAAGCGTCGGATTTAGAATTGTTGATCATATTGATTACTCCTCTCCGTCCCAGCAGTAGGTGCACAGCTCGCATTTGGGGAGCCCGATCGCCTCCACGATGCCGTCGAGGGACTGAAAATCAAGCGAGTCGAATTTCAGCTTCTCGCAAATGGTTTTTCGCAGGTTTTTGCCGCGGACGGTAGAACCGTCGGCGTATTCTTTGATATGATTGAAGCCCTCTTCGCCCTCGAGCTCAAGGATGACCCTGCGTGCGATCAGATCCATGTCAGAGGTGTTGCGCGAAAAGTTGAGGAACTTGCAGCCGTACATGATCGGCGGACAGGCGGAGCGCATATGCACGCTCTTTGCGCCGTTTTCATACAGGAATTCGACCGTCTCCCTGAGCTGGGTGCCGCGGACGATGGAGTCGTCCACAAAGAGCAGATCCTTGTCGGTGATCAGATCGTAGACGGGGATCTGCTTCATCTTGGCGATCTTATTGCGGTCGTTTTGGTTGGTCGGCATGAAGGAGCGCGACCAGGTGGGCGTGTACTTGATGAACGCGCGGGCAAAATGCCTGCCGCTCTCGTTGGCGTAGCCGATCGCGTGAGGCGTACCCGAATCCGGCACGCCGCCGACGTAATCAACGTTGATATCGCCGAGGTTTTCTCTATCATGCTGCGCCATGATCGCGCCGTTGCGGTAGCGCATCACCTCGACGTTCACGCCCTCGTAGGTCGAGGTCGGATAGCCGTAGTAGCTCCAGAGGAAGGAGCAGATGCGCTTTTTCTTGCCGGGTTTAGAGAGCTGCTTGCGATAGGTGGGGGTCAGCAGCACGATCTCACCGGGGCCGAGCTCCGGGTCGTCCTCGTAGCCGAGCTTCTGGTAGGCGTAGCTCTCAAAGGAAACGGCATAGCCGTACTCGCTCCTGCCGATGCAGACGGGCAGGCGTCCGACCTTGTCGCGCGCGGCGATCAGCGAGCCGTCCTCCAAGAGGATCAGGATGTTCTGGGTGCCGTCGATGATGCTCTGGGCAAACTTGATACCCTCGGCAAAGCTCGATTGTGTATCGATCAGCGCGGCGAGCAGCTCGGTGGTGTTCACCCTGCCGCCGGTCATCGCGTCGAAGTGACCGTAGCTGTGCTTTAAGTGCTTCTCGATCAGCTCGTCAGCGTTGTTGATGATGCCGACGTTGCAGATCGCGTAGGTGCCCAGATGCGAGCGGATCAGCATCGGCTGGGGATCGGTGTCGGATATACAGCCGATCGCCGAGGTGCCCTGCATCTCGTCAAAAATATGCTCGAACTTCGTGCGGAAGGGAGCGTTCTCTATATTATGTATCTTGCGCTGCAGACCGATCTCGGGATCGTAGGCGGCAAGACCGCCGCGCCGCGTGCCGAGATGGGAATGGTAGTCAACGCCGAAAAACACATCCATCATACAATCCTCGGTGGATGTGATGCCGAAAAATCCTCCCATAATTCATATACCTCCAAATTCAGAGAAAGAGAAAAGAGAATAGATAACAGTTATGGGAAACGCTTCGCGTTTTTGATCTGTATTAATCGGGTGCGGGCAGCGCCCGCCATTCACTGTTATCTGTTATCTATTATCTGTTATCTTTATTACAGCCTCTCCAAAATGCCTGCGTCTTTCTCTAAGACAACAACCGCATCGGACGCGCGCTTCGCGTCGAGCTTGGCGGCAAGCTCTGCGTCCTCTACGGCGATGATCTGCGCCGCTAAGAGCGCCGCGTTTGCCGCGCCGTTGAGGGCGACGGTCGCGACCGGGATACCCGTGGGCATCTGCACCGTGGACAAGAGCGCGTCCAGACCGTCCAGCATGCCGCCCTTGCAGGGGATACCGATGACGGGCAGGGTGGTGTTCGCGGCGATGGCTCCCGCCAAATGCGCCGCCATGCCTGCCGCGGCGATCAGCACGCCGAAGCCGCGCGCGCGGGCGTTTTTCGCGAATTCAGAAGCCTCGACGGGCGTTCTGTGTGCGGAATAGACGTGTACTTCAAACGGGATATCGAGGGATGTCAGCATGTCTGTCGCCTTTTTGACGATCGGCAGATCGCTGTCCGAGCCCATGATGATTCCGACTTTTTTCATAATTACCTCCGTATTATCGCAGAAACGTTGATACCGCCCCCTCTGACGAGGTACCCCCGTTGAGGCAATGTCGTCAACTTAAGAAATTGCAGCACTAAGTCTCCCCTGCGTAAGGTACCCCCGTTGGGGGAATGTCCGCAGGACAAGGGGGGAGCCGTCTCCGGCGAGGAAAGATACAGAGGGGTCGCCCCGGCTGAAACGAAAGACATAGATGATATTGATTCGTTTCTACCATGTCGACCCTCCCG
>JAFRBX010000006.1 GCA_017404665.1 Ruminococcus sp.
AGCTTTTACAAGGCTATCCATACGCTGGGTGCATTCTTCCTCAACTGCTGCTAAATGTTCAGACAGCTTGCAGGAAGTCAACAAGTTAGTGTAGAGGATTGGGCGGTGCTGTTTGAGATAACGCCTGCGGCGCTGTCCCCATATTCCAATCTTGCGTTCTTCCTGTTCCGGCAGTTTCAGATCAGGGAGATTGTAATCGCCCTGCACAGTGTAAGTGATCTTTGTGTCCATCAGTATTCCTCCTTCACTCGTACTTTCTTCACTTTTGCTTTCATCAGCTTTTCAAGGACTTCGTCTATCGCATCTGTATAATGCCCCGTCATTATCAGCTCGTTTTTCTTGTTGATTAAAATGTTGATAATGGTTCTGCGCTCGTCATAGGTAAGATAAACATGATACTTCTTCATAGCCTATCCTCCTTCAGAGCGTCTTTATACGGTGCAGAATCGCTGACAAAGGTGTCATAGCAAAAATTTGCCCCTAATCTGAATCCGACGATAAAAGCATCTAATTCCGATTCTCCCAATACGACTGCCCATGTGTTTACATAGGTAAGAAATGTTTCCTTTTCATCTCCGGTCAACCGTTCTGTGAGAGTTTTCTCGGTGTCCGCAAGAATTGACATTTGCTTTTTCAGATAACTGTCTTTTCTAAATTCGCGCGATTGCGGATCAATGTTGCCGTAGTACAGCTCGGTAATGAAATTCTTTCCGATATCACGATTTTGATTGTTCATTTTATAAAACCTCCGTAGTAATTGAATTGCCCTACAATTACAACCGATCCGACTTAAATACAAAATATTTTTCAAAACTTCCTTATGTAGTTGCATACTTTTATGCAACTTTTTTCTTTATCTCGGCATAGGTGGAGATGGGTGATCGATAATCGGTCTTCATCCCCGCAGTAATGAGGAAAGGAAGGAAACAGTGAAACCGAAAGAAAAGGAGTTTTGCCGTCTGATGACGGTATACGCCGACCCGGTACGGGCGGCGCGGGAAGCAGGGTTCAAGCATCCTGAGAAGGCTTGGTCTGAGCTTGCCGCGAGGGAGGAGATCGTCGGCGAGATCCGCCGCCGAAGCGAGAATATCCGCTCGATATACGAGAGCACCGCTGTATGCGGAATGTACAGGCTCGCTTACGGCGGCGTGAGCGACGCATTGACCCTGCTGTACCGGGAGGAACTCAGCGCAGATGAATTGAATAAACTCGATCTGCGGAATATTTCTGAGGTCAAGAGGACCGACAAGGGGCTCGAGGTCAAATTCTGTGACAGGATCAAGGCGGCTGAAAAGCTGAAGGAGTTGTCGGAAAGGGATACGCGGCAAGGAGGCAGTTCGGGGCTTCTGGATGCGATCCTGCTGTCTGCCGAGGCGCTCTCGAACCGCGGCGGGAGTGATCCCGATGCGGTATGAGCCTTTATCCGCCAAACAGCTGAGAGCAATGTTCTGGTGGGCAAACGGTTCGGGAACGGAGCATTATGACGCCGTGATCTGTGACGGCGCAGTTCGCTCGGGCAAGACCTTTGCACTGTCGCTGTCCTTTGTGATGTGGGCAAGCCTTCGCTTTGACCGTGCGCTGCTGGGCTTTTGCGGCAAGACGATCACAGCGCTCAGGCGTAATGTGATCATCCCCCTCTTGCCTTGCCTGAAGGAGCTCGGCTTTGACGTACGGGAATGCGTCAGCAGCAACCGCCTGACGATTCGCTTTCAGGGTCACGAAAATACTTTTTTTCTGTTCTCGGGCAAGGATGAAGGCAGCGCTGCTCTGATACAGGGCGTCACGCTGTCGGGCGTGCTGTTCGACGAAGCGGCGCTGATGCCGCGTTCCTTTGTGGAGCAGGCTTTGGCGCGCTGTTCTGTCAGCGGTTCGCGCTTCTTCTTTAACTGTAATCCCGAATATCCCTCACACTGGTTTTACAGGGAATGGATACAGAACGCAGAGCGCAAGAACGCGCTGTACATCCATTTCCGCATGCGGGACAATCCCTCTCTTTCTCAGAAGATGCTCAGAAGGTATGAAAGCCTGTATACAGGCGCATTCTATCGGCGTTTTGTTGAGGGAGAATGGGTGAGCGTCTCGGGCGCTGTCTACCCCTTTATGGGCGACAGCAGTATGTTCATCCCTCCTCCCGGCGGACCCTTTCAGGAATACTGTGTCTCCTGCGATTACGGCACGGTCAATCCTACGTCGATGGGTCTCTGGGGGCGTAAGGGCGATATCTGGTATCGCCTGCGCGAGAGCTACTATGACGCGCGCAAGGAAGGCAAGAGCAGAACGGATGAGGAGCACTATGATTCTTTGAGAGAATTATTGAGCGAGCTTGAGCCGACCGCTGTGATCGTCGACCCGTCCGCCGCCAGCTTTATCGAGGTGATCGAGCGCCATGCGCAGTACCCTGTCGTCAGGGCGGATAACAATGTTATCGACGGGATCCGCAGGACGAGTCAGGCGCTCAGAGACGGCGAGATCGTGATCTGCGACTCATGCACCGACGCTATCCGTGAGTTTTCACTCTACCGCTGGGACGAGAACAAGCCGATGGATACGGTGATCAAGCGCGACGATCACGCCATGGATGACATACGCTATTTTGTCAGTTACATAAAGGCAAATGAGGAAAAACTCAATTTTGCCTTTATCGAACGAGGATGACCGCTTTTTCGGTCAAGCAAGGAGGTAAGATCTTGCGAATATTTTCGAAAAGAAAAAGTCCCCGTCCGCCCGAGGTGCAGACCTGCACAACGGCGGATAGGGGCGTCATTCCTCCGTTTTACTCCATTGAACAGCCTGCACAGCTGAGGCTGTATCGCGAGCTCAGAGAAAAGGTGCCGGTTATCGATGCGGCGATCATGAAGCTGGTGCGTCTGGTGGGCGAATTTCGTGTCGTATGTGCCGACGAGACTGCTCAAAAGGCGATGGATCATTTTACATCACGGGTTTCTGTCGGCGGTACCGGTACAGGGCTGTCCGCATTTGTTTGCACTTACTTTGACCAGCTGCTGACCTGCGGCAAGGCGGTCGGCGAAATCGTGACCTATGAGGACGGCAGCATCGCGGCGCTGTATAACGCGCCCGACGGAGCGGTGACGCTGAAACAGGGCGACAGTCCTGTGGATGTGCGCATATTCCGCGACTGTACCGGCACACAGGAAATCGCGCGCCCCGAGCTGATCTGTGTGACGCTGCTGAATCCGCAGCCCGGCACCCTGCGCGGCAATTCGATCCTGAGCGGACTGCCGTTCGTCAGCGAGCTGCTGTTGAAGATCTTTGAATGCGTCGGTCAGAACTTTGAGCGTGCGGGCAATGTGCGCTTTGCCGTCACTTATAATCCTCCTGCCGGAGCGGGGGCAGTCAACGCCAACCGACGCGTGAAGGAGATCGCACAGGAATGGAGCCGCGCTATGCGCGATAAGAACAGAGTATGCGACTTTGTTTCGGTCGGCGACGTCAGCATCAAGGCGATCGGCGCAGACAGTCAGATTCTCGACTGCGATATCCCGATCCGGCACGTGCTGGAGCAGATCGTGGCGAAGCTGAGCGTACCGCCGTTCCTGCTGGGGCTGTCGTGGTCCTCAACGGAGCGGATGTCCGCGCAGCAGGCGGATATCCTGACCTCGGAGCTGGAATATTACCGCATGCTGCTCTCGCCTGTGATCGAGAAGATTGCACGGGTTTATCTAAGCGCAGAGCAACTCAATCCCGAGGTAACGGTGAAGTGGAGCAATATCAGCCTGCAGGATGAAACAGAGCTGGCGAGCGCGCGGCTGGATAACGCGCGAGCGGCTCAAATCGAACAAAGCATGGAGGTGAACGGGTGAAATACGGACAGGTATTAAAAAACGCAGAAAGCGTTGATTCGGTAAAAGAAATGGAGCTGGTCAACCGCTATTCACGCCGTGAGCTCAGCGCCGACGAGGTCTATCTCTTTTCGGTGGCGCTGTGCGATAACGATGTCGACCGCGACTATGAGCGCTTTACGGTCGAATCGCTGTTTGTGCTGGAAAAGCTCTTTGTCGGAAAGACCGGCATCATTGACCACGATCCGACAGCCAAGAACCAGAAGGCGAGGATCATTTCCTGCAAGGTCGAGAGCGTGGACGGCGCCTATACCGCGAACGGCGATCAGCTTTTCCGATTGACGGCGCGGGCGTATATCCGCCGCACTCCGGGCAACGCAGAGCTGATCGAGGCGATCGAAGCCGGCATCGTCAAGGAGGTATCCGTCGGCTGCAGTGTGGGTCATACGATCTGCTCGATCTGCCGCAGCGATATGCACTCGCCGCAGTGCGGGCATCAGAAAGGCAGAGAATACGACGGAGAGCTGTGCTTCGGGGAGCTTTGCGAGCCGAAGGACGCGTATGAATTCAGCTTTGTTGCTGTGCCCGCACAACGCTCGGCAGGCGTGATGAAAGGATACAAGGAGAAAGATATGAATGAGATTTGCAAGTCCCTTTGCGGGGACAATGAGGTAACGCTCTCGAAGAACGAGGCGGCTCGTCTGAAGGAGTATATCGAACGTCTGGAAAGCGACAGCGACTGCGCCAAAGCGTATCGCAAGGAACTGAGCGAACAGCTCAGAACTGCCCTCAGAGAAAAGGGCGTGGCGCTCGACTTTGCGGTGGAAAACTGCATTATCAAAAAACTCAGCATCGCGGAAGCGCAGGCGCTGCTGAAGGCGCTCAGACGCAGGGAGCAAAAGGTTGTTTCGCAGCTGGGCGGCACAAAAGCCGACGCTTCTGTCGGCAACACGGAATTCAGAATTTAACGGAGGTAAAACATGAATATCAGTTTTGCAGGTTATAAGGAAAATGTCCTGACCTTTGAATGTACCGATACTGTCGCTGCGGGCGACCTTGTCAAAATGTCCGCTTCGGGCAAGGTCACCAAGGTCAGCGCCAATGATGGATTTATCGGCAAGTGCGTCGGCGTCAGCGGCGGTTATGCCGCCGTTCAGCTCGACGGCTATATGGTAGCGGCTAAATCCGGCACTGTCAACGTCGGCTACAACAAGCTGGTCGCCGCGTCGTCCGGCGTTAAGACCGCTGAGAGCGGTATCGACAGACTGGTCGTATACAGCGACGATACTACCGTCGGCTTTATTCTGTAAGAGGAGCGAAAATGATGGCTAAATTTGAGAATATTAATCTGGAAAAGGGGATGTACCAGACCGGCCGCACCCTGACCGAGATCCTGGAGGAAATGGACCCCAGCGAGAATTATAAGGGCTCGGCGCTAGAGGGACTGGACGCATTTTCACGTCAGCTCAAGCGCTTTGATATCAAGGTGAGCGGCAAGGGCTCCGACACCATCGAGAAGTTTTTCGCGACATCTAACTCGGCGGCGCTCTTCCCCGAGTATGTCAGCCGAGCGGTCAACGCCGGCAGAGAGGAAGCAAGCATGCTGGACGATATCGTCGCGACCGTCACGAAAATCGATGGGATGGATTATCGCTCCTGCACCTCGAATATGACCGACGATGACAAGAGCCTCAAGCGCGTTGCGGAGGGCGCGTTCATTCCGGTAACCGAGATCAAGACCAACGACAATCTGGTGCGTCTGCACAAGCGCGGCAGAATGCTGGTCGCAAGCTACGAGGCGCTGCGCTTCCAGCGCATCGATCTCTTTACCGTGACTCTCAAGCAGATCGGCGCGTATATCGCCCGCTCTCAGATGGCGGACGCTGTCGACGTTATTATCAACGGCGACGGCAACGCGAACTCCTGTGCGAGCGTCAGCCCTGCCTCTGCCGGAAGCCTGAGCTATGCCGATCTTATCAGCATGTGGACGTCGCTCTCTCCCTTTGAGCTGAACACTGTGCTGGCTTCTACCTCTGCCATGACCGCGCTGCTGACCATGACCGAGATGAAGGACGCGGTCGCGGGTCTGAACTTCCAAGGCAGCGGCAAGATGATCACACCGCTGGGCGCTAATCTGCTGCATACCACAGCGCTGACCGGCAGCAGCCTTATCGGTCTGGATAAGAACTGCGCGCTGGAGATGGTCGTCGCAGGCGACGTCGCTGTCGATTATGACAAGCTCATCGACCGTCAGCTCGAAAAGGCTTCTGTCAGCTGTATCGCAGGCTTTGCGAAGATCTATACCGGCGCTGCCAAGAAAATGACTTATTAAGGAGGTCGTGACACTTGCGCTTAAAAGAGATCATTGAACGTTTTACGCTGGTGTCGGGCTTTGAGATGAAGGATGTGTCGCGCTGTCTGCCGATAATCGGGGGCTGTAAGGCGTATTTTGAGAGCCTGATCCCTGAGCTGAGTGAAAACGATCTGCGCCGGGCGGAGCATGCCTGTGCGGTGTACGCGTTTTATCGCGTCAGTCAGATGGGACGCTTGGATGATCTGCAATCATTCAAGGTCGGCGACGTGCAGATGAGTGTGGAGGCGATCGGCGAGGCGGCGAAGAAGCTGTGGGACGCCGAACGTGAAAGCATATCCGATATCGTGGATTTCGGCGGGAGATTCGCCTTCAGGAGCGTGAGCGTATGAGGATGACGAGTTATCTTGACCGTGCGCTCATCCGATTCGGCAACACCGTCCGCATCCGCCGCGACGGCAGGACAGAGGTCGTGAAGGCCTTTGTCCAGCCGCTCAGGCGACGTCACCGTCTGTATATCAATGATCGGTATATCCCTGCGGGCTATTTTGATAACCGCTATCTGCTGTATATCGGACCCGGCGACCGTCCGCTGTATGACGGGATGCGGATCACTTGTAACGGCGCGGGATATACGGTGGTGACTGCGGAGATATTCGCAGCGCATGACGAGGATATCTATGTATGGGCAATCCTGATGCCCGTAAGCCGGGGCAGGGAGGATTATTATGACGACTTCAACTGAGAACAGGATTGACGAGTGGATCGCGCGCGTCAAGCATTACGGCGCGATGAAAGCCTTTGCGTTTCTTCCCGGGTTTCCCGCACATAAAACGCCGAACCCCGTCACAAAATATACTGTAGCTGTTGTCGACAGCGAGCAGAAGGTCAGCCGCTTTTTTATCGGGAACCGTATCGGTGTGGCCAAATACGGAAGGCTGTATGAAACAGAACTTCGCCTGAGAGTCTATGCTCCCGAGGGGAGCTCCGGTTCAGCGCTGCTGAGAGCGAGCGCTCTGTTGATGGACGCGCTGGAGCATGAGGACAGCGGACGGATGATAAACTGCCTTTCACTGTCGGGTATCGACTTCGACACAGCCTCCCGCACTGAGTACAGAGACGTTGTTGTGCGGTTGAGCATCATCACAGAGGAGGCGGCGGCATGAACGAACTGAGGATTGTCCGCGGTACAGACGTTAAGCTGTATGTGGATCAAACGCCGCTTTTCGGAGTGACTGCGTTCAGCGCGGTGCAAAAGCCGCTGTATCATGAGGTGTATGAATATCTGAGTGCAAAGCCCTGTGAAAGGATCTCTCAGGGGACGCGGTATGAACTGACGCTCAGCGTGATGGCGCTGTTCGATAAGCAGCTGCCGTCACAGTCCGTCTTTACGCTGAGCGTGGTTGACAGTGACACAACATATTACTATGAAGGCTGCCGTGTCATCAAACAAAAAACGGCGGTCAAGGGCAGTGAAAACGCCGCTGAGGTGTTCACCTTAGTAGCGGACAGCATGAGAAGGCAGGTGGCTGAGAGTGAATGAGAATACGGTTGTCTGGGAAATCATCTACGACAGCGAAGAGCTTTCCCGGGAGATGGAACGTGACGCGCGGCGCTACAACAAAGCATTTACGGAGGAAGAGGAGGTCAAGCTCATATGAAGTTGGCGCCTATGAGATTTGACGGGCTCAGTATGCGTTATAATCCAGAAAAGCTCGGAATCAGCGGGAAGAATCATATCTGCGAGTACGCGTCGCCCTGCTGTGAATCGGACAGCGAAAAGCTTAACCGCGAGCTGTGCCGGATATCGGGCGTAGGAGAACTCTGCGGAGAGGATTGCATCGCACAGTACAGGAAGCTTGAAAAAATGCAGATCAGCGGTAAAAGAGCTAAGCTGGTGCTGCCGCGTATGCAGCCGCTGTACGCCTATCTCAAGGAGCTGGAGCTGACGGCAAAGCCGGTGGATAATGTGCTTTCCTACCGCTTTTTGTTTGTTGAGGCGCTGAGTCCTCGCCCTGAGAAAACAGGCAAGGAGTATTACCTGACGGCGGCAGGGGAGAGCTTGTGGGATATCGCTTATCGATATGATGTGCCGATCGAGCGCTTGGTGGATTTGAATCCGCACATCCCTCTGATCGACGAGCTGGATGAGAAAGTGAGGGTGAGAGTATGCTGAGATGTGTGCTGCGTGACGTCAGCGGACAAAGCATCATCGTTCCTCAATTGCTTAACCTGCAGGTGAACATCGATGAGAACGTCCCCGCTGATTCGCTGTATGCGGTGATGGCATACATGCCGACGGATGAGCTTGTCGGCGTCACCTTGTATCAGGACGATGAACAGGTTTTCACGGGGATCATGGACGAGCAGGAGCATGTGAGTGATGAGACAGGAGAATACCTGAAGATATCCGCCCGCTCCCCGGCGGCGCATTTACTGGATAACGAGGCAATGCCCTGCGCATATGACCATCCGTCGCTGAGCCTGATTTATGATAGGTATGTCAAGCCCTTCGGCATTACAATGACGGATCACGGCGACGCGGTATACTTCGGCGAACTGAACATTCTCAAGGGCTCTTCCTGCTGGAGAGCGGTGAAGCAATTCTGCAACGCCTGCTTTTCGTCGGTTCCGCGCGTCAGCTCGACCGGGGTGCTGTATCCCGAGGGGATCGTCAATGATCGGGAGATCGTCTTCGGCAGGGACGGCGTGCGCTATACTGCGATGCGTGAGTCGCAAAAGCGCTGTGAGGAGATCTCCGCTGTTTATGTCAAAGCATCCGGCTCGGGCTCCTACACGCTGCCGGTCAGAAACGAGGATGCGGAGGCTCGCGGCGTAAGGCGTGTGAGATATCTCAACGCCATGCTGACGGAAAGCCCCATGCGCTGCGCCGATACAATGATCGCAAACTCAGCGAAAAAAGCCTATGCGATCGAATTGCGCTGTCCGTCCTGCCTGCTCGGCAAAGAGGGCAGCAGAGCGACGCTGAAAGATACAGCGAGCGGCAGAAAAAGCGATTTGTATATCAGCGCCGTTCATTACCGGATGACAAAGGACGGCGCATACAGCGACGTGACTTTGAAAAGGAGGCAGAAAAATGTGGATCAATGAATATGTGAGCGGTCGTTCCTTCGGAGTAAATACGGCGACTGCGGTTGAGATTCGCGCTGCCAACAACGGCAGCGTAGCGGTCAGCTCCACGAGAGATTTCAGCGAGCTCCCGGTAATCGCTCCCGCGGGTATCGTCTACGTGCCCGTGACAGGCTCGCCTACGATGGTCATGGAGGGCGCGGGAGGAGCGGTGTGCTTAGGCGTGATTGCCGCACCGCCGTCCTCTTTGGAGGCGGGTGAGCTTATGCTTCACTCAGCAGGAGGCGCCAGCATCGTGCTGAAAAACGACGGCAGGGTGTTGATCAACGGCAGGGAGGTCAGCTGATGGACGTCAGGGTATCAAACGGCGATATCTTCATGACTGTATCGGGAGATTACTGCTATATCACCGGTATCGAGGAGGCTGTACAGCGCGTGCGCCTCTCGGCGCTGACATTCAAAGGCGAATTTATTTATGACAGAGAGCTGGGTACGGATTACAGCGGTATTGACGCATACGATGATATGCTGTGCGAAAAGCTCGAAGCGGTGCTCCGGGAAAGCTGTGCCGACATCTGCGATACTCAGGTTGAGGTGCTTTCCTGTGAGAACCGGATCGCGGTGCTGAAAGTGATATATCGCGATCGTGAAACAACAACGGAGGTGGATTTGTCTGGACTCATACAATGATATTTTGGAGAGAATGGTCGCTTCCTATGAAGCGGAAAGCGGGTTTTCTCCGCAAAACGAATCGGACGTCATGCTGCGGCTTCGCGTACTGGCGGGAGAGATCTTTCGGGAACGTACATACGCAGAATTTATCATGCGGCAGATGTTCCCCGCGACCGCTGTGGGTGAGTATCTCGACAGGCACGCCCGACAGCGCGGTCTGAGCCGCAAAAACGCAACGCTCGCACATGGCAGTGTGACCTTCACCGTCGTTGAGGGCGAGCATGAAGAGATTCGGATACCGACAGGAACGCAGGTCAGCACCGGCGACGGTCTTTTGCGTTTTGTCACCGATAATGACGCGGTAATTGACGCACAGTCACAGACGGTCTCTGTCAACGTGACCGCGGTGCGGGAAGGGAGCGCATATAACGTGCTTGCCGAAACGATTGGACTTATTGTCACCCCGGTGCTGGGCGTTGCCTCGGTTGCGAACAGCGCCGCTTTCAGCGGGGGATCTGATGTCGAGGACGACGAACAGCTGCGTAAACGTGTCATTGACAGCTACTGTAATATCATCAACGGCGCGAACGCCGCCTATTATCGCTCGATCGCGCTGTCGGTGGACGGCGTATACTCCGCTTCGGCTGTTGGCTGCGGCAGAGGCGCGGGAACCGTGGACGTCTATGCCTGCGCGAAAGGCGGCGCGCTTTCTGCTGATAAAATCAGCGAGATACAAGCGCTGCTGGATGAAAAGCGCGAGCTGAATGTTGACGCGAAGGCGTTCAGTCCGACGGCGATGAACATCAATTTGTACATTCGCCTGACGGTATCGGAGGGCTACGATTTCAGCACGGTCGCGGAAGCAGTGAGAATCGCCGTAACGGATTATGTCAACGGGCTGGGTATCGGAAACGATCTGCGCTTGAGCAAGGTAGGAGAGGTCATTTATCATATCGAGGGTGTAGAAGATTACAAATTTCTTGAAAGCTACGGCTCTGATAGAGACGTACCGCTGACGCGCTTTGCGAAAGCGAATACGATCACGGTGAGGGATGAATGATGACGGTATTCGAAAGACTGAGGGCGTCATTATCGCCTGTCGGCATCTATGACAGCGATGCCGAGGTGCTGTCCGTAGAGCTGAAAGCCTATGCGGATGAGCTGGAGCTGCTGTATGATCAGCTCGGCGCGATGTTCAGAGAACGATTCATCGAGACGGCACAGGATGCAGGGCTTGCGGCGTATGAGTCGATGTTCGGTCCCGTGAGATCAGAGGAAAGCGTCGAGGGGCGCCGCGCGATGCTGCAGCTGCGCATGAATCTCGGCGGGGGAGATTTTACACCCGCCGGGATACGCAGGGCGCTCGACAGCTTGGGACTGGAATACACGATCAGCGAGTTCCCGCATATCGGCAAGCTCAATGTGACCGCGACTGCGGATTACACACAGGCGCAGCAGATATGGATCAGACGGGAAGTGGAAAAGATCGTCCCCGCGCATGTCGAGTTCCAGCTGACGTTCAACAGTCTGACATGGGCACAGATCGATGCATTTGACAGAACCTATCAAACGATTGACGGGGCTGATCTGACATGGGCGCAGATCGATAACCGTACATATTAATAACAGAAAGAAGGAACCTATGGCAACCAGTAACTATACACCGAATCTTCACCTGAGCGCGTGGCTGGATTCCGACCGACCCAAAAGGGCGGATTTTGTGTCGGATAACAGCATCATCGATACACAGCTGGGCGGACATATCGCCGACAGCACTATCCATGTGACGTCTCAGGAAAAGGCAAAGCTCACGGAGCCGTTCATATTCAATGTGTATTCCGGCACGGGAGAGAGCTCGCGCACCATCAGCCTGAGCTTTCAGCCGAAGCTGGTGATCGTCTTCAAGCGCGGCGTGCCGTTCGTGACCTGCAGCGGCAGCGTCAATAACGTGAATGCTGCCGTCGGATGTTACGGACACGGCTGCAGCGCGGGTATCGGCATCTCATCGAGCGGCGTGGTGGTAACGCAGGATGCGGCGGCATCGGACGGCGTCAAGGTGTGCCTGAATGAGAGCGGCGCACAGTATTCGATCGTTGCATTTAAATAAGAGAATATTTTGCAGAAGAAAAGAAGAGGGCTGTCGTCACATGACAGCCCTCTTTGGAATTACGGGAATATTGATTTATTAATGTCTTTTTGCAGCACGGCGAGGGACATATACCTCCCCGGTATCCGCTCTGGATGAGGTGCGTCGCGAGTAGCTTGAATCATCCGCAAAACGCGAGGTTCTGCCGGAAGCGGCCGCCGCGCGGCGATCCCCTGCCTCCATGCGCGCAGCGTCGCTCCGCGCGGGAGAGGAAGCGCGTCTGCGCTCCATACGTTCCGCCTTGCGAACGGACTTGCGGTGGGCGATGGTCGCGACAATGAAATAGAGGATGCCGAGCGCCGAGAGCGCCAGCAGCGCGTAGCCGAGATACAGGATCCAGTCGCCGTTGTCTTCAACCTCGGTGTTGGATTTGATTGCAGAAAAATCAGAAACGCCTGTTTTGACGGTTTTTTCGTCCAGTACGATGTCGCTCCATTCGTTGGGCGCGGCTTCCGCAGCGCTCATACCGGAGGAATTATACAGCGGAGTGTTGGAGGAAACGGCTCCTGCTGATTCGATGTTCTCGATCTCATAGTCTAATTCGTAATCGCCGTAGAAGAGCCGATCGTCATCGTTAACATAGCTGTATCCGCTGTAACCGGAGCCGTCGTCATCGCCGCCGTCGTCGTAGTCAACATAACCGCCCGCCTGACCGTCGCCGTCTATTGAATTGTCGCCGCCGGTCTGGTTACCGCTTATATCGGGATCTTCGACAACAGGCGTTTCATTGCCTGTGTCGGGGTCATCGACAATAGGGGTATCGCCGCCTGTGCCGGGGTCATCGTTCATGATCGGTGGGTCGCCGTTTTCGAGCTCATCAGCGCTGCAGACAATCATCACCGCGCCGGAGATCATAAAGATAACTGCAATGAAAAGAGAAAGAAATCTAAGTGATTTTTTCATTCAATCAGCTCCGTTAATTATTTCGTTTCTTCAAACAGGGAGGGCTTGTAGCTGCCGCACGAGGAGGAAAGCGTGATGTTCAGCTCTTCCGCGAGATCCTTCAGCAGCTCGTCAAAATCTTCATGCTTCATGGAGGAAAGGACATCATCCTTGTGCTGTTCGGGATCGGTGTAGGCTTCGACCTGATTTTCGATCGGCTCGCGATAAATGAGATAAAGCTGCTTGGAGGTATCGTCGTCGCCGACCTCCATGGTCATTGCCTGACCGTCCTTCATGTCCTTGATGGTCTTGATGATTTCATCGGTGGTATCTTCATCGATGATCTCGACACTTTCAGTGGTGGGATCTTCTTCGACATCAAAGGCGTCCATGTACTTTTCGATGACATCTTCATAGGAGCCGCCGTCGGAGAGGGTGGAAGCATACTCGTCGAATGCATCCTTGTATTCGTTGATCTTATCCTCAGAGAGGGCAACGTTCTCGGTCGCGGTCTCCTCACTGTCGTCGGTACCCTCGACAGACTCAGTGGTGTAGAGGTTGACGGAGAAATACTTATAGGAGGTATAGTTCTCCTCAAAGTACGCGGCAAGATCGGGAGTAGCGACCTCAGAGGGACCGCCTTCGCCGTACTCAGCCTTGAACGCCTCGCTTTCCATGACGGGAATCATGTAACCCGCTTCAAAGAAGGAGTCAAAGCTGATGCCGTAGGGCTCGAGCATCTCTGCGTAGCTCTGATCCCAGTAGCTCTTGTAATAGGACTTGGTGCTGTCGATCTCAGTCTGATCGATGGTGCAGCCCAGCTCGTTGAATTTGGTGTTGATGGCAACAGCATTCTTTGTGTTTTCTTCAGCCTTATTCTTGATCCAATCCTCCGCTACGGCAGTCTCGCCGTCGTCATCGGTGATTTCCATCTTCAGGAAAGACTTTTTGCCGTCATACTTGCCGGAATCGGCATCGTAGAGGTCGCTTTGCTGCGCATAGCTCTGTGCATTGTTATAGGCGCTGTACAGATAGTAGAGGTATACGCCGATGGGGAGCTCGATATCATCTTGCTGATAAGCGTACTGCTGAGAAAGTGAGCAGGATGCCGCCGACAGCGCCATGACCAGCGCCAGTACGACGCAGAGGATCTTCGAAAAATTCTTCATTTTAATTACCGTCCTTTGTTGACTATGAATGCCGGTATATTTGCACAATACCGCATCATAGCATTATTTAACCCATACAATATACAACATTTTTCAGAATTTGTCTATATAATTAGAAGAAAAAATCGATTTTTAACACTTTGTTATAAATTTAATTCCGGAAAAGAAATATCGTTTTGTATAACGCATCAATGACAACATAAGAAAAAATGTCATTGCGGGATGGATTCAAGATGAATGAAGGGATTATTTGCAGGGTAGGGGCTGCACCTAATTAACAACCCGCTTAGATGCGAAGCAGATCAACATTTTCCGTAGGGACGGTCATTGACCGTCCGCAGAATGACGGGCGTTTTGGTTATCGAAAACGCCGGATAGGACTCAAACGCATCTGTCATGCGGACGAGCAATGCTCGTCCCTACGATGACTTTCTGTTCCACTGCCGACGTCCTCTATCCTCATGGCGCCGCCGTAAATGTACCGCAGAGCGAATGCGTACTTGCAAACTTGTGCATTCTGCCTAATTTCATGACGGATATTTTGGATTGCACGGCGGGGAGGGATATGATAAAATGAAGTTGCCAACAATTGTCAACTGAATACTGTTTTGATGTAGGAATAATCTATTCTGTAATGGGGATAGTGTTTTTGTCTATTAGGATAAAAACACTATGCTCTCTTTCAACTATCCCTAATGGATGATTACTCCTAATAGGCTTCAAAGTTGACGATTGTTTGGCGACGATTTGAGCTAAGTGTTTTTTGGCGTACGGCTCAGTCGTACGCCTTTTTGTTTGTCACGATTGTCCCTGCAACCATTGCGAGGTCCCAAATGAGCCGTGGCAATCTCGCAAAGAGTCAATACAATTATTAAGGAGGTCATCTTATGTTGAGAAAATGTTTATCGATGTTATTGGTGCTCATCGTGCTGATTGGTACTTTCAGTTCTTTTGTGTTATCAGTATCTGCCGAAGAAGTAGATATATCTGCTGTTGGCGCCGACGACTATCCGTATAGAGGCGGAGCTATAGATGCTGTTGACCAATGGCAATTGTTTACGAGAGAGTGTACATCGTTCTGTGCGTGGAGATTGAATAACAATAACGGAGTTGCATTTACCAACTGGTACGGTGGCGTACGATGGGGTAATGCAGGTAACTGGGGCTACGCAGCTCAAAGCATAGGGATCACCGTCGACATGAATCCCGCTCTGGGCTCAATTGCATGGTGGTCAGGCGGACATGTCGCATGGGTATCAGGTGTGAGCGGGGATAATGTGGATATTGAAGAGTATAACAATCCCGGTGGAAGCTATAATTATAACTCACGAACAATTAACAGATACAATGTTACAGGGTATATACATATTAAAGATTTAAATAAGCCTGCTAACGCGTGGATCAGTGCTTCACATAGGGCTCTGCCGATCGGCTGGGATATTACCTTTACTTTCGGGGCAGATAACGCCACTAATTATTGGATCGGTATTGACCAAAATGGCTCCCGCATTATCACAGAGGAAGTTTCATCCGGCAAGAGCTATCATTTTACCGAGACAGGAAGTTACAGCGCCTATGTAACTGCAGGAAACTCTGCGGGCAGCATTGATTCCAATAGAGTAGAGTTTACTGTTTATCAAGCCCGCAATATCGGAGAGAAGTTCACGGCGGCTATATTACACACGAAAAGCGGGGTCGCCGTGACGGTGGACGATAGCGATAATGTAGTTGTGAAGCAATACAAAGGCACAGATGATCAGTTGTGGATTTTTGAGAGAGAAGGAGCATACAAGCGTTATAAAATTACGAATGTAAAAACAGGTAAATGCTTAGATGTTTCCGGCGGCGGTACGGTCGACGATACCAATATTCAAGTTTGGAGGGATAACGGCGCGACCGCACAAAGATGGTATCTGCGCCCAAACGGCTCAGGATATTCACTAGCGCCCATGTGCGCGGCGCATGGCGGTATCGATATGGTAGGAGGCAATTCATCAGACGGCAATAATATCGCTATGTGGTATTGTGTCGAGGGCAATGGTAATCAAATATTCACTTTGCAGATGATCGATACTCCCACTCATACCAGCACCTTTAACGGTCACAAATATGAGTTGTACAATGTATCTGTCGCATGGAAAGAAGCATTCCAATTCTGTGAACAGCAGGGCGGTCATCTGGTGACGATAACATCTCAGGAAGAACAAAGCTTTATCAACAATATGCTTACTCATGCGGCAAATAAAAGGGTATGGGCAGGAGCTGTGGATGTTTATACCGAAGGAAAGTGGCAATGGATAACCGGTGAATCGTTCAGTTATAAAAACTGGGGTTCCGGCGAGCCAAATAACTCAGGTGACGAAGACTATTTAATGTTGAGTAAGAGTGACGGAGCGTGGAACGATGTAGCAGACATCTTCAATAATACTGATTACGGGTATTCCTTTATCTGTGAATACGACGATAGTATCGATCCGGCACGCGCTAAATTGGAAAAAACCTTCGATTATAACAATCATCGTTATGAAATCTACTCGGGATCTTTAGACTGGTTGAGCGCAAAACAGTTCTGCGAGCAAAAGGGCGGTCATTTGGTAACGATCACAACAGCAGGTGAAAACAGTACGATTGTCAATAATGTAAAAGCCTTGAATCATGAAGCGTATTGGCTTGGTTTGACCGACGTGGAACACGAAAGTAAGTGGCACTGGATTACTGATGAAGTGTATTCTTATAAAAACTGGAACGATAATGAACCGAACAACAGCGGGGGAATAGAGGATTATGCTGTGTACGTTCTTGCAAGCGGAAAATGGAACGATTTATCCGGACGGGCTGTATTAGATACCGATATCGGCTTCATCTGCGAATATGATGTTATTCCCATTCTCGGTGACGCGGACGGCGACGGGGCGGTAACATCGGTTGACGTGACCGAAATCCAGCGCAGTATTGCGCATGTCAGTACCGGTATCGACAAGGTTGTACTGATGAACGCCGACGTGGACGGCAACGGCGCTTTGGAGATCATCGACGCGACATATATCCAGCGATATCTGGCACAGATGAATGTGCCGTATGAGATTGGAAAAGCAAAAGGATAACATGAAAAAAAGCCCCGTGGTTCGTTTGAACCGCGGGGTGTAGTTGTTGGTTTGGAAGAAATGCATCTAATCTTTGCGGGATTGGACGCGCGCGTCATTTCATGCAATGACAACGGGGATTTAAAGTGACCATTTTATGCTCCGAAAAGCGTTTTCAGCAGCTTCGGGGCAGTCTCTCCCTTTTGCAGGCGCACAGCGATATAGGGCTTGCCGCCGGCGCTGAGCATCGCTCTGCCGGGGAGTCTGCCGATCAGCTCGGGAACCTCTCTGCGCCGGATGTCGCTCAGATACAGCAGCAGGGAACTGTCGTTCTGACGTATCTCATAGACGCCTAATGCGGCGGCGGCGCTGCGCACCAGCGCGATATCGATCAATCCCAGCACCGACGGCGGGACATCGCCGTAGCGGTCGAGCAGCTCGTCAATGACGTCGCGCGCGTCCTCCTTGCTGCGGATATCGGCGATGCGGCGGTAGGCGTCGAGACGGTTACTGAGGCTTTCGATATAAGCTTCGGGGATGTGCGCTTCCACCCGAATATCGATCAGGCAGTCGTGCTCTTCGAGCGCTTCGGGCTGTTCGCCCTTTTCTTCGCGAACGGCGTCGCCGAGGAGCTTGATGTACATATCGTAGCCGACGTCCTCCATGTGTCCGTGCTGCTCCGCGCCGAGGATATTGCCCGCGCCGCGCAGCTCGAGGTCGCGCATGGCGATCTTGAAGCCGGAGCCGAACTCGGTGAACTCGCGGATAGCGGTCAGACGCTTCTGAGAGATCTCGGACAGCACCTTCGCGCCGTTGTAGGTGAAGTAGGCGTAGGCGCGGCGGGGAGACCGCCCGACGCGTCCGCGGATCTGGTGGAGCTGAGAGAGACCGAAGCGGTCGGCGTTCTCGATGATCAGGGTGTTGGCGTTGGGCAGGTCGACGCCGGTCTCGATGATGGTCGTACACACGAGGACGTTCACCTCTTGGTTGAGCATCCTGCGCCATACGTCACTGAGCTCCTGCTCGCTCATTTTGCCGTGACCGACGGCGACGTTCGCCTCGGGGATCGCTTCGCTGATGCGGATCGCTTTCGCTTCGATGCCCTCGACGTTGTTGTAGAGGTAGAAAACCTGTCCGCCGCGCCGCAGCTCGCGCCGGATCGCTTCATGGAGGACGGCAGAGTCGTGCTCCAGCACGTAGGTCTGGACGGGATGGCGGTCGAGAGGCGCTTCTTCGATGACGCTCATGTCGCGGATGCCGCTCATCGCCATGTTCAGCGTGCGGGGGATGGGCGTCGCCGAGAGGGTGAGGATATCGATGTTGTGGCGCATTTCCTTGAAATGCTCCTTCTGGACGACGCCGAAGCGCTGTTCCTCGTCGATGATCGCCAGCCCCAGATCGCGGAACTCCACGTCCTTCTGCACTAAGCGGTGGGTGCCGATGATCATATCGATCTCGCCGCGCTTGAGCTTTTCGAGAATTTCCTTTTGCTGGGCGGGGGAGCGGAAGCGGGATAATAATTCCACGCGGATGGGATAGCCGTCAAAGCGGCTGAGCACCGTCTGGTAATGCTGCCACGCGAGGATGGTAGTGGGGCACAGCAGCGCGCACTGCTTACTGTCGGAAACGCATTTGAACGCGGCGCGCAGCGCGACCTCGGTCTTGCCGAAGCCGACGTCCCCGCAGAGAAGACGATCCATCGGGACGGCGCGCTCCATGTCGTGCTTGATTTCGTCGGTACAGCGCAGCTGATCCTCGGTCTCCTCATAGGGAAAACCGGCTTCAAAGTCATGCTGCCATTCATTGTCGCCGGAGAAGGCGTGTCCCTGCGCCTGCATGCGCTTGGAGTAAAGCTCGATCAGCTCCTTTGCCATCTCCTTTGCCGCTGCTTTGACACGACGCTTGGTGTTGACCCATTCCTTGGAGCCGAGACGGTTCAGCTTGACATGGCTGTTTTCCTTGGGTCCGATGTATTTCGCCACCAAATCGAGCTGGGTCACGGGTACATAAAGATTGTCGCCCTTGGCGTACTCGATCATGATGTAGTCCTTTAAGCAGCCCTGTACATCCATTTTGCGGATGCCGCGGTAAACGCCGATGCCGTGGATGGAATGTACCACGTACTCGCCGACGGACAGTTCGCTGAGGTTGTAGACCGCTTTGCCGTCTTTTACGGCACGGCGGCGTTTCTTTTTGTAGGAGGTGCTGACCGCCGCGAGAGTATAGAGGACGAAATTTTGCTCGGGATATTCGACGCCGGCGCTGAGCATGCCGGGCATCACATAGACAAAGCCGCGTTCGGCTGTGTCAAGCGATTCGGTATAGCGGGCGTTCACGCCCTTTTCATTGAGCAGGGAACAGAGGTTTTCTGCGCCCTTTTCGGTGCCCGCGAGGATGACGACCGCCATGCTGCCGTAGCCGATGTCCTCTAAATCCTCGATCAACGCCGTGCTCTGTCCCGACCACGGGGAGGTTTGGCGGGCGTTGAAGGTGACTGCGGCGGAAAGCTCCGTGTTGTAGGAGGAATGGGAAAAGGTGTCGAGGAAAACCGCCGGACGTTCCAGAAGCAGATTCATGCTTTGCGTGAAGTCGAGCGCATAGGTCTCGAAGCCGCGGCAGAGCACGCCGTCCTCGAACAGCGCTTTCAGCTCTTCTTTTTCATGGAACTCCATCGAGCGGTCGCGTTCCTTGACGTTTTTATATTCGGAGATAAAGACGATCTCGTTGTCATCGAAGTAATCGAACAGTGTCGCGGGCTTGTCATAGACAAGGGAGATGAACTTGTCATAGGTCGCGAAGGAGAGTCCCGCGCGCAGCATATCCGCTTCCTTTTGCAGGCGCTCCTTGGCTTTTTGGCTGCCTTCGCTGCGCAGATAGGAGGCTTTCTTGCCGATCTTGTCCGCGAGCGCGGTCTTATCCGCGATCAGGATCTCTCCCGATGGGGTGAGGGCGATCTCTTCGCAGTAATCGGTGCGGCGCTGGCTCTCGACGTCAAAATAGTTAATGGTGTCGATCTGATCGCCCCACAGCTCGATGCGCACGGGGGCATCGCTGTCGGGCATGAACAGGTCGATGATGCCGCCGCGCACGGAGAACTGACCGCTGCCCTCGACGTTGTCGCAGCGCTCATACCCAAGCAGCATTAGCGTCTTTTCGAATTCCGCCATGTCGATCTCGACGTCCGGCTTCAAGGTGCGGGTGACGGAACGCAGGATATCCGCGGGGATGGTGTATTGTGCCGCTGCATCTAAGGTAGCGATCACGACGTCATAATCGCCGGACAGCATGCGGCTGAGTACATTCAGACGCTGATGCTCGTATTCGTGCGACTTGACCTGTGAAGGGATGTAGATGAAATCCTTTTTCGGGTAGACCAGCGCGCGGAGACCCATTGTGGATAGGTCGTTGCACAGCACCTGCGCTTCCTGCTCGTTTTGGGCAACACAAAAGGCTCTGACGGAGCGTTCCCGGCAGAGCGACGTGATGATATTGGCTTTGTGGACGCCCGACACGCCGATGGCGGCGGCGCGGGAGCCTTTTCGGATGGCGTCGTCCAGCGCTTGGTACTGTTTGGTGCGCCGGATGACTTGGTCTAAAAATGTCATAGCAGTTTTGAGATAACGGATAACAGATAACAGTTGAGGGAAACGCTTCGCGTTTTGGATTCCTAAATAGAATTGATCGAGCAAAGCGAGAAACATTCACTGTTCTCTGTTATCTTTTCTCTGTTATCTTTCATCAATTGTACAGATTCATTGCTTTATCAATATCATTTGCGATGATCAACTCGACCGCCCCCATGACGTCAGGCAGACGTTCCGCGATCAGCTTCTGATCCTTTTCGGTAAAGCGGCTGAGCACCCAGTCCTTGAGGTCATAGTCGGGATGCGGCTTTTTGCCGATGCCGATCTTGACGCGCGGGAACTCGTCGGAGCCGCTCAGGTAGATGATATTCTGCAGCCCCTTCTGACCGCCGTCCGAGCCCTTGCGGCGGATACGGATCACGCCGACGTCAAGGGAAATATCATCTGAAAGTATAACAACATGTTGGGGCGGAATTTTGTAGAAATTCATCGCCTCGGTGACTGCCTGTCCGCTGAGGTTCATGTAGGTGGACGGCTTCATCAAAAGACAGCGCTTGCCGCTGATCACAGCTTCGCCTACGGCGGATTTGAATTTGATTCCGTTGACTTTGACGCCCAGCTTTTCGGCGATATAGTCAATAGCGATGAAGCCCGCATTGTGGCGGGTATTTTCATACTGTCTGCCGGGATTGCCCAGACCGACGATGATATATTCTATGCTGCTGTTGGTATATTCTTTCTTTTTGAAAAACATATTTACTCCAAAGAAAGGGAGCGGCAAAGGCTCCCTTTCAAAATCGTTTATTTCAGCGTGTTCTTGCCTCCCTTTCCTAAGGGAGGTGCCGCGAAGCGGCGGAGGGTTGTTGTTCGTATTGGATTTTTACATTGAAAAACAAAAGAATGTGTTTTTCAACCCTCAGTCAGCTGCGCTGACAGCTCCCTTAGGAAAGGGAGCCTTGAAAGACTCGCTGCATCGTTTGAAATCAGACAAACATGGGTGATACCGGCTTGTCCTCGTAGATCCTCTCGATCGCTTCGGCAAACAGCGGAGCGGTGGAGAGCACGGTGAACTTGTCGAGCATCTTATCCTCGGGGATCGGCACGGTATCCAGCAGGATGCATTCCTTGATGGCGCTGTCGCGGATGCGGTCGATCGCGGGACCGGAGAGCACCGCGTGAGAAGCGCAGGCGAAAACCTCAGTGGCGCCGCCCTTTTCGACAATAGCGTTCGCGGCGTTGCACAGGGTGCCGGCAGTGTCGATCATATCGTCGACGAGGATGCACTTCTTGCCTCTGACTTCGCCGATGATGTTCATGACCTCAGATACGTTGGCGCGCTGTCTGCGCTTGTCGATGATGGCGATGGGGCAGCCGATCTTCGCGGCAAAGTTGCGGGCTCTGGTGACGGAGCCGAGATCGGGAGATACGACGACGAATTCTTCCTCGTGACCCTCAACCTTTTTCTTCATATGCTTGGCGAGCATCGGAGCGCCGACAAGGTGATCGACGGGAATATTGAAGAAGCCCTGGATCTGCGCCGCGTGAAGGTCCATGGTCAGCAGACGGTCAGCGCCCGCGGTGGTGATCAGGTCGGCGACCAGCTTGGACGAGATCGGATCACGCGCCTTTGCCTTACGATCCTGACGCGCGTAGCCGAAGTACGGAACAACAGCGGTGATGGAGGAAGCCGAAGCTCTCTTCATCGCGTCGATCATTATCAGAAGCTCCATGAGGTTGTCGTTGACCGGTGAGCAGGTCGACTGAACGATAAAGCAGTCGGAACCGCGGACGGATTCATGCAGAGATACCGCTATCTCGCCGTCCGAGAAGGTGGCGCAGTCGCTCTTGCCGAGCGGGATGCCTAAGCAGTCCGCGATGCCGTGAGCAACAGCCTTGTTGGAGTTGAGTGTGAAAATCTTGATGTCCTTACCGTGTGAATTCATTATGTGTCCCCCTAATAAATGAATTTTTGTTTAATAGTTTATATTAACCTTGCGGTTTGGATGCTCTATCAGAGAATAGATAAAAGAGAATAGAGAACAGTTTTGGGAGGGATCCGCCCTCACCTGATCAATAATAAACACAAATCGGGTGCGGGCAGCGCCCGCCATTCACTATTATCTGTTATCTATTATCTGTAATCTTGTTCTTGGCGATCTCATTCAATTCCGCCAGCTGCTGCGGATCGTTCGCGCCGAGGACGGTATCGGGTGAAGCGGCGGTGAACGCGCCGACCTTTTTGCCGTTCTGCAGGAGCAGATACAGCGCGTCGGGTAAATAATATTCTTTTGCAGAATTATTCGCTTTGATGTCATCGAGAACGCTCAGCAGATCCACAGTATCGAACCAGTAGCCGCCGGAGTTGACCTCTTTGATCGCAAGGGTCTCTTCATCGGCGTCCTTCTGTTCCACGATGGTTTTCAGCATACCGTCCGGATTGCGGACGATCCTGCCGTAGCCGGTCGGATCATCGAGCATCGCGGAAATCACGGTTGCGGAAGCGCCGCTTTCGTTGTGATCGTTATACGCGTCGGCGATGGTCTGAGTATCCATAAACGGCGCGTCGCCGCAAAGGATGACCACATCGCCGCCGTTTTTCTTCAGAAAATCCTTCGCCATCATCACGGCGTGACCGGTGCCGAGCCTTTCGCTCTGGAGCACATGGCTGACTTCAAAGGGAAGGGCGTCAAGATACGCCTCGGTAATCTCGGTCTTGAAGCCCGTGACGACGCAGATATTATCGATTCCCGCGTTCTTGACGGCATCGATGACCCATCTGAGCATCGGCTTGCCCAGCACCTCGTTCATCGGCTTGGGCAGATCGGATTTCATTCGTTTTCCCTCGCCGCCGGCGAGGATCACGGCTGATTTGTTGTTCATATGATTGCTACCTCGTTATCAGGTCATTCCGAGGAGGGTCAAAGACCTGACGTGGGAATCCCCTGCCTGTTGCAACCGGTCGAAATGACAAGGGGATTGCCACAGCCCTAAAGGGCTTCGCAATGACGATTCTTTATTTTAACGCCATTTAAGGGCGCTCTCGTAGATACTACTATTATCGCATATAATCAGGAAATTTCAAGAACTAATTACAAAAATATGACAATTTTAACATTTTACACAATATCCACAAAATATGCGCTTGACTTTTGTGCCCCTTTTTTCTATCTTTTTTCTCTTTTGTATAGTATTTTTTCCCAGCTTTTGCTATAATACATTTGTATATGTATGCTGTGGCGTTTTCTGCGCTGCGGTAGTTACTATAACAAACTTTTAGGAGGAGATTCCAATGAGCAAAAAATGGGTTTACCTTTTTACAGAAGGTAACGCTGACATGAGAGAACTTCTCGGCGGCAAGGGCGCGAACCTCGCTGAGATGACCAACATCGGTCTGCCGGTTCCTCAGGGCTTTACGATCACCACAGAGGCTTGTACTCAGTACTATGAGGACGGCCGCCAGATCAATGATGAAATTCAGGCACAGATCAACGAGTATATCGGCAAGATGGAAGAGATCACCGGTAAGAAGTTCGGCGATAAGGAGAACCCGCTTCTCGTATCCGTCCGTTCCGGCGCGCGCGCTTCCATGCCCGGTATGATGGACACCATCCTGAACCTCGGCTTAAACGAGGAAGTTGTAGAGACGATCGCTGAGCAGAGCGGCAATCCCCGCTGGGCTTACGACTGCTACAGAAGATTTATCCAGATGTATTCCGACGTCGTTATGGAGGTCGGTAAGAAGTATTTTGAAGAGCTCATCGACGAGATGAAGGCTGACCGCGGCGTCAAGCAGGACGTCGAGCTGACCGCCGACGACCTCAAGGAGCTGGCTGAGAAGTTCAAGGCTGAGTACAAGGACAAGATCGGCGAGGAATTCCCCTCCGATCCTAAGGAGCAGCTCATGGGCGCTGTCAAGGCTGTATTCCGTTCCTGGGACAACCCCCGCGCGAACGTTTATCGCCGCGACAACGATATTCCCTACAGCTGGGGTACTGCCGTTAACGTCCAGTCTATGGCGTTCGGCAACATGGGCGACGACTGCGGTACCGGCGTTGCGTTCACCCGTGATCCCGCTACCGGCGAAAAGGGTCTGTTCGGCGAGTTCCTGACCAACGCACAGGGCGAGGACGTCGTAGCCGGCGTTCGTACCCCCATGCACATCTCCGAGATGGAGCAGAAGTTCCCCGAGGCGTTCGCTCAGTTCGTTCAGGTCTGCAAGACCCTCGAGGATCACTACAGAGATATGCAGGATATGGAGTTCACCGTCGAGCACGGCAAGCTCTATATGCTTCAGACAAGAAACGGCAAGCGTACAGCTCAGGCGGCTCTGAAGATCGCCTGCGACCTCGTTGACGAGGGCATGAGATCTGAGGAAGAGGCCGTTTTGATGATCGACCCCAGAAACCTCGATACACTTCTCCATCCGCAGTTCGACGCGAAGGCTCTTAAGGCCGCTGAGCCCATGGGCAAGGGTCTGGGCGCTTCTCCCGGCGCTGCCTGCGGTAAGGTCGTCTTCACCGCTGAGGATGCTAAGGCTCAGGGCGGCGCAGGCGAAAAGGTTGTTCTCGTACGTCTTGAGACCTCTCCCGAGGACATCGAAGGCATGAAGGCTGCTCAGGGCATCCTGACCGTTCGCGGCGGTATGACCTCTCACGCGGCTGTTGTCGCCCGCGGTATGGGTACCTGCTGCGTATCCGGCTGCTCCGATATCGTAATGGACGAGGCTAACAAGCAGTTCACTCTCGCCGGCAAGACCTTCCATGAGGGCGATTTCATCTCCATCGACGGTACTACCGGTAACATCTATGACGGCATCATCCCCACTGTTGACGCTACCATCGCGGGCGAGTTCGGCAGAGTTATGGCTTGGGCTGACAAGTACAGAACCCTGAAGGTCCGCACCAACGCCGACACACCCGCCGACGCGAAGAAGGCTCGTGAGCTGGGCGCCGAGGGTATTGGTCTGTGCCGTACCGAGCACATGTTCTTCGAAGGTGAGCGTATCGCTGCTTTCCGCGAGATGATCTGCGCAGATACTCTTGAGGAGCGCGAGGCTGCTCTTGAGAAGATCCTGCCTTATCAGCAGGGCGACTTTGAGAAGCTGTATGAGGCTCTCGAAGGCAACCCCGTTACCATCCGTTTCCTGGATCCGCCTCTCCACGAGTTCGTTCCCACCGAGGAAGCCGATATCGAGCTGCTGGCAAAGGCTCAGGGCAAGAGCGTAGCCGAGATCAAGGCGATCATCGACTCTCTGCATGAGTTCAACCCGATGATGGGTCACCGCGGCTGCCGTCTGGCTGTCACCTATCCCGAGATCGCGAAGATGCAGACCAAGGCTGTTATCCGCGCCGCTATCAACGTCAAGAAGGCTCATCCCGACTGGAATATCGTTCCCGAGATCATGATCCCGCTGGTCGGTGACATCAAGGAGCTCAAGTATGTCAAGAAGTTCGTTGTAGAGACCGCTGACGCTGAGATCGCCGCTGCAGGCGCTGACCTCAAGTATGAAGTCGGTACTATGATCGAGATCCCGAGAGCTGCTCTGACCGCTGACGAGATCGCCACCGAGGCTGACTTCTTCTGCTTCGGCACCAACGACCTGACCCAGATGACCTTCGGCTTCAGCCGTGACGACGCGGGCAAGTTCCTCGATGCATACTATGATGCGAAGATCTTCGAGAACGATCCGTTCGCAAAGCTCGACCAGACCGGCGTTGGCAAGCTGATGGATATGGCGATCAAGCTCGGCAAGCCCGTGAATCCCGCTCTCCATATCGGTATCTGCGGCGAGCACGGCGGCGACCCGACTTCCGTCGAGTTCTGCCACAAGATCGGTCTTGACTATGTATCCTGCTCACCGTTCCGCGTTCCGATCGCTCGTCTGGCTGCTGCTCAGGCTGCTATCAGCCAAGGCAGGAAGTAATTTCCAAACCATACAAATTTGCTGAATTCACGCTCACAAAGGAGGATGCACAGAAGCATCTGTACACCGACTCCACCAAGCACCGCGTGCTGAGATGGCGTGACATAAAAGTGGCATTGTATATTTGAACAGAGTCCCTCTGCTGAGTGATCGGCAGAGGGATTTTTGTCGTCAAACGCACATTTTTGTTTTCATCTCCTTTGCGGTACAATGTAGCTGCAAAGGAGGTATTGCACTATGAAAGATAATCTGAAAAACATTGGAATGTGGGGTCAACTGCATTATCAGTACCTCAAAGAAACACGACCGTCGTTGATTGGCGTCATGCGGATGAACGGAGAGCTGAATTCGTATCTGCAAAACGTCAACGAGCAAGCAGACGAAATGAATTATCAGCTGATCGGAGAAATCGCCAAGCGCGAGGGCGTGACCGAAAGGCTGAAGGCAGAAAACCAGATGGCATGGGTCGGTGCGATGAACAATATCCGCGACAGAGTCAGAGAGATCGTACTGAAAGAGGTGATCTATGTATGAAGACGGTACTGGAGGAACTGTGGTACGGCAACATCGATCCGCATGAAACGATCCTGAGGAAAGACCGGCACTATCGAAGGCTTCTCTCCATAATGGACAGTAATCGCGACAAACTAGCAGATTCCCTCACAGATAAGCAGAAAGAAATGCTCAACAAGTATGACGAGACAATCAACGAGATGCATTCCGTTACAGAGCAAGCAGCGTTTCAATACGGCTTCTCACTGGGCGTTCACTTGATACTCGAGTGTGACCCGGATGCATTAACAGAAAATACTTAAACTTGGCAGCGGAGCTTCGGCTCCGCTGTTTTTGTCGTGGGTGAAAAAGATAATCCCTCGGTTGATTAACCGAGGGACAGTATATGGCGCTGTTATTTGATTTCCTGCTCAGTGTTGTCAAACAGCGGATCGTCGAAGAACTCGCGCACGGTGATCTCCAGCCCATCACAGATCTTCTTGATGGATACGATGCCGGGGTTCTGACTTTTTTGGTTGAGCATGCTGTAGATGGTCGAGGGCGACACACCACTGATATTTGCCAGCGCGTTGATCGCGATATTCCTCTCGTTGCACAGGTTGATGATGCGCTGTGCTACTGCTTCTTTCGTTGTCATAGTAGACTCCTTTGCGATTTATCGTAAATAAATCTTACTAAAATTGACGATAAATCGTGTGGGATATATCGCAATCTTGATAGTTATGTGCTATAATTTACGATATATCCCATAAAGGAGAATGAATTATGATGTTGCCATATACTGTCTGCCTGTTTGGTCATCGGCAGATCGAGAATGTGATAGATGTTGAGACCGCTTTGCAAAATGTGATAGAGAATATACTCACCGATCATGAGTATGTGGAGTTCCTCATCGGCAGAGAGGGCGAATTCGATATCCTTGCCGCCTCCGTGATTAAAGGTATCATGCGGAACCGCGACACTGGCAACTGCTCCCTTACACTGGTGATGCCGTATCTGCGCGTCGGCTTTGAAAAGAATCAGCCGGAGTACGAGGCGTATTACGACAACATAGAGCTGTGCGAAGAGTCAGCCGCCGCACATCCGAAAGCCGCCATCCGAATCCGCAACCGCGCGATGGTCGATCGCTCTGACCTGTGTGTATTCTATGTTACACATCAAACCGGCGGAGCGTACCAAACGATGAAATACGCCGAAAGCATCGACAGAACTATCCTCAGAATACCGTAATAAAACCGGTCTACCGCTATCGAACAAAGTTTCTTTTCAGAGGGAAGATTATGGGACTTTCTTTTTGTTATACTGAGTACAAGGAAAAGTGAAACGCTTTAATTCTTATAGAGAAATAAAATCAAGACCTATATAGAGTGCGCGAGGGACAAGCCCGTTGACCGCACAGCAACCTGCCGCAGCTCACGGCGGTAAGGTGCTAATGCTTGACCGATAGGTGACCACGGCACTCTTTAGGATATATTACAACAAAGGAGTGTCATTATGAAAACGATCAAAGAATTAGCAAGTATGGGTGAGCGGGTGTATGTTTACTTGAAAGACAAAGAGACCGCTCAGAGATTTCTGCGCGACGCAGAGGCTGAGGGTTTTACCTTCGGCGACGGTGTGCATCCGACCGAGAGGCACTGGTCTGATCTCTATGCGATCCATTCTGACGGTACGCTGAACTATGTTGATGTTATCGGGCATATTGAATATGGCTCCAGCGCAGACAGCGTGGTGAGGATCAATTATTCACAACTATTACAGCAGGCATAATACGGCAGGGAGGTGTCGGAATGTCAAAACATGACGACTTTATCGATGATTATATCGGGTATAGGATCTTTGAAGACAGTATGAAAGGCTCCGGTGGGGGTAAGCCTCCGAGGAAAGCCGGCGGTTCCGGTTGCAGTACATGGGTCGTGATCATCGTGATCGTGTTATTCGTTCTCTCGTTTTTCGGTTCATGTGGCAAGAGCAGTTCGAAGTCTTATTCATCCGGCTACCGCAGCAGTTACAGCTCATCCTATGGTTCATCAAGAAGCAGTTCATCGAACTGCGGCTCCGGCTCCTCACGCTCATCAACCAGTAAACCATATTCAAGCAACACAAGCAAGCCGTCCTCCGGCTACAGCTTCGGCAGCAAATCAAAAAGCAGCTCATCCGATCCCTACGACGCGAAATCCTACGCCCACCCGGAGGACCTGTACTACGATTACCCCGATGTTTCTGGGATTATGAAGATGCAGAGGATTACTGGGAAGAGCATCAGGATGATTGACAGCGAATGTATTATACTGCTATAATTAAAAAGATAAAACTCATATAAAACTGTGAGGATTCAATTATGACCGAAGTAGTAGCGGCGCTGATATGGGATGGGGATCGGTTCCTGATCTGTCAGCGGCCGGCGCATAAGGCGCGAGGGCTGTTATGGGAATATGTCGGCGGTAAGGTCGAAGAGGGTGAAACAAAGCAGGAGGCTCTTATCCGTGAATGTCGGGAAGAGCTTGGCGTTACCATCACAGTTGGTGATGTCTTTATGGATGTCATACATGAGTACCCCGACATCACCGTCCACCTGACCCTGTTCCATGCCAAGATCGTGAGCGGTGAAATCAAGCTGCTGGAGCACAACGCCATCGCATGGATCACACCTGCCGAGATCCCCGACTATGATTTCTGCCCGGCGGATAAGGATATCAACGAGAGGATCAGGAGCGGCAAGGGCTGACTGAAAAGGTACGATTATGAAATATGTTTTTATCTCCATAGCGGCTGTCGCCGTGGTGTTCGGATTGTCCTTCCTGATCACGGGGATCATCCGAAAGAAGCTGAATAAGAAACCGCCGTTCGGCGTACATATCCTGATCGGTATCGTCGCGGGACTGCTGGTTATATGCGGGACATTTTTCGTATATGTCGGCATCCATTATTCCGCCGATGACGAGGTTCTTGCTGTCTGGGCGGAGTCCGGCAGTGTTCAGGTAACAGAAATCGACGGCGCCTATATGATTGACGGCGAGGGCGAGGATACTGCTCTCGTATTCTATCCGGGCGCAAAGGTCGACAGTGAGTCGTACCTTCCCCTGATGAAGAAACTGGCAGAAAAAGGAATCGACTGTTTTCTGCTGAAGCCCCCGATGCGGATGACGATCTTCGATATGAACGCCGCCGAAAGGATCATCGAAAAGTATGATTATGAAACATGGCTGCTGTCCGGTCACTCTATGGGTGGTATCGCGGCGGCGAGCTGCGCGGCAGAGAACAGTGATGTTGTCACCGGAGTCGTGCTGTTAGCCTCCTATCCGAATCAGGCTCTTCCTGACAATATCAGCCTGTTGTCGATATACGGCTCCGAGGATAAGGTGCTGGGGCGTGACGCTTATGAAAAAGCGAAGTCAAATTATCCGGCGAATGCTGATGAAGTCGTGATAGAAGGCGGCAACCATGCTCAGTTCGGTAACTACGGAAAACAGAGCGGTGACGGAGAAGCGACGATCACCCGTGAAGAACAGCAGGAGAAAACAGTCGCCGCTATTCTTGACTTTGTTAAAAAGTATCATTTGTGACACGCTGTGAAAGGGAATAACAAATAATGGTTTCTGTATTTGACCATAAGCTGTTACATTAAATCACATATCAAAATTGAGGGCAAAAGATGATCATACTGATAACAGGCGCATCCCACACCGGGAAAACGCTTCTTGCGCAAAGGATGCTGGAACAATTCAAATATCCCTATCTGTCGATCGACCATCTGAAGATGGGGCTTATCCGCAGCAGGAATACTGAACTGACGCCTCTGAGTGATGATGAGGCGCTGACTGCGTATCTCTGGCCGATCGTGCGGGAGATGGTCAAGACCGCGATCGAGAACGAACAGAATCTGATCGTAGAGGGCTGCTATATCCCGCTCGACTGGCGGCAGGATTTCGACGAAAAGTATTTGTCGTCGATTCGATTTATCTGTCTTGCGATGACCGACGAATATATCAAAAGTTACTTTGATGCGGTCATCAAACACGAGTCCGATATCGAATCCAGATTGGTTGAGCAGGATATAACGATCGACGGATTGATCGCGGAGAATCAAAGGATGATCGAGGGCTTTCAAAGTGTCGGAGAGCAGGTTGTCCTGATCAAATCCAACTATGAACAGAGAATAGAAGATATTTTACAAACATTTCAAAAACCTCTTGACTCTGACGTTGCGTCATAGATTATACTGGTGCCGAGGTGATGAGAGATGAAGATGCAAATCAAGGATTTTGCCGAGCTGACGGGCGTCAGCGTGCGTACGCTGCATTATTATGACGAGATCGGATTGCTCAAACCGTCCGAGGTGGATGACTGCAGCGGTTATCGTTACTATGACAACTCTTGTCTGGATCGTATGCGGGAGATACTGTTCTACCGCGAGCTGGATTTTTCTTTGAAGAGTATTGCACAAATCCTCAGTTCACCCGACTATGACAAAGAACAGGCGCTCCGAAAACAGCGTCAGCTTTTGGTGCTGAAGAAAAACAGACTCGAAAAGCTGATCGCGGCGATCGACAGCGCGGAGAAAGGGAGTTTTGAAATGAACAATGAATATGAAAAAACGAGAAAGCAGTATGCGGACGAAGCGCGTGAGCGCTGGGGCGATACCGAGGCTTACAAAGAAAGCGAACAGCGTACTGCGAATTATACCGCTGACGATTGGAACGAGCTGCGTGCAGGGATGGACGCGATCATGGAGGGCTTCGCTGAGTTGAAGAGCGAGGGTGTTTCACTAGATGATGAAAGAGCGCGTTTGCAAGTCGAAAAACTAAAGCAGTTCATCACCGAGCGGATGTACACCTGCACCGACGAGATTCTCTCGGGACTCGGGCAGATGTATGTCGCCGATGACCGCTTCACGAAGAACATTGATAAGCACGGCGAAGGTACCGCTGAATATATTGCCGGGTGCATCCAGAGCTATTGCTCATAAATCAGGAATATACAACAAAGCGGTCAGGCTTGACGCTGTGTCTTGCCTGACCGTTAACTTATATCAATATGCTGTTGCAGTGGTCGATCTCGTGCTGGATGATCTGGGCGGTGAAGCCGGTGTAGCTTGCCGTTTTCCATATGAAGCTGGTGCCCTGATATTTGACACGGATGGTCTTGTATCGTATGGTCGGTCTGGGACCGCCGAGCAGGGAGAGACAGCCTTCCTCGGCTTGATACATCCCCGACTTGCTGACGATCTCGGGATTGTACATCACGGTGTATTTGCCGTTATCGCTGAACGCGATGATGCGCTTCGTCACGCCGATCATATTTGCCGCCATGCCGACGCAGGTCTCACGGTGCACCATGAGCGTGTCGAGCAAGTCCCGCCCGACGAGGATATCATCCTTGACAGCATCCTTCGATTTGATCCCCAAAAACAACGGGTCGTGTATAAGTTCCTTGACCATATGATCGCCTCCATACGTTAGCCACAGTACTTTGTTACTATTATATCGTTATCATGGCACAGTTGCAAGATTTGCGTTTACTTTTACAATTTACTCAAAAAAGTTTCCGGTCAAAGATCAAAGTACAATAAACCGCCTCAATACTATGCTATACTTGTATCAACAGTATTATTGTACTATAATATTGGCATATAGAATACGGCTTTGACGCGACAGTTGCATCATGGTGAATTTGAGAGGAAAGAATGATGAAAAAGTCTAAGAGGAAAGAGTATAAGTGGAAAGTGTATAAGAGAATCGCTGCGGAAAAAATGATAGAAGTGGTCGGAAAAGACTTCATTAGACATCATATCGATCACATAGCTTGTTCATATTGTGATACCGGAGATATGGTTAAAATAACCTTTTTGGTATATCAACCTTCCGATACTTTTGAAGATAAAAGTATTATAAAAGATGAAAGCTCTATAGAAAGATACTTTGAAGTAATAATCAACAAGAAAACAAAGAAGTGTATAGAAGTTGATAATAAGTTATAGTCTGCATAACTCTGTAAGAGTAGCATTAGATGCAAACAGGATGATTGACAGCGCGCATCGCATCTTGCTATAATTGTACCCATAGAAAACTGTTATGGTTGGAACAGCCAAGGAAATACCATGAAAAAACAAAACGAAAAATCAAAAAACATTACTATCCTTGCGATTCTGTACGCTCTTGCGGCGGCGCTGTTCTACGCGCTGAATGTGCCGTGCTCCAAGCTGCTGCTCGAATATGTTTCTCCGACAATGATGGCGGCGTTTCTATATCTCGGCGCGGGTCTGGGCGTCGGTTTGATGTATCTGTTTCATCTGCCGAAGGAGCAAAAGACAGAACGGCTGAACAAGAAGGATCTGCCGTACACGATCGGGATGGTCTTGCTTGATATCATAGCGCCGATCCTACTGATGATCGGTGTGAACATCGGCTCGTCCTCCAACGCAACCCTGCTCGGCAACTTTGAGATCGTGGCGACGACTGTTATCGCTCTGCTGATCTTCAAGGAGAGTGTCAGCCGCCGGCTGTGGATCGCGATCGCGTTCATCACACTGTCGAGTATTATCCTGACCTTTGGCGGAGAGGGGAGCTTCGACTTCTCGTTCGGGTCGGTATTCGTCCTCGGCGCAACCGTCTGCTGGGGATTTGAAAATAACTGCACACGCAAAATCTCAGAAAAAAGCACATATCAGATCGTGACGATCAAGGGCTTATGCTCCGGTACAGGCTCGATGATCATCGCGCTGGTCATCGGCGAGCGTTTTTCGCAGATACAGTATATAGCGCTTGCGCTGTTGCTCGGCTTTGTCGCTTACGGACTGAGCATCTTCACCTATATCCGTGCGCAAAAGACCCTCGGCGCGGCTAAGACTTCCGCTTATTACGCGGTCGCCCCGTTTATCGGCGCTTTTCTGTCCTTCATTCTGCTGAACGAGAGCCTGACGGTGAGCTATCTTATCGCCCTTGCGGTGATGATCGTCGGTACGGGTTTCGCTGTTTATGATACGCTGATCCGCAAGCACACCCATGAGCACACGCATACCTATACGCAAGACGGTATCACCTATACCGTCACGCACTCGCACAGCCATCAGCACGTTCTCGGAAGAGAGAAACATGATCATAAACATTTCTAAAAGGCGGAATACAAGTTCCTCTTGCTTTCCGATGAAAAGCAGTTCGATCGGGAAGAAATCGAGGGAAAATACATTAAGACAAAACCAAATAGGAGGTTTGTTATGACGGATACATTCGAGATCAGATTAAGGATCCATGATGAGGCGGAACTGTACAGCCCTTTTGATGAAGAACGATCGACCATAAGCGATGACGCTGTCGATTATATTTTCAGGCGTTATTAGGAAAAAGAATTCGGCGAAAGGATGCGGATCCGTATTATTTCGGATGAAGATATCGATATGGACAATCTCAAAAACGCGTTAGAAAAGTATCTGTCGGTTGAAAGGCTTCAATTGAAAAAAGAGAAAAAAGCAAACACCGTCAAGCAGTTATGGATGTTCAGCGTCGGCGTTTTGTTCATCGCTGTCGGGCTGTACGCGGCGTCGGTACTTCCCGCGCTGCTGGGCGAGATCATCTCCACCATCGGCGCTTTCGCCATGTGGGAAGCGGCGAGTATATGGATCGTTGAGAATCCGCGTAACAGGCTGAAAAGAAAGTGGGTCGACAGCCTCATGCAAACGGAATTGACGGTTGAAAAACATTGATCCTGATTGATGGGAGCTACGGTTAATCAGGCAATAGGAGAATAAAATGAAACTGATATTTGCGTCGGACAGCTTTAAGGGGAGCCTTTCAAGCAAGAGAACGGCGGAGCTGCTGACCAAAGCCGCGCATGAAGTGTTCGGTGAGTGCGAATGTATCGGCGTGCCGGTCGCTGACGGCGGCGAGGGGACGGTCGACGCGGTGATAGATGCTTTGAACGGCAAGAAAGTCAGCGTAAGCGTCCACGATCCCTTGATGAACCGCATACAGGCGAGCTACGGTATCGCCGGTGAGAAAGCGATCATCGAGATGGCGGCGGCGTCCGGCTTGACGCTTGTCCCCGAGGATCTTCGTGATCCGATGAACACGACCACCTACGGAACGGGTGAACTGGTCCTCGACGCGCTTGACCGCGGCTGTCGGGAGCTGTATATCGCGATCGGCGGCTCGGCGACCAACGACGGCGGTATGGGGTGTATGCGCGCATTAGGCTCAAAATTTCTCAACAAGAACGGCAGTGAGCTGTCCGGCTGCGGCAGGGATTTAGCCGATGTAGCGGAAATCAACCTCAGCGATCTGGATAAGAGATTATCGGACGCGTCCGTCACCGTCCTTTGTGATGTGAAGAATCCCCTGTGCGGTGAGAACGGCGCGACCTATACTTACGCAAAACAAAAAGGAGCAACTCCCGAAACGATGGAACTGCTCGAAAAAGGGATGCAGAATTACCGCGATGTGATAATAGAAAAGTTCGGCATCGACTGCGATACGGTCGAAGGCGCAGGCGCGGCAGGCGGCCTCGGCGCAGCGTTCAGCGTCTTTCTCAACGCAAAGATGCAGTCCGGCATCGAAACTGTGCTGGATCTGATCGGCTTTGATGATCTGCTCAGCGGCGCGGATCTGGTCATCACCGGCGAGGGAAGAGCCGATAGGCAGTCCCTCTGCGGCAAGGTGATGCAGGGCGTCGCTCTGCACGTCAAAGTGAAAGGCGTCCCCGTGATCGGACTGTGCGGTTCCCTCGGCGACGGCGCGGAGCTGCTCTATGACTGCGGTATCACCAAGCTGGTCACCTTATCCGACAGCGCTGAGAGCATCGAAGACAAGATAGCGAACGCCGAACGGTATTACTTTGACTCAGCGGTTAGATTGTTCCGCGAAATAGTTCTTAATCAACAGCATTCGGATAAGTCGTATGAAAGTACTTGACTATTCTTCAATTTCGGGTAGAATAGGATTATTAGGAGTGTTGATTATGTCCTCTGTCGATTTGAAAAAGAGAAAAAGAGCTGTCAAGATATCTCGTGCTGTTAACAGTATCGAGGGCGTTGCTGTGTCCGAAAAGGCAGAGCAGATCTTTGAACAGTGGGCAGAGGGCAAGATTACCGGCGAACAAATGAAAGAGCAGATGCTCCGTATGTATGCAAAGGCGTAACATGAGCAAGTATGATATCTATCTGCAGGAAGGCAGTAACGTACTGAAAAACAAACTCGGCATCACAGATGAGGCTGAGTTAGATATGGCTGAGTCCGGCATGGTAAGGACAAACATGAACCTGCTTTATGAGAGCGGGTTTTCTGATTTTACGGCAGAGGGCTTTTGCGCGTTACACCGGCAGATGTTCTCGGATGTATATGATTGGGCAGGAAAATACCGCTTGATTAATATGCAGAAGCGTGAAGCGATATTGGCGGGCAAGAGCGTTTGGTACTCCAACTGGGATACCATTGAAAAGGACTTACACGATGCTTTTGCGGAGATCGGAAAGGTTGATTGGCAGAACCTGACTCACGATGAATTTGCAAAGAGAGTCGCAAGGTTGTTCCCGGCGGTTTGGCAGGTGCATCCTTTCCGTGAAGGGAACACTCGAACGACTGTTATGATGATAGCGTTGTTCGTTGAGAATTACGGATATTACTTTGACTACGAGCTGATGGCGCAGAGCGCGGGATATGTGCGTAACGCCTTTGTGCTGTGCTGTTTTGGCGAGTATTCGGAGTATGAACATCTGGAGAAGATCTTGCTTGACGCGATCAGTGAAGTACCGATCGAAGAGCTGTATGATAGCGAGGATGAACCGGCGCAAGAGCAGAGGGCTTCCAAGTACCAAAAGTATTATACCGAGAATTACAAACCTCAACCGCATGAATATATTGAAGACTAGTTTTGAATAACAGCCTAAATCAAGAGCTTTATTATAATAGAGAAAGCCGTTGAATGCGAGCTCAACGGTAGTTTATTTTGGATAATCTTCAACAACATGTTATTCTGGTCGAAGCTGTATAGAACAGGAGGTTCATATGGGTTTAATGGAAGTAGCAAGCGGAAAATCCGTTTATCGCGGTTATGAGTATTATATCCACAATAAGGTGCTGGTTGCCGAAAAAGTCGATGAGTACCAATATCACGGCGCGGTGGAAGGTACTGCGGATGAGCCATATGAGGTGTTGATTGACGTCATCCATCCAAGGAAATCTCACTGTAACTGTCCTCATGCGGATGGAAAAAGGATCGTCTGCAAGCATCAGATCGCTGTGTATTTCAAAGCCTTTCCGGAAGAGGCGAAGAAATACAAGAAAGAGCTGGACGACTATTACGAAGAAGAGGAACAGCGGTATGACCGCATTGAGGAAGAGCTGGCAAAACACCTAAAAAAGGCCAACAAACAGGAATTGATGGAAATGATATGGGATTTACTATACGAAGGTCCCGAGTGGCAGTTCAACCGATTTGTTGACCGTTATTTGAATATAGACTGATTATGCAAAACAAGCGATTCATTGTATTTGACTTGGAAACGCCGAACCGGTACAACAATCGAATGAGCGCGATCGGTATTGCCGTAATAGAGGACAGCGTGATCGTCAACGAGTATTACTCCCTCGTCGATCCTGAACAGCCCTTTGATTATTTCAACACGCGCCTGACGGGTATCAGCGAAGAGACGGTCGTAGGCGCGCCGACATTTCCGGAACTCTGGGTGAAGATCGAGCCGCTGTTCTCAAGCGGTCTGCTCGTGGCGCACAACGCCGTATTCGATATGGGCGTGCTGAAGAAGTGCCTGCGCGATTACGGGATCGACTGGCGGCCGTATGTGCGCTACATCTGCACGGTGCAGATGGGCAGGCGGCTGCTCCCCGGCATCAGCCATAAGCTCAATGATATGTGTGAGCATTACGGTATATGCCTGAACCACCATCAAGCTGACAGCGACAGCCGCGCCTGCGCCGAGATACTCCTGCATTACCTCGAAGCCGGAGCCGACGTCAGGCAGTACATACGGACTTGCTCACTTAACAAGTGATAGAATTATTAGCAAGCTGAAAGAAAATCCTCCTCGACAAGCGGTGATACGCGGAGTCGAAGAGGATTCTTGTTTTTCAGAATCCTAAAGATTTGCTCGTAGAAAATAATATACAGTATTTACAACATTGCTTAATTGCAATTTCGGCAAATTTTTGAACGAAATAAAAATCTGCCGAAATTTTGTTGACTATCGGAATGATTTCGGCTATAATAATAGCAGAGTTAAAATCAGCCGCAAACTACACGCTTTCAGGTGGTGCTTTATGAAATACATCAGCCGACATATGGAAAACCGTATCTTAGAGTTGAGCAAGTCATACTCTGTGATATTACTGACGGGACCCCGACAGGCGGGCAAAACGACCATGCTGCGGGAACTGGCTGAGAAAGAGAATATCGGCCGCCGTTATGTGACTCTGGACGACCTTACCGAGCGGGACATGGCGAAAAATGATCCCGCTCTGTTTCTGCAGCTTCATAAGCCTCCGGTGCTGATCGACGAGGTGCAGTATGCCCCGGAGTTGTTCACCTATATCAAGATCTACGTCGACGAGCATCATAATCCCGGCGACTTCTGGATGACGAGATCGCAGATTTTCCGACTCATGCGCGGCGTGCAGGAATCACTGACCGGGCGTGTGGCGCTTCTGCACATGTCGCCCATGTCTCAGCGTGAGATCATCGGCGCTCCCTGCGTGCCGTTTACAACGGATATGGAGCAGCTGCTCGCCGAGCGGGATCAGATTCAGCCCGTCACTACGCCGGAGCTGTTCGAGCGTCTGTGGCGCGGTTCCATGCCGGGTTTGATCAGCGGTCAAACGCCGGATAGGAATGTCTTCTACTCGTCCTATCTTTCCACATATGTGGAGAGGGATGTGCGTGAGCTTTCCGGTAATGTGGATGCGTTGAAATTCAATCGTTTTGTTACCGCCGTTGCCGCCCGCTGCTCGCAGCTTTTGAACTATAACGCGCTGGCTGAGGACGCTGACATTGATATCCAGACCTCCAAAGCATGGATCAATATTCTCGAAACGCTGGGGATCATCTTCCTGTTGCATCCGTATTCCAACAATGTCCTCAAGCGCACCATCAAGACGCCGAAGGTGTACTTCTACGATACGGGTCTGGTCTGCTATCTCACGCGCTGGTCCTCCCCGGAGGTAGCCGAGAGTGGCGCCATGAGCGGCGCGCTGCTAGAAAACTACACCGTATCGGAGATTATGAAAAGCTATCAAAACGCTGGACTTGAGCCGTATCTCTACTTCTACCGAGACCGCGACGCAAAGGAGATCGACGTGATCCTCGAGGGTGACGGCAAGCTCTGCCCGCTGGAAATCAAAAAGACCGCCACACCGGACAAGCGCCTGACTCGTGTCTTCAATGTGATCAACAAGTCACCGCTTCAACTCGGAATCGGCGCTGTGCTTTGTATGGCAGAAAAATTCAGCGCCTTTGACAGCAATAACCTGATCATCCCGATCTGGATGATATGAAATAAGAACATTTAGTATTAAAACATGGAGGAACGAAAATGGCATGCACTTTTATTGAGGAACTTAGCAAACTGAGAAAACTCTCTATGGAGTCGGTGGAGAACACGGAATCTTTTGCACCGTACAAGAGATACCTGCATGTTGTTCGTCCCGTTGAAGAAGAGCTCCGCGCCTTGCTCAGAATTGTAAATCAAAAAAACAAAAAGTGCCTTGTGCTATTATGCGGTAGCGCAGGAGACGGAAAATCACACTTGATATCGTATCTCCGACATGTTGATTCGGAAAGGCTTCTTGACTCTTTTGAGCCATATAACGACGCAACAGAGAGTAGTGCACCTGAGTTAACATCTGTCGACACGCTCTACGATAAACTCGCTCCATTCAATGATGAGAATTATCAGGTCGACGATGGCTATAAAATGATTCTTGCGATTAATCTCGGCACGCTCAACAATTTCATTGAATCAGATAAAGGGAAAGCGTTTACACAATTAAAAAAATATGTAGAAGATAATGAAATCTTTTCTTCATATACTCGAAAAGATGATTATATCACAGATAGTGTTTTCCAACATATTAGTTTTGCGGATTATCAAGTCTTTTCATTGAAAGAAGACAGTGTGGGTATAGATTTTCTAAGTTCACTCATTGGAAAAGTATTCTGCAAGAACGAAGAGAATCCATTCTTTAAAGCATATAAAAGCAATGCCTCATGCTCTCTTTGTCAAAGATGTCCGGTTCGGCACAATTATGAGTTTTTGTCCAATCAGGATCATCAAAAAGCGATCATAAAGAAAATAGTGGAAGTCGTAATCAAGGACAAGGCGATTGTATCAACGCGCGACATCCTAAATTTGCTCTATGATATTATTGTTCATCCGAAGTTCGATTATAGTGAAATGTGTCATGATGCCGCATCAGAGGTCAAATATCTTACCAAGTACATTCAGTATTCGACACCAATGCTTATATATGAATACGATGATATCTCTCCCTTGATCAATTCAATGCGAAAACATGATATTTTAAAAGAACGGCAGTCCGAAATGGATAATGCAGCAATGCGTTTCCATTCACTCGAAAACATTTATGAGGCTTTTACAGAAGCGACTAGAGATACGCCGTATGAGCGTTTGAATGAAATAACAAAAATAGCTGTTTTAGGTGGTATTAAACCAGAACTGAAAAAAATAGTCTATCGTTTTATAGTCCGTACAAAAGAATTAAAAGGAGAGTATCAGACGAGTGCCCAGAAAGAACTATTGTCGGAGTATCTAAAATACTTGTACTACCAGCATAGTGGGAAAGAAAAGCATCTTAAGAAGCTTTACGAAGCGACAAAGAAAGCTATCATGAATTGGGACGGACAGTTTGACAGTGATTATATCTGTATCGATGATTCTAATGAACGTTTTTGGGTGATAGAACAATTGTTGATACAGCCTGCATTATACAAATCAAAGGAAACTGATGCTGATGAAGTACTTCGGTTTTCGACAAATGTTAAAGTCCGCTTTAAGAAATCAAATGGTGATGATCTTGAGACAGCGGAAATTGATATGGACTACGCACTCTTTGAAATGATTTCTTCAATGAGGGATGGCTATCGTCCGACGGTACAGGATAAAAATGAACATGCGGATTTTGTTAGTTTTGTTCAGCGACTGATTGAGTTTGGAAACAAAGGTATGCGAATTGAACTCCTTCCAAAGGATATCCAGAGAGATTGTGGTATGATGCTAAATCTTACAGAAGAGACCTTAATCCTCTTAACGAAAGTGTGCATTAAAGATCAAGAAAAGATGCGACTTAATGATGTTTTCTCGGAGTTCGAGGCGCGTGGTGTTTTCTTGGATAACCTTTCCAAAGAGCAGGTAATGCGCTATTATGAAAGACTTAATCTGATAGAAAAGAAGAGCGATAGTGGGGATGCGCAGTATGTTAAACGAATTCTATAAATATATAGCAAATAATGTTGTCGGATTTTTCCAGGGAAGAGCAGATGCTATCCATCCAGGAGAGCGTTATTGCTTGCGCTTAGACACCGCCGAGATGGTTGAGGGTGTTGATCGTGAATTGAGAAAAAGAACCGCTCTCGATCATATTCAAGGTATCTTTCATTATAAGGACGTGTATGATACCTTTACAATTAGATTGTCTTCTTCGTTGGAGATTATAGTTGCCTCGAAGATCAATGGGATGACAGATGATTTCTTGGCAACTCTTCGAAATGCGGAATTGACAGACCAACATTTTCCAATTCTGATGATTACATATTCCCCAATTGACACGATCACAAGTGGTACTGGAGATTTAGCTGCAAATGGTATGCCATTCCATGCGGCGTCTATTGTCAATAAAGTTAAGGTCGAAATCAAGAGTGCAGAATTATCTACTGCAGATCGAATTCTTCTTGAACTTGAACTTGAGCGCAAGCAAGGTGATCGTTTTAGCGACAAGTCATCTCTTTTCGAATACAGCGACCTTCTGACCGTGTTGGGTAGAGGGTATGTAATTGACAGCGATTTTGCGGCTTTTTCTCTATTAACAGATGATCAACTGCCTTTGATTCCAGGTGATAAGATTCGCAATCGCTTATTAGAGAACCATCAGTTTTTTGATCAGATCGACCGTGTTTTCCGACATGGAAATATTGCAGATGCTCTTGAGAAAGAATATGATGAGCCCTTTATCAAGCATCTATTAGACGCTAAGAAAGCTGGGACACCGTGGTATGAGAATTACACTTATGCTATGGTGAAGAGTTCGCGTGATAAAGTAAAACGTAAATTAGACAACCCATTGAGCATTAATAATGAGGATATAGATGCTTTCTCGGAATCTGCTATTGAGTATTCTTTTCCGGCAGACACATTAATGTTCATACGCAATGATGGTGAAACTCGGGCAAAACAAAGAAAAAAGAATGTTCTTATTTTCAATCCGGACCAGCGTGCTTCTGTAACTGTTAGGGTGCATACAAATATTGCAATTAGACAATTATCGGTTGACTCTGTTGGTGCAACTGTATCAATTGTCGGTAGAGAACTGTCAATCGATATAGCTGCAAATGGATGCGTTTTTTCAAGAACAGATATAAAAGACAACAACAATAACATTACTTACCGAATCAAAATATGTGTTCTTAATCTTTCACCTAATTATTTAGAGAATCTACGAACTTGTTACTTTATTTATGCAAAGAATGCAACAAAAGGGAGTATTCAAGCAGTTGGTCTTGAAAAAGAACTGGTAATTAATCCGCGGCAAGAGGAGATGATGTCTGAAACGGTACGGCCTAACGAGACATATGAATGCAATTATGACCAGACTTTGATATTAGGAATGACTGATGATGTCATGGATACCGACGCGGGAACTATTGCAATTCAAATTAAGTGTGGAGCTGTGATTATTCCGCTCCAAATCAAGGACGAACCAGTTAAACCTATCGAGCTTACGGGAATTAGTGCGTTTGTAAGAAAACATGCTGAAAAGCGTGGTATGGAATACCGCAATGGGAAGATTATTTCCGGAACGACTGAATTTTTTACAAAATCTCCATTTAAGGATAGTCTTATAATGGAAAATGAAATTGTGCAAAAAGGCTGGATGGCCGTGAATGAGACTGTCAACGGATTGGAAGAGTATAAACTTGATGTACCGAATGCAGTTCGAAATGCTTATTCTGATCTACTCGAAGAAATGAAACGACAGCATCAATTGCCCAGTCTGGCATATCTTTCCGGTAAGCTGAAACTTCTTGCCGAAAAATATGTCAGTGAAGTTGAAAAAGCGTTGTTTAGTATTCAGGCTGGACAAACATTACTCCCTCAGCAAAATGATTTGCTTCTCATTGGAGCAGTAATTCGGGTTTACGACGAACACACAATTGCCCTAAGCCCTCTTCACCCTCTAAATGTTCTTTATCAGTTGATGCTGATTAAGGAAAAGCAGGTTGGAGACATTCGTGATAATTTGGTAGAGAAACTATCATCGCTTTATTTACTTCCGTATCTAAAATACTCAGATAAAACTTTGTATTGTGCAGTTGAACAAAGGCACTTGCCAGAGTGGCACATCTATGCTCAGGCAAGTAATAAAAGGTATCAAGGGGCACGTAATTTTGTCCAGAAGCTAGTAACTGAAAAGATTAACCAGTATATAGATCATTTTACCTTCCTATTTGATGATCTAGGGAATGATCAATTTTGTATCAACCTTGTGAATATGGGCGATTGTAGGGAGGTACTGCAAGGATTAATTCGATATTATACGCGGGAGCTTAATGCAGAAAAAACTCCTGAAGCTCTGAAACAATTTGTCCTGAATATTTACTGTGAACAAGGTGCCTATAATGATTTTTCAGTATTATCGGATCAGAAAAAGCTAAGAGAGTATATCCAGACTTATGGGAAGAGCGTTGAGGACGTTAGTGAAATGGCGCTAATCCTTAGCAACAAAATTCAGTGTTATTACCGAAGCCCGAAAGAAGAAAAGTATGAATATGCCCATCTCACTTTTTATGAAATGGAGAACTCCAGCGATGATGGCGATAGCCGTATGGATTCCATTACAACGGGAGTTTCTTTAGGTGGCGTGATCTCTGGAACACCATCTGTGCTTAACTCCAATTGGTATAAAACCGGGTTTGGTACAAAACATGCACCAGGTAATCGCCTTCTCCGAATGGCAAAACAGTATAATGCTCTGGCACGCGTCGCTTTCTCGTCGGGTAGTTCTTTCGAGCCGGAATCTGCGATTTTTACCTCAATTGCTAACAGTGGAAAAGGTCAGATTGGAAAGATATATGATTCATCAAATTGGGTTGTTTTTGTCGACCCTAAAGTGGATTTGTCCTTCTTTAAGCCTAGTGAGAAAGATGGTCAGGACTTGATGATTATCCACTATAGCGATCAGTATACTTCGGCAAGTGGGTATGATGACATTACTGTCACACAGAAATCAGAACAATACGAGGAAATCATTCAAGATCAGCTTCGCCAGAAGGGTGTGTCTGCTACAAAAACGCATGTACATGATATTATTAGCCTCTTCAATGCTATCAACGGTGGATGGATGCTGAGATTGATTTCCGCGAAGAAGCTTGCAGGAGCTGTGGATAGCAATTTTAGTCGTGAAAAAATAAGTATCCTTTCTGCGGTTAAGCTTTGTATGGCTTATTACTCTCATAACAGTATAGTATGGATACCAATATCCCTAGAGGAAATGCTCCGCGTATCTGGTGGCGCTGGCTATTCTCCTAATGATGGTTTGCTTTCTGCAAAGAGTCTAGGGTTTGAAAAAGGACCAACCAGCGATGATATTCTTTTAGTAGGTATCGAAGGGCCAATTGACGATATTAAGGTATACCTACACCCGGTTGAGGTGAAGATTGGACAGAATCCTGCAGCTGTAATCTCCAAAGCCCATAGTCAAGTGCTGAACACTTACAACGGCCTTTGGAAAGCTCTTTGGCCCGATGAAGATCGAGATGCCTTGGAGTGTAAATTGTCGAGGAATTTTTTGATGCAGTTGGTGATTGTAAGCTGCGAAAAAATGCAGCTTTACAATGTTTATCCCAACGAGTGATGGGATACTGTTGTGGAGGATTATCGAGAAGCACTGCTTAATGAACAATACCGGTTTTCGGATGCGTTAGATGATATGATCGGAAAAGGGACTATTATCTCCTTTAAAACTGATGCACTTAACAAAAGTGGTCAAGTCAAAGATGAGGTTTGTACACTTGAGATGCCCGAAAAGCTTGGATCAGAGTATATGATCAAATCTGCCAGTAAAATAGAGGAAGATTTGGATTCCAGCAGGCAAGAATTACCCGACCGGATAAAATACTTGTATAGCTCGAATGAAATGTCTTCATCCAAAGCTCAAGCTCCTTTGACAGCTTCTGTGCTTGATGAATCATTAAGTTCTTGTGAGGATTATCCTTCAACGCCAGTTGATGAAAAGGAGAAGCCCGCTTATGATCAGGAGAATTGCGACCCGTCAATAAATGCTATAACAGATTCCGTTCAAGAAAACGTGCCAGAAAAGAGAGAGCCAATGGAAGAACGCCAAGGAATGGAGATCCTTTTCGGGGAAGATATCTCAAACGGAAAAGAGCTCCTTTGGCTTCCCAATGATACAAACAAGGTGTTTCATACCAATACTGGTATTATTGGAACGATGGGCACAGGTAAAACTCAATTTACCAAGTCCATTATTACGCAGCTTTATCGAGACCAGGCACATAATTTTGATGGCTCACCGTTGGGAATTCTGATTTTCGACTACAAGGGTGACTATAATGAGAGCAAAGAAGACTTCATAGTAGCAACCAACGCAAAGGTGTTGAAACCCTATCATTTGCCATTTAATCCTCTTGCTTTAACAAAGGCTAAGGTCTTTAAACCATTGCTACCTATTCACACAGCAAATGCATTTAAAGATACGCTCTCAAAAGTGTATGGTCTTGGTGCCAAGCAGCAAAACACATTATTCTCATGTATTACACAGGCGTACACAGCAAAAGGTATTAAGGCCGGGGATCCTTCTACATGGGGCAATATTCCCCCAACATTCGATATGGTATACAATATTTATTTGAATGATGAAGAGATCAAGAAGACGGATTCTTTAGCTGCAGCGATGGAGAAACTGCACCAATTTGAAGTCTTTGAAGGTGATCCAACCAAGACACTATCATTGTTTGATCTACTGAAGGGTGTTGTTGTTGTTGATCTATCTGGATATGATTCTGATATACAAAACCTGATCGTTGCAATCACATTAGATCTTTTCTATTCCCAGATGCAGGCATCGGGATCAAGCAAGATGGACCATCAATATCGCCAGCTGACAAAACTGATTTTGGTCGATGAGGCAGACAACTTTATGAGCGAAGAGTTCCCTGCGTTGAAGAAGATACTTAAAGAGGGACGTGAATTTGGCGTAGGAACAATTCTGTCAACACAGTTCCTAAAACACTTTGGTACATCTGATGATGATTATGCCAAGTATATCCTTACTTGGGTTGTTCATAATGTCGCAGATGCGTAAAAAAAGGTACCGTCTCCCTCCAGTAAAGCCGATCATGTATGGTGGCGGACAAGAACACGGTATTCGTCCGGGAACACTACCGACTGCTTTGATTGCAGGCTTTGGTGAAGCCTGCGCTATAGCAGAGAAAGAAGCAGCGCAAGACAATGCCACGTGCTGCAAAATAAAAGAATCGCTACTTAATCTGCTTGAAAAGTCTGGTGTGGAGTATGTAATTAATGGAGATCAAAAACACTGTGTTCCGACAACCCTAAATGTCAGCTTTTTAGGTGTATCCTCTGAGGCGTTGATGTTAGCAACAAAACAATATTGTGGAGTTTCTAATGGGTCTGCATGTACATCGAGTAGCTATAGCCATAGTCATGTGCTTTCTGCTATGCACCTACCGGATGAAAGAATCGAAAGTGCGATCCGGATCAGTTGGGGAGGCGATGAAAGTCAAAACTCTATTCAAAATGAACTCTATAATTTGCTACAAACAGTCAAAAAACTTCAATAAAACTACTGTACCGCAGCGAGGACAGCGGCGCTAAGTGCGGTCCTGACTGGATCGTGGGTGTTGTCATGCAGGAGATGAGATCCACAGAGCACAAAAGGAGTTAGACAAGAGAATGAAATTAAGTTGCTAATTGTCTAGAATACGCTGAAAGCAGTGGAGCCAATAATAAATTAGTGCGACTTTGTGTCGGAGATTCCGACGCAGAGCCGCACTTTTGCTATTTGGAGGTTTGAGAAGAGAATCCCTGAAGAAATACTATAAAGAGAAATAATGAAAAATAGTGAAAAATAGTGAAATTTTAGTGGAATTATTCGTCCGTTTATGGTATAATACCAGTGAGGTGTTTGTCATGATCAAAGTTACCTTAACAAATGAAATCCTGAGAACCATAACGGAAATAGAAAAGAACCGGTTTCAGGTTTCTGCCGTTAAACTGCCCAAGACAGTTGTCAACAAGCTGAGGAAGAACTCCAAGAAGAAGAGCTCCTACGCATCCAACAGAATCGAAGGCAATCCGCTGTCGGAGAAGCAGGTCGATGAAGTGATTGAAGCCGATGAGCGAAAGCATTTTCTGAAACCTGAGCAAGAGGTACGCAATTACTTTCTGGCGATGAATTACTTGGAACAGCAGGCAATGGATAAGACGCCGTTTTCGAAAGAGCTGATCCTTGCCGTTCAAAAGTATGTTGAGAAAGGCGCTCCAAAGGAGAAGATCGGGCTGAGGGGTCCGACGCCTCCGGGTGTGCTGTTCGCGGTATACGATTCACAGAGCGGAGAGGTCGATTATATCCCGCCGGAGTATAGCGACATTCCTGCCTTGCTGGACGAGTTGGTCGAGTATGTCAACACTACTGACGATCATCCGCTGATCATAGCGGCTGTGGTGCATTATCAGCTGGTCACGATCCATCCGTTTGAGGACGGAAACGGCAGAACCGCGCGCTTGCTGTCCGGCTATATATTGGACGTCGACGGCTACGGCTTCAACGGCGTCGGCTCCTTGGAGGAGTACTTCGCCTACGATATCAACGAGTATTACGAATCCCTGCAGATGGGATTGCCCGCGCTGTACTATTCGGGCAGAGAGAATCCCCCGCATCCGGAGATATGGATCAACTATTTTCTGCGGATGGTGCTGTTGTATTCGGGCAAGGTCTGCGAGCTGTCACAGGCATCTTCCAAAGATGAAATCAGCGGCAGCCTGTCGTATCTGAAAGCGAAAGAAAAGGAACTGCTTTTGCTCTTGCTGAAAAACTATCCGAGAGAGTTCACCCCGATCGAGGTGAGCCGCGAGATCGGCGTGACCAATAAGACGGTCATCAATCGGTTAGCTGTTCTTGCGAAATACGGCTTTGTCGTACCGATCATGGTCAACGAACGAATCAGGAGTTATCGG
>JAFRBX010000029.1 GCA_017404665.1 Ruminococcus sp.
ATCCCATATGCTTGTTTTTGTTTTTGCTATGTATCATTGTCCGGGACCTCCTTTTCCCAGACTAAATTCTACCGCATTTCCTTTCCCACATTAAATTCCACTTCCAAATTCCACTGTGGAATTTACTTTGGGAATTTACTGCCGAATGTTTTGGTGTTTTTCATCAAGTATTGTATTGACTTATCCTTAACATTCGTCTATAATGAACATAAGCATAGCCGTATTCATCGGACAGGTGGAATCGGCAACTTGTATCAAACTTCAAAGGAGGACAAGCTTATGTATTACACAGCAGAAGTATCGAATATGTGTCCTGTCGCTAAGGGCGCATATCACGGCCCCGCTCCCATCCCGGAGGAGGGTCAGTGGATACAGGCAAAGGAAATCAAGGACATTTCCGGTTTCACACACGGCATCGGCTGGTGCGCTCCCCAGCAGGGCGCCTGCAAGCTTACGCTGAACGTTAAGGAGGGCGTCATCGAGGAGGCGCTGGTCGAGACCATCGGCTGCTCCGGCATGACCCATTCGGCGGCGATGGCTTCCGAGATCCTGATCGGCAAGACGCTCTTAGAGGCGCTGAACACCGACCTCGTCTGCGACGCGATCAACACCGCGATGCGCGAGCTGTTCCTGCAGATCGTTTACGGCCGTACCCAGAGCGCTTTCTCCGAGGGCGGTCTGCTCGTCGGCGCTTCTCTGGAGGACCTCGGCAAGGGTCTGCGCTCTCAGGTAGGCACCATGTTCGCGACCCGCGAAAAGGGTCCCCGCTACCTCGAGATGACCGAGGGCTACTGCTCTCAGGTCGCGCTGAACAAGGACAACGAGATCATCGGTTACGAATTCATCAGCTTCGGCAAGATGATGGACTTCATCAAGGCCGGTATGGACGCCAACGAGGCGCTCGAGAAGGCCAAGGGCCACTACGGTCAGTGGGACAACGCGGCGAAGTATATCGACCCGCGTAAAGACTAAGGGAGGTGCACAGTATGGCTTTATTTGAAAACTACGACAGACGTATAGAGAAAATCAACGGCGTTCTGGCTGAGTACGGCATCGCCTCCGTTGAGGAAGCCCGCGAGATCTGCCAGGCTGCCGGCTTCGATCCCTATGAGATCGCCAAGGGCATCCAGCCCATCTGCTTCGAGAACGTATGCTGGGCTTACTGTGTAGGCGCCGCTATCGCTTTGAAGGCAGGCGCGAAGAACGCTGAGGAAGCCGCCCGCTACATCGGTATCGGTCTGCAGAGCTTCTGTATCGACGGCTCCGTAGCGGAGAACCGCAAGGTCGGTATCGGCCACGGCAACCTCGCCGCGATGCTGCTCTCTAACGAGACAAAGTGCTTCGCGTTCCTCGCGGGTCACGAGTCCTTCGCCGCCGCTGAAGGCGCGATCGGTATCGTCCGCAACGCGAACAAGGTGCGCGAGCAGCCGCTGCGCGTTATCCTCAACGGCTTGGGCAAGGACGCCGCTCAGATCATCTCCCGCATCAACGGCTTTACCTATGTACAGACCCAGTTCGACTATTTCACCGGCGAGCTGAAGATCGTCAAGGAGATCGCTTACTCCGAGACCGAGCGCGCGAACGTGCGCTGCTACGGCGCTGATGACGTCCGCGAGGGCGTTGCCATCATGCACAGCGAGGGCGTTGACGTTTCCATCACCGGCAACTCCACCAACCCCACCCGCTTCCAGCATCCTGTTGCCGGCACCTATAAGAAGGAGTGCAACGAGCAGGGCAAGAAGTATTTCTCCGTCGCGTCCGGCGGCGGCACGGGCAGAACCCTGCATCCCGACAACATGGCTGCAGGTCCCGCCTCCTACGGCATGACCGACACCATGGGCCGTATGCACAGTGACGCTCAGTTCGCGGGTTCCTCTTCCGTTCCCGCTCACGTTGAGATGATGGGTTTCTTAGGCATGGGCAACAACCCCATGGTCGGCGCTACCGTCGCGGTAGCTGTCGCGATCCAGAACAGCCTGAAGTAAGCATATCAATTGTCATGGCGAAGCCCCGACGGGGCTGTGGCAATCTCAACCGAATTAATCAAGGCTCCGGCAGAAATGTCGGAGCTTTTATCATTGACGGAACTCGTTCTATATTGTATGATAGTGGCAGCGCTACTAAGCGAATGATCGGAGGCGGCAGTATGATCGACCACGGAACGATAGCGGAACAGAATTTTTATCGGGGCTATAACTGCGCCCAAAGCGTGCTGATCGCGTTTTATGACGTGACCGGACTGGAGGAAGAAACGGCGGCGAAGCTGGCTTCCTCCTTCGGCGGGGGACTGGGCAGGATGCGCGAGGTGTGCGGCGCGGTATCGGGCGCGGCAATGGTGCTGGGACTGGTCAGGGGGTACAGCGATCCCGATGACAGAGAAGCGAAGAAGGCGCATTACGCGCGCGTGCAGGAGTTCGCGCGGCGCTTTCGGGAGCAAAACGGCTCTATCATCTGCCGCGAGCTGTTATCGGGTGTGAAGACTGTCGAAGGAAATGAACCCGAAGCGCGTACCGAGGAGTACTACAAAAAGCGCCCCTGCGCCGATCTGTGCCGCAGGGCGGCGGAGATACTGGAGAAAATGCTGTAGTCTTGAAATACTAAACCCTGACAGAAAGCTGACGGGCGGTCAGTCTTCTGTCAGGGTTCAGCATAGGAGTTTTACATGAAAAAAGTGAATCTATTTTTATGAGGAATTCTCGGAATAATCTTTTTCAGTCATTCGGTTTTATTCAGCCTCGGCTTTTCTCTTTGACTGTAACTGCAGTATAACAGGCAAATATGTCAAAAGTTTGATACCTGTGTGAATGTTATGTGAAATATTATCCTTTTGCTGATTGAAACGACTCAAAAAGCATGGTAGAATAACATCGGTTATTGATGATATGAGAAATGGGGTTTGCTTATGATACAATGTCCGGGCTGCGGCGGTGCTCTGCGCTTTGATATTCCGACACAGCTCATGCTGTGCGATCACTGCGGCGGCACCTATGATCCCGCATCCACCGCGACGATGAACAAGGACGCAAACGGCAGAAAGATGTTCGATACCTATGTGTTCACCTGCCCGTCGTGCGGCGGCGAGCTGCTGACCACCGATCAGACCGACGCCGTGGGCTTTTGTCCGTTCTGCGGCGGCGCGTCGATGCTGTATGACAGGATCCATCGCCAGTGGGAGCCGGAGTATATCATTCCGTTCCAAATCACCAAGGAGCAGTGCAAGGAGCTGTATGTCAAGGAGGCAAAGCGCTCGGTCTTTACCTCGCGCAAATACCGCGATCCGCAGCTGATCGAGAGCTTTCGCGGTATCTATATGCCGTACTGGGTTTATCAGGCGCTGCAGGTCGGCGAATTCAGTCTGGAGGGAGAGAAAAAAGGCGCTTTCACCGTCTCGTCCTACCGCGTCACGGGAAACATCGACGTACAGCTCGACGGCTACGGTCACGACGCGTCCAAGGAGTTCGACGACCGCATCAGCGAGCATATCGCTCCCTTTGACCCCCACGGACACAAGCCCTTCGCGCCGGGCTATCTGAGCGGCTTTTACGCCGACGTCGGCGACGTTAACGCACACCAATACGACAAAAAAGCGATCGACGCGATGAGCGAGGATACCGCGCGGCTGCTCTCGCAGCAGAACGCTGTCGTGCGTCCCGACGGCGGTCTGCGGAAGATCAGGATATTCCCGCAGAAGGCGCAGATCCCGACCTCCGTGACGTCCGCGCAGCGGACGCTGTATCCCGTGTGGTTCATGAGCTACCGCAACAAGGATAAGATCACCTACGCCGCCGTGAATGGTCAGACGGGCAAGGTCAGCGCCGACCTGCCGGTGAGCCCGTGGAAGATTTTGCTCACCGTCCTGATCGTGGGCGCTGCGATCGCCGCGTCGCTGTTCTTCCTGCCGTCTGTCAAGGCGAACTGGACGCTGGCGGCGAGCGCGCTGCTGCTGGTGATCGGCTCGATCATCCTGCATGTCGCGTTTAACAGAGTGGTGAACGAGGAAACGGGGCTAAATAAGACCGAAGAGGCTGTACGGTTCAAAAAGCGCGATATATGGCGGCGGATCCTCGTGATCGTCAGCGCGGTCATCGCCTTTGTCACAGCCTTCATCGATCCGGCGTACAATATCATCTCCTATGCCGGCTGTCTGCTGATGGCGGCTCAGCTGTTCTGGATCATGCTCAGTCATATCCGCTTTCAGGCTGAGATCGCCAAGCGGCGGCCGCCCCAGTTCAACAAGAAGGGAGCGGCGTATGATGAAGAATAGATTTTGCCGATGGGCTGTCTGTTTGATAATCATCGTGTGTATCCTGCCGCTGTGTCTGAGCGCTTCGGCAGCGCGGACAAATCTGAGCGGCGCGCAGTATACCAATCCCGAGACGGGGTATCAGGCGCTGATCCTCGATGAAAACGATCTGCTGACGGCGGACGAGGAGACCGCGCTGGTGCAGTCGATGATCCCCATCACCGATTACGGTCACATCGTTTTCTGGTCGACCGAAAGCTATACCTATGACGAGATCGAGCAGGCTAAGCAACAGCGATACAATCTCTACGGCTATGAAAGCTCGGGCATTTTCGCTATCAATATGAAGGTGCGCAAGGTCACCTTCCAATCCGACGGCGCGATCTACAGCATGGTGTCGAGTTCCTACGCGCGCTCGATCACCGATAACGTCAGCGGCTATGCCTCATCGGGCAATTACTATCAATGTGCCGCCGAAGCATACCGGCAGATCCTGACGGTGCTGCAGGGCAACCGTATCGCCGAGCCGATGAAGTACATCAGCTTTGTCGTGATCGGACTGATGCTGTCCTTTGTGCTGGTCGTAGGAATCGTGTTCGGCAAGCGCTTCAATCCGCTGATCAAGATCAACAACGACAAGGCGCGGCTGATAGGTACGGGCATGCTCGTGACAAGCAAACCCGTCGTCACACGCACGGGCACCTCGCAGCGCGTTTGGGTGACGATCCTGCTGATCCTGCTGAGAGCCGCGTTCAGCGGCGGCGGTTCATCCAGAGGGGGTCGTACATCCGGCGGGGGCGGCTCCTCCGGCGGAGGAGGAGGCGGCGGTTCATCCTCGTTCTGAGCGGGGAGAAACCTCCGCGATTGATGATAATACCGGTATAAAAGGGAGACAGGCTGAAATGAAAACATTTTTTATATCCGATCTGCATTTCGGGCACCAAAACTGTCTGAAATTCGACAGCCGTCCTTTTGATACAATCGAAGAGCATGACGAGGAGCTGATCCGCCGCTGGAACAGCGTCGTGACCGATGAGGACGAGGTGTGGGTCCTCGGCGACGTGAGCTGGATCAAGCCCGCCGATACCGCCGCGCTGCTGCATAGACTGTGCGGCAGGAAACGTCTGATCGTCGGCAACCACGATAAAAGGCTGCTGAAAAATGAAGCGTTCTGCCGCTGCTTTGAAGAGATCGTCCCTTATAAAGAGATCAAGATAGAAAAGGGCTTGGGCGTGGTGCTGTGTCACTACCCCGTCCCGTGCTTTAACCATCGCTTCAAGGGCTGGCTCCACCTGTACGGTCATGTCCATATGAGCGGCGAGTGGGACATGACGGAGGATATGAGAAAGCGGTTCGAAGCGAAAGGGCAGCGCTGTGAGATGATCAACGTCGGCTGTATGCTGCCGTATATGGATTATATGCCGCGCACCCTCGAAGAGATACGGGAGGGATATGACGCATTTCGCCGTCAAAGCGAGCCCGCCGCGGATGCGGCTGTATAACGATGTCGCAGTATGTGGATAGAATCATAAAGGCAGAGGCGTGAAGCCATGAAAAAGAAGAAAAATGTATTTGCCGTTATTGTCACACATGTACGGCATTTTCTGAAAAAGAGCTATCGCGATAATATATCCGCGCTGGCGGGACAGTCGACGTTTTTTCTCCTGCTGTCGGCGGTGCCGTGTATTTTGTTCGCCTTTTCGGTGTTCTCTATCCTGACGGGCAAGACCTTCGACAGCGTGTCGATCCCGACAGCCGATTTGCCGGAGAACTCGGCGCTGTATCCGTATTTTCGGGCGTTCTTCAGCTTTGTGAAAGAATCCGTTCAGCGCTCCGGCTCAGGTACGACGATCATCACGGCGATCGTAATGCTGTGGTCGGCGGGAAAAGGGATGTACTGCATCACCGAGGGCATCTCGCGCGTATATCGCCTGCCGAACCGCCGCTTTTGGCTGTTCAAGCGCATCTACGCCATGGGATATACTGTGGTGATGATGCTGATCGTATTGCTGTGCGTTGTTGTGACGGCGGTTAACTTTTTCTTTGCAGGCACCGTTCTCAAGCTGTGGGAAGTGGTTCAGGTGCAATGGGCGATGCGGATTATCCTGTACATCATGCTGGCTCTGCTGCTCGCGCTGATGCTGACGCTGGCGCTGCGGTTCTATCTGCACGGTAAATTGAAGAACAAGCGCTATTGCTCCTTGCGTGCGCTGTTCCCGGGAATGCTCCTGACGGTCGTCGCGTGGAACGCTCTGACCATCGGCGTCATGATCTATATCCGCTATTTCGCGACGTCGTCCGTTTACGGCAGCCTGAGCAGTGTGTTCATGCTGATGATATGGGCGTACTTTATGATGTATATCCTGCTGTACGGCGTTCAGCTCAACTATATCTACCGCAGACAGTTCAGCCGCAGGGGTTGGTTCAGGCGGAAGAAGAATGTGGAGAAGACGGATGAAGCTGACGGCAAAGAATTGAATGAAGCTCCTTCGGATATGCCCTCGGAACGACAATAGAAAAAGTTTTGCTGTTTGTTGAAAAGTATAGTTGGAAGCATACTGTTCCTTACTTAGCATGATATGTATTATACGACAAACTAAGAGGAAGCGGGGTTCGCTTCCTCTTTCCGTTTCATACTACTGTTTCAATTTCTTTTCCAGCTCTTTTTCAAAGGTGAGGAGTTTCCCAAGCATGTCGTCTAAAAGTCCGTGAATGACAGGCTCGGACAGATCGTCCGGCAGTTCGTAGCTGTCTGTCCAGATCGGATGTCTGTAATTCCAATTCTTAATCTGTTTGGGCGAACGATGCAGCTTTTCTATTCGGTCGCTGATGCTTCTGATATCGTCGGGGATATCCCGAGAATTGATTGTGAGCTGCATCAACAGGTCGCTGCCGGTGACGTTGACGATCTCATAGTAATAGTAGCTGTGGGTGCCCCACGCGCTGTAGGCGTCGTCCGCGTCGGGCAGGATGCGGGACATGGTCTCGGTCCTGAATCGGATATAGCGCGTGTTATTGATATTCGGGACATGGGAATCAAAGATGATCGCGCCCTCCCGCGCTTTCTGTTCCGCCCAGCGGACAACGATATCCCTGACGATCAGCACTGTATCCGGCAGGTGTTCGATGATCAGGTCGATCGCTTTTTTGTGCTTTTGATAGATCTCCAGCACGAGCTTCGCGGTCTCATCGTTTCCCATGATATCCCTCCTGACGGTCGTCATATAGTTTTCGATGATCAGCTTCGCTTCATTGCTGATCTCGGTAACGGATAAGGCGTCCTGTATGACGTTCAGAACGTCCTCATAGCTCATGGAGAGCCATCTGTCCGTATCGCTCGATTCCCGCTTGTCCGGCGTAAGATAGACGAACAGCTTTCGATAGTCCCGATAGGTTTGGTCGATGCGGTTCGCGTAGAGCTTCAGCTGGTCGCCGTGCTCGTCCGCGTCGATCTTGTTTTCGATACACAGGACGCATTTCTCGCGTTGTGAGACGGCTAGAATATCGATATAACACCATTCGCGAAAGATCGTGAAGCTGTAAAAATCCGTTTGCGCGGCAAAGGACGGGTCATATGCGCTGTCATGCAGTTGCTTTTGACGGGCGGCGAGGGACAGAAAGCCTTTGAGCACCCGATCTCCCAAGCCGTGATTCTCGTTCGGATCGAGCAGCCACGCCAGCATATTGCTGTGGCGGATCTCCATGCGGGTGATCTTCAGAATGTCGAAGAAGTTTACCTGTGACGCCGCCGCTTCCAGCGGTTTGAGAATAGCGATATCCTCAAGAAAGGCGTTCAGCGCTTTGATGTTCTCTTGTTCGGAGCTTTTGCTTATCATGCCGACCTCCTTGACGATCCCGCATTCACCTCCGCGTGATGAAAGCGCGGCACCGTGTGTATCATTTTATCACACGAAAAAGAATGTGTCTACAGCATTTGGTATAGCTCACAATTTTACAGGATAAAATATAGTGAAAATGATGGGTTGTTTTCAGCTTATCTCATGTTGTATAATAATAACACCATCGGAAAATGTATCAGTTTTCTGCGGTCAATAAGGCTTTTTGCGGCAGAGTACATCTTTGATTTGTTTCAGAGGACGGGCGGCGAGTCGCTGTCCGGGCATCACGAGAAACCGCGCATTCCGCTTGACGCGTAATGCGACAACCGCCTGAGGCGGATAGTTAGTGCCGCAAAAGCCTTATTGTTTCTTTCAGATCGTATTCGCGAGGTGAACGGCAGTGTATATCGATAAGGATGAAGTGATCTTTGAATTCTTTGATGTGGAATATGTGACGAAGCACGGGCTGGAGCAGGCGATGGACGCGGCGGTCGCGTTTCATCAAAAGTGTCGCCTGCCGTTCTTGATGGATATCTCCCAGCTCGCGGCGTTTCTGTCTTTGGACAGGAGAGAGCTGTTTGGACTTGTCAAGCGGTGTGATACTATGTATCGCTCGTTTTTGCTGCCCAAGCGTACGGGCGGATACAGGCAGATCGATGCGCCGGCATATGAGCTGACGGCGTATCAGTATCGGATCCTGCACCGTATTCTCGGGAGAATTCCGATTTCCCGCTATGCGACCGCGTATCACCGCGGCGCGGCGCTGACGAAGAACGCTTCGCCCCATACGGGAAAGCGATATCTGCTGAAGATCGATATCAAAGACTTCTTCCACAGTGTCAGGCTTTCGGACGTTCACGCGAGGGTATTCGCGCCGTATTATCCCAAGCAGATCGGCTATCTGCTGTCGCTGCTGTGCTGTAAGGACGGCAGGCTCGCGCAGGGCGCGCCGACCTCTCCGGCGATCTCGAACATCGTGATGCGGTGTTTTGACGAGCCGTTCGGCGAGTGGTGTGAAAAGCGCGGTCTATCCTATACCCGCTACTGTGACGATATCACGATATCGGGCGATGTGCCGCTGTATCGCGCGCTGGAAAAGGCGAGCCTATGGCTGAATAATATGGGCTTTACGGTCAATGAAAAGAAAACGCGGTTCATCACGAACGCCTCGCGCCAGACGGTGACGGGGCTGACCGTCAATGAGAAGGTGAACGTGCCGTCCGACTATAAGCGCAGGCTCAGGCAGGAGCTGTATTACGCGGCAAAATTCGGCGTCAGCAGCGCCGCAGATTACAAGGGACTGACCGATGCGGAGCAATATTATCAGAGCCTGATGGGATGGCTGAATCATGTGCTGTCCGTCGAACCGGAGAACGAAAGCTTTCTCAAAGCGAAGCAGGCTTTGCGGGAGCGGTACGCTGCCGACAGAAGGATATGATTCGGCAGAGAATGACGGTTTAGGAGGCGCTGATGTATACAAAACAACCCAAAAAGCTGGCGATCATGAATATACTGGATATCCTCAAGCGCTATACGGATGAAAACCACCGTCTCAGCCAAAGAGAGATACAGGATATTCTTCAGCGTGAATATGATATGAAGATCGACCGCAAGGCGGTCAAGCGCAACCTGATGAACCTGATCGAGTTCGGCTACGATATCAACTACAGCGAGTGCAGGAGAAAGTCGCGCGATAAAAACGGCTCTGAGCAGGAGAATGTGATCCTCACCGGCTTTTATCTGGAGCGGGAGTTCACCGACAGCGAGCTGCGGCTGCTGATCGACAGCGTGCTGTTCTCCAACCACATCCCCTATCAGCAGGACAGGGAGCTGGTGGAGAAGCTGTCGGCGCTGTCGAACGTTTACTTCCGCTCGCGGGTGAAGCATATCACCCGTATGCCCGAGGACAAGACCGATAACAAGCAGCTATTCTATAACGTGGAGCTGCTGGATGAGGCGATCGACGCCGGCCGCAAGGTGCGGTTCCGCTATCTCGAATACCGTTCGGATAAAAGACTGCATGAGCGCTGTCACCGCGACGGCAGCGTGCGCGATTATATCATCAATCCGTATCAGCTCGTCGCTAAGGAGGGCAAGTATTATCTGATCTGCAACAACGACAAATACGACAACGTGAGCAACTACCGCGTCGACCGCATGGCGGACATGGAGATCCTGCCCGACCCTGTAAAGCCCTTCAAAGCGCTCAGGGGCTCGGACGGCAAACCGCTCGACCTGAACGCGTATATGGAGAAGCACATCTATATGTTTTCGGGAGAGAACACCCGCGTGGTGTTCCGCGCACAGAAAAACGTGCTCAGCGATATCATCGACGTTTTCGGCAAGGATGTGAGGTTCAGCGACGAGACCGACACGCATATCACCGTCACGGCGGACGTGAACGAGCCAGCGATGGAGCAGTTCGCGAAGACCTATACGCCGTTTGTGGAGATCATCAAACCGGCTGCGCTCAGGGAAAAGATGATATATAATCTGAGTGTGGGACTGGAAAAATATCAGAATGAGGTGAATTGACATAAAGTTTTTTGACGAAAAAGGAAACCTCATAGACAAAGAAAGATTTATTGAACTTTACAGTAAAGATTATCTTTTGTCCGGAGACGGGCTTGTCCCCCGACTCAGACGCAGCAGTGGATATGTGGAAGATAGAATAGGCGATATCTTTAAGGGTGGAATTCAAAACCAAAGCGATGTTGCAAGAATACTCGCGTGGAAGATAGGGAAGATCAAGCACAGAGACAGTCAGGATGAACAGAAGTTCGTCTACGCGAAAAAGTGGGAGGATATTGAGCAGATTGATATTGTAAAGCTGTACAAGGACGATTTTCCAATCGGCGAAATATCATCCTACGTTGTAAGCGTCGCAAAACGTCAGAAGGACATGAAAGCACTTGCACTGGGCGACAAGAATAAGGCTCAGAAATTCCTGAATGAAATGAAAGAAAAGGGCTTTAAGAGAATAGGCACGGTTTATATGATTACTCTGCTGTACTTCCTGTCTCGCGGCGCTTTCCCGATTTATGACAGATTCGCTATGATGGCACTGACTGCTATCTTCAAAGAAACATCGCCGATCTCCGGCAGTAAAGCGGGGATTGAAGTCAGATATAAAGAACTGCCTACGAGGGAATCAACAAGATTCTCAGGCGTCATAGATAATGAGATGGATCAATATATGGGGATGCTTAACCGCGCATTTGGCGATGAATGGAAAACGAACAGAAAAATCGATCAAGCACTGTGGGTATATGGTCATCTGTTCAAAATGAAATAATAAAGGAGAGATATCATGAGCAAGGTAAAAGATTTTTTGGCGGCGACCGCTGTGGATATCGCCGTCATGGGCGAGGGCGAGAGCCTGCTGTAGCGCCATGAAGCTGTTCAAACATCACGGCGCCCGCCGTTTTGAGACCGCCTTCGATCCCGATAAGCAGGAGGCCGTCATCCGCGGCTCGATCTGCACGAGCGAGAAGGTCGCCGGCTTCAAGAATAAGGACGACGGCACCTTCACCGAGGTCATGCTGATCCACTCGTACAAGGATATCGAACGGTTCAAGGAGAAATACGGCGTCGATGCGCTGAAAACCGAATACTGAAATGTGGGATCGTGTTGCGCGATCCCTATTTCTTTTTTTAAACAGCCTATTGACATAGTAGGTAGATTGGGATATAATAAAGCCGATTTTGAAAGGAGTTTTACGATGCAGATATACGCAGATAACGCCGCGACGACGAAGATGAGCGACGCGGCGATCACAGCGATGACTGACTGTATGCAGAGCTTCTGGGGAAACCCGTCGAGCCTGTATACGATCGGGCAGGTCGCCAAGGAAAAGCTGGAAGAAGCGCGCGGGGAGATCGCGCGGATCATCAACGCAGAGCCCCGCGAGATCCTTTTCACCTCCGGCGGCAGCGAGGCGGATAATCAGGCTTTGCTCTCCGCCGCCATGATCGGGAAGAAAAAGGGCAGGACGCACATCATATCGAGCATGTTCGAGCATCATGCGATATTGCATACGCTGCAGAAGCTGGAGAAAAACGGCTTTACCATGACCTATCTGCCCGTGCATGAGAACGGTATCGTCCGGATCGAAGAGCTGGAGGACGCGATCACGGAGGACACCTGTCTCGTGACGATCATGACGGCGAACAACGAGATTGGCACCATCCAGCCGATCACTCAGATCGGCGAATTATGCCGCAAGCGCGGGGTGATTTTCCACACCGACGCGGTACAGGCGGTCGGACATCTGCCGATCGACGTCAAGGCGCAGAGCATCGATATGCTGTCTGCGTCCGCGCACAAGTTCCACGGACCGAAAGGCGTCGGGTTCCTGTACGTCAAGAAGGGGATCGTCCTGAGCAGCCTGATCGAGGGCGGCGCACAGGAGCGCGGCAAGCGTGCCGGCACCGAAAATCTGCCGGGTATTCTGTCTATGACAGCCGCTCTGAAGGAAGCGGTCGCGGGCATGGAAGCGCATAACGTGCATCAAAAACAGGTCAGGGACCATCTGATACAGGGTTTATCTGAGATTCCGCACAGCGCCCTCAACGGCGACGCGGTCAGCCGGCTGTCGGGCAACGTGAACTTCAGCTTTGAGGGGATCGAGGGCGAATCCCTGCTGATTTTGCTCGATCAGAAGGGCATTTCCGCTTCCTCCGGCAGCGCCTGTACCTCAGGAGCGCTCGACCCCAGCCATGTGCTGCTCGCGATCGGCCGTATCCACGACGTCGCCCACGGCTCGCTGCGGCTGAGCATCGGCGAAGAGATCACCATGGAAGAAGCGGATTATATCATCGAGGCTGTCAAGGAGGTTGTGGCGTATTTGCGGAGCTTTTCGCCCGTCTGGCGCGATCTGATGGCAGGCAAAAAAGAATTCATCTTAAAATAGGAATAGGAGAAGAATTATGGCTCTATACAGCGAAACAGTAATGGATCATTTTCTGCATCCGCGGAACGTCGGCGTGATCGAGGACGCCGACGGCGTGGGTGAGGTCGGCAACGCGAAGTGCGGCGACATCATGAAGATGTACCTGAAGATAGAAAACGGGATCATCGTTGACGTCAAGTTCGAGACGTTCGGCTGCGCCAGTGCGATCGCGTCGAGCTCGATGGCGACCGAGATGATCAAGGGCAAGCCCGTCGTAGAGGCGATGCTGCTGACCAACAAGGCGGTCGCAGAGGCGCTGGATGGTCTGCCCGCCCACAAAATGCACTGTTCCGTCCTCGCGGAAGAGGCGATCCAGGCGGCTTTGGAGGATTATGAAAGAAGAAAGGCGGAGTGATCCGTCTTTTTCTTTTTGAAAAAATTTCTATTTACCTATTGACATAGTAGGTAAGTAGTGTTATAATACGGTTGTCGTTAAGACAAGAGCAATAACACGAAAGGAGAAACGAAGATGTCAGCAGCTTTCGCACATGAGCCGTATGCAATGATGTGGTGTCGAATGTTGAACTCCCGGGCATGTCATATGGTGGGAGCGTGTGACGCTGCGCTCTGAAACGCTGACTTTTAGTTTGCTTGCCATGTTGCCCGGGAGCGGATCGAGCCCTCGGGCTATTTTAGTGACCAGTGATCAGTGGTTAGTGGTCAGTAGTCAGTGACCGGCGTCAATTGATTATCTTGTTTCGTATTATTAGTCAAAAATGACTCGCAGTATTTAAAATTTATTGATTTGAAAGGAATATCACCATGAGCAACTATAAATTTGAAACCTTACAATTACACGTAGGACAGGAAACCCCCGACCCCGCGACTGACTCCCGCGCGGTCCCGATCTACCAGACGACCTCTTATGTTTTCCGCAATTCTCAGCATGCAGCCGACCGCTTCGGTCTTGCCGACGCGGGCAACATCTACGGCAGGCTGACCAACTCCACACAGGATGTGCTGGAGAAGCGCGTCGCCGCTCTGGAGGGCGGTTCCGCTGCGCTGGCGGTCGCTTCGGGCGCCGCGGCGATCACCTACACGATCGAGGCGCTCGCCGCGAACGGCGGTCACATCGTAGCCCAAAAGACCATCTACGGCGGCAGCTACAACCTGCTGGCGCACACCCTGCCCCAGTACGGCGTACAGACGACCTTTGTCGACGCGCATGATCTCGCTGAGGTAGAGGGCGCAATCCAAGACAACACCCGCGCGATCTATCTCGAAACCCTCGGCAATCCGAACAGCGACATTCCCGATATCGATGCGATCGCTGAGATTGCCCACCGTCACGGTCTGCCGGTCGTTGTGGACAACACCTTCGGTACGCCTTATCTGATTCGTCCGATTGAGCACGGCGCGGATATCGTCGTCCACTCGGCGACCAAGTTCCTCGGCGGCCACGGCACCACCCTCGGCGGCGTGATCGTGGAGTCCGGCAAATTCGACTGGTCTGCGAGCGGCAAATATCCGAACATCGCCGCGCCCAACCCGAGCTACCACGGCGTGTCCTTCTATGACGTCGTCGGACCCGCGGCGTTCGTCACCTATATCCGCGCGATCCTCCTGCGCGATACCGGCGCGTCGATCTCTCCGTTCAACGCGTTCCTGCTCCTGCAGGGCATCGAGACTCTGTCCCTGAGGCTCGAACGCCATGCGGAGAACACCAAAAAGGTTGTGGAATACCTGAACAGCCATCCGCTGGTCGAAAAGGTCAACCATCCCTCGCTGCCCGAGCATCCCGATCATGCGCTGTATCAAAAATACTTCCCGAACGGCGGCGCGTCGATCTTCACCTTTGAGATCAAAGGCGGCAGGGAAGAGGCATGGAAATTCATCGATAATCTGCAGATTTTCTCGCTGCTCGCGAATGTTGCCGACGTCAAGAGCCTTGTCATCCATCCTGCCTCCACGACTCACTCTCAGCTGAGTACCGAGGAGTTGAACCAGCAGGGAATCTATGACAACACCATCCGTCTGTCGATCGGCACGGAGCATATCGACGATATCATCGCCGATCTGGAGAACGGCTTTTCGGCGATCGGATGATAAAAGCGGAATGACATAACGATTTCAGGCACGGAGCATGATTCTGTTCCGTGCCGTTTTTCAATTTTGTCATTGCAAGGGGCGGCCGCGTCGGAACAGTGTTCCTCCTCGCAATGACAATCTGAATGCGCCCCGCGGCAAGCTCAACCGATAAATAAGGGTCAAACACCCCCGCTGCTTGTTTCTGTATGCTTTTTAATGAGATAGTACTTGTAATTTCGGCGGTTTCATCATATACTATAGTTATTCTATTGAAAGGATGTTGAATATGAGCGAGATTATCATTACAACCGAAAATTTTGACGCCGAGGTACTGCAGTCCGAAAAAACCGTTCTGATCGACTTTTGGGCGACATGGTGCGGTCCGTGCCGCATGCAGGGACCGATCCTCTCAGAGTTTGCCGACGCGCATCCCGAGATCAAGGTCGGCAAGGTAAATGTAGATGAACAGCCGGAGCTGGCGATGCGCTACCAGGTCATGAGCATCCCCACGCTCGCGGTCTTTAAGGGCGGCAAACCGGTCAGCGTCGAGGTCGGCGTGCAGTCTGCGGATGCGCTGGAAAAAATGACGAGATAATTGTTCGTTATTTTTATTCCCTCTGTCAGGAGTGAGAGCTGTGTTCGGCAAACGACAATTGGTCAGAAAATATATCCGCTTCTACGGCTGGGTTCAGGCGGTAGGCTTTCGCTGGCGCGCGACACAGGCGGCTGAGCATTGCGGCGCGACGGGATGGGTGCGCAACGAGTACGATGATTCCGTCAGCATGGAGATACAAGGCACCGAAGGTCAGATCGACGACGTGATCGCCGCCCTGCAGCGCGGCAGCTATATCCGCATCGACCGCATGGAGGTCAAAACCCTTCCGGTCGATCCCGATGAACGCGGCTTTCGCGTCAGGTATTATTAGTGGATAGTTGTTAGTTGTCAGCAGTCGGCGGACAGATAGGAGAAAGAGTATGACCGCGAAATTGTTTTTACAGGCGATCGGCAAGTTTCTGGCGGGGCTGGTGCTGGTCGGCTTACTGTTGTTCCTGCCCGCCGGTACCTTTGCCTTTCCGCACGCATGGCTGTTTATCGGTATCCTGTTTGTGCCGATGTTCATCGCAGGGCTTGTGATGATGGCGCGCAATCCCGAGCTGCTGAAAAAGCGCCTGAACGCCAAGGAGGACGAGCAGGAGCAGAAGGCGGTTGTCGCCCTGAGCGGCGTGATGTTTCTCTCAGCGTTTATCGTTGCGGGTCTGAACTTCCGCTTCTCGTGGATCGTCCTGCCGATGTGGGCGGCATATATCGGCGCCGGCGTGTTTTTGGCGGGCTACGTGATGTACGCCGAGGTCCTGCGGGAGAATACATATCTGTCCCGAACGATAGAGGTACAGGAAAACCAGAAGGTCATCGACACGGGCTTGTACGGCGTGGTGCGTCACCCGATGTATTCCGCGACGCTGATCATGTTTTTGTCGATGGGCGTCGTGCTCGGCTCGCCGATCTCGTTCGCGATTACTCTGCTGTATATTCCCATTATTGCAAAGCGGATGAAGAACGAGGAAAAGGTGCTCGAAGATGGACTTGACGGATACAGGGAATACCGCAAAAAGGTGAAATACAGGGTGATACCGTTCATCTGGTAAAAATTTAATAATACGTGCAAAAAGCAACGGAAGGCTCCCGCGGGAGCCTTCCGTTTTATGTTGCTTTATAGCATTATTTCGACGCGAAAAGCGTCATGACGGCGCTGACGGCGACGCCTGCGAGAAACGAAGCGCCGTTGAGCAGTATCGAAAGCCTGAGCTTCCCGATGCGGTCAAATGACAGCAGCCGCCTGTAGATCAGAAACTCGATGAACACAGCCGCTGTCTCCAGCGCCGCGACGATCAGCACGGTATACACACTGCGCGTGCCGAAAAGATAAAAAGCCCAGTAAGAGCCGTAATTGACCGCGGGGTTGGTCAGAAGGTTCGCCAGCGCGATGATGAAAAGGTCTTTTCCGCTCCTGACCTTCAGCAGCAGCGCCAGTGTCAGTTCGACCGCGAGCGTCAGGATCAGGCTCAGACATAAAGAGAGCAAAATCTCTTTCATTTATCTGCGGTAGGGATCGTTGGCGTTTTGTCTGCCGCTCGCGTCTTGATAGGGATTGTCAGCGGCGTTTCTACGCTTTTTCTGATCGGCGAAGAACAAGATAATCACCGTGATCAGCGCGACGAGCAGCACCGGCACGACGACATACAGCACCTGTAGCATGGAGTCCTTTTGTGCGGGCGCGGCGACCGGTTCGGCAGTGACGGCGACAGTCTCGGCGTAGGTTTCCTCCTGCTCCGTTTTTTCCTCTGCCGCTTCAGTGGGAGGCGCTTCGGTTTCCTGCACAGGCGATTGTACAGCGATCGGTACCGGATCGGGATCGGGATCCGGTTCGGGTTCGGGCGTTTCTACGACCTCCTGCGCACTGCTTGACACGGGAGGCAGGACCGCGTCGGCGGGAAGGTGGATGAAATCATCATATAAGGTCATGGCTTTTTCCTTTCTGACAGTTTATTGTTTCGATATCAGCGGTTTTGTTGATCGGCGGTTGATTCTCTGGGTTTGGCGGCGGCTCCGACGACGCTATTCTTTTTACGATGATGCCGCACGATGAAAACAGCGGCGACGATCAAACCTGCCAGCAGGGGTAAGGCAATCAGGATGATCGGCGCGTAAACGATCGTCGGGGGCATGACCGCGTCCGCGGGACAATGGGGGATGGGATGGATGTTCATGGTTGATCTCCTTTCTGTGCTTGAGGTTCGATATGATTTCGGTTCACTGCGGCGGAAGGCTTTTTCGCGCAGATCAGCCACAGGATAATAACGCACGGCACGGTCAGCGCCGTGATGATGATGCTGTTCGTCAGCACCGACTGGATGCGGAAGAAGAAAAACGGCAGCGTCCCGAGAAACAGCCCGACCGTCGTAAAGCCGAACGCAACGCCCGGATGACGCGGCAGACGCGACACGATCAGCGCCAGCGTGACCGCCATCGTCATGCTGAAGGAAGCGATGCCGATCAGGGATACCTCCATCACGTCACTGCCGAATATCATGAAGGGCAGCGCGCCGACCGTGCTGATCAGAGCGGTCAGGCGGATGCCGATTTTATCGGTCAGGATGCCGCCCAGCCCCTTGCCGACGCCCATACTGCAGTACAGCGCGACGGTTTGCAGCTCGGTCTTGTTCCACGAGGTCGGGATGCCGTAGCCCATGTAGGCACGCACCGCCACCACGAAGGTCGCCAGCGCGATTACCGTGACCGCGTTCAGCTTTTCGTTAGAGAAATGATAGCTGTCGAGGTTTTCTTCCTCATTGTCCGTCTTGAGCCGTTCGGCAAGCAGAATGGGGACGAAGGTCAGCAGATTCAGCCCCAGTATCCACGGGACGGCGACGCCGTGGGAGGACAGCAGCTTGCCCGTGACGACGCCGAACGAGCCGCCGGATACGAATACGGCGCTCGGTGCGATCTTTCCCGCCGAGGAGCGCAGCGTCAGCTCAGCGCCGTGGATATGCACCAGACAGTTGCCCAGCGATACCGCGATCACTGTGATGAACGCGTTGACGTTGAAATTCAGCAGGACTAAGGACAGCGTGGTGAGCACCGTCCCCCAGAAAGCGAAGTTGACGCGGAGCCCCTTATCCCGCAGCCATCCGAAGAAGCCCTGCGGCACGAACGCCGCGAAATCGTACAGGAGAGATAAGCCCCATACATAAGGGCTTTTGATATAGCAGGTGAGGACATAAAAGGAAGTGATCTCTACCAGAAAGTGGATGATAAAGTATAGTAAGCCGGTCAAATTGCTCTTTTTCAATTCTTTTCACCCCTTTGTTCTTTGCATAACCGCAGATTCAATGATACCGAACCTATTATACCGGAGACAAATACGGATTTCAAGTGATATTTGCGCGATCCGTGTGAGTATTCAATTTGTAGATTCTATTGTAACCCAAAAGAGGAACAGTGCGTCTACTCGGCTCCCTCTGACGAGGGAGCTGTCATCGGCAACGCTCTGCTTCCTTTAATGTATCACTTTGTAACCGAATTGGCGATTCTATGACTGAATTAGATTCACGTGCGCGTGATTCGCACACTGTTGTATCTTTTATCTGTTTATGCTATGATGGTTGCGAAAAAAATCTTGAAACGTGCAACCAAACGCACCATTCGATTCGTTATAGGAACAGGAGGGTGCTTCGATATCCTTGTCGGATATCGGGCGCCTATGTGCGGGATCACAGCGCTGAAAACTGATATTTCATAAACAGATGCTACAGTTTTTGGAATACCGGTAAAAGACCCCGCGCGAAAGGAGTATGGAAGTGGGTCGCAAAATCGGTACCGAACAGGCTGAATCCGTCTTCCGGCAATACGCGGACTTGATCTACCGCGTCGCTCTGCATAATCTCGATTATCCCGCCGACGCGGAGGACATCCTGCAGGAGGTCTGCCTGATTATCCTCACCAAGCCGATCCCCGCGGATGAAGAACACCTCAAGCGGTGGCTGATCCGCGTCACGATCAACAAATGCAGGGATCTGAGCCGCTCTTACCGGCGGCGTAAATGGGAAAGCATCGAGGATCATGAAAACCTCGAAGCAGAAAAGCCGCCCGAGATACTCGCGGAGCTGCAGGAATTGCCGGAAAACTACCAAAACATCGTATACCTGTACTACTATGAGGAGTATACGGTCAGCGAGATCGCGCAGATCCTGCGCATGAACGTCAATACCGTGAAGTCGGGGCTGAAACGGGCACGGGAAAAGCTCAAACAGCTGCTGACCGAAGCGGAGGATTGACGCGGAACATCCGAGAAAGCATACAATCCTTGTCGGCTGTATCCGGTGTTCATCAAGACAGAAAACCGATCACGAAAGGAGCCACATCCATGAAAACCAACAGCTATACCATGGCGATCGACCGGATCCATGTATCCGAAAGCATGATCGAAGCGGCGCTGGCGGCTGCGAAGCTGCGCGCCGCCAAGACAGCCGCGGCACAGACCAAGGTCCGCTATGCCGCCGTTGCCGCGAGCGTGGTGCTGGCAGGCGCGGCAAGCGCCGCATACTTTTCCAATATCGCGGGCTTCAAACCTCCGGTGAGTCCCGCTCCCGCCGCGCCGACCGCCATCGCAACAGACGTTGAAGCGACCGAAGCCGCGACAACGCAGGGCAGCGTTCCCGCGACACAGGCGCATACAGAATCCACCGAGAAACAGCGGGGAACAGAGCATTCACAGGAGACTATCTATTATTCCGCGACACGACCCACACAGGAGGAAACAGCCGCGGGCAGCAGTCAGACAGCGACCGACGCTCCCAAAGCAACCGAAGCGCCGCGCCCCGCGCCGACTCACAGCGCGCCGACTGTCAGCGCGGCGACCGAACCGGCGACAGAACCGCAGGACGTGCCGCTCCCCGAGATCGACCGCTCGCTTTTGTGCGCGGACGGCAAGCTGTATATCACCGTTGCCGAAACGGGCTTGGAGTATATCGACGATCCCGCGGCGTTCTCGGACGATCATGTCTATTACATCGAAACAAAATTCGGCAGGTTTTATCAGATAAAGCCGTTTGAGATCAAGCATATCGACCTGTCGCTGAACAACGATAAGCCTAAATCGGATGAAATGGTTTATCTGTATAACGACGACGGCGAGATCGTCGGTCAGGCGCCCGTGTGGTGGTAAAATGATGAAAAAACCGGTAGCGTTTTGCCGCCGGAGATGCTATCTTAAATATAAACAAGAAATGAGGAAAACATGATGAAGAAATTGTTATCGATCCTGTCGGCGATCATGGCGCTGTGCATCCTGCTGTCCTGTACGGCGGTGACCGGTGTGACAGCCGCTGCGCCGGATCAGGAGCCTGTTCCCGGCTACAACTACTACTGCCAAGGCGTTGCCTCTTTAGCGACAACGCGAATGCCGAAAATTGTCAAAGCTCAGTTCGACTATGACCGCGACTTTATCGATATCGTGCCCGATTATCCGGGCTATGAGGACAAGGGCTTTATTTTCCCGCTCGCGACGGCGGCATACGGCAATATGTATGATGTGAGCTATACGGTGGACGATACCGTCATCACCTATACCTATACGCTGAAAAGCGGCTATACCTTCGACGATTACCTGAGTATGCTGGATGAGATACGGGCTGCGCAGGAAATGCCTCCCGAGTCCCGTGAGGAAGGCGCATTTCATTCCGTTATCATGTTCGAAATCGCGATGAAAAAGAAAGTCGAAGTCATGGCGCAAATCTATGAAAGCAAGCTGTTGGACATAGTTCTCGACGACGGTACGGTGCTGTATCGAGACGGCGAGAAGCTGGGCGACGGCGGTTCTCAGTGTATTTTGTTTCCTTTGCGGGATCCCGACGTCCCTGTCGAAACGACGCCGGCAAAGGAGTACAAGTACAGATCGAAGCTTCTCAGTCAGTATCAGTTCTACGGTTCTCAGCTGATGGGTTACGATGAGCTCTACGAGCATAAGGATGCAAACGGCGAGGTAGATTGGGCGCTGGTGAAAGGCGCAAAGGAAGGGGTCGTTTCCGATTACTGGATCCATCCCGCGTATTATGAATTCGGCAACCGTGTGATGATCAACGAATATCCCAATGAGCCGTTCGCGTTTGGCATGGGCGTATACATTGCCAAGTACGACCGCTTTTTCGACGTCAACGCGCCGGAGCTGAGAGAGCTTGACGGGCTGGATCGCGTGTGGACGCAGATGGGCGCGGGCAGGCTGATGGGCGACATGGACGGCAACGATTGTCTCGAGATCATCGACGCTGTGATGATTCAGCGCTGCGCTGCAAGGATATTAAACTATCCGGATGATGATGTGAATTCGCCCGGCAGCAGAGTCGTAAGCCCGATCGGTTATTTCTCCGACTTTGATCAGGACGGCAAGAGAAGCATCATGGATGCGTCCTGCATCCAGCGGTATCTGGCAAACCTGCAGTACCGGCCCGAAGGCTGGACGCCGTATCCGCACGATCCGCAAGCCTCAGATCCGACAGAAGACTTGCCGTTTGAGCCCGATCCGACGGAATGTGAGCCGACACAGCCTTCCCCGACACAGCCTTCCCCGACACAGCCTTCCCCGACCGAACCGGCGCCGACCGAATCGGACGATCCCATCCCGCGGATCACCGGCTTCCGCAGCATCGGCAAGGGCGTAGAGATACAGCTGAGCCGCGTAAAGGGCGCAGAGAAATACCGTGTGTACTATTGGAGCAAGGCAAAGAACGATTGGAAGAGCATGGGTGAGACTGCGACGAATGTCTTTGTCGACGACGACGTCGCGATCGGCTCGACCTACCTTTACACCGTTCGTTGTGTAAACGGCGCCGGAAAATATACCTCCGACTTCGATCACGACGGCTGGACATACACCTACGACCCGCAATTGGATACGCCGCAGATCACGCGGATCGAAGCGACCGACAGCGGCGCAAAGATCACATGGGCTGAGGTCGACGGCGCGGATCTCTACCGCGTTTATCGACATGACGGCGACGAAGGCTGGACAAAGCTTACCGATACGCGCGATACGAGCTATACGGACGCAGGTGTCCGCCGGGGCGAATCGACAGGCTACACCGTGCGCTGTCTCAGCTGCCGCGGCAAAGGGTTCGCGAGCAGCTATACCGGCGTGAGCTTCTTCTTCTTTGACAATCCTGTGATCGAAAATATGGAAACACATCTCGACGGCGTGAGCTTCACGGTAAAAACCGGAATCAAGTATCTGAACTATCCGATCGCCGTATACCGCAAAGAGGCAAGCGGCTGGAAGCGCATCGGAGTAACGACGCCGAACACACGCTTCACCGATACAGACGCAGAGCCCGAAAAAACCTATACCTATACGGCGCGCTGCCTGAATAAAGACGGCACCTGTTTTGCCAGCATGTACAACACGACCGGCTGGACGCGTAAATTCTCTTTGTATAACGTCGTCCCCGAACTGGAGTTCTTCATTTTCAGCGGTGATGATACCGTTTTGCTCCAGATCAAAGACGGCAATAAATTTGACGTCCCGCATTTTGTTCTCGAACTGTATAAATATCATGATGAATATGTAGGGTCGATCGTCTGGAGCGGAAATGATCCGGTCTATGTCCAAAGCGAGCTGTTCAAAGCAAACAGTTCATTCCAGGCGTATCTCTACCTGCTGGATGAGGATGAAAACGTGATCGCCTCCTGCGATGAAGAGATCCAGCTTATCCTGCTGCTTGCTCCCAAAGAGCTGAAAGCAAAAAGTCTCGGCGACCGCCGGTATCAATTCCATTGGACATCCGGCTATTCGATCGTTCCGTACGGCTATTACTTCAATCTTGTCGCCGAGGACGGAACGGTCATCGACTCCGGCTTGATTGAAGACGGTCACTCATGGTATACCGTTGACCTGAGCGAGTATCCCGAGGATATGCAGTGGACCTGTCTTGTATGGGCAACCAATTATTGGGAAACCAGTATGTCGGCGCCTTTGTCCATGGAATTCAAAGAATCAGACTATCAATAATTTATTATCCATAATCCAAAATCCATGCTTACGGCGTCCGCCCCGGTATCCTGTTGGGTATCGGGGCGGATGCTTTTTGCTGTCTTTGACGGTCATTTCTGCCGTTTTGCGGTAGACAGAAGCGCTTTGATGGTGTATAATCAAGCTTGTTATGACCCTAAAGAAAGACAGGTTTCATGTATGCTGGATTTTCAACCGCTTGCGATCGACAAGATCCCGATCTACAAGCAGTATTACGATGATACAAACGCCGTCGGCTTAGAGTACAGCTTTGTCAGCGGCTATCTGTGGAGCAGAGAATATCTGCTGCGCATCGCGTTCTATGACGATACGCTCATCAAGGCGTACTTCCGCGACGACAACAAGATTTGGGGCTACTGTCTGCCGTCGGGCAAAAACGTGCGCGGCGCGATCGAGGCGTGCTTGCGCGACGCCGACGACAGGGGACAGGAGCCGATGTTCGGCTATCTTTCAAAGAGCGAGAAAGAAAAGCTGGAGGAGCTGTATCCCTCGCGCTTTGTCTTTGAGCGATCCTGTGACACGCAGGACTACATCTATCTTTCCCATGATCTTGCCGAGCTGGAGGGCAAGCATTTTCACGCAAAGCGCAATCACATTTCGCGCTTTTACCGCGAATATCCCGACGCGTCGGTCGCCGAACTGAACGACCGCAATCGGAACGACGCGCTGCGGGTGATGGAGCTGTGGTGCGCAGAAAACGATATCGACCCGAAAAGCCACGGCGAGTACGCGGTGATCTGCGAGGCGCTGGAGAACTTTCAAAAGCTGGGCATGCGCGGCATGGTGCTCTATGCCTTGGGCGAGCCCGTCGCCATGACGATGGGCAGCGAGATCTCGCGCCTGTGCTTTGACGTCTGCTTTGAAAAAGCCCTGCGCGGCTATCCCGGCAGCTATGCCGTGATCAACAACGAGTTTGCCAAGACGCTGACCGCTTACCAATATATCAACAGGGAAGAGGACCTCGGACTCGAGGGGCTGCGCAAAGCGAAGCTTTCCTACAGCCCCGTCATCATCTACGACAGATTTGAGGCGACGCTGAAATGACCGTTTACCGCGCGTGTGACGAGCGCGACCTGCCCGTGCTGAAAAGCATCTGGCTTTCGTGCTTTGAGGAGCGCGAGGACGCGGCTGAATTATTTTTTCAAAGGAACAAGGCGGTCTTTCACGCCTATGCCTGCGAGGCGGACGGTGAGCTTGTGTCCGCGCTGTATCTGCTAGACTGCTCTTTGGGCGGCAAAAGCGCCCACTACCTGTGCGGCGCGGCGACCCTGCCCGCGTACCGGGGACGGGGCTTGATGTCGGCGCTTATCCGCTTTGCGCTGCAGGACGCTGCCCGGCGCGGGGACCATTATTCGCTGCTGCTTCCGGCAAGCGAAACGCTGTACGGATTTTACGCGGGGTTCGGTTATCTGCCCTCCTGCGCGGTGAAAAGCGCGGTTTTCGATACCGATACGGACAGACAGCCGTGTGGCGGCTCGCCCGATCTGACAGCGCTGCAGGCAGTGTGCTCCGGAGGCAAATCTTTGTTATGGGATAGCGATATGATCCGTTTTGCCGCAGATTACTACGGATGCTACGGCGCCGTAACGGTGCAGAGCGCGGACGCCTTCGCGATCTGTCAGCGCTACGGGCGCTTTACGGATGTGTATTACGCAGTGTTTCGGAAGCTCGACGATTTGAAAGCCCTGCTCAAAGCCGAAGGGATCGGCAGCTTTCATTTGACCGCGGCGAAGGACTGTCCGCTGTTTGACGGTGAGATCGTAACGCCCTGCGGCATGATTCTGCCGCTGCGCGGCGGCGGTGCGCCCGAGGATGTATATATCGGGATCACGCTTCAATAGACAACTATATTGTATAGACAAAACGAACCGCATGGAGAGACAGATACTGTCTTGACCATGCGGTTTTGATGATTGCAGATATTCTTGCCCGTTCAGACCGTCCGGTGCTCAGGCGGGCAGCGTAGCTTGTACGGCTTGCGCTGCTTCCGCGGCAGCCTTTGCGGCTTGTTCGGGGCGTTTGATCGTGATCATTAAGACTGCTATGACAACGTAGCCGATCGCGAACGCCAGCGGCAGGATCCGTTCGATCTTTGTGCCTTCCAGGTATCTTTTCGTTTTGCCTAGGATCTCCCACTCGTCCTTCATGGGAGTGATCCCGAGCTTTTCTTCTAAGTCAATGATTACCTGATACTTGGCGGCATTCAGCCGCTTGAAATTGTTGATATACAGGATCCATACCGTGCAGATGATCATGCCCGCCGCACAGAGGAAAATGGTTTTGGTATCCCACAGCCATGAGATCGCGGCGAGGATCGCTAAGTTGAGCGTGACAAAAAGGTTGTTCATCGTGTCGCGGCGCTGGCTTGCAGAATGCGCCATCTGAACGCATGTTTGCCATACAGCCTTAAGATCTTTTTCTTGGTTTTCCATAGTCATTCCTCTCTTTACCGTTTTCTGAAAACGAGGGCTCCGCCCTCTCTTTTGCTGACAATTGACCGGTACCCCATGACCCTTTTGGGTCGATTTACATCATTCTGTGTCTGTTTCGGTCGACGCTATGCTTATTATGCCAAATAAACCGAACAATTTCAATACTAAAACGGGGATTTTTGAAAAAATGCGGCGCCCCCTGACAGAAGTTGCTGCTGCGCCCTTGCTGATCATGATCCGGCGGATCATTTTTACCCGCCTTTGGCGGGCACACTCGCCTTCGAGTCTCTGATGACGATTTCTAAGTCAGGGCTAAAATAAATTTAGAACATAAGTTCTAAATTTATTGAGAAGGGATGTTTATTTGACAAACTTAGAATACAGAAAAGACCCTATGCTTTTACGAAACCATTTTATGGGCGAAGGCACATTTGAAATGCCGAAAATCAGGAAGGAAGATATCGACCTTGAAAAAATTGAGCTTATAGGTTATGATAAATTAGGCGGGAGCAGCGCTGATCAGATAGTTCACTTTTTTCTTGATGATTATAAGTTTGAGGTGATTTGGAAAGATCATCGAGGATTTCCGCAGCGGCGTGCGCGACAGTGTGCCGGTATGGATGGACAAGGGCGGCAAGTGCTTCCTCGTCACCTATATAGCGGTACGCGACAAAGACAAGAACTATCTCGGCACCGTCGAGGTCGTGCAGAATATGGAATTTGCAAAAGATCATTTTGCATAATCGGTTGAGATTGCCACGGGCTGACACGCGTGTCGAGCCTTCGCAATGACTAATTTGAGTAACGGAAGGACAGCTCACATCGGGCTGTCCTTTAACAGTTTAAATTCATTTTTATGATATTGTATCAGCCCGTCCTTCTGCATTTTTGACAGCTCGTTCGAGAGCGCGCTGCGCTCCACGCCGAGATAGTCGGCGAGTTGCTGACGCGAAAACGGAACGGTAAATGATGCACTGCCGTTTTCGATCGCAAGCTGAGAGAAATAGGACAGCAGCCGCACACGCGTGGATTTTGACGCGGTATGCATCATTCTTGACGAAAGATTCAGGTTCTTCATCGCAGAGATACGCAGGAGATTATGGATCAGCCGCTGATGAAAGGAACAGCCGCTTTGGCATACGGTGAGCAGCTTGTCCATATTCAAAAACAGGATCGCACAGTCCTCGGCGGCGACAACATCGACCAACAGTTCCTTTCCCGGCACAGCGGCGTAGGTCTCGGCGAAGATCTGTCCCGGTTCGATATGCCCGAAGATGTTACTATTGCCCCAATAGAAATTGACGACGATATTAACGCTGCCCATCTCAACCAGACCGATCTCGCTCACACTGTCGCCGGCGCGATAGATGATCTCGTCCTTTTGAAACTTCCTCTCATACGCGTTCAGGCAGGACAGTACCGTCCTGATCTCCTCCTCCTTGATCCCGCGAAAGAGATTAGTGTTAGAAAGAAATGAAAAATTCATAAATAATCCTCTTTTGTTGTTGAAACAACATACTTGTTGACTTGATTATAGTATAATACAGTCACAAAATCAAGAAGGAGTGTTATATATGGCAACGATCAACGAGAAAACAGGCGCAGTATTCCGTATCGCAGAGGATAATCAGCCGATAGCAGGCTGTACCATATCGAAAGCTGTCTATGACAACGGCGAGGACTGTATCTTCTATTTCTCACTCGCCGAAAACACCGACATCAGCGCGGAGATCTACGGTTACCACAAGCTGCTCCTGCTCCACGAGGGCAGCATGGAGGTCTATACCGACAAGGATGCTTGGACGCTCCGTGAAGGCGATTGTATCCTTGCACCAACCGACACTCCCGTCGGAATGAGAACCGATACAAAAGCAATCTACACAGAAATTTCTATCAGGAGGAACACCATGAATAACGCAGTAAAAGCAGGCGAGATATTCAAGCTCGCGGAATTATTGCCCTATCAGGACGGCAAAATCATCAATATGGACGTCGCCCATAATGAGAAGATGAAGTTCGTCATCATGAGCTTTGACGAAGGCACAGGACTCTCAGAGCACGCCGCTCCCGGCGAAGCGCTGATCTTCGCTCTCGAGGGCAAGGGCATTATCGGCTATGAGGGTAAGGAACACCCCATTAAGGCAGGCGAAAACTTCAAGTTCGCCGAAGGCGGCAAGCATTGGGTCAAAGCTGACGGCAGATTTAAAATGGCGCTGCTGATGACATTGGAATAAAGCAATAAAGACTCCGGACGGCAGATCGCTGTTCGGAGTTTTGTGATGGACAAGACGAAATTTGTTTGTTATAATCTTAGTAAGAGAAATCGGTATTAAAGTGTGAGTGCGATGAATGAAAAAATAATTGAAAACGCCATTAAGTACATAGAAGAACTATTTCAGGATAACACAGACGGTCACGACGCCAACCATTCATTACGCGTATATAACAATGCAATGAATATTGCAGCTGAGTATTCAAATTGTGATATTACGATTGTAGCTTTGGCGGCTTTATTGCATGATGTGGATGACCACAAATTATTCCATACACAGAATAATAAAAATGCGCGTTATTTTCTGAGTAGCCAAGATATTGAACAAGAAAAAATAGATATAATCTGTAATCTGATTATGTGAGTAAGTTGATATATGATGGAATATACATTTGATCAAGAATTGCAGGAGGCAAGGATCGTCAAACGCAATTCGCAGTTTACAATGAACGTGGAATTTGACGGCGAGGTTGTCAAGGCGCATTGTCCCGCAACAACGCGGATCGGCGATGTTGACCTTGCAGGAGTAGCCTGCCTTTTATCAAAGAGCGATGATCCGAAGCGTAAGCTGAAATATACCGTCGAGGCGGTGTCGTTTGATAACCCTGACGCTGTGAACAAGAACTGGGTAGGCATCAACCTGATCATCAGCAACCGTATCGCGGAATTTCTGCTGAATACACACCAACTGGATGAAATGGTGTCCGACTATGACGATGTGAAGCGAGAGGTATTCCTCGGCGTGTCAAAGCTCGATTTTCTCGTTGGCAATACCTATCTGGAGGTCAAGACGCCGCTGACGACCGTCAATGTAAAGTACGGCGATCAAATTAAGACGAAGAAGGTCACGCCGTTCTCGTCGACTGACAGGATGGTCAGGCATGTCAAAGAGCTTGCGTCCTCACTGAAAGAACACGAGCGCGCAATTCTTCTGACCGTTCAGCAATATGAGGAAACAGAGGTCAAGCCCCATCTGCACAGCACGCACTATGAGGAAGTCAAAGCGGCTATGACAGAAGCTATAGAAAAGGGTGTAGAGAGCTGGAACATCAGCCTGAGATTCACCCCGAAAGGTGTGTCTCTTCTGAAACTGACGAACACAACGCAGGATTTGCTCTCGTATTAGATTGCTTGATTATGAAACTGACTCTTTGATTTGAGGAATGAAGATATGAAACGGAAAACAGCGAAAGAAATTCTTGCCGAGTCTTTCAGAGAGTTGGCGGAGAAAAAGAACATCGACAAGATCACTGTCAAGGATATCATCGAAAACTGCGGCTATTCCTCGGCGACCTTTTACCGTCATTTTAAGGATAAATACGACCTGATCGTATGGGATCAAACCCGACAGGTCGCCGCGGTGATGAAGCAGATCGGACAAAATGGCTATCCATGGAGGCAGACGCTGCTCGACGGTGCGAGAGGGTTTCAGAAGAATAAAGATTATCTCAATAATCTGCTCAGGCATACAAGCGGTCAGGACTCTTTCATCCGTAACATGACCGAGATCAATTATACCGCGCTGAAGGAGCAGGTCGTGCGGTCGGATAGGATCGGCGAGCTTGACGAAAAAACGGATATGTACATCCGACTCTACTGTCAGGGAACTGTCGCTTTGACCTGTGACTGGATACTCGGCAGATACAACGCGACTCCTGAGGAGCTTGCCGAGGTATATGAGAAGTCGCTGCCGGAACCGCTCAAAGAATTTCTGTATTGACTATGAGAGAATCGATATAAATTTTCTCATAATGAGAAATAAATCAAATATTGTGAATTGAAAAACCTTCGTTTATCGGTACAATGATAATTGTAATTGCGCACAATAACAATGCGCACAACATTGTATTAAAATACGGAGGTTTTTATTATGACAAAAATTGAACTGTTAAAGGCATTTGCAAAGGGCTGGTTCGGTAACTCACAGCAGCATTCTATCCACGCACAGCTTCTGAAGGCTCGTGGACTGAATAAGCTGGGCGACAAGATCATGGCTGAATCTGACGAGGAATGGGAAGAGGCTAAAAAGGTAAACGCAAGATTGATTGAGCTTGGGGAAACACCTGTTGTTGAGATCGAGCCTTATCCTGTCATCACCGATATCAAGGAAATGCTCGAGTATGATTGCAAGGACGCTGCCGAGGCTCTGCCGATGATGTCAAAATCTCTTGCAATGTTTGATGACGACTATGTTACGAAACACATGCTCGAAGAATTTATTCTTGACGAGCAGGAGCACTATAACTGGGTGAAAGGTCATCTCTGCCTGATTGAGCAGATCGGTATGGAGAATTATATGATCGAAATGCTGGGTGACTGATTATGAGCGACAGAGAACAGATTCTTGAAGCGATGAGAAAGGCAGGCGAGCCGCTCAACGCGGGCAAGGTCGCCGAGCTGACAGGTCTTGACCGCAAGATTGTTGACAAAGCCTTTGCCGCGATGAAGAAGGACGGCACAATCGTATCTCCTGTTAGATGCAAATGGGAGCCTGCAGATAAATAAATCTATGAGTAAGGCTGCCGATTTCGACAGCCTTATTTTGAAGCCATGAGGTGATTATTATCAATAATTATGATAACATCAAACTCGATAATCAACTCTGCTTTCCGCTGTATGCCTGCGCGAAAGAGGTTGTCAGACAGTATCGCAAGCCTCTTGCGTCTCTGAACCTGACCTATACGCAGTACATCGTGATGATGGTGCTGTGGGAGTTCGGCGGTATGACCGAGGGCGAGCTGGGTAAAAAGGTGCGCCTCGATTCCGGTACGCTCGCACCGCTGTTAAAGCGGCTCGAAAAGCAGGGTTATATCGACCGCACCCGCCCCGCATATAACGAAAACAAGCTGATGATCTCGCTCACCGAGCAGGGCGAAGCGTTGAAGGAACAGGCGGTATCCGTACCGCAAATGATGGACGGATGCATTCCGCTTTCAAGCGAAGAATTATCCGTGCTAAAAAAACTGCTGGACAAAGCACTTGTCAATATGGCATAATAGGCGTAACAGGATAAAAGGAGGCTTTGCTATGATTATTAAAGCAGTAAAATTCAGAAAAGACGGATTCTATTCCCAGCCCTTCGCATTTGGCGGCGAAGAAGGCGTGGAGAAATTTGATAAGGATATCCGCTACCGCGGCAGCCTGCAAAATTACCTGATCGATACAGGCGATGAGGTTATTTTGGTTGACACAGGCTTGCCTGCGGGTACGCCCGAAGAAGTACCCGATGAAAACAGTATACTGTACACGGGTAAGGATATTTGCTCATATATGGAAGCACTCGCAAACCTTGGCTATAAGCCTGATCAGGTAACGAAGATTTTGCTCACACACAAGCACAACGACCATTCAGGCGAGCTGAAATCTTTCCCGAACGCAAAGATATATGTAAATGAAGATGAATTGAACGCGGCTGAATTGCAGGGAATCCCGAATATTGTTCCCGTAAAGTTCACCGACGGCGCGTACTATAATTTCCCCGAGAGCCAAAAGATCATCGACGGCGTGTATCTCATCAAAGCAAAAGGTCACACCAACGGCAATAGCCTTGTTGTCGCCGAAAAAGACGGTCTGTTCTATATGTTTGAGGCTGACATTACCTATGTTGACGAAGCGCTGTATGAGAACAAGCTATCGGTCGTATTTGACGACCTTCCCGCTGCGCGTGAAACACTCGACCGTGTGCGTGAGTTTGTCAGCAAGAACCCGACCGTGTACTGCGGTACTCATACGCCGCAGGGCTATGAAAACCTCGAAGCCAATCGCGTAATGGATCTGGACAACCCTGTGAAAACGATCTTTGAAGAATATGACTTTACCGCACAGGAATCCACCGGGATCTATGTCTGCTCCATCTGCGGATATGTCTACGATCCCGCCGAACATGACGGAGTTGCCTTTGAGGATTTACCCGACGACTGGCGCTGCCCGCGCTGCAAACAGCCAAAGGAAAAGTTTAATAAGGCATAAGGAAGATATAATAATTCGAAAACGATGCTGAATAAATGATGAAAATAAATGAATCAAACACAGGTAAAGAATATGAGTAAAAAAGTTTTGATTTTATCCGGCAGCCCGCGTAAGGGCGGCAACTCCGACATCCTCTGCGACGAGTTCATGCGCGGAGCAGTTGAATCAGGAAACGAGGTCGAGAAGATCCGTGTAGCAAAGAAGAAGATCGGCTATTGCAGCGGATGCTATTACTGTCAAAAATCCGGCGGCGTCTGCGCTAAGAAGGACGATATGCCTGAGCTGCTGCAGAAGATGATTGACGCTGATGTGATCGTGCTTGCAAGCCCCGTCTACTTCTATTCCATCGACGCGCAGCTCAAGGCAGTCATCGACCGCACTGTCGCCCGTTGGACAGAGGTCAGGGACAAGGAGTTCTACTACATCGTCACCTGCGCCGACGAGGAGCGTGAGTCTCAGGAGCGCACGATCGAGTGCTTCCGCGGTTATGCCGACTGCGTGGAGGGTGCAAAGGAGATGGGAATTATCTACGGCACCGGCGTTTATCAAAAGGGCGAGATCGAAAGCACCCCCGCCTTCGCCGAGGCGTATGAAATGGGGAAATCGGTTTAACGAGACAGACTGTAACGAATCACCCGAAGAGCTGGCAAGAATAATCGCGCGGTGTGTGATACCGGATGAAACCGATAAACTTTATGACAAATAAGGCAAAACAACCAATAGCAATTATCGATAAAGTAAATCGATTATTATCGAGCCCTTTATACTGTTGTAACCATTCGAAAACCATATAGAACGAGAAAACATGACAAAACACCGGATGAATTAACAGCACTGTTATCCAACGGCAACGTCACAATCACGATCACGTACTGATATTAAAATGGAGGTAAAAGACATATGAAAAAAGAAATTCTCACATTAACTCAGGAATGGGACAAGACCTTCCCGAAAAGTGATATTGTCAATCACAGCAAGATCACTTTTGTTAACCATTTCGGGATCACGCTTGCGGCGGATATGTATGTTCCAAAGGATGCAGAGGGCAAGCTGCCGGCGATCGCTGTTTGCGGACCATTCGGCGCCTGCAAGGAGCAGGCATCGGGACTGTATGCTCAGACGATGGCGGAGCGCGGCTTTCTGACCATCGCGTTCGATCCCTCCTTTACCGGAGAAAGCGGCGGTTACCCCAGAGCGATGCACTCGCCCGATATTGATGTAGAGGATTATCAGGCGGCGGTGGATTATCTCTCCTGCCGTGATGATGTCGATCCCGACCGTATCGGTATCATCGGTATCTGCGGCTGGGGCGGTATGGCGTTACAGACCGCCTGTATTGATACGAGGATCAAGGCGACCGTGACCTCCACCATGTACGATATGTCCCGTGTCGCAGGCAACGGCTATTTTGATGCGAACGACAGCAAGGCGGAGCGCAAAGCTATGAGAGAAGCCGTCAACAAACAGCGCACAGAGGATTACAGAAACGGCACTTATGCCCGCGCCGGCGGCGTAGTTGATCCGCTCCCCGAGGATGCGCCGTTCTTTGTCAAGGATTACTATGACTACTATAAGACCGAGCGCGGTTATCATCCCCGTTCTCTCAACTCCAACGATGGATGGACTGTCAACACTCAGACCTCGCTGATGAACACCCGACTGTTCACCTATGCCGGTGAGATCGACAGCGCGGTGCTGATGATCCACGGCGAGAAAGCGCATTCCTGCTATCTCAGCGAGGATACCTTCAAACTCCTAAAGGGTGATAACAAGGAGCTGTACATCATCCCCGACGCGGTACACACCGACCTCTATGACGGCGGCGGTAAGAACGCGATCCCGTTCGATAAGCTCGAAGCCTTCTTCAATGAATATTTAAAATAATAATCAACAGTGAAAAGCATCATCAATCTCAATTATCTGTGCCACATCGCGCTGGATTCTTGTTGCGTCGGTGATACAGACCTCTCCGTCTCCGTCAGCATCACCGAGTATCATGGATGATGCCATGATCGGGACTACAAAGACAGATGACGCGATCGCAATCATTAAAACAAATACAAATAACAGTTTAACCGCTTTCATAATAGGTTATCTCCTTTACCGGTTTGGTGTATATTAACTTAGGTTAGAGGGCATCGCAAGTAGAAATATCGACTCAGAAACTGTGTATTATGGTGGGGTAAAAACTACCGCGCATTAACAAAGACTACAGTTTTCCGAGAAAGGATATGAACAAGAAATGTCGATTTTATTGTAACTTTTAGAAGCGCTGCCTTATGGCAGTAAACCGTAAAGTAATAAACAAAGCAGACCTGATGGGATTACCGCCATCCCCGGAAACCAAAAGCGGAGTTCCCAAATATGAGCTTGAAGCTTTAGCCAGAGCCTTCCTGCCGGATATCATAGCCTTCTATGAAAGTGAAGAGGGACAGAGAAAGTTCCGGGAATGGAAACAGGAAGAAGAACGGGATAAAGCAGGAAAGCAATAAATAGAGAAAAGAAAATAGGCAGGGAGCAAATATGAAGCTCCCTGCCTATAAAACTATGTAGACTTGTAAAAAGCAACAAACCCGAAACAATCACCTAATACTAAGTATCAATTAAATGCTTTAACAATCCAGTCTCTTGCAGTAATGCTCTTAATGGTTTCAGGGGAAATAATGCGGATGGTATCACACAAGCGATCAACGACTTTGTTGAGAGTCTGAAAGATCTCGTTTCTGAA
>JAFRBX010000030.1 GCA_017404665.1 Ruminococcus sp.
CAGTAACTGCAAATATTTATTAGCCGTGGATATGAGTGCCTTTACCGATCCCGCACAGATCCCGACGCTGTCTCAAAGCGCGAGCAGCGTTTTCTACGCGGTACCCGGCATCATTTATGTCGCGAACGCGGAGATGCTTTCGGCGTTCAGCGCAGCGACCAACTGGTCGTCGCTGCCGTCGTCAAAATACCAAATCAAGGGGGCATGAACATGATACAAACAGAATTCTTTATGACCCGTTCCGACGGCGTAAACCTTTACCGCACGCATTCAGACGCCGAGCGGCTGATCCAAAAGGATGGCACAGATGAGCTCTATACCGAAGCGATCGACGTTGAGAACAGCGGCTATACCTACTCGGAGACGGATGTTTCTATTGAGGATGACAGGGAGCCGACAGTGGAGGATACGCTGGAAATGCTTAGTGAGCTGGGGGTGGATACGGATGATCAAAAATAATGAACTGCGCAGGAGAGTTGATGTTCGCAAAAGGGAGTTGGACTCTCAGAACACGGAATTCATCGAACTGCATGAAAAGCTGACCAACTTCGTCGAGGATATCAAAAAGCGATCGGTGATCTACAATCTTGTCAAGAATCTCTCTGTTTGGCAGGAAATCGAAAAGCTGCTGTAGTTTAAGACGCAAAAACTCCCGACTTCAAAATGAATAGTATAAAAAACGGTTGGTTCATGCAAATGAGCCAACCGTTTTATGATGAGCTAATCATTCATCGGAAACAGGCATGGAAACCACCTCGAAAATGTGATAGGATCCGGCGCTGTCTGTTTGATTGATTTCTATAACTTCTCCGTCTTCGGCGTAATGATTATTATAATATGCAGCCAGATAATGAGTCGACGGAATTTCACGGACCGTCGCGCCAGATGAATCGTCTCCGTTTGTTTCGTCCAGCTCACAAATGACAATACGCATATTGCTGTTGATTGCGTCCTTAAAGATATTGTCGATCCCGTTAGCTTTTTGCTCGTCTTTAAATACCTTTGCCTTTGTCATCCACAAGCCGTAATTCACGACGTTGGTCTTATCGTCCGACAGAATGAAAGGATGATAATACGACTTCATGAGCTGCGTTTGGTTGATGAGGAAGATCGTATCGGGATGATCTTCAATATACTCCTCCATGAGGGGATTACACTCCGTATCATAGATCCGCACATAATTGATATAGACAAACACGCCCGTAAACACCGATACGGCGGCAAGGAGACCCGCCGTAACGGATATCGTGATTTTACCTGCCCTCTGTCTTTTTTCAAACTTGACGGCATATTCTTCATGGATGCCGAAGATCATCAGCACAAAGGCGGGGAAGATCGGAGCTAACGCAGTATAAAAGAATAATCTGATGGTGACCAGATATGCGTACGGTATCAGCAGTCCGGCAACCAAAAACAGCGTGATCACAGTCTGGAACCGGTCATACCGTACAGTGATCAGCAGCGATACCGCGATCAGCGGCAGCAGCAGGATGCTTTCGATCCCGAAAACATTGGATATCATGAAGAAAAAGCTCCATATAAATGCCAGCAAAGCCAGCTTGATCAGCAGCCATTTGGCTTTCGGGAACAGGATCGAAAAGAAGACGACTCCGAAGACCGCGATGATCAGGATGAACAGATACACAAGAATAAATTTGCTTTTGATCATCTGTGAAAACGCATCCTCAAAGGGATACAGTACCTTTTTCGCAATACTCTTGTTGAGTAACCCGTCCAAGGTATCTTCACGAATGAACGCGGACATCTCGTCCAGCCGCTCGACCGTATAGAAGCTGTCGTCGACGAACCATTCCCTCAGAGTATAATAATCCTCAGCCGATTTCAGCCCCATTGCTTCAAATGCTTCGGGGTTTTTGTAATAGGGATAATTTCTGGAGTCGTTCACGGACGACAGCGATTCGTAGTACTGTGACAGCTCCCGATAATCCTCCGAAGAGTTTTTGATCGCGCCGGACGCGAGGTTCAATCCGAACACGGAGATGAAAGCGGCGGCAAGCAAAACGCCCGTGACCGCGTATTTTTTCAGCGCCGATGCGGCGGCCTTTTTGAATCGATCGCTCTTGATCCTCGACAAAACGCGGGATAAAAATACTCCGGCGGCATAGATCGCGCCCATCCCGCAGCATACCGCGGAGGGTTCAAACCGGACCTGAGAGCCGGTTAGCAGCAGCACAAAGCCGCAGATCAGCTGGAATATCTTCACTTTCCCGCGCTTCTCGTAAACTCCGGCGTAAAACAGGCAGAGCAGTCCCGCTGTCGTAGTGAGTATCGCCGTATACGTGTACATGATCTCGACGATGATGAACGAGAAAAACACCGCGTCAAAGATCGCGGTATAGAACAACCCTTTTTTTGCGCCGAGTTTCGCGATAAAAAAGTAGTTGATCGCCGTTAAGGAGAAAAAGCATAAGAGTTCCTGAAGCGTCATGAAAACATTGATCACGCCGAACAGCGGCTGGATCAGCGCGCAGAATGAGGTGAAGAAGTATCCCAGACACGGCACAGCCGTGTTTCCGCCGTTAATCACCTTGAACACGCAGTAATCGTCGTTCGTGCCCGTGATCTTAAAGCCGTTTACCGCGATGTACACAAAAGAAAACAGCGCGCATAGAATGAGCGCGGTAAGAAATTGATGCTTTGACACAAAATCAAAAAGACCGCTGTGCTTTTTCAAATCTTGTTTCATCTCTTTCGCTCCGATACCGATATAAATTGATTACTATATTATTATAGAGCAATCCGGAGGAATAGGCAAGATGCATCCGAAAAAAATCAACATTGCATAAGCGCCGGGGACACGGTTTTTATCTCGATTCTTCATAAATGTCACAGCTTGTTCATAATTCGCTTACAATGTTGTAACATCTCTGCCGCTCTGCTTACAAATTTTGGGCGTCCTATTTGTTGAATTTGTACAATGCTTTGATGTTTTGCATAAAAAACACAATGGAAAAGAGTGCAAAACCAACATAATTGAAGTAAAATGAGTATGTATTTGGTTGATTATCGTCTTCTTGCTTAAAAATCATTGTTGATTTTTAACAAATTTTGTTCTATAATCAGTATGAAATTACTATGATTTAGTGTAGGCGTATGGTGTTTACACATCAAATCTTCCTCCTGCGAGGAGGCGCAGCAGCTGTTGCTGCCGATACTTTTGTCACAAAGGGCTCTGCCCGTAACGATCATTTTTGTATTCTTGATGAAGGATTGATTGGTGAGTAGCATGGATGAAAAAATGGTTTTGGAACTTCAGAATGAACTGCACAAATTAAAGAAAGCGCAGGCGCGCGTCAAGCGGAAGTTTACTTTCATGCTCAGCATCATCGCGATGCTGGTGCTGATCACGGCTACCTTGGCGTGGTTCACGCTGTCCAACTTTGCTTCGGTCAACGAGATCAACCTCAAGATCTCTACGGCGCCTGAGCTGTATTTGGATATCGAGAACCGCGGTACCGACATTTCTGCATGGAAAAAGGTTCTCACCAACGATATGATCAACCAGTACCTTTCCTCAGTGAATGGCACGCGGATCGCGGATCAGCGTCTTGACCCTGTCACCACCTCCAACGGTATCACCTTCCAGAGTCAGAGCGGCGCCTCGCGCAGCGCTAACGAGACGTCGTCCTATCTTGAGTTCAAGGTATGGTTCATCGCTACCACCGATATGTACGTCCACCTCTCCGGTCAGACGGTTCAGGTCGAGGGCAGTGATGCGACGACCTCATGCACCACTACCGAGACGGGCGCCAAGGCGGACATCGTGAGGGCGGTTCGTATTTCGTATGAAGACAGCGGTTCCGCCGCGATCTGGGAGCCTAACAAGGGCGCCGCGGTCAACGGTCAAAGCACTTTCGACGTCGGCACAACCTTCGGAGCCGACTCCCGCCTCTTCCACCTCGACAAGCTCACCCCCAAGCAGATTACCGTCCGCATATGGGCAGAAGGTAACGACCCCGAGTGCGACAACGATGTGCAGGACTCTGAACTCACCATCCAGATGCTCTTCGGCGGCGCCGATGAAAACGGGAATTCGTTTGAGTAATACTTCAGATAACAGATAATAGATAACAGATAACAGTGAAGGGCGGGCGCTGCCCGCACCCGATTTGTATTTCGTCAATGAAAGGTGAATTAGCAAAACAGTCAATTGATTTTTCTATCAGAATAGTTGCATATTATGAATGGATGATTGCTCAAAGACACGAATATGTCATGTCGCGTCAAATCCTTCGGAGCGGCACTAGTATAGGCGCTAATATTCATGAATCGGAGTTTGCCGCCAGTACGTCTGATTTCAAGAATAAACTTCGCATTGCCGCGAAAGAAGCCGGAGAAACAGATTATTGGCTTATTGTATTACAAAAGACAGGTTATTACACACCTGATTTCAGTGATTTACAGCCTAGAGTTAAATCACTGTTAAGAATGTTGACAGCAACACTTAAAAAACTGGATGACGATGGCGATGAAGATAAATAGGAATCTAAAACGCGAAGCGTTTCCCACAACTGTTATCTATTATCTGTTATCTGTTATCTAAAACAATCTTGATTTAAACAAGCACTGATACGTTTCATCTATCCTGTGCTTGATTAAATAGTAAAACTGTCCTCGTGTTTGGGACAACAATATTTATTAAGGAGGAATTCTCATGACAAACACAAAGTTTAGAAAGAGAGCGTTACTCTCTTCCGTTGCGATGCTCCTCGTAGCTCTCGTAGCTCTTGGTTCCGCGACATTCGCATGGTTCACTGCGAACCCCAACGCTAAGGCTTCCGGTCTCTCCATGAAGACCACCGCTTCCGCAGGTCTGGTTATCCGTACCGAAACCGATAGCACATGGTCTCATGACGCTAAGCTGGCTAACGGCAAGTCCGCTTTCAACGCGACTCCTGTATCTCAGGATCAGTCCACTCCCGGTAACTTCTGGACCGTAGGCGCTGCATATGCTTCCGCTTACGGCGCGGGCACCGAGTCCATGACCGGTGTAACCCCCGGCTGTACCGGTGATGAGGGCGTATTTGCTGAGAAGGTTTACTGCAGACTGTCCGACGGTTCCGACGCTAACAATAACTCGTCCATGAAGGTTTACCTCAAGGGCGTTTCCATCTCCGTTGCTTCCGGCGCTACCATGCAGAACGCAATGCGCATTGCCGTTGCCGGCCCCAACGGTCTGCTCGGCACATGGGCTCTGTCCACTACTGGTCAGCACGGTCAGCTCACTACCGCTACTCAGGCTGCCAGCTCCACTTGGGCAAACGCTGACTCTCAGGTGACTACTCTTCAGAGTTGCCCGACTTCCAGCCTGAACATCGACACCGGTCTGACTGCTCTGTCCGCTGATGGCTCCGACCTGACCAAGTACATCACCGTTTATGTATACCTCGACGGTCAGGACACCGACTGCTACTCCGATAAGGTTGGTACCGTCAACGCTTCCGCGATCATCTCCGGCGTACAGGTTGACCTCACTCTGGCTTAATCATTAACGATTACCGGATCAAACTTTCTTTACTTAATATAAGGCTATATTAACGTATAAGAGTTTCTCTTTTCAATAAATAGTTCGGCGGCGCGGGTGGCAAACACACGCCCGCGCCGCGTAAGACCTTACCCGCGAGGGTATCGCTCGTTGAGGATTATTTATTCCGGGTTACAGATTGTCATTGCGGACAATCTCAACCGATTTTGTTTTGCCTCCTCAGGATTGACAAGGAGGCGGGGAGAGAATAGATGATAAATGAAGGATGATAGATGATGGATTGTCGGCGGGCTTTGCCCGCACCCGATTTATTTATTACCGATCACCGATCATCAATCATCCCTACAGTAGTCAGTCCACCGTCAATTGTCATTGCGAAGAGTGTTTACTAAATTGTCATTGCGAAGCCCATGAGGGCTGCGGCAATCTCAACCTTATTATTCACGATGCGGCAATCTCAACTGATATCCTGTCTCTCGCTCCAGTGGAGCAGAGATCAAAACGTTTTGAACTATGCGAAAATGGAGTGTAGGGGCGGAACGGCAGTTTCGCCCATCACGCCCCTATGATTCCTGAATCAAGCATAGCGTTAACCTGTGTATACAGTTGTTCAATTATATTGACCGAGCTCCGTATGCAGAGCTTAATGCTATACCAAATAACAATTTCCGGGAGAATCATTGTATAATGAAAGAATCTGAAACCAAAACGCAGACAAAAATGCCCTCTAAGGGCAGCCGGGTCATTAAGACGATACTGAATACGATCATCAATATTCTTATCGTACTGGTGCTCGTCACCTCGATCCTCATCGCGGTGCTTTCACTTTCCTCTAAAGCGAACAACGGCGTAGCCACTATTTTCGGCTATTCGTTCCATACCATCCAGACTCCTTCTATGGTCGGCGGCAACCCTGATTATGACGGCGGCGACTATCAGGTAGGCGATCTGGTGATCGGCAAGGCTGCGGGTGCGGGCGACCGTGATTATGCTGTCGGCGATATCATTTCGTACCGTACACGTAATGACGAAGGCGATACGATGCTGATCTGCCACAGAATCGTTGATGTTGTTGATACTGACGGTTACAAGTCCTACCAGACGCAGGGCGACGCAAATGATACGCCCGATCAGCTCGAAGAAGACAAGTATATCCATAACTATGATATCGCCTCGCTGTGCTATGATAACGAGTATCACGGCAAGGTGCTCAGCGGATGGGGCAAGCCCCTCGATTATATCCGTCAGCCGCAGGGATTCTTCTTTGTAGTCCTGTTTCCGATGATTATCTTCTTTATGTACGAGATCATCCGCGTCGTGATGAACGCGATGAGCTACAAGAAGACCAAAGAGCAAGAGGAAAAAGAAAACGCTGAAAAGGATAAGGAAGAAGCTGTCAAGGCTGCTGTTGCAGCGGCTCTGGCGGAAAAAGAGACTGCGCAGGCAGGCGCCGGAGCTGCATCCGACGCGCCTTCCGGCATGACTCCCGAGGAGCTCGAACAGTTCAGAAAATTCCAGGAGTTCCAGAAGATGCAGCAGTCACAGAATACCGCTGAGAATAAGACGGAAGAGGATTAAAGGTATTCTTCGCAGATTTCAGGGCAGATGCAGATGATGATTATTTGCGGATTGACGCTCTGAGATGATCGATTTTATCAATTTACACGAAAAGGAGCTGTTGTAATTGAGCAGAAAACCGAAAAACATCGAAGAGCCTTTCTCTCCCGAACAGCTCGAAAGATTAGAAACAAAAGGTGATAAGGACGTACAGCTGCAGCGCCAGAAGGAGGGTATCTTCCAGCGCAACCGCGCTAAGCGCGACGCGAAGGATCTTGCCTCTCAGGTCAGATGGAAACGCCGCGCCGGCGTAGCCCTCGTAACTTTGGTGCTTGTTTTGCTGCTCATGTGGATCATGACATGGCTTTTGACAACGATCGGCGATCTTGTCATTACGGTCGACAGCGGCGCCGCAAAGAAAGGTATCTCGATCTCAGAAGACGCCGACGGCACCCAGTTCGGTGAGAACGGAAGCTCCTTCAAGTTAAGCGCGAATATGGTCAACGAGGTCACCAATATCACATACGACTGGCTCCCCGCTACCCTTGATCTGGAAGCGGACGGCAGCCATAACGGAAGAAACTACCTCGCCTATACATTTTATCTGCATAATAACGGCAAGGAGACGCTCAATTATCAGAGCCAGCTTCAAGCTGTGAAAGCCGCTAAAGACGCTGACGAAGCCTGCCGCGTAATGATTTATAAAAACGGTGAGCCCGAGGTCTTTGCGAAAGAGAACAGAGGCTTGACCTCTGCGGACGGCTCTCCCGAGGCGTTTGAGCAGATATTCAAGAAAGAGATCCCCGAGAACTATACGCCGCCCACGGCTGAGGAGATCGAGGCGGCAGCCGAGCAGCCGCAGAACAAAGAGTTGGTCGCCCATACCGACGAGGAGATCGTCATCCAGCCTTTTGTTGACAGCCAGACGGTATTCAACACACAGATAGACGGCTTGGAGCCCGGCGCGACCGATAAGTATACGATCGTCATGTGGATCGAGGGCGAGGATCCCGAGTGTCTCGACGTCATCCGCGACGGTTATGTCAAGCTGATGTGGTTCTTCAACATCGCCGACGAAGAACTGTAAAGAAAACAGGCTCCCTTTGGTAAAGGGAGCTCCCGCGGGAGCGGGTGAGGGATTGTATAATTTGTTGGAGCGAAAGCGAGTAACATAATTAATTAGCATCAAGGAGTAGAACAGTATGGATACTATCTTTAAATTCTTATTCGAATTTCTGAAGCAGTTCTTCGGCTCGTTCTTTAAGGCGATCGTCGATCTCCTGCAAATGTTCAATTTCAAAGCGTATTATGAGATCATCCAGAATTTCACCGGTCAGGGTGAGTTGGGCAAGGGCGTTGCATGGGTCATCGCCATTGTCGCCATGCTGCTGCTCGCCGCAGTGTTCGGTTTGATCATCTTCTTCATCGTCAAGGGCATCATGAAGCTGACGAAGTTCAAGAAGAAGGCTCAGGACACCAATGATCTTGTCAATGAAGTCAACGCGCTGAACAAAGAGGTCATGCGCCTGAACCTTGAGAAGGATAAGATCCTCTCCATGAAGGTTTCTCAGATTGGTCTGAACCCGAACGAGATCGCAGAGCTCACCGGCGAGGAGCTGGAAGCGCTCAACGCCGAGGAAGAGGAAGAAGAGGCCACCGGCCGCTTCAACAAGCTGGTCACCATCGACGAAGAGTGGGCGGATTATCAGCCCGAGCCGTACGATTGGGAAGTCACCCTCCCCGAGTTCGTTACCAACTTCCGCAACTTTGCTTGCTCGCGCATGCATTACTGGTATGAGATCAAGCTGCTCCGCTGCTTTGTAGCAGGCTTCGCCTCCGGTCGTCTGACGATCCTGCAAGGTATCTCCGGTACAGGTAAAACCTCGCTGCCTTACGCGTTTGGTAAGTATGTGTGCAACCCTGCGGTCATCGCTTCCGTACAGCCTTCATGGCGTGACCGTACCGAGCTCTTTGGTTACTACAACGAATTTACCAAGAGATATAATGAGACTGAGTTGCTCCGTGCGCTGTACGAAGCATCCTATAACGAGAACGTTTACGTGGTCATCCTCGATGAGATGAACATCGCCCGTGTTGAGTATTACTTCGCCGAGATGCTGTCCATCCTCGAAATGCCTGCCCATGATGAGTGGATCGTTGAGATCGTCGCTGCTCCTTGGCCCGATGACCCGAAGCACCTCGATCACGGCAAGCTGACCATCCCCGACAACATCTGGTATGTCGGCACCGCGAACAACGACGACTCCACCTTTGCTATCACCGATAAGGTTTATGACCGTGCGATGCCCATCGACATCAACACCAAGGGTAAGCCCTTTGATGCTCCCGATACACCGCCTTGTCATATCAACTATAAGCACTTCACCAAGCTGCTTGAAGACGCTGTCAAGGCGAATCCGATCAGTGAGGAGAACTTGAAGAAGATCGAGATCCTCGACGACTATGTTATCGAGCATTTCCGCGTAGCTTTCGGTAACCGTGTTATGAAGCAGATCAACTCCTTCGTACCCGCGTTCGTCGGCTGCGGCGGCACCGAGGTCGACGGTATCGACTATGCGCTGTGCAAGAAGGTCTTCCGTAAGTTTGAAGCGCTGAATATCTCTTACATCCGCGACGAGATCGACGGTCTGGTACAGCAGCTGGATCAGCTCTTCGGCAGAGAGAACATGAACGAGTGTAAAGAGTATGTCCGCATGCTCCAGAAGATGACCTGATAACGATTAATTGTCATTGCGAGGTTCCTCTGAGCCGTGGCAATCTCAACAATAATTGTCATTGCGAAGCCCCTTAGGGCTGTGGCAATCTCAACTGATTAACTACGATATACCCGACCCTGAAAAGGAGTGAGTCCCATGATTGATTACAGCAGATACTACAGAGCGTTTGCCGAAATGAAGGATACTCTCGACGGAGACTATGCGCGTGAGTATCTTGTATCTGCCATGGCTGACGCCGACAAAGGCAATGACGAGCTCTCCGGTAACGCTTATAACCGTGTTATCGACATGGAATGGGTCGAGATGATCGAGGGCAAGCTGCCCTATATCGAGAAAGCGATCGATGAACAGCGCAAGTTCATCGAGGAGCATAAAGAGGTAGACCGCATCGATAAGGTAAAGCAGGTTGACAAGGATGCTGTTCAGCATTTGACCCAGCATGCTAACCTGATCATGGCGCTTGAGGAGGATGGCAGCGTCATTCCCGAAAAGCTTCTGAACACGCACCGCGAGGATAGCTTCGCGACCTATGAGAATCGTTTTCTTCACACCTTGATCCATAACTGTATCATGTTCGTTGAAGCCCGTTTCCGAGCGCTTCAGGATGCTCCGAATGATTCATCCAGTAAGATGACGATGGAGCGTGAGATCAGGATCGGTCACGAGATATTCGGTTTTTCGCTGGAGCATCATGCCGAAAAGCATGAGCGCGACAAGGTCGACAGAGATGAAGATCTCTCCAGTCTGACCGACTATGAGCGTATTGAGCGTATCCGTATGAAGCTTGATGACTTCTGTAACACCGAATTGATTAAGTCGCTTAACGGATGTATCAAGGTCAAATCTCCCATCAATAAAACGAACTGCATCAAGCAGGATCCCGCGTTCAAGCAGTGCTATGATTTGTGGGTGTTTATTGAGGCGTACCGCAAGACCGGTTATGTGCTCGAGAAAAACGTCTTTGAAGGTCAGATGCCCGAGGATGTTCAGAAGGACGTCTACGACGTAATGGCTTTCCAGCATTTCGTAGCGACCATCAGCACCAACAACGCTCTCCGCGAAAAGCTGCAGGCAGAATATATCGCAGAGAATGAGCGCCGTGCCGCCGAGGCGAACCGCCCCGAAGAGGAAATGGCGCGCTATATCGAGGATAAGATCTACGAGGTGCGCCGCGAAGAGATGGCGCTGCGCCTGAAGGAAGTCCGCGAGCGTGAGGTCATCATTTCCAAGCTGACCGCTGAACTCGAACAGGCGAAAGAGCAGATCCGTATCCGCGATATCAAGATCAAAGAGCTTGAGTCGATGATCAATGCCTTGAAGAAGGAACTCGAGCAAACGCGCGAAGAGCTCCGTCAGGCGCAGGTTCGCATCATGGATCTCGAAAAAGAGATCGAACAGCTCAAGGCATACATCACAGAGCTGGAAGCAAAGATCGCTCAGCTCGAAGCGACCATCCGCGACCTCGAAGCACAGATCGCTGCCCATCTGGCTACCATTGCCGGTCTGCAGACCCGCATCGGAGAGCTCGAAGCAACCATCACGCAGCTGCAGACAGAAATCGAACAGCTGAATAACGTGATCGCCGAGCAGGCGCAGAAAATCGCCGAGCATGAAGCGACGATCGCTGCGCAGGCGAATGAGATCACCGGTCTGAATACTCAGGTCAGAAGCCTGACAAATACGGTCGGTTCCCTCAGTGCGGAGAATTCCGATCTTAAGATGGAGATTGATCAGAATCAGCGCACGATCAAGGAACAGGCAGATGATATCGCCGCTAAAGCTGCGTCCTTATCCGCTGCTAACGCCGCGAATGAAAAGCTCACCGGCAGGTATAATTTGCTGAAGAGCGATTATGACGAAGCAGTTGAAAAGTACTCCAATTTTGAGAGAGAATTAAAATCTCTGAATAATACAATAGAAGAAAAAGACGGCGAGAAGCGTGAGCTTGAGCATCAGATCAGAGTGCATCTCAATACGATTTCCGCTAAGGATGCGATCATTGCAACTCTCAGGGATGAAAAGAATTCCCTGAGTGAGCGTATTGACGGCGTTGACGCGATTGAGCAGCAGGCGAAGCGTGACATTATGAAGGCGCGCGAGCAGGTTGCTGAGATTGAGACAAAGAATGTTGCTTTGAACAATTCCCTTCGTACGCAGGTTGCTGCGATGACCTTCCGCGATCAGGAGATTGCTGATTTGAAGGCGAAGCTTGAGACAGCCGAATTGACCAAGAAGGCTGAGATCGCCGCTATCCGCCAGAAGTATGAGGATCAGATAGCTGAGTTGAAGGCACAGTATGAGCGCAAGATCGAATCGCTTGAAAGCGAGAAGGTCGCTGCTTGTACCTTCTCCGACGATCAGAAGTACACGATCCGTCTTAACGCTGAGAAGAAAGCGATTCAGAAGGATTATGACGAGAAGCTTGCCGTCGCGACACAGAAAGCCAGAAAGTTCGTCAAGAAGGCGCGCGTACTGGTTGATGACAAGCCTCAGGCTTTGCTGAATCTTCCTGAATCACAGGATTATAATTAATCGATCATCGTTGATCGGTTGCGTGACATACGCGTATAGACTTCTTGAAGTCCTGAGTGTTTCACAGATAATAAGATAACAGAAAGGAGCGATATTATGAAAATCACCCGTCATTCCTTGATGGCGAAGGGTATCTTAGTATTGCTCTCTTTGCTGATTATCATTTTTGTCTTTACATTTTCGTGGTTTACGCCTCCTATAGAAGACAATTATGCCTCCGGCGTCAGCATGAAGACCAAGGCGGGTTCTGATTTTGAATATGCGATCGGGTTCCAGACCTCCCAAACAGGCGGCAGATATCTCGTTACCGATTTTACCAGTATGGGTGAAGAGGAATGGGATATTGAGCATCTTGAGGTCGATGGTTATGAAAACACGTTCAACCTGATTTACGATTATAATCCGATCGATATTACCGGTGACGGCGTTACCCTTATCCGTCCGAATATGGAATATGGTAACTGGAAGATCAATACCGGTACCGACGACTATTCCATCGCCGAGGCGAATACACAGTATATTTCTTTCGATATCATCGTTCGCAGCAAGAGCCGCTCGATGCTGTCTCTCGGACCTCAATCCTATGCTGTCGGCGACTGTGAAAAGACGATAGTAAATAACGAAACGGTCGATGTTCCCGACGGCTCTCAGCTCATCGGCGCCAGCGTTACCCGCAAGTCCGATTACGGTAATTTCTCCAAAGACGCGATCGTCGGCGCGGTGCGCGTTGCGTTTATCGGATTTGATGATGACGGATCTATTACAGCCGATTCTTTAATGCAGGACTTACAGAATGATAAACTGGCGGATACTCCCTCTCTGCTGTGGGTGCCCCGTCCCGATCTTTACCTGAACAACAATAATCGTGATCAGGAGGTTACCGGCTGGTCCTTGAACACCGGTGTTGCTTCTACCGATACCTTTAATCTTCAAAGCTCTGCGATGACGGATTCCGCTTATTCGACATACCGTCATCAGCAGTACGATATATTCAACAATACGAATAATTCAGTCGTTACGAATAACAGTTCTTATGTTCGTATTTCCTCTAAGGATGCAAACGACAACTGTTATCGTTTCAACGATAATGTATCTTTGTTCCCGATTACTTATGAAAAGACTGTCACGGAGAACAACCAGAGTGTTACCTATTATTACGGCAAGACCCGTGTCCGTATCTGGGTAGAAGGTACCGATACCGAGTCTCGACGCGCGCTTGCGGGCGGTAAGTTCCGATTCAACTTTGATTTGACAACAAACGGTTAATGTCGTTATTGATTTCCGACTATTATTGGAGCAGATATTATGAGTAGAAATTCCAACAAGAAGAAAAAATCTACAAAAAAATATCTCAACTTTAAATCGCTTCCGCTGATACCGATCATCGCGATCGTAGAGGTATTGGTTCTTGTCGTTGTGTCTACTTATGCGTGGTTCTATCTGAGCACCAACAAACAGGTCAACGTAGGTACCGTATCTGTTGACGCGGATTCCGGTCTGGATATCGACTTCAAATACGCGAAAGAAGAAGACTATATCAACATCTGGAAGTATGTCGATCAGAATTTTGAGTTTGAGCCGGTCACCTCGCTCGACGGACGAAATGTTTTTGTTCCTACCACAGGTACCATGAACAACACAGACACGTCCAACATGAAGTTCCGTGAGGGTACTGTCAATGATATCAACTCGAAGTATATCAACATTGACTTCGAGATGACGAATACGACCGACTATGATATGAAGGTCTATTTGAACAATAACTCCTATTTCAACGTAAAGAATAAGTCGACCGGAGCAAAGGATGAGAGTCGTGCCCTGCGTCTCGCGTTTTATCCGAACGACGCCTCTATCGGCAACGTCGGTTCTCAGCTCATAGGCGGCAGCGAGGACTATTCCTGGAGAGAAGAGAAGAATACTGACGACCCGAACCTGAAGCATATCTACTTCGATGATACCAAGTGGGAAAACAATCAGGCTTCCAAAAACTGGGATACTGTCTATGCCTATATCTGGAACAGCAGCGATACCACCGGTACCGAGTACCTGAAAGCATGGCCCGGTGTTGAAATGTCGCGTGACAGCGGTCCGATCTATTCTCTCGGTTTCTCCGACACCAACTCCTACAATAAGGTTATTTTTAACAACGGTTCCAATGCGCAGACCTCGAGCTATAACCTGACAGATGGTAATATTTATTCTGCCACTTCCTCGGGTTCGGCTTATAATTCCAAGACGGTCTATTTCGTTAAGCCGAACAGCTGGAGCAACGTCTATGTCCATGCATGGCGCAGAAGCGGTACTACTGACCAGTATTATACCTCGTGGCCTTCCAGCGGCAACGTAAGCGGTCTGGATGAGATGAAATATGTCGGTTCCGGTATCTATTCCTATACGTTCTCGTCGGATGTCTATGGTATACTGTTCACCGATGGCACGAAGGGTGGTACCCATCAGACGGTCGATATCACTTCAACTACGAATGATAAGATCTATTACGTCAACGGTACCAGCGGCGGTAAATATACCGTTACGACCTATGGAACGAATTATTCCAATCTGCAAACCCAGACGGTATTCTTCTACAACTCCCTCGGGTGGAGTACGCCGTACGCATATGGTTCATTAGCAACCAACCCCGGCGGCGTCAATACCATCGAGGTTGCGATGACCACCCTTACCAGCAACGTGTATTACTGCAATATTCCGGAAATCTACTCGAATGTATATTTCGGCGCGAAGGAAGATACCGCGAACCACAGAACGGTTTTGATCACCTATCAGAACGGTTATGTTTACCGGACGCTCGAGACAAAGACCTCAAATTACTACAACGTAGAAAACTTTGAGTATTCCAACTATTCTTCGACAGAAGGCTACGCGGTGATCTCGCCCGGCGTTTCCGCCGGTTTCCAGCGTTCCTATTCGCCGGTCGTGGGTATCAATAACGATTCCGGTATCGCTACGCAGGTCATCCCCGCGTTCGCCAACTCCATCGATAACTACATCTATGGTAATACGGCAGGTCCCGTGGATCCGACAACGCATGAAGCAACCAGCCAGACCGTCTTTGAGATCGAGTCAAAGCACGTGCTTTCACTGTCGATGGTCATCTGGCTCGAAGGTACAGACCCCTCCTGCTACGGTGAAACCTACCCCGGCAATAATATTGAGCTCCGCCTCGAGTTTGCGTCATCCTACTACGACACGCAACAGAATAAGGAGATTAAAGTTAATACCTACGGTTCCGATACTTATACATATAAGTTTTATGATAAGACGCGTGAATGCTGGACCTCTGACCGCCAGTCGACCGAGTCAGGCGTTACGGTCGCGCCGGTTATGCAGCTGTATGATAATACCGTTGGGCGCGGTTATCTGATGCATGCCGATACTTATATGACCGTCGACGGCAAGACGAAGGTCAGCTGCTGGACGGTGGACGCTCCGCAAACGGTAGCCCTGAAGGGTCATGACATCATCTTCCGACGTGTTAACCCGTATGATGAGGATGAGGTCTGGAACTACTGGCACGCAGGACCGTGCGCAGGTGAGGGTATTGATGATGCGGATACTCCTCCGATCACGGATAAAAAGGATGATACGACCTATCCGATCTATGACATTGCGTTCTCGGGCGGCAATACCGTCAGCTTTACAGCCTTTGCCGACGGTTCTCCGACAGGTGCTATTCTGCTTCAGAACGGCAACGATCAATCGGATGTCAATCATGCGGATCTTCCGGCGGTTTCCTGCGGCGGCTTGTGGGGTAATCTTTCTGTCCGTACACTGACGGTGGTTGACGGTCTGCAGGGTCATCCGTGTAAAAATACCGATCTGTCAAACACTTCCGGTTTGATGACGATGTCCTATTCCTTCAAGTATTCTTCCACACTACATGAACGGACTGTCAAGATCGAATACAAGGCGTCCGGTCCGAACAAGAGCGTATTCTATTTCTTCATCGTTCCCGATGCGCTGTATACCGCTACGGATCCTACTGCGAACACGCAGGGTCTCAGATGTACCTTCAAAAACTATTTCAATTATTCCTCAAAGTATGCGATCAACTCCGATCGCAACACGATCAAATACAGAGGCAGAAATGACCGGTATTCTAAGATCGCGATTTCTGATGCTCCGTGCGGCGACTATCTTATGCTGAATGAGACAAAGGGTCAGAGCTTCCAGAACTACTGGGGCGGCGACGTCATGTATATCGAGACGAACAGCGACACCAGCGATTATGCCACGACTTCTTCCGATAAGGGAAAGCTCCTGCAGGCTCATTACTATGATCAAAATAATAGTAATACCAATAAATACAGCTATCTCTATGCAGTAGAGAACGATACCTCTTTCAGCAGCGCGACAACGGCGTTTGTATCGGTCGTGCCGAGTGACAGCAGCGTATGGTACAACAGCTGCAAGGTTGAGATCTGTAATTATAATAATCCCAGTACTAAGTATTGCTGGACCAGTCGGATTGAGATTATCGGTAATTCGGCGACGATTAACGCGAACGGTATCGGCTCTAATAAAACCTTTAATCGCAACTTCCTGCAAAATAATGAGAACATTTGTAAAATCACCAGCATTTTGACAACCGTTTATCTGCAGTCGGCGAACCGCAGCTTAGACAGATACGCTTATGGTCAGGGACCGTGTGCTTATCTCTGGCAGGGCAACTATAATAACGGCTGGCCCGGTACGGAAATGACATACAACGTTGCCAAGGGCGGCGATAAGCATGAGTGGAAGCTCAGCTTCAACCCGCTGCAGTATAATAATATTATTTTCAATAACGGTACGAATAATGTTCAAACGAATACGGTAACGGTTGGCTGTTGTAAGGAATACGCATTTGATGTAAATTATGGTACAAATGCGTATTCTGCCGGTACAAATACCAGTCAGGAAATTGTCAACATACAGTTTTATGAAACGACGAATCCTCATTTCTTTTCTTAGTTTGCCAATGGGCAGCTTGCTCTGATATCAAAATAATAATGAAAGGTGGTGCCGCAATTGAATAAAAAACAGCGTAAGAAGCTCGATCAAAAAGCGAATCAATCGTTTAAGCTTGCGCATATCCTGATTGCGGTTGTGGCGATTTTTGAGTGTTTGATTCTCATTGCCTTCACCACCTACAGCTGGATTGAGTCCGCGTCCTCTCTGATTATCATGAACGGTCCCCAGAGTACCACGACGACGGATAACGTCAATATCGATATTGCGAACGCTCTCAATTATGAAATCGATCTTGACGCCGGCGCCGGCAGCGCCCAGCTGATCAACTTCTTCAGCAGCACAAAGTATTATCGCTACGGTAAGGCGTCCTCCGCAGACGGAGAGACCATGTACTTTCCGAAGAAGAACAATACCTATACCGCTGCGACGGCATATCGCAAGGGCGATACGACTGACTTCAACACCTCTTATTCCTATTTTGATTTTCAGATCAATAATAATGTAGGCAACAAGGACTTTTACTTCAACGATGATACCCAAGACAAGCAAAATGTCTTTAAGGTGATCGATCCTTCCGGTTATTTCTCCGGAAAAACCTATTCGATCAACGAAGGCGGCACCACACAGAGTTATAACAAGACCGAAGCGATCCGCAGAGCGATGCGTATCTCTATCGTCGATACTTCCGCCGGTGAAACGAATAAAGCGATCTATTCACACACCGGTAAGTCGTACAGCGCGCAGAGCGGCACATCCTCTTCGAGTACAGCTGCTGTCAGCATCCGCAAGATCTCGGATTATTTCATCTCTGCGAATCACCCTAATCAGGAAAAGCTCTTTACTTCAAAGAAGAATAAGACCATCCGTGTACAGGTACGCATCTGGCTCGAACTGAACGATCCTGACTTCGTAGCGGCATTCGGCGCGCCGAGTTCGGCACAATACAGCGACGATGACTATAAAGCCATCGCCGGAACACAGATCGAGATCAACCTCTCGCTCGGCAACGCGGATAACAACTTCCGTCCCTTCTACTTCGACGATTACACCTTCTCCAACACCTCAGGCAATGTCGGCGGTCACCTGACTGATGACTATCAGAATTATAAGCTCTGGTTCCACTGCAGTAATCCTGATAACACCAGCCAATTCAACAATTATGAGATGACCCGTGAGGAGACCTCCGGCGGACGTACCCGCTGGTCTTGCGACACCGTTTCGCAGACGGTCACGGATTATCTGTGCGACACGATCCCCAATGTGACCCAATGCTATTTCGCCTACGGTCAGACGGTGGGCGGAACAGCCACCTACACATGGCCTCTCACCGAGAAGCCTACCTCCGGTACCACCGAATTTATCTATAACGCCTACGGTCGCTATTTGGTCAACTCGACCTATTATTGCTCCGGCGTCTGGAACGACAGATCGACCATGCATCTGATCCAGTTCAAGGATTACGGTACCATGCTGGTTTCGGATGACTTCAACCGCTCCAGCTCCAACTTCCAGATCATCAAGCAGAATCCTGTCGATCACCTCTTTGTCACCAACCAGGCTACCTATAACGCCTCCGGAACCAATCACTACGGTACCGCCTCGATGTTCTATGACAGCACCAATGAGATTTTCAAGTCCTTTGTACCGCAGACATGGTTGAGCAGCAACGTATACTTCCGCTTCAACCTCGGCAACACCGGCTACAGCGGCATCGACCTCTCGTTCGGCAGTACGCCTGTACTCAGCAACGGTACGGATTATATCTATACTGCGCTCGGACAGGATGAGAACTATACGCTCGCTTATTATGATCAGCATAATGCGGATAGCGGCAACAGTAACTATATAGCTCCCGGCTTCGGTACATGGGGAGATATCGAACAGATCCACCTCAACGCCGAGCTGATCGACTATGATATCAAGGCGTCTGACCGCTTCAAGGTCAGTATCGCAGGTACGGATATTGACTCTACCGCGAAGGAATCGATACCGCTGATTCCCGACGCAACAGGAATGGTTTATTCCGCTTATATCCCCGCGGGTTCCGGCGTAACCGCCTCTCCGTTCCTTAAGTTTGTACGCTTAAACGGTGTGAATAACAACAACGCTGTCAATGGACGCTGGCTGTCTACCGCGCGGAATGCGAGCGATACCTATTATCCCGTTAAGGTTGACAGTGCCGCCTTGGGCGAAGATACTACCCGCGGCTACTGGAATCTCTCCGTCCTTGTCGACGGTACCTATGAGAACCTGATCTACGATACCTTGACCGACGGCGATGAACAGGGCAGACTCGAATATTCCTTCGATGGTTCGACCTATGTCACCTTGACGGAAGACAGCGATACTGCCGGCAGTCCGAATCCCGACGATAACCGTATCAGCGCTTATCGCTGGTATGTACCGTGCAGCGAAGATGAGATCGTCTACTATCGCTGGACGCCGTATTATGGCGATGACGGTCAATTCGGCGGCAACGACGATACATCCTTCGTCTTTACCCACAACACTGCTAACGGTATGTACTGCGTGATCACCGAGCCTGAAAACGCGGTCACGATCGCCCAGAACACGCCGTCTGAACAGCGTCGTTCCATGAGCCTTGCCGCTACCGGCTTTGAGGCGAATGTCGAACAGTCACTGAGCGAGCAGATGGATGATTCTGCCATAAAACTGTTCCCGTCGCCGATCGATGCGGCGTTCGCCGACGATCTGCGTGCGGCTGAAAAAAGCAATGCAGGCGATACATCATATCCCGCGGATACTGATGACAGTGCTGTGATTGAAGATCAGGCATATGAAGATGATCCGACGATACCTGAGTATCAGCCTCGTACCGAATATGAACAGGCTGAGTAGTTGCGTTAATGTCTTTGCCGTTGGTTTAACCGACGGCGTCAGCTCTCAGCTGTTCGATAAATTCAAAAATTGACAGAAAGGAGTATTAATATGGCAGGTCGTAAAAACAATCATTATCACTATGCCGAAAAATTTGATGATAAACGTCGCAGACAGTGCAGATTGTTTGTTCCCCGACGCGCTTTATTTGTCGCCGTATTATTCCTCCTTATATTCGGTCTTGTTTCTACCACTTTCGCTGCCTATGTTTCTTCTGATGATTTTGAAGTGAAAGAACACTCCATTCTGGTTGACGTCCGTACTGCCAAAGCGGAGAGGGATATTGCCTTCACCGGCGCCAACGCCGATCTCGCGGCGACTGGTTTTTCCTGCTCCGGCGGTTATATCTACTTTGACGCCAACGGATGGACGATCCCCAGCGGCTACAGTGTTTATTTTGTGATCGGTAGAAATCATGATGCTTGGTGGGCTACGTCTTATCAGATGACGAACATCTCGGGCACCACGACATGGTATCTGAACATGGGCTCTTGGGGCACCGGAAATAACGAATGGCCGACGCAGCTTTGCTTCCTTGTTTCAAACTCTTCCATCAATCAGGGCAATTCTCCTGAGCAGATTAAGAATAATTCATCCTATCGTTATAATAATCAGTATACGAATACTTACGGAGGTACTGATCTCAGCAGCGGCACCTATTATTACTTCGGAAAGACGTCCGGCACGAACAGTAATCTTTCCTGTACATCGGACAGCAATGGTTCGAACACACTGCTCAACTCCGTCTTAAATGCCTATGCTACCACCAAACAGGGTTCCGGAAGCTATTCCCCCGGTACAACCGGCGGTACGATCACTGTGACCGGTATGACTAAAACTGCGACTAGCGAAACAAGTACAGATACGTTCAGCATCGGGCACGGTCAGACCAATTATCCGATCGTCGGTTCATCAGTGAGCCTTTCCGCCACTGCCGCTGCGGGCTATACGTTCGATGGTTTCTATCCGAATAACGGAAAGTCCGGTACGGCTTATGGCAATTCGATCGTGATGACCGCGATCGGCAGTTCGACCACGAATGTTTACGCTCATTTTTATGAGAACATGCACAGCGTAACGCTTGCTAACGATGTAGACAACACGACAACGTCCTACAGCAACTGTATCGGCGTCGCGACAACCAAATCGTTTACCGCGCCGACCAAGTCCGGCTACACCTTCTCGAGCTGGACTGTCCCGACCGGGATGACGATCACCAGCGGTACGACTTCTTCCTCTACGATCACCGTCAAGTGTACTTCGTCCGCCGCGGCTACGCTGACGCTGACCGCAAACTACACCATCAACCCGCCCACCAACGTTTCGATCACTGATAACTCGATGAAGGTCGGCGATGCGGCTGTCAGCCTCAATCCTCAGTATACAGTATCGAGCGGTATTACCGCCAACGTATCCTATTCCATCGTAGACGAGAACGGCAACGACGCTTCTTCCGTCGCTTCTGTTACTAACGGTAACTTCACCGCTTCGATCCCCGGCGAGTACACGGTCACCATTTCGGTTACCGCTACCGACGGCACCCGGACTTCATCCGCTGTGACCGACACCGCTACGGTGATCGTTTCACCTGCCGTTCCGACTTGGACGCTGACGATGGCAGGCTATGATACCGGTACCGGTTCTCAGGCGGATCCCTATCTGGTGACTCTCGGCTCGAACTTCAGCTTTACCGCTGCGATCACGAATCCGCCGAACGATAACAACTATGTCTATACATGGTATAACGGCGACGGCGAAGTGCTCGGCACCGGCAGCAGCTTCACCTTTGGCGCAGCGACCGCCTCTGAGGCGACCACGTCGAGTGTTGAGGTCGAGGTATACTGCGTCGTATCTTATACCGGCGCTTCTCCGACCACGACGAGCGGTTCGATCAGTAAGTATTATATCATCAAGTCGCTGATCAAATCCTACGAGATCCCCGATATGCAGAAGATCTACGCGACGCCTAACGACGCGAAGATGGATATTATCTATAATATCACTAATCCTTCTCAGTATGATACTTCGCTGTATTTCTCGTCCGATAATCTGACATTCTATCAGGTGGATGTCGCTCACGGCGCTTTTCTCGGTACTGTGATAGGTACTCAAGTGATAGACGGAACCACATACGACAAATATCAATATGATCCCTATGCAGAGATGTTCCCCGTCGGTCCCAAGTTCTTCTATCTCGCTATGAGTAAGACCGGCGCCAGCGCAAAGACAGATGTGATTCATACCACCGTCGGTGCAAGTAGCACAGTGCAGAATCGTCCTGTCTACTTTATCAACAACATCGGCGCTTTGGATCTCAGCACCTATCGTGTCATGGCGTTCTACGTCGACGGGAACGGTGATTTGAAGTACCAGACGGCGCAGGATGTTTATAAGGGTATCGCAGGCAAGACGCAGAATCAGCGTTTCCGCGTGATGATTCCGTCCGACGCAACGAAGATATCCTTTGCTGTCGCGAAGCGTACCAAGTATAATATCCCTGATGACAGTACCAACGCGCCTGCATACAGTTCAAGTTTCTTCTATGCCTATACCGATTATGTGACTCTTTCGGATAATTATAATACCGTGAAAGCGACCGCTATGTCCAATACAGAGTCCGATCCCGATGCTGATCCGCTGTATTTGATGACGACACAGTATCTGGCATATCAGACCACCGGCTGATGCTGAATACAACAAAAAAGGAGGTGAACCGAATGAAAGCAAATAACAAGCGTAGATCAAAGACAGAGCAGATGAAAAAATCGATTAAGCGCCGCGGTGTGATTTTGATCAGTGTTTTAGCTGTACTGATTCTTATGGTTAACGTGATAACCGCCAGCTATTCATGGTTCACCCCCGGCAAAGTTAACGGCGCCGGTATGGAGTATGTCGACACGATCGCTAACCGTTCGGAACAGTGTACCTTTAAGACCTACAGAGGGACAAAAATTACCAGTTATTCCTCCGGACACTATATTGATCAGATCGATTACAATACTGAGATCACGACCGAAAGCGTTCCTGCCGGAGAGACGAAGTATTTTCGCACCTCTATCGTCAATGCCGATACCGCTAACGCTTCCGATGTTTCACTGTATTTCTCTTCTTTCGGTCAGGCGAACTGTAACCTGACGGTCGCAGTCATATTCCCGTCTAACACGGTTCGTACAGTCAGCGCTGCGCAAACGGATTATTGTCTGATCCGCAACGCTTACGTTAAGGTCCATGACGAGAAAGATGTTGACGGTCCCGGTCTGTTGCAGGTTGACTGGTTTGTCAAAAATACCGGTTCAAGCGCAGTTACGGTCAACGTTGGCCCGATGGGCGGATCGAATGCAAATATGTATATTCTGTACAACTAAAACCAACTGCTCGGCGAGCCTTTCGGCTCGCCGTTTTTTTGCTTTACAGGAAACTGCTCGTTTCCGTAAAGTAAAAAAAGATTTGTATGTCCTCCCAGTTTGTTGCTGCGCAACAACGGGATGAGGCTTCCGAAATGCGCGCGTGCGCGATTTCTTGCAATTGTTCTTGACGAGCTGTATATTTATCCTTTATAATATCAGTATCAATTTGATTAGGGTGATATCATTTCATGAAACGGAAAAATAAGGTGAAAAGAATTTTCAATCTTCTTTCTACAGTGCTGCTGGTAGCGTTGATCCTTCTTGTTGTCGTCATCTTTATCATGCGTATCACCGGTCACGTTCCCTCCATATTCGGGTTTACCGTCTATCGGGTTCAGTCCGACAGCATGGAGCCGGTTCTCATGGTCGGCGATGTGATCATCGATAAAAAGGTTGCTCCCGAAGAGATTCAGAAGGGTGATATTATCACTTATGACAGCTATATGGGAACGCTGGCAGGTCAAACGATCACTCACCGTGTTGTGACCGAGCCCGAGTGCAGGAACGGCACCTATTACTATCAGACACAGGGTGACAGAGCAGGAGCCCCGCTGGATGATGTGATCAGCTATGATCAAGTGGAGGGAAAGTATATTACAAAGGTCACATGGCTGAACAGCGTATATTCCTTTTTCCTTTCACCATACGGTTTGATAACGTTTATCCTGATCATCATGGTGCTGTTCGGCTACGAGATGATTTCACTTGTTGTGTCATACAGGTCACTGGAGGAAAAGGACGACGATTACTACGAGCCAAAACCCAAAAAGCCCGGAAAAAAACGTAAAAAATAAAAAAAGAATACGGACTGCCGAACAACTCGAAAAGTTACGGCAGTCCGTATTTTATTCATATGTATACTCAGTGATGACGGCTCCATTGTGGTTGCGAAAGATATATCTGATTTTCGGATTCTCTACTTCAACATATTTTCTCAGCTGAGATAGCAGGTATTGCGCTATCTCATTATCGGGATCAAATGACTCTTCGAGCTTTTCCTTTATTTCATCGACGTTATCATACTGTTTGATATAGGTGTAATCATAAACCAACATATTTTGATCGGCGTAGATTGTGTAGGTCATTACGTCAGTTGTATAGACGTCTTCATCCGTTTCACCGAGGGAATAGTCAATGTATTCTTCTATTGTAGAAAAATGAAGTTCGACAGAAGGGTCTTGGGATGTAGGCTCGACTATGTTGATCAAAGAATCTTGGGCAGTGGGATCGATAGCGCGGACAGTTTCTTCAGCAGCTGCAGTGCTCTCTTCAGGGACAGAGTCGTTTTCTGAGCACGCTCCGAACAAAGAGCAGCTAACACAGATAATAATGATGATAAAAAAGACAGTTTTGTTCAATTAATTGCAAACCTTCCTTTGTCAGAAGCAGCAGAGAACCGGGATCGTCCTGAATGCTTTGCTCAATTTTTGATTATATTATACCTTGATAATTGACAGTGTCAAGTAAAACTGTGCGTCATTAATGTCCCAACGCGCTCAATGATGGTTAAAATGCTTTCATAATTATTGCAATCCACCACAATTTGTGTTACAATCAATATATAATGGCTAAATATAGGGTTTTATACTGATAACGATCATATCAGGCGTATCTTAAGGAGGAGTGGGTATGCAGAAAGCCGATCACAGCGGTCATCGCGTCCGTATGAAAAAGAAGCTCGCCGAACACGGCTTGGACGCGTTTGAGCCGCATGAAGTGCTGGAGATCCTTTTGTATTATGCCATCCCTCAGCGCAATACGAACGATATTGCCAAAAACCTGATCGACCGCTACGGTTCTTTTTCCGCTGTGCTGGATGCTCCTCTGGATTCCTTGATCAAATTCGGTCTGACGGAGCATCAAGCGCTCTATCTGAAAATGATTCCCGACGTCACGCGCCTATATATGCTGGACAAGTATCATAACGCTGATAAGGTGCTTGACAGCGAGAATATCGCCCGCTATATCATCGACAAATTTATCGGCTATGAGGAAAAGGAGCATGTTCTCTTGATCCTGATGGATAAAAAGGGGAAAGAGGTCTACAGCGGGATGATCGCCCGCGGAGATTTTCACAGCGCGAACATTTCTGTGCGCGAGATTGTCACGCTGGCGCTGAACTACGGCGCGGTCTCTGCCATTCTGGCGCACAGCCATCCCAGCGGCTACGCGATGCCCTCCAGAGAGGACGTCATGGTGACGCGCGATCTGAAAAAAGCGCTCGCACTGGTGAAGGTGGAGCTGGTCGATCATTTTATCGTTGCCGATCACGACTGCGTTTCGCTGGCAGAATCAGAATTGATTTAAAACTTCCTTGCAGGGTCCTGAACATGTGTAAAGAGCGTATGTTCAGGGATTGTGGCAATGACAGACTATCACTATACATTTAGAGGACGATGAATGGAACAGTTTAAGCTCGTATCTGAATATCAGCCCACGGGCGATCAGCCTGCCGCGATCCGGACGCTGGTGGACAGCATCAACGCGGGGCACAGGGAACAGACGCTTCTGGGCGTTACCGGCTCCGGCAAGACCTTCACCATGGCAAATATCATCGCGCAGGTGAATAAGCCCACCCTTGTGCTGGCGCACAACAAGACTCTCGCCGCGCAGCTCTGCTCCGAGTTCAAGGAGTTTTTCCCCGAGAACGCGGTGGAATATTTTGTATCCTACTATGATTATTACCAGCCTGAGGCATATATCCCTCAGAGCGATACCTATATCGAAAAGGATTCCGCGATCAACGACGAGATAGACAAGCTGCGCCACAGCGCGACCTTAGCGCTGTCCGAGCGCCGCGACGTGATCATCGTCGCCTCGGTATCCTGCATCTATTCGCTGGGCGATCCGATCGATTACCGCAATATGGTGATCTCCCTGCGCCCGGGGATGGAGAAGAGCCGTGACGATCTGATCCGCAAGCTGATTGAGCTGCAGTATGAGCGCAACGACATCAACTTTGTGCGCGACAAATTCCGTGTGCGCGGCGACATCGTCGAGATATTCCCCGCTTCATCCTCCGACCGTGTGATCCGCGTCGAGTTCTTCGGCGACGAGATCGACCGCATCACCGAGATCAATCCGCTGACGGGCGAGCTGATCGCCACCCTGCGCCACGCTGCCGTCTATCCTGCGTCGCATTATATCGTCGACAGCGGCAAGATGACGCGCGCGCTTGCAGAGTTGGAGCGCGAGCTGCAGGAAAGGCTGAAATATTTCCGTGAAAACGGCAAGCTGCTCGAAGCCCAGCGCATCGAACAGCGTACCCATTATGATATTGAAATGCTGCAGGAGATCGGCATGTGTCCCGGTATCGAGAACTACTCGCGCGTGCTGTCCGGCAGAGCGCCCGGTTCGGCGCCGTTCACGCTGCTCGACTATTTTCCGAAGGACTTTTTGCTCTTTGTGGACGAGAGCCACGTGACACTGCCGCAGGTGCGCGGTATGTACGGCGGCGACCATGCCCGCAAAAAGAGCCTGATCGATTACGGCTTCCGTCTGCCGAGCGCCTATGATAACCGTCCGCTTAACTTTGACGAATTCTATGAACGGCTGAATCAGGCGGTGTTTGTCAGCGCGACGCCCGGTGATCTCGAGCTGGAGAAGAGCGCTGTGGTAGCGGAACAAATCATACGCCCCACGGGTCTGCTCGACCCCGAGATATCCGTCAGACCGACCGAGGGACAGCTCGACGACCTGATCTCTGAGATCAACATCCGCACCGAAAAGAGTCAGCGCGTGCTGGTGACCACCCTCACCAAAAAGATGGCGGAGGATCTGACCGAGTACCTCGAAAGCATGGATATCAAGGTGCGCTATATGCACCACGACATCGATACCGTCAAGCGCATGGAGATCGTGCGCGACCTGCGGCTGGGTAAATTCGACGTGCTGGTCGGCATCAACCTGCTCAGAGAGGGCTTGGATATCCCCGAGGTGTCGCTGGTCGCGATCCTCGACGCGGATAAGGAAGGCTTCCTGAGATCGGAACGATCCTTGATCCAGACGGTCGGACGCGCCGCACGCAACGCCGACGGTACCGTTATCATGTATGCCGACAGCGTGACCGAGTCGATGGAGAAGACCATCGTCGAGACCAACCGCCGCCGCTCCATCCAACAGCAATACAACGAAGAACACGGCATCACGCCGCAGACCATCATCAAGAAGGTCAACGACATCATCGAGATCTCCACCCATACCGATGAGGAGATGGAGCTCGTCGGCAGGCTTTCGCGCGAACAGCGAAACGAGATGATACGCAGCCTGACAAAAGAGATGCAGGCGGCGAGTAAGCTGCTCGAGTTCGAGCACGCGGCGTATCTCAGAGACCAGATCAAGAAGCTGAAGGGTTTGAAATAAAATGGTACATTTCCACCGCCCCCTCTGACGAGGGGGTTGGGGGAGAGATAATGCAACATGAATGTTACGATCCGTATTCTGACTCAAGCCGGCGCAGTATTATCATTACGCACGGTATTGAGTCAGGCGTTTGTTTGTCGCTGTTACGCTTCGTTATCTCTCCCTCAGTCAAAAATGGTATTTTTGACAGCTCCCTCGTCAGAGGGAGCCGAGTAAACCATCTACTCCCCTGTTGTGATAGGGGAAGGCTTTTGAAAAACAGAAACACAAGGTGAAATTATGGCAAAAGCAAAGAAAAAGCCTCAGTATGTTGATGAGGATATAACCGTCTTAAAAGGCGCGGATCAGGTGCGCAAGCGCCCCGCGGTCATCTTCGGCTCCGACGGCATCGAGGGCTGTCAGCACAGCGTTTTTGAAATCCTCAGTAATTCGATCGACGAGGCGCGCGAGGGCTACGGCAAGGAGATCGTCCTGACCGTGTACAACGACGGCTCGGTCGAGATCGAGGACCACGGACGCGGTATTCCTGTCGAGTACAACAAAAAGGAAGACAAATACAACTGGGAGCTGCTGTTCTGTACCCTGTATGCCGGCGGCAAATATGACAACGAGAACGGCGGCAACTACGAGTTTTCGTTGGGTCTGAACGGTCTGGGTCTGACCGCGACCCAGTTTGCTTCCGAATATATGGACGCCGAGATCAAGCGCGATCACAAAAAATACACCCTGCATTTTGAAAAGGGCGAGAACGTCGGCGGTCTGCAGAGCGCCGATTACAGCGGCAGAGATACCGGCTCCAAGATCCGCTGGAAGCCCGATCTCGACGTTTTTACCGAGATCAGGATGGAGCCCGCGTTCTTTACCGAAATGCTCCGCCGACAGGCGATCGTCAACCCGGGTGTCAAGTTCATCTTCCGCAAGCAGGCGGGGCGCTCCTTCGAGATCGAGGAATTCTACTATGAGAACGGCATCGCCGATCATGTCGCTGAGCTGATCGGAGAGAACGGCTTTACTACCGTTCAGAGCTGGAGCGGCGAGCGCATGTGCCGCGACCGCGACGACAAGGAAGAATACAAGTGCAAGATCAACGTCGCACTGGCGTTTTCCAACAAGATTGCCGTGACCGAATATTATCACAACTCCTCATGGCTGGAGCACGGCGGCTCGCCCGACAAGGCGGTGCGCAATGCCTTTGTCTACCAGATCGACAGCTATCTGAAAAGCAAAAGCATGTATAATAAGAACGAGAGCAAGATCAAGTACGACGATATAGCGGATTGTCTGGTAATCGTTATTTCCTCGTTCTCATCCGTCACCTCCTATGCCAATCAAACCAAGCTCGCCATCACTAACAAGGGTATTCAAGACGGGATGACCGATTTCCTGCGTCATCAGCTCGAGGTCTATTTCATCGAGAATCCTCTCGAAGCGGACAAGATCGCGAATCAGGTGCTGGTCAACAAACGCTCGCGCGAAAGCGCCGAAAAGACCCGCGTCAACCTCAAAAAGAACCTTACCGCCAAGATCGACATCACCGCCAAGATCGCGAAATTCACCGACTGCCGCTCTAAAAACGTCGACGAGCGCGAGCTGTTCATCGTGGAGGGCGATTCCGCGAAGGGCGCCTGCGTTCAGGCGCGCAACCCCGATTTTCAGGCAATCATGCCGATCCGCGGCAAGATCCTGAACTGCTTAAAGGTCGACTACGACCGCATCTTCAAGAGCGAGATCATCACCGATCTGATCAAGATCCTCGGCTGCGGCGTGCAGATCGACACTGCAAAAACCAAGTCAAAGAAAAAGGATATCAACGCCTTCAACATCGACAATCTGCGTTGGAACAAGGTCATCATCTGCACCGACGCCGACGTCGACGGCTTCCATATCCGCACGATGCTGCTGACGATGATCTACCGCCTGACGCCCGATCTGATCAAAGAGGGCAAGGTCTATATCGCCGAATCCCCGCTGTATGAGATCACGACAAAGGATAAGGTCTATTTCGCCTATACCGAGGCGGAAAAGGAAAAATATCTTGACGAGATCGGCAGCGGCAAATTCACCATCCAGCGCTCCAAGGGTCTCGGTGAAAACGAGCCCGATATGATGAGCCTGACCACCATGAATCCCGCTACCCGCCGCCTGATCAAGGTCATGCCCGACGACGTAGAGCGCACGGCGTATATTTTCGATGTGCTCTTAGGCGACAACTTGCAGGGCAGAAAAGACTATATCGTCGAATTCGGCGCGAATTATACCGATAATCTCGACGTGTCGTAAAAGCCTTCCCCGTGAACACAGAGCACTTTCAAACGCCCCCTCTGACGAGGGGGTTGGGGGAGAGATAACGTAACACGATAGTTATGAAGAGCACCTGACTCAATAGGGCGCTGTAAATACGAGGTGGATTATGAAGCCTTACCGTCAAAGTAATGTACCTTTAGCCGGTTATCTTCGCCAAAACATGACGAAATATGAGAAAAAGCTATGGTTTCAGTATTTGCGTAATTGTCCTGTTCGTTTTCAGCGACACAAGCCTATCGGCAGATATATCGTTGACTTCTATTGTGCCAAAGCAAAGCTGGTGATCGAAATTGATGGTTCCGGACATTTTGAAGAAGCGCAAGAAGAGTATGACAAAAAACGTACGGCATATTTGAACCGAATGGGATTAAGTGAACTGCGCTATACAAATCTGCAGATTTCCAGAGTTTTTCGCGAAGTTTGCGAAGATATTTACAGACACATTGAGTTTGCAATAGAAGAAAGCAACACGAATAATAATGGAACGCCCGTCAATGGCAAAGAGGGGAATAAACGGTAACAGGCGTTATCTCTCCCCCCAACCCCCTCGTCAGAGGGGGCGTTGTAAAGCGTTTCTGTAAGGATTAATCATATGGCTAAGAAAAAACAACCGAAACAAAATATAAAACCGATCTCGAACGGCGTGATCGCCGGCGCCGGCGAGGTCGTGGAGCAGCGCATCGCCTCCACGATTGAAGAGAACTTCATGCCCTACGCGATGAGCGTCATCATGTCGCGCGCGATCCCCGAGATCGACGGCTTCAAGCCCTCGCACCGCAAGCTGCTGTACACCATGTACAACATGGGTCTGCTCAAGGGCGCGCGCACCAAAAGTGCGAACATCGTCGGCGCGACCATGAAGCTCAACCCCCACGGCGACAGCGCCATCTATGATACGATGGTGCGACTGAGCCGCGGCTATGAGGCGCTGCTGCACCCCTATGTCGACTCTAAGGGCAACTTCGGCAAGTTCTATTCCCGCGATATGGCGTGGGCGGCGTCCCGCTATACGGAAGCGAAGCTCGATCCTATCTGCAACGAGCTGTTCAAGGATATCGACAAGGATACCGTCGATTTCGTTGATAACTACGACAATACTATGAAGGAGCCGACCCTCCTGCCCGCGTCCTACCCGTCGGTGCTGGTCAACGCCAACACCGGTATCGCGGTCGGTATGGCGTCTAACATCTGTTCCTTCAACCTGCGCGAGATCTGCGAGACGACCGCCGCGCTGATCCGCGATAAGGAGCACGATATCCTCTCGACCCTGCCCGCTCCCGACTTCTCCGGCGGAGCACAGATCATCTATAACGAAGAAGCCATCCGCGAGGTATACCGCACCGGACGCGGCTCCATCAGGGTGCGTTCCATCTACGCTTACGACAAAAAAGAGAACTGCATCGATATCACCCATATCCCGCCGACGACGACTACCGAGGTCATTATCGAGCGAGTCATCGATCTCGTCAAGAACGGCAAGATCAAGGAGATTTCCGACATCCGTGACGAAACGGGCATCGACGGCTTGAAGATCACCATCGACCTCAAGCGCGGTACCGACCCCGACAAGCTGATGCAGAAGCTCTTCAAGCTGACCACCCTCGAGGATAACTTCTCCTGCAACTTTAATATCCTGATCGGCGGCGTACCGATGACGCTCGGGGTAGGGGAGATCCTCAGCGAGTGGATCGCGTTCCGCATCGAATGCATCCGCCGCCGCACCTTTTTCGATCTCAACAAAAAGAAGGACAAGCTCCACCTGCTTGAGGGTTTGCAGCTGATTCTGCTGGATATCGACAAGGCGATCCGCATCATCCGCGAGACCGAGGAAGAGGCGGAGGTCATCCCCAACCTGATGATCGGCTTCGGCATCGACAAGATACAGGCGGAGTATGTAGCGGAGATCAAGCTCCGTCACCTCAACCGCGAATACATCTTAAAGCGTACCGCTGAGATCGAACAGCTCAAAAAGGATATCGCCGATCTGGAGGCGATCCTCAATTCCAAAGCCCGCGTTAAGACTATCATCGTCAAAGAGCTCAAGGAGGTTGCCGACAAGTACGGCAAGGAAAGACTGTGTCCGCTGCTGCATGTCGACGATATCCCCGCCGACGTCAATCTCGATGAAGAGATCCCCGATTATCCCGTCCACCTGTTCTTTACCAAGGAAGGCTATTTCAAGAAGATCACGCCCCAGAGCCTTCGCATGAGCGGCGAGCAAAAGCTCAAGGACGACGACGAGATCGTCTATACCACCGAGACCACCAACAACACCGATCTGCTGTTCTTCACCGACCGCTGTCAGGTGTACAAAACAAAGGTCAGCGAGATCGCCGATACCAAGGCGAGCGCCTTCGGCGAGTATATCCCCGCGAGACTCGGCATGGACGAGGGAGAAAAGGCGGTCTTTGTCCTCAAAACCAAGGATTACAGCGGTTATCTGCTCTTTGCTTTCGAGAACGGCAAGGTCGCCAAGGTGCCGCTGAACGCCTATGAGACCAAGACCAACCGCAAAAAGCTGATCAACGCCTATTCCGACAAAGCTCCGCTGGCGGGTATCGACTTTACCAAGACCGACCGCGAGTTTCTCTTGACCTCGTCCGCGGGACGCATGCTGCTCTTCCACAGCGGCGCTATCGCCCCAAAGGCCACCAAGAACACGCAGGGCGTTGCGGTCATGAAGCTGAGAAAGGGTCACCGCGTGATGAAGATCGAGCCGTATGAAGAAGGTAGGTTCTCTAAGCCCTCGCGCTATCGCACCCGTACCCTCCCCGCCGCGGGAGCGCTGCCCTCTCAGGATGACGAAGCCCAGCAGCTTTCGATCATTTAGTGGCTAGTGGTTAGTGGTTAGATTTCAAGCGACAATTGACTATTTTTGAGTTTTGGTAAAAAAATGCTTGCAATCCTGTTATTCTTATGATACAATTATCTTTGCATTTGAGTAATCTGCTTTTGAAAGGAAGATAAAATATGTCTGCTGTTGAAATTATCTTGGGAGCGCTGCTGCTGATCGCGTCCGTTGTTTTGATCGTTGTTATCATTCTTCAGGAAGGTAACCAGCAGGGCATCGGCGTTGTTTCCGGCGGCGCCGACACCTTCTTCTCCAAGAACAAGGCGCGTTCCTATGACGCGTTCCTTTCCCGCGCTACCAAGTGGTTCGCGATCGGCTTTGTCGTAGTCGTACTGGCGCTGAATATCATCGCTTACTTTGCGAAGCCCGTCGATACGGATACCGATACCGCCGACGATACCTCTATCAGTGAGGTCGTTGACGCTACTGCCGACGAGGCGTAATAGTTTCAGACAAACCAACATAAAATAGACTATCGGAGCTTTTCCGGTAGTCTTTTTTGTTTTTCTCAATTGATCATAGGAGTACATATGCTGAATGTATTTATTGTGACCGTATCCACATTTTTAGTCTTTTCCTTTATCCACTACGCCGCAAAAAAGAAAAAGCCCTTCAAAAGGGCTTTTCTGTCTATGCTGTTGGGGGTGGCGACGCTCTGCGCCGTCGATCTTTTTGCGGGGCTGACCGGCGTCTATATCCCCGTCACGCGCCTGACGCTGCTGACCTCCCTCGCCGGCGGCGTCCCCGGCGTCGCGCTGCTGGTATTGCTTTCGGCGTTTTAGTATTAATCAATCGGGTGCGGGTGTCCCGCCTGAATCAACTAACCACTCGACACTAATCACTATTCACTCAAAATGGGTGCGGGTGTCCCGCCTGAATCAACTAACCACTCGACACTAATCACTATTCACTGATTACTCACTATATCACCGATCCCAGTTCGTCGAGAAGCTCCGATACGGCGCGCTTGTTGCGCGTGAGCATGGCGATCATCACGGAATAAAACATATCGGGATTCTTATAAAAATTCTTGCGGAAGATCCTCGCCTGCTGCTTGTCGGGGACATACAGCGAGAATTTGAGCAGCTCCATATCGTCGCCCGAGATACGGCAGGTGACGGTGTAGCCGTTGTCGCATTTTTCGATGGTGACCTTGTTCTCGCTCTCGAGCTGTTCGCGCTTGAGCAGGCTCAGCGCGCATTCCACGGCGCGTTCTCTGACAGTCGGCGGCAGGGTATCCTCCAGCTGCGTCGCGATCAGATCGCCGTCCTCAGTATTGCAGAACCTCTTTTTTTCTTCGTCTGCAGGCTTGATATTGCCGTTGCGCAGCAGATCGTCAAAGCACGCGCTGGTTTCAAAATAATTTGCCAAGCCCTTTTCCATCAGGGCGTTGACCACAGCGTCCTTTGTCATCGGCATACCCACCGATTTGAACAGATAGCAAATCAGGGTTCGGATTTCGGTTTTGGAGCGCATCCCGCCTAAAGAAATGCCCTCGTCAAAGGTATCAAACGCCATTCAAACACCGCCTTAATGATAGTGACCAGTGGTTAGTGGTCAGTGATTAGTATAAAGCAAAGCAGAATACTTCTGTTCTTCATTATACCATCCTTTTCCGATCGCTGTCAATAAGAAAGAGCTGCCGCGGTATGATTCCGTGACAGCTCTGTTTTATTCTGATTTAATCTTCTGAAACAATTCTTCGAATAAACCCTCAGAATAACAAAGCGTATTCGGTTGAAATAGGTGTACGTGGATTGATAATGATAGGAAAAAAACAAGCGCGCTTGTCAGCCTGCGTTTCGCATCTGCAGTCTGAGCTTATCCGAGATCATCGCGATGAACTCGCTGTTGGTGGGCTTGCCGCGGCTGCCTTGAATCGTGTAGCCGAAGTAGCCGTTGAGCACCTCCACATCGCCGCGGTCCCACGCGACCTCGATCGCGTGACGGATAGCGCGTTCCACTCTCGATGACGTCGTTTCATATTTTTTAGCTACGGTGGGGTAGAGCTGCTTGGTCACGGCGTTGATGATCTCAGGCTTCTCGATGGACAGGATGATCGAGTCACGCAGATAATGGTAGCCTTTGATATGCGCGGGGACTCCTATCTGGTGCAGGATCTCCGTTACCCGCAGCTCCAGACTGCCGCTGTCAAAGCCGCTTTGACGGATGCCGCCTTTGGATCGCTGATTGCGGTGCTTTGACAGACGAACGATGTTTTCCGCCAGATCGCCGAGGTTAAAGGGCTTGAGGACAAAATAGGTCGCGCCCGCGCTCATCACCTCGCGCTCCAGTACGGGACTGTCAAAGCTCGAATACACCACGAACATCGGCAGCTTCTCCGGCTTTTTCTTGCGGATCGCCCGCATCACGCCGATGCTGTCGATATGGGTCATGAAAAGATCCATGATGACCACGTCGGGACAGTCGCTCTGCACGCGCTCGATAATTTCTTCGCCGTCCTTCATACAAAAATTGACGGCAAAGCCGTATTGCGCTAAGGTTTCTTTGGTTTCATTCATATTGTCAGCAGGCTCTTGCGTCATCAAGAGTTTCATTCTTTCTGTCATTTCTACATCTCCTGTTTTTTCAGTGTAACTATACTTTACCATAAATTGGTAAATTTGGCAAGAGAAAACATAAAAATTTTTGAAAGAAATATTCGACAAATTTCGCGGAATAATAAAACAGTCATTGCGAACCCTCTTCAAGAGGGTGTGGCAATCTCCACCTTATCACAATCTGTCATTACGAGGGAGCCAACACGCGTGTTGAGCGACCGCTGCTATCTCATCCTGATTTCAAATTGTCATTGCGAGGGCTTTCGCCCGTGGCAATCTCAACTAATTGATACCCCGCCGAACTGTTCATAACAGCTGAGCATGTTGCCGATGGTGATGCCGTAGCCTTTTTCGGGCGAGTTGACAAACACATGTGTGACCGCGCCGATGAGTCTGCCGTTCTGGACGATCGGAGAGCCGCTCATGCCCTGTACGATGCCGCCGGTCTTTTCCAGCAGGTTTTCATCCGTCACGCGGATCACCATATTCTGTCCGCTGTTGTCATTCAGGTTCAGATTCTCGATTTCCACTTCGTATTCTTTGATACCGCTATCGTCCAAGGTAGTGTAAACGGTCGCCTTGCCCAGACGGATATCGCTGTCAAAGGCGCAGGGGACTTCTTCACCCTCAGGTTCAGCCGTATATCTGCCGTAGACGCCGTAGCCGTTGTTGACGGTCAGCTCGCCGATCTCGTCGTCAGTCATCATGCCGTTCAGACCGCCCGCGATTCCTTTCTTCGCTTTGGTGATCGATTCGATCTCGGCTTTTACCACCTGACCGCTGCGAAGCGGCATCAGCATGCCCGTGTCCCGGTCGCAGATGCCGTGACCCAGCGCGCCGAAGCTGTGGGTGCTCTCGTCAAAATAGGTGACGGTGCCCAAGCCTGCTGTCGAATCGCGGATCCACATCCCCGCCGACCAGCCGCCGTCCTCATCCTGTGAGGGGGTGATCGTCATGGATAAAGGGCTCTTACCCCGCAAAAGGGATAATTCGATATCCGCACCCTCGCTCGACCGGATGATATCCTGCAGCTGTTCGTTGGAGGTGATTTCCTCGCCGTTCGCCTGCGTGATGACGTCATTCGGACGGATGCCCGCCTGACGCGCCGGCGCGTCCTCATCCTCCTTGACGTTGACGACGATCACGCCGCCCGTGTACATCGTCAGACCGAACGGGATACCGCCCAAGCGGACGGTTCTGCGCTCATCCGCCGCCGACGCAGAGATCACGGGACACAGCAGGACTGCCGCCATCAGCAGACAAACATATCTGATCATCTTCTTCATTCAAACACCTTCTCTTATTCACTTGGAGCAAGTCGGCTTTTTGCAGGTTGATCCCGACCGACCGATGCTCCGTCAGTAGTATGCGCCGTGTACCGTTTGACACAACAGGAAGGTTCATACAAGCCGCTTGATAAGCCGATGTCAATCTTTGTTATCATTAAAAATATTATTATCAGTATTTTTTCATATTTATATTGTCAGCGTTTTATTTTGATGTTATACTGAAAAAAACTGTTATTTTGGTGTATTATGGAAATTCAATTGCCTGCAAACGCGAAGCTGATCATCGAAAAACTGCGGCAAAGCGGCTACAGCTGCTATGCCGTGGGCGGCTGCGTGCGCGACAGTCTCAGAGGGATCACGCCGCATGACTGGGATTTCACCACCTCCGCAAAGCCCGATGAGATCGAACAGGTTTTTTCAGAGTATCAGACGATCGCAGTAGGGAAGAAGTACGGCACCGTAGCGGTCCTGATCGGCGGCGAAATCTTTGAGATCACGACCTACCGCGTGGACGGCGCGTATTCCGACGCCCGTCATCCCGACGAGGTGCGCTTTTCCGACCGGATACAGGATGATCTGGCGCGGCGGGACTTTACCGTCAACGCCATGGCGTACAACGATGAGCACGGCTTGATCGATCTGTACGGCGGCAGACAGGATCTTTCCTTCGGTGTGATTCGCTGTGTCGGCGATCCTCAAGAACGCTTTTCGGAGGACGCCTTGCGGATTATGCGGGCGCTGCGGTTCGCGTCAGTTCTCGGCTTTACCATCGAGCCTCATACGTCCGACGCGATCTTAAAGCAGCGCAAGCTGCTCGGCGGCATCGCCTCGGAACGAATCCGCGAGGAGCTTTTGAAGCTTTTGTGCGGAGACAGAGCGGATTTTATCCTGCGGCGTTACCGTTCGGTGATCGCGGTCGTCATTCCCGAGCTCAAGGGCACCTTTGATTTCGAACAGCACTCAAAGCACCATAACCGCGACGTATACCGTCATATTGTCGCCGCGGTGCATAACGTCGAGCCGGAGCCCCTGCTGCGCGTGACGATGCTCTTTCATGATATCGGCAAGCCGCTGTCTCAGACAATAGATAAGCACGGCGTCTGTCATTATAAGGGACATCAGAAGATCGGCGCGGCGATGACGCGCGAGATCCTGCGCCGGCTGTGCATGCCGTCGGTATTCATCGACGAGGTCTGCGACCTGATTCGCTGGCATGACGAGCGCTTCAAGCCCGATCCCGTGATGCTGAAACAATATCTCAAGCTGCTCGGCGCGGACGCGATGCAAAAGCTCATGCTGGTACAGCGTGCGGATATTCTGGCGCAGTCGGCATATCTCAGGGAAGAAAAGCTCAGTAATCTGATGGCGGTATCCGAGGAGCTCAACCGCATTATCTCGGCGGGTGAGTGCTACAGCCTGCGTCAGCTTTCTGTCAGCGGCGCCGATCTGCTGCACAGCGGCTTCTGCACCGGCGTGCGGATCGGTCAGATTCTTGACGCCCTGCTGGACAAGGTCATCGAGGGAGAGCTCCCGAACGAAAAGGACGCTTTGCTCGATTACGCGAAAAAGACATTTGACAAAGACGCGTGAACCGATTATAATGGAATCCCGAGTAAATCAGGCAGTCGCGGGCGAGCGCCGAAAGGCTCCGCCCGAGGAAAGTCCGGGCTTCACAGAGCGAGGATAACGGCTAACGGCCGCCGGGGGCGACCCCAGGGAAAGTGCAACAGAAAATTACCGCGAATCGTTTGATATTGTAGGGGAGGGGCTTGCTCCTCCCGCAGAATAGCGACGACGCAAGGGTGGAAAGGCGAGGTAAGAGCTCACCGGGGTAACGGAGACGTTACCGCCGTGTAAACCCTATCCGAAGCAACACCGCGGAGGGACAATAAGCCTGCTCGGCTGTCCCGTGGAGGTGGCACCGAGCCGACGCGGCAACGCGCGGCCAAGATAGATGACTGCCCGATACAGAACCCGGCTTATAGATTTACTCGCCGCAAATGCTCCCTTCGGGGCGATGTCGTCAACTTAAGGTGAAAATGCTCATACAGCCCTCACAGCGTTTGCGGAGGGTGCCCGTAAGGGCGGGAGGGTCGACATGGTAGAAACGAATCAATATCATCTATGTCTTTCGTTTCAGCCGGGGCTACCCCTCTGTATCTCCCCTTACGCAGGGGAGACTTAGCGCTGCAATTTCTTAAGTTGACGACATTGCCCTTCGGGGGCATTTGCTCTTTATCGGTTGAATCTATATCTAGTATGTCGTCTTTTGTCAACAACAAGCGGCATGGAAATGTTTACAAAAAATGATATATTTTCTTGTGCAATTATTAAAAGGTTGTAACGAAAAGGCAAGAAAAGTATCAAAAATTTAAATTTTCTTACAAAAAAGGGTTGTTTTTTTTCGAATAACGTATTATAATACAGATACATTAGCTTTTTACGTTTAAAGAATTTCAATGCGGAATTATTTAAAAGAAATTATTATCAACGATTCGGATAGATTTGGGGAGATAAAATGAGACTTCGTAAACAGGAATTAGGCGATCGCAACCTCGTAGGCGCGCGCGTTGAAGCAGCGCGCAAGAAAAAGGGTATGAAACAAAAGGAGCTGCTCGCTCAGCTGCAGGTCAACGGCGTAGACATGAACGCTTCGGGTCTTTCGAAGCTGGAAGGTCAGATCCGATTCGTGACCGACGTCGAGCTGGTAGCGCTGGCGGATATCCTCGAGGTCAGCGTAGACTTCCTGCTCGGACGTGCCCAGCAGTAAAACTCAATACGACATTTTCCAAGCATTTTGGTTTCTGTTTTTTCAGACGGCAGGTCCTTCGGGGCCTGTCGTTTGAATTTATACAAAAATGTCATTGCGGGGATTCGGTATAAACGCCGAAGCTGAAATCTCGCCGCATAAAAGCGGATCGGCATCAAACACTAATCTTATCTGTATTTTGGTTGGTGATGGTGTGAAGACCCGTTTTTTCGCGGATAAGCCGCGGCTCGTTTTCTTTTTGTGCTATACATTATTATTCATTCTTGCGGTCCGGACAGCGGCGTTTGTCCTGCCATTTGTGATCGCGCTGCTGCTGGCTGTCGTGATGAAGCCGCTGTTTGACTATTTCAAGTCGCATTTCCGCTTTCGCTCATCTTTCGCCGCGACGGCTGTCACGCTGCTTATTTTCTGCGCGCTTTTTGCAGCGGCGGGCTTTCTGCTGTATTTGATCGTGCGGCAGGCGCTCAGTCTGATGACAGATTATCACGACGAGATCGCTGCCTATGTCTATTCGCCGAAGCTGTTTGATACACTCAAAGAAAACCTGCTGTCCGGCAGTCTGCTGACAACGGCGTCTTCTGTCGCCAAAACGCTTTTTCAGGCGGTACCGCTGGCGATCACTGCCGTTGTCATCACCTTTGCGCTGACCGTGTTTTTTCTGCATCATCTCGAAGAGCTCCGCGACAGGCTGCTTCACAGAGCGGGGGAGTACCGTAACCTGCTCGCCGATGTTTTTCATATCGCTTATTCCATGGTGCGGCGGTTCATCCGCTCCTATCTGATCCTGTACGTGATCACCTTTGCCGAAGCTGTATTTATCTTTTATCTGACCGGCGTCGAATATCCGCTGGCGTTCGCGTTCATCACCGCCGTCGCGGATATTCTTCCCGTGCTGGGACCGGGCGTCGTTTACGTGCCGCTCGCGATCGTATTTATTCTGCAAAAGAATTATATTGGCGGTATCTTTCTGCTTCTGTATTTTCTGCTGACGGTGATCCTGCGACAGATCATCGAGCCGCGGATCGTATCGGGCAGCGTCAAGGTGCATCCCCTGACGGTGCTGGCGGCGATCTACTTCTCCATCGTCAGCATGAACATCTGGGTGCTGTTCTACGTCGTCAGCGTTTTCATGGTGTTCCGTGTACTCAACACAGCGGGCGCGTTTGAAAAATCACCGCAGACAGCGCATAACAGTTGATATTTGGAAAAAACCGAGTATAATATAATTGTACAATGAGAATTCTGTGCTTTCGGAGGGGAAACATGAAACAGAGTATCGCATCATTTTTCGCGTCGATCAACGGCAAGCGTATCGCGCTGATCGGCATGGGCCGCAGCCATATGCCGCTGATCCCGCTGTTCACCAAATACGGCGCGACGGTCATCGCCTGCGATCAGCGTGATGAAGAAGCGCTGGGCGCGATCGCGGAAAAAGCCAAAGCCGACGGCGCCGTTCTTTCCGTCGGCGAGCACTACCTCGACGATATCGACGTCGATATCGCGCTCAGGACGCCCGGCATGCGCTTTTACTGCGACGAGCTCAATGCTCTGCGTGAAAAGGGCGTGACCATCAGCTCCGAAATGGAGATATTTTTCGACATCTGTCCTTGCAAAATTTTCGCGGTGACCGGCTCAGACGGCAAGACGACCACCACTACCATCATTTCCGAAATGCTGAAAGCGGAGGGCTATCACGTACATATCGGCGGCAACATCGGCAAGCCGCTTCTGCCCGAGATCGAGACCATCGCCCCCTCGGACGTCTGCGTGGTGGAGCTGTCCTCCTTCCAGCTGATCTCGATGCGCCAAAGTCCCGACGTCGCTGTCGTGACTAACCTCGCGCCCAACCACCTTGATATCCACAAGGATATGGAGGAGTACATCGAAGCCAAGAGAAATATTATTCTATATCAGAATGAAAAGCAGAAGGCAGTTCTGAATTACGATAATGAGATCACCCGTTTATTCGATCTGAGCTGTGAGGGAGAGGTCGTTTTCTTCTCGCGCCGCAAAAAGCTCCGCCGCGGCGCGTATCTTGACGGCGACATCATCACCTATGCCGAGGACGGCAAGCTCTATGACGTGCTCGATATCCGTGATATCAGGATCCCCGGGATGCACAATGTCGAGAACTACATGACCGCCATTTGCGCGGTGTGGGGTGACGTCAGCGTTGACTGCATTCGCAAGGTCGCCCGCGAATTCGGCGGCGTGGAGCACCGCGCGGAGTTCGTGCGAGAGTTAGACGGAGTGAAATATTTCAACGATTCCATCGCCTCCAGCCCGACCCGCACCGCCAGCGGTACCTTATCTCTCTATGATTTCAAGATCATTCTGATCGCGGGCGGCTATGATAAGCATCTGGATTATACTGAGCTCGGCGACGTGATCTGCGACAAGGTCAAGATCGCGATCCTCATGGGCGCTACCGCCGATAAGATCGAGGCGGCGATCAAAGGATCACCGAAATATGCTGAGGGAAATCCCGTGATCTTCCGTGTAAAAGATATGGAGGAAGCGGTAAACTGCGCGCATGAGAACGCCGTAAAGGGCGATATCGTTTCGATGTCCCCCGCGTCGGCGAGCTTTGACCTGTACAAGGACTTCGACGCCCGCGGCAAGCACTTCAAAGCGCTGGTCAACGCCTTATGATCCGACAGATTCAGGCTCCCTTTGGTAAAGGTACCCCCGCTGGGGGAATGTCCGAAGGACAAGGGGGGAGCCGCTTCCGGCGAGGAGGCTGTCAGCGTAAGCTGACTGAGGAATTGCATAATTGTCCGAAGCAAAGCCGAGAAACCAATAACGATACACATTTATCTTTGCTCCAAACAGCAGATCCCTTCTACACCCGTATCCTCTCGCTGTACGAATCCTACGGCGGAGGATATGCTTTTGTCGGCTTCTGGGTGCAGGAGATCGACGGAACGATCGCCGCCGCAATCTCCCGCTTTGAGGATAAGTTCAGCCTGTACCTGACAGCGGAAGCGGATTTGGAAGAGATCGCTGCGTTCCTGCGCTTTCAGGGCGCGGGAGCCGTCATGGCCGCGCGCGGTTTTTCGCTTGATTTACACGCGGATCATGTGATAGAAGGGCAGGTTCTGCGCTATAACGGAGAACAATATAATTCCGGATTAGAATTATATTCACCTGAAGTCAAGCCTCTGTACACGCTGCTGCAAAGCTGTGAGAGCGACATCTTCCGCGTGCCGGAATACATGAGCTTTCTGTCCGACGTGACCCACCGCCGCAATTGCGGCAAATGCGCCGTTCTGGGAACGGACGTCGGCGGGACGCTGGCGTCGGCTGTGATGACGGTATCGGAAACCGAATATGCCGCCATCCTCGGCGCAGTGGCGACCCGGTCCGACTGCCGCCGCAGAGGGCTTTCCCGCGAGCTGGTGCGCACGCTCGCGTCGCGTATCACCGCGCAGGGCAGAGCCGTCTATGTGTTCAGCGCGAGCGAGGCGAACACAAAATTTTATCAGAACTCCGGTTTCGAGATCGTCGCCGGATTCAGAGAGATGTTAGGCTCCCTTTGGTAAAGGGAGCTGTCGCCCAAAGGCGACTGAGGGATTGAATAATTGATTGACCGAAGGGAGAAACCATATGAAAAACTTATTTGAAATCGATGAAAAAATCCTTACCGCCGCCGACAAGGCGATGGAACTGTGCAAAGAGCATTTTGAAGAGATCGAAGCTGTCAAGGAGTATCAGCAGCAGAAAATGCTCAAGGCGTTTCAGGAATACAATGTCAGCGAGAGCATGTTTGCGGGTTCGACGGGCTACGGCTTTGACGACCGCGGGCGTGACACGCTTGACAAGATATATGCCTACGTTTTCGACGCCGAGGACGCCTTGGCGCGCCATCACTTCATGAGCGGCACCCACACCCTGACGGTCGCGCTGTTTGGCATGCTGCGTCCGGGGGATGAGATGCTCTGCGTCACCGGCACGCCGTATGATACGATACAGCCCGTGATCGGCATCACCCCCTGCAGCGGTTCTCTGAAGGATTTCGGCGTGCAATACAGCGAGGTCGCCTTATTGTCCGACGGCACGGTCGATCTTCAGGGCGTCAAAAAAGCCGTCTCCGAAAAGAAGCCGAAGATGGTCTACATCCAGCGCAGCAAGGGCTACGCTCGCAGACCGTCTCTGCGGATCAAAGAGGTCAAAGAGATCTGTGATATCGTCAAGCCGCTGTCACCCGATACCATTATTATGCTCGACAACTGCTACGGCGAGTTCACCGAGGTCGAGTCGCCGATCACCGTCGGCGTCGATATCATGGCGGGCTCGATGATCAAGAACGCCGGCGGCGGCATCGCGCCTACCGGCGGCTATATCGCGGGCCGTGCCGATCTTGTGGAGCTGTGCTCCTACCGGCTGACCGCTCCCGGCACCGGCAGAGAGCTGGGCTGTACGCTCGGCGTGCTCCGTGAGATGTATCTCGGCGCCTATCACGCGCCTGTCGCGACAGCGGAGGCGCTGAAAACCGCCGTGTTCGCTTCGGCGCTGTTTGAGGTGCTGGGCTATGACGTGGAACCGAGCTATCAAAAGCGCCGCGGCGATATCATCGACGTGATCACCCTCGGCTCTCCCGAAAAGCTGTGCGCCTTCTGCCGCGGCATCCAGAGCGGTTCGCCCATCGACAGCTTTGTCGCGCCGCAGCCCTCGCCGATGCCCGGATACGACAGCGAGGTCATCATGGCGGCGGGCGCCTTTACGCTCGGCTCCTCCATCGAGATCAGCGCTGACGGACCTCTCAGAGAACCGTACGCGGTGTATCTACAGGGCGGCATCTCCTTCGCCACCGCAAAAATCAGCGTCATGCTCGCGGCGCAGGAGGTCGAAAAGGTACAATAAAATGAAAAAGCACTTCATCGCTGTGAAGTGCTTCTTTATTACAAATAGTCATTGCGAGGGATTCATCCCGTGGCAATCTCAACCGATTAAAAGCGTTCAATGGTTATTTTAGTCTTTGTACTGAGGATGTTTATTCCGTTGTGAGATACGGCGCGATCTTCTCCAAGGTCGTTTTGCCGATCCCTTCGACCTTTGTCAGTTCGTCGATCGACTGAAAACCGCCGTTTTCCTCCCGATATGCGATGATGCTTTCGATCTGCTTCTGCGACAGCGCGGACAGCTCGCCGAGTTCTTCCGCAGACGCGGCGTTGATATCGATCGGCTCGACTCCCATCGCCCCGATCTCCTGCGGCGTGTAGCCCTCCGGCGGTTTTTGATAGGCGGCGTGGCTGAACAGCACGACGCCGATGACAAGCAGCAAACCGATCAGACCGACGATCGGGATTAATCCTCCGTTTTTGAATCGTTTCATAATGACTTCGTTATTGTTCTGCAATAGAATTATCTCAATCGTTTAAAAAAGTCGCTCAGCAGCTTGCCGCACTCGTCCCGCATCACGCCGCCCTCATACCGGGGGTGAAACGCCAGCGGCAGGTTCAGCACATCCGCGACCGAACCGCAGCAGCCGTTTTTTGGGTCGTAAGCGCCGAAATACGCCTGCGGGATGCGCGCGTTGACGATCGCGCCCGCGCACATCGGGCACGGCTCCAAGGTGACATACAGCTCGCATTCCCACAGCCGCCAGCCGCCTAAAGTCTTGCAGGCGCTGTCGATCGCCTCCAGCTCGGCGTGGTACAGGGCGTTTTTGCCCTTTTCACGGCGGTTCCTGCCCTCGCCGACGATCTCGCCTTTGCGGACAACGACCGCGCCGACCGGCACCTCGCCGTCGTCAAAGGCTTCCTGTGCGAGCTCGAGCGCCCGCTCCATCCATCTTTGCTCCATCATGAAATAAACAGCGATAAGATACAGTAGCTGACCATCACAGCGGCAAAGGCGATCAAAGTAGGGGAGGTCGCGGCAGTTGTGACCTTGCTCTTGAAGGGGATGACGTCGTCGCCCTTTTCAAGGCTGAAATAATGGCTGCCTTTCTTATTGATAATTCCTTTCAGGAAAATAAAGCTCAGAATACCCGTCACAGCAAAGATAATCCCGTAGCACATATTCGCGCCCGTCTCGGTCAGGATATTGTATGACGTCAGCACGTCGAACAGCACCGACAATCCGTTGTTGAGGAAGTGTACAATGATCGACGGCAGCAGCGAATTGGTTTTAATGTCGATAAAAGCGAAAACAATGCCGCAGCAGAAGGTGAACGGCAGCTGCACAAAGTTGCCGTGCATCAGCGCGAAGGTCGCGGAGGATACAAGGATCGCCAGCCCGTCGGAGTAGGGCCTCAAAACGCCCATCACAATACCGCGGAAGGCGAATTCCTCCGCAAAAGCAGGCAGGATCGCTACCGTCAAAAAATACAGCAGGACGTTCGGCTGACTGCCGGCGTCAACGCTGCCTCCGGTGTTTTCAATACCGAACAGCCCGAAGGTGGTATTGATCATATCGACGACATAGTTGCTCGCGAGCGAAAAGCTCAGACCGATGACGCAGAGCTTAGCGAGATACCCCGCGCCGACCTTGTCAAAGGGAAAGATTGCGGCGAAGCGGACGCGCTTGATCAGACAGTAGACAAGACCGCTGACAAAGAAGATCAGCATCGACAAAGCGCCGTTTTCCAAAAGAAAGAGCGGATCTGCTTCGGTCGTTATGCCTGCGCCGGAAAAAGAGGTAATCAAAGTGAAGATAACGCCGAGCACGATCTCCAAGCCGAAGAAGATCAGCATCAGCGTACCCAGTCCGTTGACCGTTTTTCTGAGCGAGCGATGATAGAAATAGTGTTCCTGCTGCTCGGGGGTCATCTGCGGCTGAACATAGCGAGGACGCGCGTACTGCGCGGCTGGATACTGCGGCGCCTGCTGTATGGAATATTGCCGCGGCGAATATTGTCCGTAGGTTTGCTGCGGATAGTTCTGCCGGGGCTGCATGTAGCCCTGCTGCCGGGGTTGCGCGTAACCCTGCTGCGGCTGACCGACTGTCGGCTGCTGCGGATAACCTTGCGGCGCTTGTGTGTTGCCCTGCTGCGGATAACCCGGCTGCGGCGTCAGCTGCTGACCGGGATATGGATACTGCGGATAATTTTGCACGAAAAAATCTCCTTAGTTCATTAAGTGATAGAATGACAAAAGGTAGGGGAAAAGACCTATTTTCTTCATTCTCGGTTTTATTTCAAATCCGTTTTCTATCATAATACATTTTTTTCTGAAAATAATTCTTGACAAACAATTTCGAAGATATTATAATACATAACGAAAACAAAGTAAAGCGCTTGACAGCGGCTTTCACCTGTGGGGTGTCGTCTGCACGGGTCAATACGACAGGGGAGAGCACCCCTATGCTTGTATTGTACGCGGACGGAGCCATCTGTCCGTCTTTTTATTTGTTTATGAAACTTTGGAGGTGCTTACCTATCAGCAAACAGGAACCCCAGATCAATGAGGAAATTCGCGACAAAGAGTTACGCGTAATCGGTCCCGACGGCGCCCAGCTCGGCATCATGTCGGCTGCCGACGCCCAGCACATCGCCGATCAGAAGAATCTCGATCTCGTCAAGATCGCCCCCCAGGCGACGCCGCCGGTCTGTAAGATCATGGACTACGGCAAGTTCCGCTTTGAGCAGAACAAGCGCGAGAAAGAGGCGAGAAAGAACCAGCATACCGTCGAGGTCAAGGAGATCAAGCTCTCTTTGAATATCGACACGCACGACTTTAACACCAAGCTCAAGAACGCTTTGAAGTTCTTTGCGCACGGCGATAAGGTCAAGGTCTCTATCCGCTTCCGCGGTCGTGAGATGGGACATTCCGAATTCGGCTACGAGACGATGAAGAAGTTCGCCGAGGCGTGCTCGGAGGTCGCCAACATCGAGAGACCCGCTAAGCTCGAAGGCCGTCAGATGCTCATGTTCCTGGCTCCCAAGCCCGTAAAGCCCACCAAACAGTAACGTATTTCAAAGGAGGATTATTAATATGCCTAAGATCAAAACACACAGCGGAGCAAAAAAGCGTTTCAAACTGTCCAAGAACGGTAAGGTTATCCGCGCTCACGCTTACAAGAGCCATATCCTGAACAAGAAGAACACCAAGCGTAAAAGAGGTCTTCGCAAGACTACCGTCGCCGACAAGACCAATGTAGCTCAGGTAAAGCGCCTGATCCCCTACAAATAATTTCGCTTGACTAATGATTTAAGAATTTTCGGAGGTAATATAAATGGCACGTATTAAAGGCGCGATGATGACTCGCAAAAGAAGAAAGAAAGTTTTAAAGCTCGCTAAGGGCTATTACGGTGCGAAGTCCAGACATTTTAAGATGGCGAAGCAGCAGGTGATGAAGAGCGGTAACTACGCTTACATCGGCCGCAAGCAGAAGAAGAGAGATTTCCGCAGACTGTGGATCACCCGTATCTCCGCCGGCTGCAAGGCAAACGGCACCAACTACTCTACTTTTATGAACGGTCTGAAGAAAGCCGGCATCACCCTGAACCGCAAGGTCCTGTCCGAGATCGCGATCTCCGATCCCGCCGCTTTCACCGCTCTCGTTGAGCAGGTCAAAAACGCATAAAAAGCTATAACTGCGTTTGGGTCACTCCCAAACGCTTTTATATTTGTGAAAAAACATGGAATTGATTTCTTCAAAAGAAAATAAAAAAATCAAATATCTCAAAAAGCTCATATCCTCCGCTTCCTTCCGCAGGGAAGAGGGGGTCTTTGCCGCCGAGGGACTGCGGCTGTGCGGCGACGCCATAAAAAGCGGCGCTTCGATCGTGTCCGCGTTCTTTTCCGAGACCTTTGCCGAAAAGAACGACGCTTTCGTCGGCAAAGCACGGGCAGCGGCAAGTGAAGCCTTTGTGCTCAAAGACAGCCTCTTTGCCGCCGTATCCGACACTAAGACGCCGCAGGGCGTGCTGTTCGTGATAAAAAGACTTGACAAAACCCTCGACTTTGATAAAATGAAGAATAATGGAAAAGTGTTGGCTTTGGAGACCGTGCAGGATCCCGTTAACCTCGGCACCATCCTCAGGACCGCAGAGGCGCTGGGGGTCAGCGCGGTGGTTCTCACGCGCGACTGCTGCGATATCTATGCGCCCAAGGTCACGCGCGGCAGCATGGGCGCTATTTTCAGACTGCCCTTTGCCGTTACCGACGATCTGCCCGCGTTGATCGGTGCTTTCAACCGCTTCGGTACCTCTTATGCCGCGGTGCTCGATCAGGATTCCGTTTCTTTGGATGAATGTGCTTTCAAGGGAGCGGTGCTCGCGGCTGTCGGCAACGAAGGAAACGGCTTGACCGATGAAACCGTCAAGGCCTGCTCGCACAAGCTCTATATTCCGATGCGCGGCGGCGCGGAATCGCTGAACGTTTCCGCGGCGGCGGCGATCATACTCTGGGAAATGATCCGATGACGAACGCGACAAAATATTTTATCCGGCTCAGTCTGGCGCTCGGCTTTTCTACGCCGAAGGTCAAGACGCTGACGTCAATCTATCCGAATATCGCCGATTTTTTCAACGGCGGCGAGCATGAGTGGCGCTTATCCGGCGTGCTGAACGCCAAAGATATTGCCGCTCTGGAGGCGACGCCGATCGATAAGGCATATGAGGTGATCGCGCGCTGCAATGAGCTCGGTATCAGCATCGTGTCGCTCGACGACCCGAGCTACCCCGCCATGCTCAAGGAAATCCACGATCCGCCCGCGGTGCTCTATATGCGGGGGCATATGCCTGATTTTGAGCGCCGTCTCGGCATCGCTGTGGTCGGCACACGCAACGCGACCGCCTACGGCAAGATGACCGCCCATTTGCTCGCGGGTTCTCTTGCAAAGGTGGGCGTGATTATCATCAGCGGCGGCGCGATGGGGATCGACAGCCTTAGCCATACCGCTGCGCTGGAGGTCGGCGGCGTGACCGTCTGCGTATTGGGCTGCGGTATCAATTATCCCTACCTGATGTCCAACGAGAAGCTGCGCAGAAATATCGCCGAGCGCGGCGCGGTTATCTCCGAGTACCCGCCCGATTATCCGCCCGGAAGATACACCTTTCCCGAGCGCAACCGCATCATCTCGGGACTCTCTAACGGAGTTCTGGTGGTGGAAGCCGGTACGAAAAGCGGCTCTCTGATCACGGCGCGTACCGCGCTGGAACAGAACCGCGACGTTTTCGCTGTGATGGGCAACATCACCTCGCCCTATTCGCAGGGCACCAACGCGCTGATCAAGGACGGCGCGATTCCCGTCACCGACTATACCGATATCATCTCGTATTATCCGCAGTTCTCTCTGGAGGGCGAACCTGACGATCCTGTACAGCCGATCCCCGTCCACAAAACCGATATCGACGTATCCGACGAGGCGCTGAAGGTCTATCACGCCGTCACAGCAGACCCTGTGCATATCGATACGATCACCGCCGCCTGCGGCATGCCGGTGCGAGCTGTTCTGCAGGCGCTGACCGAACTGGAGCTGGAAGGACTGATTAAGGCTGATAAGGGCAGGATGTACCGCATAGTTTAGCGGCTAGTGGTTAGTGGTCAGTGGCTAGTGGTTTGTGATCAGTATATTAAAAAGAAAAAAACCACTTAACATACATCAAAACAGAAAGCAAACATACAAAATGTCATTGCGAAGCCCTTTAGGGCTGTGGCAATCTCAACTGATATAAAAACAGAAAGCAAATTATTTGGAGGACAGCAAACAATGTCTAATCTGGTTATCGTGGAGTCGCCCGCCAAGGCGAAGACCATCAAGAAATATCTCGGCAAGGACTATGAGGTCGTCGCCTCGATGGGACATGTCAGGGATCTTCCCTCGGCGCGCCTGAGTGTAGACGTCAACAACGATTTTGCGCCGAAGTATGAGGTCATCAAAGGAAAGGAAAAGCTGGTGAGCGACCTTCAGGACAGAGCCAAAAATTCCGAAAAAATCTATCTCGCGACGGACCCTGACCGCGAGGGCGAGGCGATCTCATGGCATCTGGCGTATTTGCTCGGTCTGCCGCTCGACGAGATCGACCGCGTCGAATTCAACGAGATCACCAAGAACGGTATCAAAAACGGTATGGCGTCGCCCCGCACCATCAACATTGATCTGGTCAACGCCCAGCAGGCGCGCCGCATCCTCGACCGTCTGGTGGGCTATAAGCTCAGCCCCTTCGTATCCCAGAAGATCCACCGCGGACTCTCGGCAGGACGCGTCCAGTCCGTCGCTGTTCGGATCATTGTAGACAGAGAGAACGAGATCCGCGCCTTCAAGCCCGAGGAGTATTGGTCGATCGACGCCAAGTTCATCCCCAAGGGCTCACGCAAGGCTTTTTCCGCCGCTCTGTACGGCGATCAAAAGGGCAAGATCAAGATCACAAACAAAGAACAGGCGGATCAGATTCTCTCCGATCTTGAAGGCGCCGATTTTGTCATCACCAAGGTGAAGAACGGCACCCGCAAGAAATCCCCCGCGCCGCCCTTCATCACCTCTACCCTCCAGCAGGAGGCTTCCCGCAAGCTCAACTTCCAGTCACGCCGCACCATGAAGGTCGCGCAGGAGCTGTATGAAGGCGTTGACGTCGCGGGTATCGGCGCAATCGGTCTGATCACCTATATGCGTACCGATTCGCTCCGCGTTTCCAACGACGCGATCGCCGACGCCCAGAACTATATCCGCGACACCTACGGCGACAAATATCTGCCCCCCAAGCCCCGTTATTATAAATCCCGCGCAGGCGCGCAGGACGGCCACGAGGCGATTCGTCCCTCGACTCCGTCGATCACTCCCGCACAGGTCAAGGGCAGCCTGACCAACGACCAGTATAAGCTGTATAAGCTGATCTGGGAGCGCTTCATGGCTTCCCAGATGGCAGACTGCATCCAGAAGACCACGCAGGCGGACATCGAGGGCAACGGCTATATCTTCAAGGCGGCGGGCTACCGCGTCGACTTCGACGGCTTTACCACCCTGTATGTGGAGAGTAAGGACGAAGAGGACGACAAGGACAACCGCATCCTGTCCCTTGAGAAGGGCACGCCCTGCAAGGCAAAGGAGCTGCTCGGCAATCAGCACTTCACCCAGCCGCCCGCGCGCTTTACCGAAGCGTCGCTGATCAAGGCGCTGGAGGAGTACGGTATCGGCAGACCTTCTACCTATGCCGCGACCATCTCGACCATTACCTCCCGCGAGTATGTGAAGCGCGAGGGAAAGACGCTGATTCCCACCGAGCTGGGCGAGGCGCTTTCGGGCTTGATGAAGGAGCGCTTCCCGAAGATCGTCAACGTCAAGTTCACCGCTCAGATGGAGCAGGAGCTGGACAACGTTGAAAGCGGCGCGATCGAATGGATCGAGCTGCTGCGCGAGTTCTATACGGATTTTGATAAGACTCTCAAGAAAGCGAAAGCCGAGATGCAGGGCGTCAAGATCCAGCTCGAAGAGGACAAGACGGATATCATCTGCGAAAAATGCGGCAGACAGATGGTCGTCAAGGTCGGACGCTACGGCAAGTTCATCGCCTGCCCCGGCTATCCCGAGTGCAAAAACGTCAAAAAATTTGTGGAGAACGTAGGCGTGCAATGCCCCAAGTGCGGCGGAGACGTGATTGTCAAGCGCTCCGGCAAGGGCAAGGTGTTCTACGGCTGCTCCAATTATCCGAACTGCGACTTCGTGTCGTGGTATGAGCCCGTCAACGAGCGCTGCCCCAAGTGCGGCGACATTCTCTTCAAGCGCAAGGGCAAGAAGGGCGGCGTGTTCTGCCAGCACGAGGGCTGCGGATATAAGAAGTGACCAGTGGCAAGTGATCAGTGACCAGTTAGTGGATAGTGATGAGTGGTTAGTGGTTAGTATTGTATAAGAAGGCTGTTGACTTGATTTATGAAAACAGTAACCATCATTGGCGCGGGCTTAGCCGGTTGTGAGGCGGCGTATCAGCTCTCGAAACGGGGCGTACACGTCGACCTCTACGATTCAAAGCCGCACAAATTGAGCCCTGCCCATCATTCCGATAAACTATGTGAGATCGTCTGCTCCAACTCCTTCAAGGCGAACCGCGTCAACTCCGCCGCGGGTCTTTTGAAGGAAGAGATGCGCACCCTCGGCTCCTTGTTATTACAGTGCGCCGACCGCTGTGCCGTGCCTGCCGGCGGAGCGCTCGCGGTAGATCGCGAGCTGTTCTCCGCGATGGTGACGGACGCGATCCTGAGCGATCCCAACATCACCTATATTCCCGAGGAGCTGACCTCCATCCCCGACAGCGGCGTGGTGATTGTCGCCACAGGTCCCCTGACCCACGACGCGCTCGCGAAGGATATTGCCGCGCGTTACGGCGAGAGCCTGCGCTTTTTCGACGCGGCGGCGCCGATCGTCGCGGCGGACTCCATCGATATGGAATACGCCTTTTTTGAGTCGCGCTACGGCAAGGGCGGGGGAGAGGACTACCTTAACTGCCCGATGAACAAGGCGGAGTACGAGGCGTTTTATGAAGCGCTGGTATCTGCCAAACGCGCGCCCGTGCATGAATTCGACGTCATGAATCCCAAGGTATACGAGGGCTGCATGCCGATCGAGGTGATGGCGCAGCGCGGCGTGGACACCGTGCGCTTCGGGCCGATGAAGCCCGTCGGACTGCGCGACCCGCGCACCGGTCACCGTCCGTGGGCGGTGCTGCAGCTGCGCAAGGAGAATGCCGCGGGCACGATGTACAACCTCGTCGGCTTCCAGACGAATCTGAAGTTCGGCGAGCAGAAGCGGGTGTTCTCCATGATCCCCGCCCTGCATCAAGCGGAATTCCTGCGCTACGGCGTGATGCACCGCAACACCTTCATCAATTCTCCGAAGATCCTGAATTCGGATTATTCGGATAAAGAAAATAAAAGCTGCTTCTTTGCCGGTCAGCTGACGGGCGTAGAAGGCTATATGGAAAGCGCTTCATCGGGACTGCTCTGCGGCATCAACGCAGCACGTGTGCTGAACGGTCAGGAAACAATCACCCTGCCTGAGACCACCATGATGGGAGCGATGGCGCGCTATATCAGTGACCCGTTCGTGACTGACTTCCAGCCGATGGGCGCGAACTTCGGCATCTTGCCCGAGCTTGAACACCGTCCCCGCGACAAGGCTGAGCGCGGACAGGCGTATGCCGATCGGGCGCTTTCGGATTTGAAGCGATTCATAGAGGAAAACAATATCAGATAAGGATATGGTAATATGAAAATCATCGTAGACGCGTTCGGCGGCGACAACGCCCCGCTCGAAATCATCAAAGGCGCCGTTGACGCCAAAAAGGAATACGGCGTGGATATCCTCCTCGTCGGGGATGAGCAGATCATCCGCAAGGTCGCGGCTGAGAATGAGATCAGCCTTGACGGCATCGCGCTCTATCACGCGCCCGGCGTCTTCACCAACAACGACCAGCCGTCCACCATCCGCAGCAAGGCGAAGGCGGATACCTCCCTCGCGACGGGCTTTCGACTCTTAAAGGAGGGTGAGGGCGACGCGTTCCTGTCCGCCGGCAACTCCGGCGCGATCGGCGCGGGCTCGATGTTCATCGTCAAGCGCATCAAGGGCATCAAGCGCGTCGCGTTCGCTCCCGTGATCCCCACGGCGAGCGGCAGAGCGATGGTCATCGACAGCGGCATCAATACCGACGTCCGTCCCGCCGTGCTCCAGCAGTTCGCGATCATGGGCTCCGTGTATATGAACAAGGTGCTGGGCGTCAGCAACCCCCGCGTCGGACTTGCTAACGTCGGCACGGAGGAGCATAAGGGCGACGAGCTGCGGCAGGAGACCTACAAGCTCCTGCAGAAAACGCCGGTCATCAATTTCATCGGCAACGTCGAGGGACGCGATATCCCGCTCGACGGCGCCGACGTCGTCGTCTGCGACGGCTTCACCGGCAACATGATCATCAAGACCTATGAGGGCGTCGCGCTGGCGCTGCTCGGCAAGATCAAGGGCATTTTCAAGAAAAACCTGAAGAATAAGCTCGCCGCGGCGATGGTGCTCGGCGACATGAAAGCGTTCAAAAAGGAAATGGATATGGACGAGCTCGGCGGCGCGCCGGTGCTGGGCTGTTCCAAGCCCGTGTTCAAGGCGCACGGCAGCGCCAACGCCAAGACCATCAAGAACGCCATCCGCGTATGCATGGGTTATGTCGGCAACAACGTCATCGGTACGGTCACCGACGCGCTCGCCGATATCGCCGTTGATGAGGAAGAGGGAGAATGATGAACGACCTGCAGGAAGCCATCGGCTATACATTTCAGGATCCCGCTCTCCTGACCGAAGCGCTGACCCATTCCTCCTACGCGCATGAGCAGCATAAAAACATGAAGTATAACGAGCGGCTGGAGTTCCTCGGCGACGCGGTGCTGTCGATCGTCGTGTCCGACTACATCTACAAGCATTGTCCCAACCTCCCCGAGGGCGAGCTGACCAAGCTGCGCGCGTCATTGGTCTGTGAAAAAAGCCTGTTCGACTTTGCCAGACAGATCGATCTGGGCTCCTATCTGCGCCTTAGTAACGGCGAACGCCGCAACGGCGGCGCACGCCGTCCGTCTATCGTGTCCGATGCGTTCGAGGCGCTGATTGCCGCGATCTATCTCGACGGCGGCATCGAGCCCGCGAGAAAGCATATCCTGCGCTTTGTGATCCCCGAGATCGAACAGCACAAGAATAATTCTTTTAAAGATTATAAAACCGCCTTGCAGGAGATCATCCAGAAGAACCCCGGCGAAAAGCTGGAGTATCGTCTGGTGGGCTCCACGGGTCCCGACCACGATAAGCACTTCAAAGTCGAGGTCTGCCTGAATTCCAACGTGATCGGCAGGGGCGGCGGTCGCTCCAAAAAGGAAGCGGAGCAGCAGGCGGCAAGGGAAGCACTGGAGCTGATGGGCTATTAATATCAATACCGCTTTAGTGACTCACAGCTTACCGGAGGATCGTTCCGTGAAAGCGCCCAAACACGCTAACGTCGCTCTTTTCATCCCCTTCAACGGCTGTCCGCACCGATGCTCCTTCTGCGACCAGAGGAGCATCACCGGTAAGGCGTACCAGCCGACGCCGGACGACGTCAGAAGCGCGATCGAAACCGCTCTTGATTCTTTAAAAGAAAATTCAGTACACAGCGAGATCGCCTTTTTCGGCGGAAGCTTCACCGCGATCGACAGGAAGTATATGCGCTCTCTGCTCGGCGCGGCCGCCCTCTATATCGACCGCTTCAAGGGGATCCGCATCTCCACCCGTCCCGATTGTATCGATGAAGAGATCCTATCGCTGTTAAAGACATACCATGTCACCGCGATCGAGCTCGGCGCTCAGAGCATGGACGATACGGTACTGCTGAAAAACGACCGCGGTCATAGCGCCGCCGACGTGCGCCGCGCGTCCGCGCTGATCAAGCGGCACTGCTTTGAGCTGGGCTTGCAAATGATGACCGGTTTGTATGGGAGCACGCCCGAATCGGACGCCGCGACCGCGAAAGCGTTCATCGAACTGCATCCCGATACCGTGCGCATTTATCCGACGATCGTGATGAAGGGCACGCGTCTGGGCGAATTGTACGAAGAGGGAACCTATCAGCCGCAGAGCCTTAATTCTGCTGTAGAATTATGCGCGAAGCTGATCGAGCTTTTTACGGCAAACGGCGTGCGCGTCATCCGCGTCGGTCTGCACGACAGCGAGAGTCTGAAGGAAAACCGCCTTGCGGGTCCCTATCATCCCGCTTTCCGCGAGCTGTGCGAGAGCCGCATCATGCTTGAAAAGGCAGTTACCCTCTTGCGTAATAAAGAAAAAGGAAAATACACGCTGCGCGTGCATCCGAAATGCCGCTCCAAGATGACCGGCAATCAAAAAGCGAACCTCGTCGCCCTGCGTGAGAGGGGCTATGAGATCGCGATGATCGAAGATGAAAGAATATCCGATTTGGATGTTGAAATAGTGTAAAGCCTTCCCCTTGAAGGGAAGATTCAGATGATAGAAAAACCAATATAGCCCCTTCTGACGAGGGGGCAGCCGAATAAAACATATGATAGAATGAGATGTCCAAATCGGCAGGGGAGAGATAACGAAACGTTATCATAGTGTTGAAAAGGTTGACTCAATACCGTTCGAAGTGACAATTTCGCGATGGCTTGAGTCTAAAGCCGGATTGTGAAAGTAACGCTTCATTATCTCTCCCTCCGTCACCGACCTTGAGGGTCGGCGCCACCTCCCTCGTCAGAGGGAGGCTTGGAAGCGCGCTGCTCCTTGATCAATATTGTTTTCATATCATAAAACCCTGCAGAGGTATCTATGTTATTAAAATCTCTCGAATTACAAGGCTTCAAAACCTTTCCCGATAAAACAAGATTAAAGTTTGACCGCGGCATCACCTCCGTCGTCGGTCCCAACGGCTCTGGGAAGTCCAATATCTCCGACGCCATCCGCTGGGTGCTGGGCGAGCAGAGCGCCAAGGCGCTGCGCTGCTCTAAGATGGAGGACGTTGTCTTCAACGGCACCGACCGCCGCAAGCGGCTGGGCTTTGCCGAGGTCACCCTGACCATCGACAACTCTGACCGCAGCCTGCCCTACGGAGGGGACGAGGTAGCGGTCACCCGCCGCTATTACCGCTCCGGCGAGTCCGAGTACCTGATCAACAAAGCGTCTGTCCGTCTGAAGGATATCCATGAGCTGTTCATGGATACGGGTTTGGGCCGCGACGGCTACAGCATGATCGGACAGGGCAAGATCGACTCGATCGTCGCCTCCAAAAGTGAGGACAGACGCGAGATATTCGAAGAGGCGGCGGGTATCTCCCGCTACCGCTACCGCAAGACCGAAGCCGAGCGCAAGCTCATGCATACCGAAGAAAACCTCCTGCGTCTGCGCGATATCGTCACCGAGCTCGAGGGCAGGGTAGAGCCCCTGCGCATCCAGTCCGAAAAGGCGGAGAAATTTCTCGAGTACAGCGCCGAAAAGCGCGGTCTGGAGATCGCTCTCTGGGTTGATACGCTGGACAAAAGCGCCGCCGTACTGCGCGATTACGAGGACAAGATCGCCATCGCCAAGAACCAGTATGAGGAAGCGGACGAGGCGCTGAGCGCGATCGCCGCCGAGACCGAGCAGCTGTATATCAAAAACGGCATGATCAGCTCACAGATCGAGCAGGAGCGCAATGCCGCCGCTTTATTTGAAGCGCAGATCGCCGCCAAGAATGCCGAGATCTCCGTCGCCGAAAACGATATCCTCCACAACAAAGAGAACATCGAGCGTATCGCAGGAGAGATCGAAAAAGCGGAAAGCTCCACTGTAGACATCAAGAAGGTCGTCGAAAGCAAACTCAAAGAGATCAACGCCCTGCGTGAAAAGATATTAAAGAAGCAGAGCGACTACAACGCGATTTCCGCAGAGCTCAACGCCATTAACAATGATGCGTCGCGCACCAACGACGAGCTGCAGAAGCTCAGTTCGATGATCGCCTCCCTGTCCCAGCGGCTGGCTGACGTCCGCGTCATCGAGATCACCAGCGCGTCCGCAATCGAAGAGCTGCAGGAGCGCGCCCGGGTACTGAATGAATCGAGCGAGACCAAGCGTGCTCAGCGTGATGATCTTATTTCGATAAAAGAAAAATACGAACAGCAAATAACCGCTGCCGAAAAGCATATCTCCTCCCTCGACAATTCGATCAACGGCTTGGAAATGAAGCTGCAGGCGCGCATCGATAAGCGCGAGGAGCTGCGCCGTTCCGCTGAGACCCTGCGCCTCGACGCGGAGGAAACCTCCCGCCGCGCAAAGATCCTGTCCGATCTGTCGGCGAATTACGAGGGCTTCTATAACAGCGTCAAGACGGTGATGAAGGCGGCGAAGAGCGGCGAGCTGGGCGGCGTCTGCGGTCCTGTTACCACCCTGATCAAGGTACCGTCACAGTACAATATCGCGATGGAGGTCGCGTTGGGTGCAAAGATGCAGCACATCGTCGTGAACACCGATTCCGACGCGAAACGCGCGATCGAATACCTCAAAAAGCGCGACGGCGGCAGAGCCACCTTCCTGCCGATCACCACGATCAAGCCGCGTACTTTAGAAGAAAAGGGTCTCGACGACTGCTACGGCTACATCGGCGTCGCAAGCGCGCTTTGCACCTGTGATCCGAAGTACGCCAATATCCTGTCCAACCTGCTCGGCCGCATCGTGATCGCCGAGGATTTGTCCGCCGCGAGCGCGATCGCCAAGCGCTACGGCTACCGCTTCCAGGTCGTTACCCTCGACGGACAGGTCATTAACGCGGGCGGCTCCTTCACCGGCGGCTCCCGCGCGAAGAACTCAGGTCTGCTCTCGCGTGAAAGCGAGATCGACAAGCTGCGCCGTCAGGCAGCCGAGCTGAGCGCAAAGGCGAAAAACGCAGCGGAGAAGCTCGTTGATGCGGAAAGCAATTACAGTAAGGTTGAAGCCGATCTGATCGGCACCCGCGCTGAGCAGACCAACACCCGCAACGAGCTGGTGCGGCTGAATGCAGAGTACAATGCCTGCCTGAGCGAACTTATGATCGTATGCCGCGACATCGAGGATATCGGGCGCGAGCTCGAAGCGGGCGCCGCGAAGATCAATGAAGCTAAGGCGGCGCGGGAGCTCGCCCAAAAGGACATGATCCGCTTCAACGCGGATATCGAATCCGCCGAGATGAAGATCAAAACGATCACCGGCAGCCGCGATGAAATGGTGCAAAAGCGCGAGGAACACGCCGATCGACTCCAACAACTGCGGCTGGATATCCTCGGTCTTGAAAAGGACGTCGATACCCGCAAGGCGGAGATCGAAGCTGCCGAGAGCACCGGCTCCGATCAGCAGCTCCGAATCGAAGAGCTGAACCGTGAAAAGCAGGCATACAAACAAAATAATTCTGATATAGAAAATAAAATCGCCGTGCTCCGCGCTGAGATCGATGCTTTGACTGAGAAGCAGCAGCAGTCCGCCGCGAACGTTGAGCGCCTCAACAGCGAGAAGCTGGAGTATGAGAGAAGATCGGTCGAGCTCAGACAGCTCGAACGCGACAAAACGTCAGAGCGCGAGCTCGCGTCCAACGAGTTCTCCCGTCTGGAGGAACGCAAGGCGGGCAGGCAAAAGGAATTTGACGATATCATCGCGAAGCTCTGGGACGAGTATGAGCTGTCCCGCCATGAAGCGGAGCAGCAGGCGGCTGAGATTGAGAACCTCACCGAGGCGCGTTCCCGCTTAAGCTCCCTGAAAAACAAGATCAAGGCGCTCGGCTCTGTGAACACCGGCGCGATCGAAGAGTACAAGGAAGTATCCGAGCGCTATCAATTCATGAAGACGCAGGTCGGCGACGTCGAAAAATCCAAGAAGGAGATCGAAAACCTGATCCTCAGCCTCACCAAGCAGATGAAGGAGGTCTTTGTCGACTCCTTTGCCGAGATCAACAAGAACTTCACCCTGACGTTCAAGGAGCTGTTCGGCGGCGGCGAAGCGCATCTGGAGCTGTCCGATCCTGAGAACATCCTGACCTCCGGCATCGACATCATCGTCCATCCCCCGGGCAAGATCGTCGTCCATCTGGAGGCGCTCTCGGGCGGTGAAAAGGCACTGGTCGCTATCGCGCTGTATTTCGCCATCATGAAGGTGCGCCCCGCGCCCTTCTGCGTCATGGACGAGATCGAGGCGGCGCTCGACGAGGTCAACGTCGACCGCTTCGCAAGCTATCTCAGAAACCTGACTCAAAGCACCCAGTTCATCTTGATCACCCACCGCCGCGGCACGATGGAAGAGGCGGACGTCCTCTACGGCGTGACCATGCAGGACGAGGGCATCTCTAAGCTGCTCGAGCTGAGAGCGAGCGAGGTAGCGGCTAAGCTGGGCATGAAAGCAAACTAACAAAAAGGTAACAGATAATAGATAACAGATAACAGTGAATGGCGGGACACCCGCACCCGATGAAAGAGAATAGCAAATCTACTTCAAATCCAAAACGCGTCAGCGTTTCCCTTAACTGTTCTCTATTCTCTTTTCTCTGTTATCTGATAAGGAGAATATTATGGGCTTTTTCAAAAAATTAAAAGAAGGATTAAAGAAAACGCGTGACAGCGTGGTCGGTCAGATCGACTCGATGCTGCAGACCTTCACCGTCATCGACGACGAGCTGTTCGACGAGCTCGAGGAGCTTCTCGTGATGGGTGACGTCGGCGTGGAGACCGCCAACAAGATCTGCGGTATGCTGCGCGTGCGCGTGCGTGAAAAGGGCATTTCGAAGCCCTCCAAGATCATGGACGAGATCGCCGAGATCAGCACCGAGCTGCTCTCTGAGAACAACGCGATGGTGCTGAACACCAAGCCGTCCATCATCCTTGTCATCGGCGTCAACGGCGTCGGCAAGACCACCTCGATCGGCAAGATCGCCAACTACTATGTACAGCAGGGCAAGAAGGTCACTTTGGCAGCCGCGGATACCTTCCGCGCCGCCGCGATCGATCAGCTGAAGATCTGGGCGGAGCGCAGCGGCGCCGATATCGTCGCGCAGGGCGAGGGCTCAGACCCCGCCGCCGTGGTGTTTGACGCAATCTCCTCCGCCAAGGCGAAGGGATCGGACATCATCATCGTCGATACCGCCGGCCGTCTGCACAACAAAAAGCATCTGATGGATGAACTCAGTAAGATCCGCCGCGTCATCGACCGCGAGCTGCCCGACGCGGACAAAGAAGCGCTGCTGGTGCTCGACGCGACCACCGGACAGAACGCCGTCAATCAGGCGGTCGAATTCGCCAAGGCGACCGGCATCACCGGCATCGTCCTGACCAAGCTCGACGGCACCGCCAAGGGCGGCGTCGTGCTGGCGATCAAGGATACCCTCGGCATATCTGTCAAGTTTATCGGCGTCGGCGAAAAGGTCGACGATCTGCAGCCCTTCGATCCGCAGGAGTTTTCCCGCGCGCTGTTTGTGAAGGACGAGCGATGAAAGAATTTATCATAGCCACCAACAACGGGCATAAGGTGATCGAGATCGAGCGCATCCTGTCGCCGCTCGGCGTCACCGTCGTGACGGCAGGGGAAAGGGGCGTAGACCTCGGCGACGTCGTCGAGGACGGCGATACCTTCGCTGCCAACGCCTATATCAAGGCCAGACACGCTTATGACCTGTGTCATCAGCCCGTGATCGCGGACGATTCGGGACTGTGCGTCGATGCGCTCGGCGGCAGACCGGGCGTTTATTCCGCGCGCTACGGCGGGCAGGACGCAAGCCCTCTTGTCAAGATATCTTTATTGCTCGACGAATTGAAGGATGTACCCGACGGGGAACGCACCGCGCACTTTGCCTGCGCCGTGTGCTGCATCCTCGATGAAAACACCGTGATCGAGGTCGAGGGCAGGTGCGACGGCACGATCGCCCGTGAGATGTCGGGCGACGGCGGCTTCGGCTACGATCCCGTTTTTGTCGTGGACGGCAGGAGCTTTGCGTCCCTGTCTGCGGAAGAAAAGGATCACTACAGCCATCGCGGCAGCGCTTTGCGCAAGCTCTGCGATAAGCTGGCTCTCTATATGAATGAAGGAGGACAAACCGATGCTGACAAGTAAGCAGCGCGCTCAGCTCAGAGCGCTCGCCAACCCCATCGATACCGTCCTGATGGTCGGAAAGGGCGGCTTTTCCGAGCAGCTTTACAAGACCGCCGACGAGGCGATCACCGCCCGCGAGCTGATCAAGGGCAAGGTGCTTGAGGCCTGCGAGTATACTGCGCGTGAAGCCGCGGATACTATCGCACAGCAGCTCGGCGCCGACGTCGTGCAGGTCATCGGCTCCAAGTTCATCCTCTACCGCCGCAACAAGAAAGACCCTAAGATCAAGCTGGTCAAATGAGGCGGGCGATCTACGGGGGCTCCTTCAACCCCATCCATAACGACCATATCAAGCTTGCTTTACAGTTTGCTCAGCAGTTCGAGCTGGATCGCGTGACGCTGATCCCCACCAACATCACACCCTTAAAGGACAACTCCCGTATCGCCGCGGGCAAGCATCGCTATCAGATGTGCCTGCTGGCGGCGCAGGATCACCCTGAGCTTGAGGTCAGCGATATCGAGCTCAGGCGCAAGGGCGAGAGCTACACCTCCGACACGATCAAAGAGCTTTGGAACGATGACGACAGGCTCTTTTTGATCGTCGGCGCGGATATGTATATGACGCTCGACCGCTGGCACGAGGCGCAGTATATTTTCGACCATGTCACCGTACTGGTCGCGCCGCGCGGCGAGTATGATTATGATTCTCTAGAAGAAAAATATCTGTTTTATCGGGAGCAATACGGCTGCCGCACCCTGATCGCCCATCAGGCGATAGGGGAGCTGTCCTCTACGATGATCCGCGAGGGGATCGCCTCCGGCGCGGACGTCAGCCATATGATCGACCCCCGCGTGCTCGACTATATCCAAAAGCATGATCTATATCGATAAGACTGTGAGGTGTCATGATGAATACCGACAAATATCTGCATTATCTTGACCGCCTGTCCGACTACCGCCGCGTCCATTCGCTGAATGTCGCCGAAGAAGCGGTACGCTTCGCGAAAAAATACGGCGGCGACGTTGAAAAGGCGCGTTTAGCCGGACTCCTGCACGACGTCACCAAAGAAACCGATTTCGATACCCAGTTGCAAATCATCGAAAACGGTGGTATAATGCTCTCCGAACTGGAGCGTAAATCGCCCAAGCTCTGGCACGCGATCTCCGGCGCCTGCTATGTGCGCGACGTGATCGGCATCGACGATCCCGATATCTTCAACGCGATCCGTTACCATACCACCGCCCGCGCGGACATGAGTCAGCTCGAAAAGCTGATCTTCCTCGCCGATTTCACCTCCGCCGAGCGTGATTATCCCGACATCGGCGTCATCCGCGAGCATGCTCAGCACTCGTTGGAGGAGGGCATGCTCTACGGCATCAAATTCACGATCGGCAGGCTGGTCGGCAGGGGCGACCTCGTCAGCCCCGACGCGCTCGCCGCGTATAACTGGATACTGCTGAATCAATAAAACTCTGTTGAGAGTAACGTGCGTTTTCGTAGGGACGAGCATTGCTTGTCCGCAGAATGACGGGCTTAGATAATCGCAAAAGCTACAGATAGGGGGATAATCCGCCGCTGAGGCGGACGACCACTGGTCGTCCCTACAGAATAATATTACGAGGTATATATGGACTCATTACAAGAAGCAAAAGCTATCGCTAAAATCTTAGACAACCGCAAGGGCGAGGACGTCCGCGTCATCAAGATCGCCGACATTTCCTCTCTTGCCGACTATATGGTCATTGCGACCGGCAACTCCTCCACCCATGTCAAGTCCCTCGCCGACTATGTCGAGTACGAGATGGATGAGCAGGGCGTGTCCGTCAGCCATATCGAGGGTCACCGCTCCGATACATGGATCCTGCTGGATTATGTGGACGTGATCGTTCACGTTTTCAACGAGGAAAGCCGTCAGTATTACGATCTCGACCGCCTCTGGGAGGACGGCGAGCTCGTCGATATCTCGGATATCATCACGGAATGATAAGCCTTTCCCTTGAGAGAATTGTAATCGCTCGCTTTAAGAGGAAATGCAAACTGAATCAGCCCCCTTTGACGAGGGGGCAGCCGGATGAGCTTTCGTAAGAGAAAGCGGCGTTTGACCGGCAGGGGAGAGATAACGCAACAGTACAGTAACGAATCGTCTTTTGGTTCAAGCCGACGTCGGAGTATCATTACTCACCGTATTGAGTCAAGCGTAAGTCGACCATTGTAACGTATCGTTATCTCTCCCCCAACCCCCTCGTCAGAGGGGGCGGTAAAAAGCTCTGTTCTTAAGTTAATATCTACCCCTCGAGGGAAAACTTTAGTAAATTACGTTGGAGGGTTAACTATGAAATACAATCACAAATCCGTTGAGCCCAAGTGGCAGCAAATCTGGGAGGATAAGGGAGTTTTCCATGCTCAGCCCGACTCGGACAAGCCCAAGTTCTTCTCGCTGATCGAGTTCCCTTACCCCTCGGGTCAGGGTCTGCACGTCGGACATCCCCGTCCCTACACTGCGCTGGATACCGTATCCCGCAAGCGCCGGCTGCAGGGCTATAACGTCCTGTATCCCATCGGCTGGGACGCGTTCGGTCTGCCGACCGAAAACTACGCTATCAAGAATCACATCCATCCCGAGATCGTCACCAAGAACAATATCGCACGCTTCAAAAAGCAGATCCAGTCCTTAGGTATCTCCTTCGACTGGAGCCGTGAGATCAACACCACCGACCCCGACTACTACAAGTGGACCCAGTGGATCTTCCTGCAGCTCTTCAAGCATGATCTGGCTTATAAAAAGGAGATGGCGGTCAACTGGTGTACCTCCTGCAAGTGCGTTCTCGCGAACGAAGAGGTCGTCAATGGCGTCTGTGAGCGCTGCGGCAGCGAGGTCGTCCGCAAGGTCAAGAGCCAGTGGATGCTCAAGATCACTAAGTATGCCGACCGTCTGATCGACGATCTGGACCTCGTCGATTATCCCGAGCGCGTTAAGCTCCAGCAGAAGAACTGGATCGGACGCAGCTACGGCGCCGAGGTCGAGTTCGACACCACCGCTGGCGACAAGCTCGTCGTCTACACCACCCGTCCCGATACGCTCTACGGCGCGACCTACATGGTCGTTTCCCCCGAGCACCCTTATATCGAGAAGTGGGCAGATAAGCTCACGAACCATGATGAGATCAAGGCGTATCAGCGCGAGTCTGCGAAAAAGAGCGACTTTGAGCGCACCGAAATGAACAAGGACAAGACCGGCGTCAAGCTCGAGGGCGTGACCGCGATCAACCCCGTCAACGGGCGTGAGATTCCGATCTTTATCTCCGACTATGTCCTGATCTCCTACGGCACCGGCGCGATCATGGCGGTGCCGGCGCACGATACCCGCGACTGGGAGTTCGCGAAGAAATTCGATCTGCCGATCATCGAGGTCGTCAAGGGCGGCGACGTCGAGAAGGAAGCCTTCACCGACTGCGCGACCGGCGTCATGGTCAACTCCGGCATTCTCGACGGTCTGTCTGTTGAGGATGCGAAGAAGAAGATCACCGAATTCCTGACCGAAAAGGGCATTGGTCATCAGAAGGTCAATTTCAAGCTGCGCGACTGGGTATTCTCCCGCCAGCGCTACTGGGGCGAGCCGATCCCGATCGTCAAGTGCGAGCAGTGCGGCTATGTCCCGATCCCTGAGTCTGAGCTGCCCCTGCGTCTGCCGATGGTCGAGAGCTACGAGCCCACCGATACCGGTGAATCGCCCCTCGCCAACATGACCGAGTGGGTCGAGACCACCTGCCCCTGCTGCGGCGGCAAGGCGATGCGCGAGACCGACACCATGCCCCAGTGGGCGGGTTCCTCATGGTATTATCTCAGATACATGGATCCGCATAACAGCGAGGCACTCGCATCCGAGGATGCTTTGAAATACTGGCATCAGGTCGACTGGTACAACGGCGGCATGGAGCACACCACCCTGCACCTGCTCTACTCCCGCTTCTGGCACAAGTTCCTCTACGATATCGGCGTCGTGCCGACCAAGGAACCGTACGCCAAGCGCACCTCTCACGGCATGATCCTCGGCGCGAACGGCGAGAAAATGTCGAAATCCCGCGGCAACGTCGTCAATCCCGACGATATCGTGAACGAGTACGGCGCGGATACCCTCCGCATGTATGAGATGTTCATCGGCGATTTTGAGAAGGCCGCTCCGTGGAGCACCAACTCCGTCCGCGGCTGCCGCAAGTTCATCGAGCGCTTCTGGAACCTGCAGGAGATCATGACGGGTGAGGACTTCATCCGTCCCGAGGTAGAGAAGGACTTCCACAAGACCATCAAAAAGGTTGGCAACGACATCGAAAATATCAAGTTCAATACCGCGATCGCCGCGCTGATGGCGCTGATCAACACCATCTACGCGACGGGTAAGATCACCAAAAAGGAGCTTTCGATCTTCGCGATCCTGCTCAATCCGTTTGCGCCTCATGTGACCGAAGAGGTCTGGGAGGCTTGCAAGCTCGGCAGCGGCATCCTTGCCGAGGCGCAGTGGCCCGAGTATGACGAAGCAAAGTGCGTGGACGACACCATCGAGATCGCCGCGCAGGTCAACGGCAAGATCAAGGCGAAGCTGAACATCGCCGCCGACGCTGCGCAGGAGGACGTTCTCGCGCAGGCAAAGGCGGAGCCTAAGGTCGCCGAAGCGATCGCCGACATGACCGTCGTCAAGGAGATCTACATCAAGGGCAGACTGGTCAATATCGTCGTGAAGAAATAACAGAAAGAATGTCATTGCGAGCCCTTCAGGGCGTGGCAATCTCAACCTTATTACTCTCTCAAATTACGACTGTGCCTATCCGATTTGTAAAAAATTTGCCCCCGAATTTGGCAAAATCCTACAAATTGGGTCTTGACCCTTGACACTTCGGCGACATTATTGTATAATCAATGTTGCATTATGCGAATAACCCCTGCCTTTTGGCGGATGGGAGGGAAATAAATGTCAGAAGTAAGGCTCAAGGAAAACGAATCCTTAGAGAGCGCTCTTCGCCGCTTCAAGAAGCAGTGCGCGCGCGCCGGCGTCATCGCCGAGGTTCGTAAGAGAGAGGCTTACGAGAAGCCTTCTGTAAAGCGTAAGAAGAAGTCCGAGGCTGCTCGCAAGCGTAAGTACAGATAATCAACAAACGAACGGACAGGTTACCCCTGTCCGTTTTTTGTACATTTATTGAGGTGTTATCTTGAAGAACGCATTACATAAACCGATTCTCCTTCTCCTGTGCGCTGTCCTCGTGTTTTCATTATGCCTGACCGGCTGTGACAGCAAGGAGCCGAATTTTCCTGTTGCGCTGTCCGATATGACCCGCAGCGCTTTCGAGCTGAATACCGACCAGCTCAAGGACAGCGACCTCGAACAGATTTATCAGGACATGCTTGACGGCGAGACCGTCAAACAGCTCAATGAATCCCAAGAGATCCGCTGTCTGCGCAAATCGGACGACGGCTACCGTGTGATCTATACGGGCAACACCCGTGCGCTGGTGCTGCGCTTTGATAACGACGGCAGCTGGATCAGGACCGACAGGCTGCAAACGCTCTACCGAATCGCGCCCACCCGCGGCAAGTTTGACGCGCTTGCGGTCGGCGATCCCGTTTCCAAGGTCCAGACAGCCGACCCCACCTGCTATTTCCCGTTCCTTGCCGACAAAACGAGCACTGATCTGGAAAGCAACCACTATACGGGCGACGGCTACCATACCCGTATCCTGTACGACGCGGATTTCAATATCATATCCGTGACGTCGGAATTGATGTAAGGCGGTGAGAAAATGTTAAAATTACAAGACCTGCGTGATTTCCTGCCCGACGACCGCTCTGCCGTTCTGGTGACAGGCGAGATCAACCGCCGCTGGCTCAGCGGCTTTCCGGCATCCGACGGCGCTGTGGTGATCACAAAAACCCGCTCTGTGCTGATGATCGATTTCCGCTACTTTGAAGCGGCGCAGAAATCGGTGCAGCCGCCGATGGAGGTCGTTCGCTGTACCCGTCTGATCGACGATCTGAACCGTTTATTTCTGCAAGAGAATATTCAGTCCGTCTATATCGAGGACGAGACCGTCACCGTCGCGTATTGCAGCGAGCTGCAGGCGGCGCTGATCCCCGAGGTGCTGACCGAAGGACTCTCCGCACGGATCAACGAGCTCAGGCTCATCAAGTCGCCCGCCGAGACGGAAAAGATCATTACCGCCCAGCGCATTGCCGAGCGCGCCTATTATGAAGTGCTCAACATGCTGCGCCCCGGCGTCACCGAGCGCAGGATCGCGCTGGAATTAGAGCATCTGATCAAGCTCTACGGCGGCGAGCGCGTCGCGTTCGACCTGATCTGCATCACGGGTGAGAACACCTCCCTGCCGCACGGCGTACCCGGCGACAGAGTCGTCAAGGAGGGCGATTTCTTTACCTTCGATATCGGCGCGGTGTACGACGGCTACCACAGCGATATGACCCGTACCGTCGCCGTGGGCAGCGCGTCGGATGAGATGCGCATGATCTATGATATCGTTCTGCAGGCGCATCTGAAGGGCGCCGACGCGGCTGTCGCGGGCAGTACCGCCGCTGATGTGGATATTGCCGCGCGCGACTATATTGAAAGCTGCGGCTACGGCGAGTATTTCGGCCACAGCACGGGTCACGGCGTCGGGCTGGAGATTCACGAAGCGCCCGCTGTGTACAAAACCAACCATACCGTCCTGCGCGACAATATGGTGATCACCGTCGAGCCCGGCATCTATCTGCCCGGCAAGTTTGGCGTCAGGATCGAGGATATGTACCTTGTCAAGGGCGCGCAGGCGGTCGATCTCGCCGAGATCCCAAAAGAGCTGACAATAATTTGATGTAAGCTCGAATATAATTCTTTGAAAGTATTGATTTTTTCCCGCTTTCCCTGTATAATAATCAAGATAAGGTGCTCGCTGAGCGCTTAATGCTAAGATATTAGGAGGAAATGATTATGATTTCTGCCGGCGATTTCAGAAACGGCGTAACCTTTGAAATGGATGGACAGGTTGTTTCCATCATCGAATTCCAGCATGTAAAGCCCGGCAAGGGCGCCGCCTTTGTCAGAACCAAGATCCGCAACGTCATCACCGGAGCTGTGGTTGAAAAGACCTTTAACCCCAACGATAAGTACCCCACCGCTTTCATCGACAGAAAGGATATGGAGTACAGCTACTCCGACGGCGATCTGTACTACTTCATGGATACCGAAACATGGGAGCAGATCCCGATCAATAAGTCTATCCTCGGCGACAGCTTCAAGTTTGTCAAAGAAAACATGGTCTGCAAGGTGCTGTCCTACAAGGGCAACGTCTTCGGCGTAGAGCCGCCCAACTTTGTTGAGCTGCAGGTCACCCAGACCGATCCCGGCTTTGCCGGCAACACCGCCACCAACGCGACCAAGCCCGCTACCCTCGAGACCGGCGCCGAGATCAAGGTTCCGCTCTTCATCGAGGAAGGCGAAATGATCCAGATCGATACCCGCACCGGCGAGTATCTCGGCAGAGCATAAGGAGAATACTATGAATCTGACTGAAAGAATCGCGTATATCCGCGGCCTTGCCGAAGGTCTCAAGCTCGACGAGAGCAAGGACGAGGTCAAGGTCTTGAGCGCCATCATCGACCTTCTGGAGGATATGGCATATGATGTTGTCGATATGGAAAACATCGTGGACGACGTCTGCAACCAGGTCGACGAGATCGACGGCGATCTTGCCGAGGTAGAGGAAGAGGTCTACGGCTGGGAAGAGGACGACGAATGGGACGAGGATGAAGACGAGGACGAAGACGACTTCGATCCCTTTGACGACGACGAGCCGTACTATGAGGTCACCTGCCCCGCGTGCGGCGAGACGACCATCGTTGACGAGGACGCGCTGATCGAGGGCGAGCTCGACTGCCCCTACTGCGGCGCTGAGATCGAGTTCGATTTCTCCGAGCTCAAGGACGACCTTGACGCGCTCGACGAAGCGGAAGAGGAAGACGAATAATCAACCATAATGCAAGGCGGTACGGCAGATGTCGTGCCGCTTTTTACTTTACAGGAAACTGCTCGTCTCCGTAAAGCAAAAAGATTTATAATCCCCGCTCAGTTGCACGCTGCGCGCACGAGCGATGGGTAAAGAGAAGCGTACGCGCTTGGTGCGCGCGCTTTCTTTCTTTGTCCGACTATCACCGATCACCTTTTTCGGCATACCATACGGTGAGGTGATATCCGTGATGTGCCGCAAAAAACGCAGTCCCTTCCGCCGCAAGCTCCGCAAATACGCGATAATACTGTTATCGCTGTTGATTTTGCTGACCGTTTATTTTGAGATCGCTGTCAAGACCCAGCTGCGCGACATCATCATCCGCGATATGCGGACGCTGTCCGAGCGGGCTGTCACGATGGCGGTGGATGATTATTTGGCGGAAAACAGCGAAAATAACAGGAAAACGTGTGATATTACATATGACAACGGGTCTGTCGCTGCTGTCACGACCGACTCAGCCTACATCAATGCGGCAAAGACCGCTGTCACCGAACGCGCCCAGAGCTATATCGACGAGCTGTCGCGTACGCAGGGCATATCTGTGCGGCTGGGCAACTTTACAGGGCTGGTGTTCCTCTCGAACTTCGGTCCCGATATCACCTTTGCCGTCGACAGCTCCAGCACGGTGTCCTGTGAGTTCCGGAGCAGCTTTGAGAGCGGCGGCGTCAACCAGACCGTCCATCATATCACGATCACTGTGTATGTCGATCTGCTGATTTACAGCCCCTTCCGCGTCGATGAGACCGTCAGCACCGAATCGACCTTCGAGATCGCCCAGACCGTCATCGTCGGCGCGGTGCCGTCCTACAGCGGGTTGGTATCTTATTAGCGGCTGGTGGCTAGTGGTTAGCGGTTAGTGGCTAGTGGTTAGCGCTGATCTATCGCATGTCATTGCGCGGGCTTGACACGCGTGTCGAGCCCGCGGCAATCCCCCTGTCGTTAATACCGTTTGATATGATAGAAGTGTTCGGCTCCTCCGTGTGGGATTGCCACGGTCGCTCGGTCGCTCCCTCGCAATGACAGCTTTCCCCAATATTTTGCGCCAAAGTGCTTGCAACGGCGGATATCTTGTGTTATAATACTACGGATAATAGGCTTATCATGCGCAGATATGCGCGTTACACAATGATCGGGAGGAATCCGGCTTGCATCAGACCTTGCAGATGTCCGACAGTCAAATTGAATATCTGAACCTGACCGCGGAGCTGATGAGCATCCGCAAGAGGGGAGAAGTGCCGCTCGCCTATGTGCGCACCTACGGCTGTCAGCAGAACGTCGCCGACAGCGAGCGCATCAAGGGCATGCTTAGCAGCGCAGGATACTCCTTCACCGAAACGCCCGAGGACGCGGATTTCATCCTGTTCAACACCTGCGCCGTGCGCGAGCACGCCGAGGACAGGGTGTTCGGCAACGTCGGCGCGCTGAAAAACCTCAAGCGCCGCCATCCGCAGATCCTGATCGCCCTGTGCGGCTGTATGATGGAGCAGGAGCACGTCGCAAAGCGCATCCGCGACAGCTTTCCGTTCGTCGGGCTGGTCTTCGGCACCCACTGTATGCACGAGTTCCCCGAGCTGCTCTACAAGAGTCTTGTGGACGGCTCGCGCGTCTTTGTCCGCGACAACGACGACAACAATGTCTATGAGGGCATCCCCACCTGCCGCGACGGCAGATTCAAGGGCTGGCTGCCCATCATGTACGGCTGCGACAATTTCTGCACCTACTGCATCGTGCCGTATGTCCGCGGCAGAGAGCGCAGCCGACAGCCCGAGATCATCATCGCGGAAGCCAAGGAAATGATCTCACAGGGCTACAAGGATATCACCCTTTTGGGACAGAACGTCAACAGCTACGGCAAGGGACTCGACCCGCGCCCGACCTTCGCGCAGCTGATCGGCGAGATCGACAAAATACCGGGCGACTACTGGCTCCGCTTTATGACCTCGCACCCGAAGGACTGCACCCGCGAGCTGATCGACACCATCGCCGAGAGCGAGCATATCTCCCTGCATCTGCACCTGCCCTTCCAGTCGGGCTCGGACAGGATCCTGAAGGCGATGAACCGCCACTATGACCGCGCGAAATATCTCGATATCGTGAACTACGCCAAAGAACGCATCCCCGACGTATCGCTGACGTCTGACGTCATCGTCGGCTTCCCCGGCGAAACGTATGAGGATTTTCAAGAGACCTTATCCCTGATCCGCGAGGTCGGCTTTACCTCGCTGTTCACCTTCATCTACTCGCCCCGCACAGGTACCCCCGCCGCAAAAATGGACGACCCCGTATCCGATGAGGAAAAGGGGCGATGGTTCCGCAAACTGCTCACTGTGCAGGAGGAGATCGCCGCTGAGCGATGCGCTTCACAGGTCGGCAGGGTCGAAAAGGTGCTGGTCGAAGAAAAGGCGAAAAAAGAAGGCAGATTATGCGGACGCACCTCGGGCAATATCATCGTCGAGTTTGACGGGGATGACAGCCTGATCGGCGACTTTCATAATGTAAAAATCACACAGGCGCGCAACTGGATCTTGACAGGAGAGCTGGCGGAATAAATAATTTGAATATTATTCTAAAGGAGAAATATAAAATGACAGACGTAATTGCAATCGCAAGACAGCTCGGACATGCTGTCCAGGCAACCGAAGAATATAAAAACATCACGGCGGCAAAGACCGCCGCTGACAGCGATGAAGGCTTACAGGCGCTGATCACCGAATTCAACATCAAGCGCGTCGCCATCAACGCCGAGGCGTGCAAGACCGACCGCGACGACGAGACCTTAAAGAAGCTCAACGAGGAGATGCGCACCGCGTATTCCGACATTATGTCGAACGAGCACATGAAGGCGTATAACGACGCAAAGCAGGCGTTCGACAAGGTGCTGCAGCGCGTGCTGGCGATCGTTCAGCAGAGCGCCGACGGTCAGGATCCTGACACCACCGATTTTAGTGATGACTGCACCCACGACTGCTCCACCTGCGGCGGCTGCGGGTGATATCAATTGTCATTGCGAGGCTCCTTAAGGAGCCGTGGCAATCTCAACCGAATTTCGCATGTTATAGCGTAGGTTTTAGCCTGTGGCTATAACGATCAAAAAAGGGGGTGAAAACATGGCGGAGTTATCTCCGATGATGAAGCAATATTTTGAGATAAAAGAAGCGAACAAGGACAGCATCCTGTTCTTCCGTCTCGGCGACTTCTACGAGATGTTCTACGACGACGCCAAGCTCGCCTCCAAGGAGCTCGAGCTCACCCTGACAGGCCGCGACTGCGGTCAGGAGGAGCGCGCGCCGATGTGCGGCGTGCCTTTCCATTCCGCTGAGTCTTACATCGCGCGGCTGGTTTCTAAGGGTTACAAGGTCGCCATCTGTGAGCAGACCGAGGATCCCAAAGCGGCAAAGGGGCTGGTGCGCCGCGATATCATCCGCGTTATCACCCCCGGCACCGTTATGGAGTCGAGCATGCTCGACGAGAGCGAGAACAACTACATCTGCTCGATGTATGCGGACAAAGCGTACACCGGCATTGTGTTCTGCGACATTTCCACGGGTCAGCTCTTTGTGTCCCATTTCAAAAGCGACCACAGCTTTTCTCAGCTCAAGGATCAGCTGACGTCCTACAGCCCCAAGGAGCTGCTGATCTGCGGCAAGCTCTCTAAGAACAAGGTGCTGCACCTGTTCATCAAAGAGAAGCTATCGAGCGCTTCCGTATCGCATCCCGACGACAGCCGATGCGGTCTTTTGGATTGCACCGCCGTTGTCGAAAACCATTTCAGCAAGGAGAACACGGATAAGATATCCGGCATGAACGAGGTCGTCATCGCCCTCGGCGTGCTGATGTCTTACTTAAAGGATACCCAAAAAACCGGTCTCGAGCGCATCGACACCATCGAGTTCTACACACAGGACCAGTACATGAAGCTCGACTTCAACACCCGCCGCAATCTGGAGCTCACCCGCACCATGATCGCAAAGGAGAAGCGCCATTCCCTTCTGTGGGTGCTGGACAAGACCAAGACCGCTATGGGCAAGCGCCTGATGAAGTTCTGGGTCGAGCATCCGCTGATGAACATCACCGCGATCTTAAAGCGTCAGAACGCCGTCGCCGAGCTGTTCGGCGACACCGTGGGCAGATTGGAGCTTTCGGCGAATTTATCGGGCATTTTCGATATCGAGCGCCTGATGACCAAGATCGTCTACGGCTCCGCCAATGCGCGCGAGCTGCGCAGTCTGTGTCAGGCGTTGCAGAACCTCCCCGCGCTCAAAGCGGCGCTGCAGCCCTGCAAATCAAAGCTCCTGCATGAGCTCTTTACCGCCGTCGACCCGCTCGAAGATATCCGTGCGCTGATCGACGAGGCGATCGTGGACGATCCGCCGTTCTCTGTGCGCGAGGGCGGGCTGATCAAAGAGGGCTATTCCGCTCCCTTAGACGAATTAAAGCGCGATATGACCGACTCCACCTCCCTGCTCGCCCGTATCGAAGCTGAGCAGAAGGAGCAGACCGGCATCCCGAAGCTGAAGGTCGGCTACAACCGCGTTTTCGGCTATTATATCGAGGTCACCAATTCCTACAAAAATCTGGTGCCCGACCATTACATCCGCAAGCAGACGCTCGCGAACTGTGAGCGTTACATAACCCCCGAACTGAAAGAATTGGAGAGCCGCATCCTCGGCGCGAAGGAACGCTCTGTCGCCATCGAATATGAGCTGTTCAGCAGCGTGCGCGAGCAGGTCGCGCTGAACCTCGACCGCATCGAGCGCACCGCGAAGGCGATCGCCGCTTTGGACGTGCTGGTATCGCTCTCGAACGTCGCCGCCGACAACCGCTATACCCGTCCCGAGATCTCTCAGAATTCGATTATCCGTCTCAAGGACAGCCGTCATCCCGTGGTCGAGACCCTGCTCAGCGACGCGATGTTTGTCCCGAACGACGTCCTGCTCGACAATATCGACAACCGCATCGCGATCATCACGGGTCCCAACATGGCGGGCAAATCCACTTATATGCGGCAGGTCGCGCTGATCGTGCTGATGGCGCAGATGGGCTCCTTTGTCCCCGCGTCCTATGCCGAGATCGGGCTGTGCGACGCGATCTTCACCCGCGTCGGCGCGTCCGACGACCTCGCATCCGGTCAATCGACCTTTATGGTGGAGATGAACGAGGTCGCCAACATCGTGCAGAACGCTACCTCCAAAAGCCTTCTGATCCTTGACGAGATCGGCAGAGGCACCTCCACCTACGACGGCATGAGCATCGCCCGCGCGGTGCTGGAGCATGTCGCCGATAAAAAGAAATTAGGCGCCCGGGCGCTCTTTGCGACCCATTACCACGAGCTGACGGTGATGGAAGAGCTGCTCGACGGCGTGAAGAATTATAATATTGCCGTCAAAAAACGCGGCGACGAGATCACCTTTCTCAGGCGCATCGTGCCCGGCGGCGCGGATGAAAGCTACGGCGTCGAGGTCGCGAAGCTCGCCGGTATCCCCGACAGCATCATTGAGCGGGCAAAGGAGATCTTGAAGGAGCTCAACACGAATGTCCCGCATGAAGCAAACGTTACGCATGTGCCCGCACAGGAGGAGAGCCTGCAGCTCAGCCTGATGCCCGACTCTTCCGGCATGATCGAAAAGAAGCTCAAAGCGCTGGACGTGAACACCCTCACGCCGATCGAAGCGATGAACATTTTGTATGAATTAAAGGGAATGGTGGAGTAAATCGTCATTGCGAGGCTCCCTCAGGAGCCGTGGCAATCCCACAAAGAGGAGCAGACAGAATAGATAACAGTTAACAGATAATAGATAACAGTTGTGGGAGGGCTCCGCCCTCACCTGATTTATAATTGATCGAGCGAAGCGAGAATCCTTCACTGTTATCTGTTTTCTATTATCTATTATCTAAAAAGAAAGGAGGTATCGCCATGGGCAAAATCAATATCCTCGACAAACACGTCGCCGAGCTGATCGCGGCGGGCGAGGTCGTTGAGCGCCCTTCGTCCGTCATCAAGGAGCTGGTGGAGAACTCCATCGACGCCGGCGCGACGGCGGTCACCGTTGAGATCAAAAACGGCGGCGTTACCTTCATGCGCGTGTCCGATAACGGCAGCGGTATCCTCAAGGAGGATATCCGTCCCGCATTCGTGCGCCACGCGACCTCAAAAGTTAAGGTCGAGGACGACCTCGATGCGATCGCAACGCTCGGCTTCCGCGGCGAGGCGCTGGCGAGCGTTTCGTCGGTCTCCCATCTGGAGCTGATCACCAAGGCAAAAGAGGAAGACATCGGCACCCGCTATCAGATCGAGGGCGGGGAAGAGACGCTCTTTGAGGACGCGGGCTGTCCCGACGGCACGACCTTCATCATCCGCGACCTGTTCTACAACGTGCCTGCCCGCATGAAATTCCTCAAAACCGATATGGCGGAGGGCAACGCCGTGTCGAACGTTATGGACAAGATCGCGCTCTCACACCCCGAGATCGCGTTCACCTATATCAAGGACGGCAAGACCGTCCTGCGCACCGCGGGCGACGCAAAGCTCCTGTCGGCGATCTATGCCGTATACGGCAGGGATTTCGCCAAGAGCCTGATCCCCGTGGACTATACCCTCGGCGGGATCCATGTGTCGGGCTTCATCAGCCGACCCGAGAACGCCCGCCCCAACCGCAATATGCAGAACTTCTTCATCAACCGCCGCTTCGTCATCTGCAAGACCGCGATGGCGGCGATCAGCGAAGCGTGCAAGGGCGTCGTCATGGTCGGCAAATTCCCTTCCTGCGTCTTGAATCTCGACATGTCCTTTAACGCCGTGGACGTCAACGTCCATCCCACTAAATTAGAGGTGCGCTTTGTCAACGAGCGCCCGGTCTTTGACGCGGTCTATCACGCGGTCAAGACCGCTTTGATGAACGGCGAAAAACGCATCGAGGCAAAGCTCGGCTCCGACCCCGCAAAGCCCGTGAAGCGCGTCAACCCCTTTGAGCTGGCGCAGAGGGTCTTTCGCGAGCGCGACGAACAGCCTGTCCCGACGCCCGCGCAAAAACCGCTCCCCAAGGTGGATTTACAGCAGGAGAAGAAGAAAGCGGACGCTTTATTTGAAATGCTCGACGAGCCCGAAATAAGCGTCCCGCCGCTGGGCGGTACCGTCAGGGTATCCGATTCCGCTTCTCCGTTCGCGGATCGTTATCAGCGGCATCTTGCCGAAAAACGAGCGGCAAAGGAGCAGGCTGACGAGCAGCGGCGGGAGGCGTCGGCTGAGACTGACGCAGAGAAGCCGAAGGCAAATGAAGCACAGACCTCTCCCGCCGGGCATGAAGCATCCGAAGAGCTGCAGGCAGCGACAACACCCGCCGAGACTGTACCTCAGCCGATAGAAGAACCCGCGCCGCTGATCGATCTCGACGAAAACTACTGGCGCTTTGTCGGCGAAGCGTTCAAGACCTATATCATTATCGAAAAAAATGCCCGCGAGCTGCTGCTGATCGACAAGCACGCCGCTCACGAGCGCATCCTATATGAAAAGCTGAAGGCGGAAAAGGGCAGCGGCTGCAGCCAGCTTTTGCTGACGCCCCTGACCGTCACGCTCAACAAGCTCGACTATAACGCTGTCATCGAGAACCTCGACGTGTTAGCCGAGGCGGGCTTTGACATCGATGATTTCGGCAGCGGCAGCGTCATCGTACGAAGTGCGCCCCAGTATCTGCCGCTCGAGGATATCGAGCCGTCCGTGATCGAAATGGCGGGCTATCTCGCCGAGAATAAAAAGGATATCCGCTCCGCAAAGATGGAGTGGATCTACGCGAACGTTTCCTGCCGCGCCGCGATCAAGGGCGGCAACACAAGCACCGAGCAGGAGCTGATCGCGCTGGCAAGACAGGTCGAAAACGAGGACGTCCGTCACTGTCCGCACGGCAGACCCGTGTGCATCTCGCTCAAAAAGCGGGAGCTGGAGCGGATGTTCGGCAGGGTGGAATGATGAAGCAGAAGGTTGCCGCTGTCATCGGACCCACCGCCTCGGGTAAGACGGCGCTGTCTGTAGCGCTTGCCAATGCGCTCGGCGGCGAGATCGTCTCCGCCGATTCGATGCAGATCTACAAATACATGGATATCGCCACCGCCAAGCCGACTCAGGACGAAAAGCAGGGGATACCCCATCATCTGATGGATTTTCTGGAGCCGACAGAGAGCTTTTCCGTCGCGCGGTACTGCGAGCTGGCGAGTGATGCAATCAAAGATATCGCCGCGCGCGGCAGGCTCCCGATCATCGCGGGCGGCACAGGGCTGTATGTCGACGCGCTGCTCGGCGGCATGCGCTTTGAAGAACAGGAGGCCGATCCCGCTCTGCGCGCGCAGATCACCAAGGAGCTCGAAGAAAAGGGTATCGATGCGATGCTCGACGAGATACGCGCCTTTGACCCTGACTCCGCCGACAGACTCAGCGCAGGCAGGAACCCTAAGCGCATCATCCGCTGTATCGAGGTCTACCGCCTGACCGGCATGACCCAGACACAGCTCAACGAAAAACAGCGCACCAATGAGAGCCCCTATGATACAGTCAAAATCGGTCTGACCGCCGCCGACAGAGAGTATCTCTACGAGCGTATCGACCGCCGTGTCGATCTCATGATGGAGAGCGGCTTATTGGAGGAAGCGCGGCGCTTTTATGACAGCGGCTTTTCCGATACCGCCGCGGCGGCGATCGGCTACAAGGAGCTTTTGCCGTATCTGCGAAATGAGCAGGAGCTTTCGGTTTGCGTCGCAAGCCTCAAGCGCTCCACCCGCCGCTATGCCAAGCGTCAGCTGACGTGGTTCAGGCGCGACGACACCGTTCACTGGTTCAACATCGACGAGCTGAGCTTTGATACGATCGTCAGCGAGTCAATCCGGCTTTTATTTGTTAATTGTAGGGACGAGCATTGCTCGTCCGCAGAATGACGGGCGTTTCAATGATCGAAAACGTCAGACAGGACGGCAAGGTATCATCCATGCGGACGACCGATGGTCGTCCCTACGGCGGGATATCATTTTCCATAAAAAATACAAAGGAATTGTTTTATGAGTAATACACCGAGCAATACATCGGGCGATACGTCCGGCAGGAAACAGAACAAGACGCCGAATAAACGTTCACAGCTTACCAAACGGATCCTCTTAGGCGTCGCGATCGCGCTGGTACTGCTGTACATCGTGTTCCTGTTCATCACAACGAACTTTCTGGGCAGCAACAACATCGTGACAGAGACCGCCTATAACGCCAAGGCGTATGATATCGTCGAGTCCCGCTGTTTGATCGCCCGTCAGGAGGAATACCTTCCCGCAGGCTCGAACGGCGTGCTGGTATTCGACGTCAGCGACGGCGACAAGGTCACCGCCGACGGGGTGATCGCCACTGCCTATGCGACGCAGGAGGATGTGTCCGCCGTACAGCGGATCGAGGAGCTGGATCAGCGGATCGATTATCTCGAAACGCTCAATTCGGTCAACGCCGCCGCAAACGTCGGCATCGACACCATCAACGGTCAGATCAATGAAAGACTGATCGCGGTGATGAAGGGTATCAATGAGCACAATTACAGCCGTCTTGCCTCTGATGAAGAAAATCTGATGACCTCCGTGCTGCGCAAGCAGATCCTCACGGGGGAGCAGGGCAACATCGAGGATAAGATCAGCGAGCTGAAAGCCGAGCGATCGGCAATCAGCGCGGGCGCCCCTATCGGCACCGTCAAGGCGGGCAGCGCGGGGTATTTTGTCAGCAAGGTCGACGGCTACGAAGAGCTGTTCGATATCGACAAGCTCGACGAGATCACCGTAGAGGACGTCGAAAACGCCTCGCCTGCGGATATCGACCCCGCCTCTTACACCGGCAAAATCATCAGCAACGTCAACTGGTATCTGCTGTGTCCCGTGACGGCGGATGAAGCCACCGCGCTGAGCCATGCGGACGCAACCGTCAAGATCCGCTTGCCTTCGGTGATCGACGGCGAGATCCCCGCTAAGATCGTGCGCGTCAATACCTTCGGCGACGGGGAAAAGGCGGTCGCCGTGCTCCAATGCAATTATATGAGCGACGCGCTTTCCAAGCTCAGAAAAGAAAATGTCGAGATCATCGTCAACGAGTACGAGGGGCTGAAGATCAGCAAAGCGGCGCTGCATGACGACGATATCACCTATACCGTCTATCACGAGGACGGGACCGAAACCGAAAAAACCGAGCGTGTACAGGGCGTATATGTCGAGTACGGCGTCGAGCTGGTATTCAAGCAGGTCGTGATCGAATATGCCGGCGACGACTATGTCATCTGCAATGAAACGCCCGATTCCGGCACGCTTCTGAACGGCTCTACCGTATCGCTGTACGATAAGGTAGTCATAGAAGGAGGAGATCTGTTCAATGGCAAGATCATTGGATGACGTAACCTACAACTATCATCACATCTGTGAGAACATCGCCCGCGCCGCCGAAGCCGCCGGCAAAACCGCCGACGATATCATCTTTCTGGCGGCGACCAAGACTGTCGAAGCACCCGTGATCAACCACGCGATTGCGCTGGGGCTGCGCTATATCGGCGAGAACCGGGTGCAGGAGCTTTTGTCGAAGTACGGCGAGTATGACCTCGATCACGCGTCGTTACAGTTCATCGGTCATCTGCAGACGAACAAGGTGCGCCAGATCGTCGGCAAGGTCGATCTGATCCAGTCGGTCGATTCCGAGAAGCTCGCGCGCGAGATATCCCGCTGTTCGCAGAAGCTCGGTATCACCACCGATATCCTGCTCGAGGTCAACATCGGCAGGGAGGAGAACAAGTCCGGCGTCATGCCCGAGCGGCTGCCCGAATTGCTTGATCAGATCAAGGATATCCCGGCTGTGAAGGTGCGCGGACTGATGGCAATCCCCCCGATTTGTGAAAATGCACAAGAAAATCGTAAATTTTTTGATAATATGCGTCAGTTCTTTCTTGACATCCGCAGTAAAAATATAGATAATATATCTATGGATATTCTTAGTATGGGGATGTCTGACGATTATGAGGAAGCCATCCGCTGCGGCGCCAATATGGTCCGGGTCGGCTCGGCACTGTTCGGCGCGCGGAATTATCAATAGTGACCGGCGGCTGGTGACTAGTGATTGGTTTATTGAGGGGCGGAGCGTTTACAAGGCTCCCTCGTCAGAGGGAGGCCCGGTGACGTATCGCGCGGATTGTATCATCTGCTTCGCCTATTAACATCAAAAACGATTATTATTATCTGAAACAGAAACCAAATATAAAACAGGAGGAAACCAAAATGGCAGGATTTGTAGACAGGTTCAAGCGCATGTGGGATGCGCCCGACGACGAGTACGAGTACAACGAATACGACGATTATGATATGGATGAGGACAAGGACGAGGAACCACGTTCCTCCCGCCGCTCCGGCAGAGAGTCCTCGCGCGATACCTCTCGCGACTCATCCCGTTATGACGACTTCGACGATCTCGGCTCCTCGCGTGATTCATCCCGCCGCAACAAGGTGGTCAACATCAGCGCGACCGCAAAGCTCTCTGTGGCGCTCTTCAAGCCAGAGCGCTTCGGCGAAGAGACCCGCAACATCGCCGACGAGCTGATCAAGACCCACACCGTTGTCTTGAACCTTGAGAACACCAACAAGGATATGGCGCGCCGCATCATCGACTTTTTGTCCGGCGTCGCGTACGCCAACCGCGGCAAGATCAAAAAGGTAGCCACCTCTACCTTCATCATCATCCCGAACAACGTCGACCTCACCGGCGACGACCTGCTCGACGAGCTTGAGCACAGCGGCGTTTACTTCTGATAAGCTCTGTGGTCAGCGCGGAAGATAAGCTCCTGCTGGACAAGGCGTATGACGCGATAGAGCTGTCGCAGCGCAGGAGCATCCCGAGGTTTTTGGGCTTTTTGAACGAGCACGAGAGCCTGTATATCCGACAGCATCTTCCTAAATCCGCCGACGTGCTGTTTTACGGCGGCTATGAGGGCGCCGTGAGGCTGATGATGGGCGTGTCCGCCGGTGAAGTCAGCTTCCCGATCACGGCTCTGGAATTCACCTATAAGCCTGAGTATGAGCTGAGACACCGCGATTTTTTGGGCGCACTGATGGCGCTGGGGATACGCCGGGATGTGCTGGGAGATATCCTGACGGGCGAGGGACGCACGGTCATCTTTGTCCGCGACGATATCGTGCCCTATCTGACGGATCAGGTCGATCGGATCGGCAGGGTCGGCGTCAAGGTGGGTTACGCGGATCTCTCCGAGCTGCCTGTACCGGACGATACAGAGGAGCTTGTGTGGACGCTCAGCTCTTTAAGACTGGACGTTTTTGTTGCCTGCGCCGCGCGGCTATCGCGCGATAAGGCGGCAAGACTGATCAAAAACGAACTGGTGACGGTGGATCACGTCACCGAGACCGAGGTCTCCCGCATGCTCAAGGAGGGGATGACGGTCACTATAAGAAAATACGGTAAATTTGTTTTGACCGCCCTGCTCGGCGCCTCCAAAAAAGGCAAGCTGCGGGTGTCGGTCAGGCACTACAGATAAGCATATTTTAATTCTCATTGCGGAAAAGGACGCTCGCGTCCGATCTCAACCGATTATTCAGGTAAGGAGTGTAAAACATGTTAACAATTGATGAAATCAAAGAAATCAGTTTTCGCCGTGCGGGAAAGAACGGCTATAACGCCGCGGATGTAGACGAGTTCATCGACGAGGTCACCGAGACCGTTGAGCAGCTGATCGCGGAAAAGAACGACTGTCTGCGCAAGATGGATATTCTCGCGAGCAAGATCGAGCAGTACCGCGAGGACGAGGAGACCGTCCGCAACGCGCTGCTGACCTCTCAGAAGCTCAGCGACTCAACTATCAAGGAAGCCCAGAGCAAGGCGGAATACATCGTCAGAGCGGCTGAGAAGAAGAGCCGCGCGATCCTTACCGAGGCTGAGATGGCGACCGAGCGCGAAAAGGATAAATTCGAAAAGCTGCACGCGGATACCGCGAAGCTGCGTAAAGAGATTATCGCGATCTACAAAAAGCATCTTGCCGTCGTTGAAGAGCTTCCCAAGGAAGAGGACGTCAAGGCGAAGCGCGCCGAGCTGGATGAAAAATATCCCTTTGAGCCCGTCGAAAACCTGATCAACACCGATTCTCCCGCTGACGCGGACGATCCGCAGGACGGCGGCGCCGCACAGTCCGTTTCCGCTCCCCAGGACGATGATATCAAGATCCGTCCCGAGCTCAAGCGCGAGAAGCCCGGCAAGTTTGATAAGCTGCAGTTCGGCGATAACTACGACGTAGAATAATCTGACTTTCACTCAGCCGGTTGGGAACAATCGGCTGAAAATTCATTAAATTTGGAGTGTATGAAAAATGTCTCAGGATTATAACGCTACCCTGAATCTGCCAAAGACCGATTTCCCCATGCGGGGCGGTCTGCCGCAGTCCGAGCCCAAGACGCTCGAGCGCTGGGAAGAGGAAAAGGTCTATGACAAGCTGATCAAAAAGAACGAGGGCAAGCCGCTGTATGTGCTGCACGACGGTCCTCCCTACGCCAACGGCGATATCCACCTCGGTCACGCGCTGAACAAGATACTCAAGGATTTTATCGTCCGTTATAAGAATATGGCGGGCTTTCAGTCGCCGTATGTGCCCGGCTGGGATACCCACGGTCTGCCGACCGAGCTCAAGGCGCGTGCGCAGGCGGGTATCGGCAGCTCTGCTGATATTTCTGTATTAGAATTAAGAAAACTCTGCGAGAAATTTGTCCGCGGCTATATCGACGACCAGCGCGGCCAGTTCAAGCGTCTCGGCTGCATCGGCGAGTGGGATAACCCCTATATCACCTTAAAGCCCGAGTTCGAGGCGGAGCAGATCAAGGTCTTTGCCGAAATGGCGGACAAGGGCTATATCTACAAGGGCTTAAAGCCCGTCTACTGGTGTCCTGAGTGCAAGACCGCTCTCGCGGAAGCCGAGATCGAATACGCCGAGGATCCCTGCCATTCCATCTATGTCAAGTTCCGCGTGACCGACGATCTGGGCAAGTTCGCAGCACTGGGCATCGACCCCTCCAAGGTGTTCTTCGTCATCTGGACGACTACCACATGGACCCTGCCCGCCAACCTCGCGATCTGTGTCGGCCCGCGCTACGAGTATTCTGTCATCCAGAGCGGCGACGAGTACTATGTCATGGCGACCGATCTGTATGAGAACGCGATGGCTGAGGCTGAGATCACCGATTACAAGGTAGTTGCCACCATTCAGGGCGCTGAGCTCGAATACATGAAGACGCAGCATCCCTTCCTCGACCGCGAATCCCTGCTGATCGTCGGCGATCATGTCACGCTTGAGAGCGGCACCGGCTGTGTCCATACCGCTCCCGGTCACGGCGTTGACGACTTCAACGTCTGCCAGAATTACGATATCCCCACCGTCTGTCCCGTCAACGGCGACGGCGTCCTCACCGAGGAAGCAGGCCGTTTTGCCGGTTTGACCACAGATGAGGCGAATAAACAGATCGCGATCTATCTCGACGAAACAGGCGCGCTCTTCGCGCTCAAAAAGATCATCCACCAGTATCCGCACTGCTGGCGCTGCAAAACGCCCATCCTGTTCCGCGCGACCGACCAGTGGTTCTGCTCCGTGGACGACTTCAAGGATAAGGCTGTCGACGCGATCAACACCGTACAGTGGATCCCCGCGTGGGGCAAGGACCGCATCACCGCGATGGTGCGCGACCGCAAGGACTGGTGCATTTCCCGCCAGCGCAAGTGGGGCGTGCCGATCCCGATCTTCTACTGCAAGGATTGCGGCGAGCCCTATGTGAATAAAGAAGCCATGCTCGCGGTAGCCGATCTGTTTGCGAAGGAAGGCTCCAACGCGTGGCTGACAAAGGACGCGTCCGAGATTCTGCCCGAGGGCACCAAATGCCCGAACTGCGGCGGCACTGCGTTCGATAAAGAAAAGGACATCATGGACGTTTGGTTCGACAGCGGCTCGTCATGGCGCGCTGTCTGCAAGCGCCGTCCGTATCTGGGCGCTCCCGTCGACCTTTACCTCGAGGGCAACGACCAGTACCGCGGCTGGTTCCAGAGCTCTCTCTTGACCTCCGTCGCCACAACCGGCGCCGCTCCCTACCGTACGGTGCTGACCCACGGCATGATCCTCGATATGGAACGCCGCAAGATGTCCAAATCGCTGGGCAACGGTATCAGCCCGCAGGAGGTCATGAAGCAGTACGGCGCCGACGTGCTCCGTCTGTGGGTCGCTTCCTCCGACTACCAGTCCGATATCAGCATCTCCCGCGATATCCTCAAGCAGATGTCTGAAGCGTACCGCAAGATCCGCAACACCGCGCGCTATATCCTCGGCAACCTGAGCGATTTCGATCCCGAAAAGGATATGGTCGCGCCCGGCGAGCTGACCCCGATCGATCAGTGGGCGGTCGTCAAACTCAATGAGCTGATCGAAAAGTGCCTGAACGCCTACGACAATTTCGAGTTCCATCAGGTCTATCATTCGATCCACAAGTTCTGTGTCGTCGATATGTCCAACTTCTATCTCGACGTGCTCAAGGACAGATTATATACCGAAAAGGCGGATTCCAAAGCCCGCCGCGCCGCTCAGACGGCGATGTATCTCATCCTCGACGCGCTCACCCGCATGCTGACCCCGATCTTGGCGTACACTGCCGACGAGATCTGGCGATATATGCCGCACAAGGCGAGCGACGACAAGGAGAACGTTCTGTACAACGAAATGCCCAAGCCCGTCGCGATCGACGTCGCGGACGACTTCATCGCCGCGTGGGACCGCATCCACGAGCTGCGCGATACCGTCAAAAAGTCGCTGGAGGTCGTCATCAAGGAGAAGGTCGTCAAGACCTCTCTGGAGACCTGCGTGACCCTCAAGGCGAGCGGTGAGACCTACAGCTTCATCGAATCTGTTCTGCCCGAGCTCAAGGCGGTATTCATCGTGTCCGACGTCAAGCTGGTAGAATCCGATCACGAGCTGGAAGTCGAGGTCACCAAGGCGGATGGCGAGAAGTGCGAGCGCTGCTGGGCGTATGCGACCACCGTCGGAGCCGACCCCGAGCATCCCACGCTCTGCGCGCGCTGTGCCGCGATTTTGAGATCGTAAATTCAAACCGTTATTGCGAGGCATTTATGCCATGGCAATCCCACAAACAGGGACTTTACGTTTATCACCGCCCCCTCGTCAGAGGGGGCTTGATAAATATGTGCTTTCCTTAAGATCCTTTTTTCCGGAAGTGATACCATGCTCATTATCTATATCGCTATCATCGTGATCCTGCCGATCCTGTCGCAGGCGATCCGCACCGTGATCGAGTCAAACGTCAAGCCCGAGGGCTTTGTCTCGGTGATCCCGGGGCTGTTTTCTCTGACCTATTCCGAGAACCGCGGCGTTGCCTTCGGACTGTTCCAGGACGGCACGGTCTTTTTCGCGATCACTACCTCGATCGTGATCATTGTATTCTCTATATTGCTTATCAAGAATTATAAAAAGAGCAAGCTCTTCTCGACTGCCGCGGCACTGATTATCGGCGGCGGACTGGGCAACCTCTTTGAGCGTGTGGCGCTGGGCTATGTCGTGGACTACCTGAGCCTGTCGTTCTTCCCGCCGATCTGCAACTTTGCCGATTACTGCATCACCGCCGGTACGATCTGCCTGATCGTCTATCTGCTGTTCTTCTCGGATTTCATGAAGAACGATAAAAAGACGAAGGCGGCAGCCGAGGAAGAAAGTATCGATCGTCATTGCGAGGAGCGAACACGCGTGTTCAGCGACGCGGCAATCTCAACCGATAATAACACCGAATCCGCCGATGAAACGCATTGAGCTGACGGTCGACGCCGCCGACGCGGGCGAGCGTCTGGATAAATACCTTTCCGAAGCGGTCGAGGGACTCAGCCGATCGGCGGCGAGCCGTCTGATCTTTGAGGGCAGGGTATGGGTCTGCGGTCAGAGCGTCAAAAAAAATTACAAGACCGCCGAGGACGATGTGATCACGGTCGAGTATGACGATCCGCAGCCGGTGGATATCGCGCCCGAGAATATTCCGCTCGATATTGTCTATGAGGACGCGCATCTGCTGGTTGTCAACAAGCCCAAGGGCATGGTGGTTCACCCCGCTCCCGGGCATTTTTCCGGCACGCTGGTCAACGCCTTGATGTATCATTGCATCGAGAACCTAAGCGGCATTAACGGCGAGCTGCGCCCCGGCATCGTCCACCGGATCGATAAGAATACCAGCGGTCTGCTGGTCGTCGCCAAATCGGATATCGCCCACGCGGGGCTGAGCGCTCAGATCAAGGATCACAGCTTCACGCGCGAGTACCTCGCGATCTGCTACGGCAACATCAAAGAGGACGAGCGCACGGTCGACGCCCCCATCGGCAGACATAAGATCGACCGCAAGAGGATGTGCGTCACGCAGCTGAACAGTAAGCCCGCCGTGACCCATATCAAGGTGCTGGAGCGGTATAGCGGCTTTTGCTATATCCTGTGCCGTCTGGAGACGGGACGCACGCACCAGATCCGCGTGCATCTTTCATCCATCGGTCATCCGATCGCGGGCGACGACGTGTACGGACCCGCTAAGGTGATCACCGAGCTGCACGGTCAGTGCCTGCACGCGTACAAGCTGGGCTTCATCCATCCCGTCACGGGAGAATATATGGAGTTCACCGCCGATCCGCCCGAGAGCTTTGTCCGATTCAGAGAGAAGCTGAGGCACTTATCAACATATTAACAATCAAATGATCTGATCTGAAATGAGCAAAAAGCCGCCCGCGGCGTTTGCCCTTATCATTGTCATTGTCTTTGTCTTTTATTTTTTTCTTTCTCTTTTTCTTAGTGCTTCTTCTGACAAACGACCACAATTGTGCTTTCGGTGATGATCAGCATAAGTTATCCCGCTTTTTTGCTTCACGCTCCTTTGCTGCTTTGCTTCTGTTTTCGCAGACCTCGGCATATCGCTCAAAGTTCATGTCTACCTCGCCCTTGAGGATGATAAACGCGAGCGCGCATGCCTGATCGTCGTCGAACGCGGTCTCGACGCCCTCGTCGCCGTACAGCAGCACCGCCTTATACAGACGCCCCGCCTGCGCGTCTGACAGGTGGTTAATCAGCGCGCTGTGATGAAAGTAGGTAAAAAAGCCTTTTGGTTTCTTCATTATTCTTATCAACTCCTTCACCAGTGCCGAGATAAAGAAAAAAGTTGCATAGTTTTATGCAACTGCAATCGAATTTTACAATATCGTAAATTCCCAAAGTAAATTCCACAGTAGGAAGAGTGGTGGAATTTAGTATGAAAAACGGCAGAATTTAGTCTGGGAAAAGAGCTGATGGAAGCATAACAGAGGCAATCAGACAACAAAAACAGTAAATAATTGCATAG
>JAFRBX010000031.1 GCA_017404665.1 Ruminococcus sp.
CTTCGCCGCCGTTGTTGATGATCCACGCGACGTTGGCGAAGGTCTCAACGTTGTTGATGTTACTGGGCTTTCTCCAGAATCCCGACTGCGCGGGGAACGGGGGCTTCAGACGCGGCATACCTCTGTGACCCTCTAAGGATTCGATCAGGGCAGTCTCTTCACCGCAGACGAACGCGCCCGCTCCCGCCTTGATCATGAAGTCGCAGGAGAAGTCAGAACCAAAGATATTCTTGCCGATGATGCCCTTTTCACGCGCTTGATCCAGCGCGTTCTTTAAGCGCTGGATGGCGAGCGGATACTCCGCTCTGACATAGACGACCGCGTGCTTTGCGCCGATGGCGTAAGCGCCGATGAGCATACCTTCGATCAGGTTGTGGGGGTCGGATTCGATGACCGCTCTGTCCATGAACGCGCCGGGGTCGCCCTCGTCGGCGTTACAGATCAGGTATTTTTCCTCGCCCTCGGAATTCCTTGCGGCGTTCCACTTGAACCATGTCGGGAAACCCGCGCCGCCTCTGCCTGCCAAGCCCGAAGTCTTGATGATTTCAATGACTTCTTCGGGAGTTATACTGAGCGCCTTTTTCAGCGCGGTATAGCCGCCTTTCTCGATATATTCCTCGATGATCTCGGGGTTGATGATACCGCAGTTACGCAAGGCGATACGGGTCTGTTTCGAGAGAAACTCGCTGTCTTCATCTGTTACGACAAGGTTCTCGATCTTAGAGCGGTCGCCTGTATTGATGTAATCGGCGATCGCGGGAGCGTCGCTCTCGGATACCTTGACCAGTCGGGTGAGCTTATCCTCATCGTAGATATCCACGATCGGTTCGAGGTAGCACATTCCGATACAGCCTGTGATGGAGATCGGGACTTCGATGTCCTGAGAGAGAAGCGCTTTTCTTACTTTCTCCGCGCCCGCGGCAATACCGCAGGAGCCCTGTCCGATGACTACTCTCATACTGCCGCCTCCCTTAATTCTTTTAAGATCTTCTTGGTCTTGTCGGGGGTGAGACTGCCGTAGGTGTCCTCGTTGATCATCATGACAGGGGAGAGAGAGCAACAGCCGAGACACGCCACGCATTTGAGGGAGAACAAGCCGTCCTCGGTGGTCTGTCCGTCGTCGATGTGCAGCTCGTCCTTGATGGTCTGCAAAATGAGTTCGGAGCCGTTGACGTGGCACGCCGTGCCCTGACACAGCATGATCAGGTACTTGCCGACAGGCTCAAAGCGGAACTGGGTGTAGAACGTGCCCACGCCCATGATCTCGCTGGTTGCGATACCTGTGCGCTCCGAGATCAGCTCGATCGCTTCTTTTGGCAGATAGCCGTAGACGTCCTGTGTGTGCTGTAAGATGGTGATAAGACTGCCTTTGACGGAGGCGTATTCATCGAGTACGCCGTTGAGCAGTGATAAGTCAATACAATTATCCATATTTTTCCTCCAATCGCTGAAAAGCCACCTGAAATATGGGTCATAACAGCGAAAGATCCATACATTTTTCTTCTTGCTATTTACAGGAAAAGCGCACTCTCACTTTTTAGGAGAGCGCGCTATTGATATTGTGAGTAAAGAGCTTCTATCAGACGATGCCCTCTGCGAGCATTGCGTCGGCAACCTTCTCAAAGCCGGCGATGTTAGCGCCCACTACATAGTTGCCCTCAAAGCCGTACTTCTTCGCAGCCGCGTCAAGATTATGGAAGATGTTGACCATGATCTGCTCGAGCTTCTGATCGACTTCCTCAAAGCTCCAGGAGAGTCTCTCGGAGTTCTGGCTCATCTCAAGCGCGGAGGTAGCAACGCCGCCTGCGTTAGCTGCCTTACCGGGCGCGAAGAGAACGCCGTTCTTCTGGAAGTACTCGGTCGCCTCGAGGGTGGTCGGCATATTAGCGCCCTCAGCTACGGCGATCAAACCGTTTGCTACGAGCTTCTTCGCGTCGTCGATGCCAAGCTCATTCTGGGTTGCGCAGGGCAGCGCGATATCGCACTTGATATCCCATACATTGGAGCCTTCCGCCTTCTTGTCGTGATAAACGGCAGAAGAACGAGCGGCGGCATACGCATCAAGACGAGCACGCTTGACCTCTTTGATATCCTTCAAAAGAGCAACATCAATACCCTCTTCATCATAGATCCAGCCGGTAGAATCAGAGCAGGTCACGACCTGAGCGCCGAGCTGCTGAGCCTTCTGGATCGCATAGATCGCGACATTGCCTGCGCCGGAAACGCAGATGGTCTTGCCCGCGATATCGATGCCGTTTGTCTTGAGCATCTCTCTGGTGAGGTAGAGCAGACCGTAGCCGGTAGCCTCTGTACGAGCAAGAGATCCGCCGAAGCTCAGACCCTTACCGGTGAGCACGCCCTCAAAGCTGTTGCGAAGGCGCTTGTACTGACCGAACATGAAGCCGATCTCTCTGCCGCCTGTACCGATATCGCCCGCGGGGACGTCGGTGTCGGCGCCGATATGACGGAACAGCTCTGTCATGAAGCTCTGACAGAAGCGCATGATCTCCATATCGGACTTGCCCTTGGGATCAAAGTCGGAGCCGCCCTTGCCGCCGCCGATCGCAAGACCGGTCAAAGAGTTCTTGAAGATCTGCTCAAAGCCGAGGAATTTGATGATACCGATATATACGGACGGATGCAGACGGATACCGCCCTTATACGGGCCGATTGCGGAGTTGAACTGAACGCGGTAGCCGGTGTTCACCTGTACCTGACCGTTGTCGTCGACCCACGGAACGCGGAACTTGATCTGGCGCTCAGGTTCGCAAAGACGCTCTAACAGCGCCTGCTTCTTATACAGCTCCTCGTTCGCCGCGATGACCGGACGAAGAGAATCAAGGACTTCTTCTACCGCCTGTAAGAATTCAGGCTCGGAAGCATTCTTTTCTTTTACTTTAGCCAGTACTTCATCTACATAAGACATGATATTCCCTCCAAAATAATAATTATTTTAATTGCAAAAAGACACAAAAAAATAAAGGCACCTCGGACTATGTGTCCGAGACGCCTTTGTCTCAACAGCACGAATTATACGCCCAAATCATTCGTTTGTCAAGCGATAGAACGAAATTTAACAAATCTTACCAATTGATTTTGCAGGATTGCCACTCTTTTCTTGCAAAATGTGAAAAGATCGGGTTCACTCAAAATGAGGGATTGACATCAAAAAAAAATTATGTTAAAGTGTTAGCGGAACAAAGGCGTTCATTTGAGGCAGTATTCTGTACTGCTCCAAATGGCGCTTTTTTATTTTTTATAGTCATTGCGAGGGCTCGACACGCGTGTCAGCCCGTGGCAATCTCAACCGATTATGTTATGAACAATGGCGTTCATTTAGGATTCTACGTCCTAAGTGTCGCCTTTTTTTATTTTGTCAGTATCTCTAACACAAGGAGTGCGGTAATATGAATCATACAGAACAAGAGTTGATGAAGCAGATTGAAGAAGAGGACGTCAAGTTCATCCGTCTTTCCTTCTGCGATATTTACGGCGTTCAAAAGAATATCTCCATCCAGCGCAGCGAACTGCCCAGAGCGTTTGAGAAAGGGATCGGGATCGACGCTTCCTACATCAACGGCTTCGGCGGTGATTACGGCAAGGATATCTGGCTCCATCCCGAGACCGACACGATCACGGTGCTGCCGTGGCGGCCGGAGCACGGCAAGGTCGTCAGGATGTTCTGCACGCTGACCTATGAGGACGGCACCCCTGTGGAGACCGACACCCGCGCCCTGCTGAAGAGCGCGGTCAAATACGCGCAGTCAAAGGGATATCGCTTCCACTTTAAGTCCGAATTACAGTTCTATCTTTTCAAGATAGACAGCGACGGCGAAAATACAGGAGTCCCTTATGACAGTGCGGGCTATATGGATATCGCGCCTCTCGATAAAGGAGAGAACGTGCGCCGTGAGATCTGCCTGACGCTCGAGCAGATGGGGATCGACCCCGAGAGCTCTCACCATGAAGCAGGACCGGGACAGAACGAGATCGACTTCCGCTATGCCGATCCGATCACAGCCGCGGATAATACCGTGACCTTCTTAAGCGTCGTGCGTACCATAGCGGCACGAAACGGACTATATGCTGACTTCTCGCCCAAGCCGATCAAGGATAAGACAGGCTCGGCACTGCACATTTCCGTATCTACTAAAGCAAAGACGGGTGAGGATGTGACCGACGCCTCGATCGCGGGTATCCTGCACAATATCGCGGGTATGACGGTATTCCTTAACCCAAAAGCAGAATCCTTTGAGCGCTTCGGCAAGCACAAAGCGCCGAAGTATATCACATGGTCACAGACGAACCGTTCACAGCTTGTATTCGCGCGTTATACCGAAAACGGGAATCGCTGTGCCCAGCTGCGTTCACCCGATCCCGAAGCCAACCCGTATCTGGCGTATGCGCTGATGATCTACGCGATCATGGACGGTATCGAAAACAACAGGGTGTTGCCGCAGCCCACGGATGAAAGTGTTGCACAGTTCGTGAGCACCGATTCGGCAGAGCCGCAAAGACTGCCCGACAGCTTGGAAAAGGCGCGTATCGAAGCGACAAATTCACCCCTTGTACAGCAGTTTATCCCCTCGGCGATCGCCGGGATCTACTGCCATCAGTGACCGACCCGAAATATAGTACCATTTGAGATTCCCAAAGCGCCCCGCGCAACGAGCAAATAGGGGTCCGACGACGAAACGACGACAGAAAGGAGAGCGTACCTTGGACTTGACAGAACATCGGTACAGAATGCTGATCGTATCCTCAGACGACAGATTCAGCAGAGACGTCAGCACTCTCCTGCAGGGCGATCAATTTCAGCAGGACTGCTCCCGCAGCGCGTCGGACGCACGCTGTAAGCTACTTGAAAACCAATATGATTTTGTGATCGTCAACGCGCCCTTGAGGGACGAGTTCGGCTCCCGACTGTGTATCGACATCAGCCGCAACAACGGGACTATCGCCGCAATCTTTGCGGCGAACGATACCTATGACGAGATCTACGCGAAGGTAGCTGTCCACGGCGTTTTCGTGCTCCATAAACCGACCTCCAAGACGCTCGTCTCTCAGGCCGTGTCCCTGATGGTATGCGCCAGAGAACGCCTGCGCTCTCTGGAGAAGAAGGTCGGCAATACCGAGAGCAAGCTCGACGAGATCCGCATCGTCAACAAGGCGAAGTGGCTGTTGATCGATCAGGAGGGATTGAGTGAAGCCGACGCGCATAAATATATCGAGAAGTCTGCCATGGACTCAGGTATCACCAAACGGCTTGCAGCTCAATTGATCATTGACAAATATCTGTAAATGACGTATTTTCTTAACAGGGAATGCGTCTTTGTCTTTTTCGGACAGATGAAAAACTGATACACATTTTATTTCAAAGGAGAACGCTTATGTGCGGAATAGTAGGCTATGTCGGACCGCGCGACTGTACAGACGTGCTGGTATCGGCTCTGACAAAACTGGAATATCGCGGATATGATTCCGCGGGCATCGCCGTATTTGAAAACGGCAGGATCGAGGTCGCCAAAACCAAGGGCAGACTGGCTGATCTGACAGAGAAGATGGAGAAGGAGGGCAAGCCGCAGGGTCACGCGGGCATCGGTCATACACGCTGGGCGACCCACGGCGAGCCGAGCGACGTCAACTCTCACCCCCACTCGGGACGCAGGGTCACCATCGTCCACAACGGTATCATTGAGAATTACAAACAGCTCAAGCAATTCCTGATCGAGAACGACCGCAACGAGTTCCTCTCCGATACCGATACCGAGGTCGTGGCGCAGCTGCTCGACTTCTACTATGACGGCGACCCTATCCGCTGTATCCGCAAGACGCTCCATGAGCTGCGCGGCTCCTTTGCGCTGGGGATCGTTTTCGCCGACCGTCCCGAGACCGTTTACGCGGTGCGGTGTGAGAGCCCGCTGATCGTCGGTCAGGGTCAGGACGAGGTGTTCATCGCCTCCGACGTACCCGCCATCATCAAATATACCAAGAACTACTATCTGCTTGAACAGGGCGAGATCGCCATTTTGAAAGACGGCAGCGCAGAATTTCGCTCCCTGCACGGCAGACTGCTAAAAAAGGAATTGCTCTTTGCCGACTGGGACGAGGACAGCGCTGAGAAGGGCGGCTATCCCCACTATATGCTCAAGGAGATCCACGAGCAGCCCACGGCTGTCAAAACGACGATCACGCCGCGCATCGAGGACGGTCTGCCGAACCTATCCGAGTGCGGTATCATCTTCGGCACGCTGAGAAATCTGAAAAACATCTTCATTGTTGCCTGCGGCACTGCCATGCACGCGGGAATGGTCGGCAAATATGTCATCGAAAAGCTCGCGCGCGTTTCCGTGACGGTCGATATCGCCTCTGAGTTCCGCTATCGCGACCCGCTGC
>JAFRBX010000032.1 GCA_017404665.1 Ruminococcus sp.
GTAAGGAGGAAGTATGGAGCTGAAAGACACCGTCGCTTTGATGCTAAGCGACGACTACACAGACCGCTTCAAGGCGGAATACTATCAGCTGAAGATCCGCCGCGACCAGCTCTATGACATGATCGCCCGCGTCGACACCGGTACGCTCGACCATGACCTTCCGTGCTCCATCAGCATCTACGCCGAGCAGTGCGCCTCGATGGAGCGGTACCTGCGTTTCCTAGAGCTGCGCGCCGAGATCGAAAAGATCGAGCTGTAAACCCCTTGACAAATCAAACTGAATATGTATAATAAAAGTATAGCCAGTCTCGAAGAAAAACCTCCGGGACTGGCTTGTTTTCTATGTTTTTGGGGTATGCCCCTCCATACTGCGTGATGATGATCTTTGCCAGAGCGGGGTTGGGATTTTTGATCTTTACCGGGTATTGCAGCTGCTTTTCATATACAAACATCGTTTAACCCTCCAGATCCCACGGCCACGGGTCCTTGACCCAGCTCCATGTGTTGCCGGTTTCCGCTTTGGTGAGCGGACCGAATTTGTCTTCAAACTCTTTGATCAGCGGTTTGAGCTGTTCCGCATACTCTTCCCGCTTTTGCAGCATCTTCTCATCGCCCGGATGGGTGTTGAGAAAAAGGTCGATATCGGTGACTGCGAATTTGCAGGTGCCGATTTTTTTCAATAACATTTCCCGTTCAGTCATCGTCTTTCCCTCCGCATTTACAGCCGTAGAAGGGTTTGTGCAGTGCGCGGAACATCGTGCCGTTCTCGTAGCCGAGCACCGCCTTGCACATTTCGGGCGCATACGGCTGGAAGGGCACATACGCCATCGCTTCTACGGTGTCCTTGGGCAGCGGCGCTATGCCGTATCCCGCCATAACCGTTTTCATATCCATGGATGATTCTCCTTATCAGGTTTTCGCGGTACATAGTCATTCTGTGATGTTATATGCGCCGCATTACATACTATGATTTTTCAGCGTGTTTGCGAATAATAATTGATTATCCGCTTTCAGTGTGGTAAAATAGCATGGGCGGTGCGTAATATGATCATTGATACACATGTGCATATCGGTAAATCATTGGAATTTGATTTAAGAGAGGATGACGTGCTCTATTCGATGGAGCGTTACGGGATCGATTTCTCGCTGGTCTCGAATATCGAGTCGGCGGAGCTCGACCATAACGGCAGGCTATTAGCCGGAGGAGTATCGCAGAATGATTCGTTCCGGAAAGTGCTGGCGTTTGCACAGCGCTGCCCCGAGCGCATCGGCGTGATGCCGTGGATGAAGCTTCGATCGGAGAAGCCCGACGCGGCGTTTATCCGTCTGCTGGAGGAGAACCGTCATCTGGTTTACGGTATCAAGCTCCATCCCTTCCATTCACGCGTCGCGCCTGACGATCCCCGAGTCGAGCCGGTGTATGAGCTCGCGCGGGCGTATCATCTGCCGGTCGTGTCCCATACGGGCGGCTGTGAAGAGGCGCGCTCCGTTCATCTTTACAACGCCGCCATCGCACACCCGGATATCGATTTTGTGATGGTGCATATGGATCTGGGCACCGACAACAGCGAGGCAACCGCTCTGCTCGGTGAAGCGGACAATCTGTACGGCGATACCACATGGGTGCCTGTCAGATCGACACGCAAGGCGATTGATCGATGGGGGAGCGGCAAGATCCTGTTCGGCTCCGATAATCCCATCGACGGTCCCGACACCTATCTGCATAATCGCACAGGCGACCGCTCGCTGTATCAGGAGTATTTCAACGAGCTTCGCGCAGTCGTCAGTCCGCAGGACTATGACAATATCATGTACCGCAACGCGGCGCGGCTGTTTGGAATCCGGATCTATTAATATTGTTCTAAGAAGGAAATATAATAATGTTCAGAAGAGTAAACGAAAATGATTGGGAGCTTTGGCGCGGGTATGTGGATGCGTTCTACCACACCGACGCGGTGAATGCTCCCGTGCCTACGGAGAATTATCGCCTTACCTTTGAGGAGATGCTCCGTTCGGATACGTATCTCAGAGGTTATATCTTTGAGTGCGACGGCAATCCCTGCGGCTTCGCACTGCTGTCAAAGACCTTTTCTCAAGAGGCAGGCGGTATCTCGATCACCATCGAAGAAATCTATATCGAACCCGATTACCGCTCAAAGGGATTGGCGACGGAGTTCTTTGAATGGCTGAAAAAAGAATCTTGCGCAATGCGCCTGCGCCTTGAGGTAGAGGATTACAACGAGGGCGCAAAGCGGCTGTATGAGCGCATGGGCTTTGAGCTGCTCCCGTATCTGCAGATGGTGATCGATCGACAGCGGCAGCAGTATTCATTTGATCAAACGGATTAACAAATTATTCATATTTATTTCAAAAATCCTTTATTTTTGTTTCAAATGAAATTCACATAAAAAGCTTATGATGTGAATGTACTCAAGAGAGACCGCAATACTATCATTGACAGGTTTTGAGCAATAAGAAACAGAATGCTTGCAGGAGGTAATGACAATGACTGATAACTTATTTGACAATTTTAATCTGGATAACGGCGGCGAAACGAAGAAGGACGCTGCCGACAGCGCTTCTGTCACCGAGCCGCTGAAGGCTGAACCCGCTCAATCCGCGGCAGAAGAAAGCGCTCCGCGTGAACCGGAAGCCGCTCCCGAAAAGCAGGAATACACTGATATTTTTGCAAACAGCGCCGATTACAAAAACGGCGCCGACAAACAGGAGAGCGCTCCCGCTCATGAACCGGAAGCCGCTCCCGAGGGGGATTTCGTCGTTGTGAAAAAAACGGTTCTGTCCGACGCACAAGCGGAAGAGAAAAAGGATTACGACGACGGCTTTTATCATCAGCGCTTTTCTTCTCAGACAGGAGGCGCCAATGTCAACTATACCCGTCCTGCGGGAAGCTATGCTGACGCTGAATCATCCGCGCAGAATGCTTATGGCGCAGCGGGGAACGGTGCTTCGCAGCCGAACCGCTATGCGACACGAATTTCTTCCGACGACAATCGTCGACAAGAAAAGCCGCGCAGAAGAAAAGAAAAATCCGGCGGGATGTCAAAGGGCGGTATCGCCCTGCTGCTGGTGGTATGCCTGTTGATCTCCGGCGCTGCGGGCTTCGGCGGCAGTATTCTTGCTAACACGCTGAACAAGCCTCAGACAACAGATACCGACAGCAACACGATGGTTATCCACAAGGTGGACACAGAGCTGCAGACGGCGGGTACAGAGGCGCTGGTGGACAAAACTACTTCAGAGATCACGAATGAGGTAGCTGATACCGTGGTTGAGATCACCACCGAGGTTATGCAGACGAACTCCTTCTACGGTCAATATATCGCCGAGGGCGCAGGCTCCGGTGTGATTATCAGCAGCGACGGCTATATCGTCACCAATAATCATGTCATCGAGGACGCTTCCTCTGTCAAGGTGACCACCCGCTCGGGAGAGAGCTATGACGCGACGCTGGTCGGCACCGATCCCGAGGTCGATATCGCGCTGCTCAAGATCGACGCGACTGATCTCCCTGCCGCTGTGTTCGGCGATTCCGACAAGCTGACGGTAGGCTCCAAGGCTGTCATCATCGGCAACCCGCTGGGTACCTTGGGCGGCTCCGTGACCGAGGGTATCATCTCGGCGCTCGATCGCTCCATCGTCATTGACGGCAAGACCATGCATCTGATGCAGACTGACGCCGCTATCAATCCCGGCAACTCCGGCGGCGGCATGTTCAACGGTCAGGGCGAGCTGTCCGGTATCGTAGTCGCTAAGTCCTCCTCCGAGGAGATCGATAACATCGGCTTCGTCATCCCGATCAACAATGTGCTGGACATCATCGGCGACCTCAAGGAATACGGTTATGTCCGCGGCAGAGCCGATACCGGCATGACGTTCATCGACCTGTCCAACCAGATGTACGCTTATTATTACTACGGAAATAACGCTGCCGGCGTGTATATCAGCTCTGTCGAAAGCGGCTCCAACGCTGCGCAGGCGGGCTTCAAGCAGGGCGACCGCGTTATCTCTGTGGACGGCAAGGAGATCAGCTCCGCCGATGAGATCACCGAGATCATCAGTTCAAAGAGTGCGGGCGACACCGTCACCTTCGATCTGGAGCGCGGCGGCAGCAAGGGTACGCTGGAGCTGACGCTGGAGGAGGATATTCCCGATTCGGTGAGCACCGATAACAATAGTAGTGACAGCGACAGCGGCAACGCCTTTGATAACAACGGCGGCGGTCAGACGCCGCAGCAAAGACCGAATCCGTTCGGCGGCTTGTTCGGTTGGTAATAGCTGAATAAAGACGGCTTTCAAGCCGTATCAAAAACAGGGAGCTGTGCACATGCGGCTCCCTGTTGTGATATCTGTATCAAGTCTTATGAGAAAAACTCCCCTGTCTGTATCAGACAGGGGAGCAGCTCTTTTGTGACAAAGGGAATAGACGCACGCACCGTATGTTATTCGTCTTCGGTTTTCAGCGCCTTTAAGATCATGTTCGCGCACATATAGACGTTGCCGCCGCCGAGAGTGATGACAAGATCGTCCTCCTGCGCATGTTCGACGATATATTTGGTGATATCCTCAAACGTGTCGATGCATACGCTGCCCTCGACCTTCGCGCCGAGATCGGTGTTGTAGATATTGTAGGTATTGGTCTCGCGCACGGGCAGGATCTCGGCGATGATCGCGACGTCTGGGATGCTCAGCGCCTTGGCAAAATCATCCAGCAGGAGCGCAGTGCGGGAGAAGGTGTGCGGCTGGAACACTGCCCAGACTTTTCTGAATCCCATCTCCATCGCGGAGCTCAGGGTCGCGGTCAGCTCGGTGGGATGATGCGCAAAGTCGTCAGCGACAGTGACGCCGCGGGGAGCGCCGAGGATCTCAAAGCGTCTGTGAACGCCGGTGAACTTGCCGAGATTTTCGGCGATCTGCTCGGGCGACGCGCCCAGATAATGCGCGGTCGCGGCTGCCGCGAGGGCGTTGTAGATGTTGTGTCTGCCGGGCACCATCAGATCGATTTCGCACAGCTTTTCGCCCTTGTACATCAGATCGAATTTTTTATAGGCGCCCTTGATGTCGCGCAGGTTCGCTGCATAGTAATCGTTGGTCTTGCGGAAGCCGAAGGTGATCATCGGGATCGTGACATCCTCGATCGCTTCAAGAACGTTTTCATCGTCGCCGTTATAGACGATCAGACCCGTGGTCAGGTGACAGAATTTGTTGAAGCTCTTTTTGATGTTGTCGAGCGTTTTGAAGTAGTCGAGGTGGTCGGCGTCGATATTGGTGATAACGGAAATGAAGGGGTTCAGCTCCAAGAAAGTATCCACATACTCGCACGCCTCGCATACGATGATATCGCTGTGACCGATATAGCTGTTGCCGCCGAGGAAGGGCAGCTTGCCGCCGATGATCGCGGAGGGGTCGAAGCCCGCGCCGATCAGCAGCTGGCTGAGCATGGCGGTGGTCGAGGTCTTGCCGTGGGTGCCGGCTATCGCGATAGAGCGATTGTAGCGGCGGGTGACGATACCCAGCATCACACTGCGCTCGATGGCGGGAATGCCTTTTTCAGCCGCGGCTACCAGCTCGGGATTGTCCTTTTTGACGGCGGCGGTATAGACAATCAGCTCCGCGCCCTCGATGTTCTCTGCTCTGTGACCCATGTGCACGGGGATGCCGTAGCTGCGGATGCGGTCGAGCGTTTCGCCCTCGTTCGCGTCAGAGCCGGACAGGATGAAGCCTTCGCTGTGCAGGATCTCTGCCAGCGGGCACATGCCTGAGCCGCCGATGCCGATGAAATGGATGCGTTTGATGTTATCTAAAAGATGATCTTTGTTCATGATGATCCCTCGTTTCCTATCGTATATCTGAAAGTAGTATATGCAATTTGTTATAGATTGCTTTATCGTACCCTATATCATACCACTTTCGGCAAAAAAGTGCAATAGTCAAAACAAATAGTATATCATAGTTCGCAATTAGAAAAATAACGATATTGACTATTGTATAATGAAAGAAAAAGGCTCCCTTGCAAAGATAATTGATTCTTTTGAGGAGCAGAAAGACAATCAGCCCCCTCTGACGAGGGGGCAAGCGAGTAGTCACGCAGAAAGAGAATTAAACTCTGATCGCAGGGGAGAGATAACGCAACATCACTGTGGTTTTAAAACGCCTGACTCAATACCGTATGTAATGATATTTCTACGATGCCTTGAGTCAGAATGCGGATTGTAACTATTATGCAGCGTTATCTCTCCCCCAACTTCCTCGCCGGAAACGGCTCCACCCTTGTCCGCTTCGCGGACATTCCCCCAACGGGGCAATGTCGTCAACTTAAGGTGAAAATGCTCATACAGCCCTCACAGCGTTTGCGGAGGGTGCCCGTAAGGGCGGGAGGGTCGACATGGTAGAAACGAATCAATATCATCTATGTCTTTCGTTTCAGCCGGGGCGAC
>JAFRBX010000033.1 GCA_017404665.1 Ruminococcus sp.
CTGCGCCCTCACCCATTTATAGTACGTTAGTCAGAGACAGGAAAGGCACAAGCGCCGCCGTTTATGAAGCGCCGTAAAAAGCCAATTCAGCAAAAGGCGGACAAAAGCGGCGCGCCGCCGAAAGGAGGAAAAACATGAAACGCGGATGGATTGCCGTCATCATGATCGCGCTGTCGCTTTTGCTCGGCGGGATCGAATATCTATATGTGACCTCAAGCACCGACTCCTATCTGCAGATGCTGGATGACGCGGACGGGAAGATGGCGCGCGGCGAAACCTATGAAGCCGCCGAGACAGCCAAACGGCTGGATAACCGCTTTCGCAGACAGAGCGGGATGTTCAACATCTTCATGTTCCACAGCGACGTCGGTCATATCTCCTCCGACCTCGCCATGCTCAAAAGCTATGCGCAGACAGGCTCCGCCGAGGAATTTTTAGCCACTTCCGCCTGCGCAAAAAGAGAGATCACGGCAATCAGGGAGTCGAAAATGATGATGTGGGAGAACATCTTCTGAGTGACAAGTGACCAGTTGAGAAAAACGCTGACGCGTTTTAGATTGTATATAAATGGGTGCGGGCAAGCCCGCCTGATAAACTAACCATTGGTCACTAACCACTGACAACTAAAAAGGCACCGCCCTCACGGACGATGCCTCTACTTGCTTTATTCAGCTTTACAGTCAGCTCAAACCTGCGTTCAAGCCTCTGTCTTGTCGGCAGCCTCTTTCTTCTCTCCGCGCTTGTTCCATGTAACCCACAGGGGACCCGCGATACACAGCGAGGAGTAGCAGCCGGATACGATACCGATCATCATCGGCAGTGCGAACGCCTGTACGGAAGCGAGGTTGAAGACCAGCGCAACCACATATACAGTGCCGATGGCAACCAGTGTGGTGACGGAGGTCGCGATGGTACGACCCATAACGGCAGTGGCACTGTGGTTGAACACATCCGCGATATCTGCCTTGGGTCCCGCCAGACGGCGCTCCTCACGCACACGGTCGTAGATGACGATGGTGTCGTTCAGGGAGTAACCGATGATCATCAGGACGACCGCGATGAAGCTTGAGTCGATCGGCATACGGAAGATGACGTACATGAAGTAGATCATCGCCACATCGTGGAACAAAGCGACCAGCGCCATCACGCCGGCGGACAGACCGCCGATGCGCTTGAAGCGGATGGTGACATAGATGACCATGAGAACGGACGCGATCGCGACAGCGGTCAGACACTTCAACAGGAATTTCAGACCCATTGCCGCCTCAACGGACGAGTTCTCTTTATACTGGAAGTTGTTGTCAGGGAAGGCTTCCTCCAGCGCGGTGGTGATGCCCTGCATCACGTCGGAGCTGACGCTCTCGTTGCCGGAGAACTGGATGGATACGGCATAAGCCTGTTCCTCGTCGGTGTTGTTCATGATATCCTTGGTGATGGTAAAGGATACCTGGTGCTCGGGAGTGGCGGTCTGAATGGTATCCTTGAGCTTGGCGTCATCAATCTCACCCACGAAGGAATAGTTGACGATGGTGCCGCCCTTGAACTGGATATCCAGCGTAACGCCGAAGATGATGTTGCAGATCAGACCGATGGCGATGATCGCGAGGGAAATGCCGAAGAAGATCTTCTTCTTACCGATAAAGTTTAAATCCTTTTTCATTTGCCCTCACCTCCAAACAGCCATTTCTTGCGCAGGAACTTCACGCCGACGATGCTCTTGAGCATCACGCGGGAGAGCCATACGCCCATGATAAAGTTGGCGATAACGCCCATCAGGAGGGTGTAGCCGAACGCGTAGATGGTACCGGTGGTGGACTCGCCGAAGATCCATGAAAGGATGTTGGACGGACCGAAGACCAGCAGCAGGATGATCGATACGATGACGATGGTCATATTGCCGTCGATGATCGCGGTCAGGGAGTTCTTGGTACCCTTTTCGATCGCAGAGTCGAGCGTCTTGCCGCTTCGGAACTCTTCCTTGATACGCTCGGCGGTGATGATGTTCGCGTCAACACCCATACCGACAGATAAAATCAGACCGGCGATACCGGGCAGGGTCATGGTGAAGGAGGTGAACGCGCTGAAATAACGGGTAACCGCGGCGATCGCCAGCGCCATCTGACCCACCAAAGCGATCACGGCAACAAAGCCGGGCACACGGTAGCGGATGATCATGAACAGCGCGATCAGGATGAACGCGATGATTGCGGCGTAGCCCATGGCGGTCAGGGAGTTCTGTCCGAGGGTCGGGCTGATACCGCTGTAGGAGGCGGCAGCCAGCGAGAAGGGCAGCGCGCCGCCGTTGATCTGGTTCGCGAGCTTCGTCGCACTTTCGGCGTCAAAGTTGCCGGTGATCTGGGCGCTGCCGTCAGAGATCACGCTCTGAACGGTGGGGTTAGACAGCATGGTATCGTCCATATAGATGGAGATCTGCTGGTTGAGATACTGGGATGTGATATCGGCAAAGGTCTGGGCGCCTTCGCTGTTGAGCTCCAGCAGGACGACGTACTCGCCCGTGGAGCTTGAGGATGTATCAACGCCGACAGAAGCGCTCGCTACCGCCGAGCCGTCCATGACAACCTCGCCGCTGGGATTGCGGAAGGTCAGGTTCGCCGTAGCGGCGAGCTCGTCGACCGCCGCGACCGGATCGAACTCGGTGTCATCCTCTTTCCACGGAAAGCGGACGATGATGCGGTCGGAGCCGTAGTCGGAATAGATCTCATAGTCGGTGATGCCGTTCGAGACCATACGGGTTTCGATAATCGATTTTGCAGAGTCAAGCTGCTCATCCGTAGCGTCGATATCTTCAGCGGGCTTAAAGGTAGCCTCAACGCCGCCGCGGATGTCAATTCCCCATCTGATGTCGCTGATACCCTTGATCGATGTCTTCTGGATATCTCCGTCATAGTATTTGACGCCCAGGAACGCTGAGCATGCAAACGCTATGATGAGGATCGCGACAATGAAGAATACAGGCTTAGAAATTCTTTTCATGCCTTAGACCTCCATGTTTTTTGGTTCTTACACAGGGACTTTTCTATCGGTACTGCCTGATATGGCGCTGAAACACCAATATAAAAATCCACAATAACAGACTAATTATACAGACTTCCCACACAAAAGTCAATAAAAGTTTTGCAAGAATTTCAAAGATTTGTTGTACATAAACAGAAACATCAACAGTTATTATTCGAAATGAGAACTATAGCGACGCTTTTCAGTGAGGAATAACGAGTTAAATAGCCGACTAAAGGCACCGCCTGTGCAGACGATGCCTTGATACGAGTGTTTTATCTATATTATATGTTCAGATCAGCTCGTTCATCTTCTCCAGCGCGGCGATGCGCGTGCACAGGCAGAAGACATCCATCGCCGCTGAAAGCTCCTCCAGACTCGGGAAGGACGGCGCGATACGGATGTTGCTGTCGTACGGGTCGATGCCGTTGGGGTAGGTGGCGCCCGCGCCTGTCAGGTTCACGCCCGCGTCCTTGCACAGCGCAACCACACGCTTGGCAGTGCCGTCCATCACGTTGACGCTGACAAAGTAACCGCCGCGGGGACGGTTGTACCACACGACGCCGGTATCGCTGAGCTGTCCGAGCTTGTCGAGCACGATCTCAAAGCGCGGACGCAGCACCTCGGCGTGCTTCTTCATATGCGCCTTCATGCCGTCGAGATCGCCGAAGAAGCGCACATGGCGCAGCATGTTCAGCTTATCGTAGCCGATGGTCTGGTACTTGTACTTTTCCTTGATGATTTTCATGTTGTTCTCGGAGGCTGCCATCGCGGCGACGCCGGAGCCGGGGAAGGTGATCTTGGAGGTGGAGCAGAAGGTGATCACCAGATCGGTATTGCCGGTCTTTTCACACTCCGCAAAGATGTTGAGCAGCTCGTCGGGCTCGTCGGTCAGATCGTGGATGCAGTAGGCGTTGTCCCACATTACGCGGAAGTCGGCGGCGGCGGGCTTGAGCGCCGCGATCCTGCGCACAACCTCATCGGAGTAGGTAACGCCGGTGGGGTTAGAGTACTTGGGCACGCACCACATGCCCTTGACAGACGGGTCCTTGACCAGCTCCTCCACGACGTCCATATCGGGACCGTTCGCGTCCATCGGGACGGGGATCATCTCAAAGCCGAAGTAGCCGGTCACGCCGAAATGACGGTCATAGCCGGGAACGGGACAGAGGAACTTGCGGTCGGGCACCAGACTCCACGCGGGGTTGCCGGGCACTGCGGGATGGTTCATAAAGCAGGAGATCGCGTCGAACATCATGTTCAGCGACGAGTTGCCGCCGATCATCACCATCTCGGGCGAGACGCCCATCAGATCAGCCATCAGGCGCTTACACTCGGGGATGCCGTCCATCACACCGTAGTTGCGGCAGTCGGTGCCGTCCTCGGCGGTGCAGTCCGCCTCGGCATGGAGGATATCCAGCATGCCCAGCGACAGCGAAAGCTGGTCGGGACTCGGTACGCCGCGCGCCATATTGAGCTTCAAACCCTCTTCCCTGATCTGATTGAACTCACACCATAATCTGCCGAGTTCCTCATCGCGCTGCTCTCTGTCAAAATCTCTATAACTCATGCTTCTCATTCCTTCACTGAATTTGCAAAGCGGAAACTTGCAAAAATCCGCTGTTTCACTTCTATATCATATACCAACGCGCAAACTTTTGCAACACTTTTGATGAAATCCTGCAAATTTCAGCAAGAATGATACATTCGGATATCTGCAGGGCGGGATAGTTGGTGATAATAGATATTCAGATAACAGATAACAGATAACAAATAATAGATAACAGATAATAGTGGAGGGCGGGGCGCCCGCACCCGATTAGCTTAAGTTCCACTGTTTGGTACAGCTTCAGAAAAACAAAGAACGCGCACAGCTCAAACAGAGTCGTGCACGTTGCTTTTATATGACGGTATATCAATCCAAAAAGCCTTCAAGCTTTCCCATAACTGTTATCTATTCTCTATTATCTGTTATCTAAAACCAAACCGGATCAATACTTATAATAATAGTTATAGTTATAATTGTAACGGTAGCGATACTTGTTGTAGCCGTAGCCCTTGGAGCGCATTTCGCAGCCGACCTTCAAAAAGCCCAGCACCTTGGTATCGGCAAGCTTGATGCTCTGCAGCGCACGTTCGATATCGCCGTGGGAGGTGATGCGCTCGCGCACGACCAGCACGTAGCCGCCGACATGGTCCTTTAAAAGCAGCGTATCGGTGACGACGCCCAGCGGCGGCGTATCGAGGATCACATAGTCGTATTCCTCCTTCGCCTTTTCCAGCAGCTCCTCAAAATACGGAGAAGCCAGCAGCTCGGAGGGGTTGGGTGGGATCGCGCCGGAGGTCAGGACATCCAGATTGGTGACCGCGTCGCGGTGGACGGCTGTCTGGAAATCACCGAACTGACCGATGATATCCGACACGCCGGACTCGTTCTTGAGCTTTAGGAGGTTATGCAGGTTGGGACGGCGCAGGTCCGTATCGATCAGCAGCACGCGCTTGCCCATCTTGGCGAAGGATATCGACAGGTTGACTGTCGCGGTGGATTTGCCTTCACCCTTGCTCCATGAGGTCACGGCGACGCAGTTGCTCTTCTGCGCAGTGAGCGAGAACACCAGATTAGTACGCGCGATCTTGTAGCCCTCAACAATGGCGAACTTGGAGTCGGAGGTCAGAACGTTCTTCGCCTTTTCGGAAGCGGCGGCACTGTTGTTCTTTTTGCCTTTTCCTTTTGTATTGATCAGCTTCATTTCTTCTTGGAGCCCCCTTCCGATTCAAAGTCGACAATCTCCGCGAACACGGGGATCTCATACATCTTATACAAATCGTCGCCGGGCTTGATGGTGGTATCGATGATCTCCAGCAGGAAGCTGATAGCCAGTGCCAGCACCAGACCCGCCAGCAGTCCCATCAGCACATAGCGCGACCGGTTGGGCGAGGACGGAGAGGACGGCACGTTCGCTTCCTCAACCGTATCGACCTTGCCCGCGTCGCCGAAATACTTTTTGAATACCTGCGGCGCGGTGTTGGCGACGAGGTTCGCGATATTGGCGGCGGTATGAGGGTCGGAGGAGGTGGAGCTGATGCGCAGGAAGTACGAATCCTCAACCACGCTGATCGAGATGCTCGCTCCGCTGATGATGCTCTTCATGTCGGGGTCGACGGTGAACAGCGTGGAGCAGGTGTTGGCAAGCATCTGAGACGAGGAGATATCGTTCATGTTGACCTTCTCGCCGCTGAGAGACTTGGACGTGCTCGAATTGAGATCGGTCTCAAAGGAACTGCCGTTCTGAACCAGTATCAGCGCGCTGGTGGAGTACATCGGCGTCACCATGTACGTCACGTACAGAAACGCCAGCAGAGCGCCGACCAGCGTTATGATGATGATCAGCCTGATATGCTGCAAAAACATTTTCAGCAAATCAGCGATCGTAATTTGCTTGTTCATAGAATCCTCCTGTCGGAAGGGGAGACTCCCCTATTTAATCATCCTATATTATAACGCAAAGTTGATTGTTATTATTCCTATCCAGAATTATGCTAAAGATATTTTTCTATTTCGACAAAATAATACATTAATGATTGAAGCGCCCATACTTCGCGGTACGTCGCGTGCGCCGTACCCTACGGAAAACTCCTCACCCCTCTGCTTCCGGACATAAAAAAACAACCACCCTATTGGGTGGAAGCTTTTATGTGTTGGCATCTTCCTATTTTCCCGGGCCGTCGCCAGCCAAGTATTTTCGGCACTACAGGGCTTAACTTCCGTGTTCGGGATGGGAACGGGTGGACCCCCTGCGTCATCAACACCAACTGTGTTCTGTTCGGAACAGTTGCTATTATAGCACCGCGTTTTTCAAAAAGCAAGTATTTTTTTACAAAATATTAATAAAATTTAAATTTTCGTAGTATTTCATAGTTTTATTTGACTATCTCCCCCGATTTGAGTACAATAGAGATGAATAACGAAACAGAAACCGAGAGGTGTTATGATGAAACGCACATTATCTATTGTATTGTCGCTGTGCATGCTGCTGTCATGCGCGGTATTCTTCACCAGCTGCTCCGCTGTGACAAGCAAGGACTGGCCTGTTACCGTCGGCGGCGTCACGATCGACAAGGAGCCGCAGAATGTCGTCGTGCTCAACGACTGCTTCGCGGATATCCTGTCCTGCATCGGCTACGATATCAAAATGGTCGGGCGCTCGGATGAATGTGATCAGGAATTCCTGCAGATCGTACCGTCCGTCGGCGCGGCGGCTTCTCCCGACACGGGTGCGATCGCCGCGGCTGAGACGGATCTGGTAATCGCCGACAGCACGCTTTCGGCGGGCGCAAAGGCTGCAATCGAAGAAAACGGCGCAAAGGTGCTGACGCTCGACGTCCCCTCCGACGAGGACGCGCTCAGAGCGCTGTATACCGATCTCGGCACCGCGTTAGGCGGCAAGGAGACAGGCAGCGCCAAGGGCTCCGACGGCTACGACGAGCTGCTCGACATGCTCGGCACGATGAACACCGCAACCTCCAACGTCGTCCAGACTGTCGCCTACCTGTATCTCGACAGCAGCGGACAGCTGTGCACCTTCGTCAAGGGGACGCTCCCCTACCGATTCTTCAACTACAACGGCAACAGCAACATTTTTGCCAATCAAACGGAGTCCGCTGTCAACCCGCAGGAGCTGCGCATCGGTTCGCCGAACTACATCTTTTATGACAGCGAAGAGGTGCTGACCGCGCTCGCCGCCGACGAAGAGTACGCCAATCTGCACGCGCTCACCAAGAATCATACACTGATGATTCCTAAAAAGATGTTTGAACGTTACGGCGCCTCCACCGAGCAGGCGGTCTTCGACATCCTCAACTACATCGAAAAGGCGAGCAAGGCGTCCGCCGACGAGGCGATGCACGATGACACGGCTGCCGCAGCCACTGCCGCTCCTGCCGCAACGGAGACTCCCGATGTAACCGAGGCTCCCGCTCCCGCCGACGCCGCGGAGGATGACAGCGTCATCACCTTCAGTGTGCAGGACAATTGAATAGAGAACAGATAAAAGATAATAGATAATAGTTATGGGAAAGCCGGGCACGCGTGTCCGGTTTTGGGATTGATATACGTTATATAATAATAACAACGTGCACGACTCTATGCCGTGCACGTTTTGATTTGAAATGTCATTGCGAGGCATTTATACTAATATTCAATTAAACGCTTTAATAATCCAATCTCTGGCAGTAATGCTCATAATGGTGTGTGCAGAGATACTGCGGATGGTGTCACACAAGCGATCAACAACTTTGCTGAGAGTTTGAAAGACTTCGTTTCGGAAAC
>JAFRBX010000007.1 GCA_017404665.1 Ruminococcus sp.
CACGCTGTACCCGCCGGAACAAAGCCCGCATTAATGTCGCCCTCGACCATCTGCACGTCAGTATCTGCCGACTCCGCAAATACCGTTATCGGCAGACACGAAATCAGCAGAGCCGCACACAAAAGTACAGCGAGCAGATTGCGAAATAGACGTTTTTTCATGTTCAACATCTCCTTGATGTAATATTTTTAATGCAGTTCAAAAGTCCAATCTCTCCGGAACTACACGGACGTTACCTCAGCTGACTGATATATTATCAAATCATCTTACTATTTGATGAAATACCAGAATCAACAACACGCTGTGTTTACCGTATCAAAGCGGTATACATAGCATTTAAATTATACATCTATCAATCATAAAAAATCAATCTCCATTTTGGTTAATCCATCTATGAACAAATTACCGGCAGAAAAAGATAGAATCGGCGCGGTGGATGCGACTTATCAGCAGCAATCTCACCTGAATTCAGCGCATATAATTGTTTTCTTAGTCTCTATCATAACTTATCATAGAGAAGCTATCTGTCTTTCTTCTGCTGTAATAACTTTTAAGTTGGGTACTTCACTTTCTCCTTCCATAATGACAGGTGGCACCTTCCACCAAAAGGGTGCACTTCCCTCTTGGCGGGAAGATTAATAATTTCGAAAAAAATACCAAGTAACTTTTCTTTGGTATCGGCAACGAGGTTCCACCTCAAAAAAATAGTAAACACCGGAATATTGGCTTGTTTATCGGATAAGGTGCTACTAGTAAGCAACTATTTCTGAAGAATCAAAACAAGGTAAGCAACCAAGAATATTGCACAAAGAGAGCCCAAAAACGGCTTGCGGTCGGCGTTGCCGTCCGCTGTGAACCGACCGGTGTTGCGTCAGCAAACACCGGTCTTTCTCCAGCTTGATCGACCGACCTTGTCGGGCGGACTCTCCTTGTGCATATTGCCCATGTTCACACGCGCTCCGGTTCGCCGAAATCTCGCTCGAACGCCCTGCGGCGGGTACTTTCTCGGTCTCGCCGGGAAAGCCCGACACAGGGCGAAACACGGGCAAACAGAGGCGCACTCGGCTTCGTCTGAAAAGCTGCTGACCCGGTGCGGAATATTTGTTCTTTCCCATGACTAAGATATTCCCACGTTTGAAATTCATATAGGCAATGCTTTATATTGCTTTATATTGAAATAAAACTATGAACATGATATAATAGAGTCCGAAAAGGTGCTCATGAACAGATTTTTGCAAAAATGATCTATCCTTGTAGAATCGGCTTGAATTTCAGAATAAAAAACCTCGTTTTTTCTTTCAATGAGGGGACGTTACCATTAGGTTCCGGTCCGAGAGGGTGCAGGTTCAATTCCTGTCGGGCGCACCATTGACATTACAGGGAGTATCGTTAAGGTACTCCCTGTAATGTCATCTATACAAGCATAGTGCGGCAGACAGGACTGGAAGGCGATCGTGCTGAGGAATAAGCGGGTGTAGCGCGAAGATCGAAGCAATGCCGCAGACAGCGGCAACTTTAACAGATCATGCGGAATCGCCCGCTTGAAGCGCAAAAGCAATTTTTCAGCTGTTATCCGGCGGGATGATCTGAATGAACGGGTAATCCTTCTGCATCAGCGTGCAGATATCATACGCGGGATCGTTTTCACTGCACGCGCATTTCAGAATATAACCCCTGTGAGCCTGACAGATGCGCGCTGCCTCGCGGATGCGGAGCTCGGCGTCATCGGGCGTAAGATCGTGGAGGATCAGTTCGGCTCTGCCTTCACTTTTTCCGCAAATGTCGATGATCGATGCGATGAATGCGCACAGACCGATGATCGCGAAAAAGATCAGAACGATCATGCTGAAAATAATCATTATGTATTCACCTCTTTATATCATATCGGCAATCGGATAATCGGTGCATAGAAATTCGATTGATGCAGATAATAATCCTGTCGGAGCAGTCCGACAGCAGCAAGGTTCGGAGGGTAATCTTCAGGATGGCGTCGGCTGCTGTTGTCAGGCTGCCGGCACAGATCATTTTGAGGTGAAAAAGATGTTCAACAACGATCAGGCAAACCATTGTATCCACTGCAGCGTCAAGGACTGCAAGTACCACTGCGGCGACGAGAATTATTGCTCGCTCGACAGTATACAGGTAGCTTCGCATGAGAAGAATCCTACCGACGAGCGCTGTGTGGACTGCCGGTCCTTTGAGTGCAGGAGCGGCAGCTCTATGTTTCAGTGATACTGTCTGAGTTTATTTCGGTCAGTATCGGTCATCCCTTCGGGGATGATACATAGATCAGTAATCAGTTGGAAGGCAGACAGTGGTCTGTCTTTTTTATTAAAAAAGAGTCATTGCGAGGGGCACGAAAGTTAAGGTTGAGATTGCCGCGTCGGAATAAAGTTCCTCCTCGCAATGACAATCAGAAATGTGCCCCGTGGCAATCTCGACCGATCAGACCGGATCAAATAACCTGCCGCTTTTTCACGTTCACCGTGTTCGGGCATAGTATACAATGTATTCTTTGGTGAGGTGAGCATATGAAAATAGGCATATTCGGCGGCGATAAGCGGATGCTGTTCGCGGCGCGTGCGTTCGCGGAGGATGGGCATGAGGTGTATGTCGCGGGCTTTGACGATTTGAAAAGCCTTTGCGAGATCCGCGTATGTGATTTTGAAGAAGCGGCGGCGGACTGCGATGTCGCGGTGCTGCCCGTCAGACCCGTGATCGGCAATGAACTCAACGCGCCGTTTGCAAAGCAAAAGCCCGGGATCACAGAACTCATGGAAAAGATAGGAACAAAGCCCGTTTTCACGGGCGATAAGCGATCGATACTGCCTGATGCTCTCGGCGAGGTGTACGACTATGCGGCGCAGGAGGATTTTTTGCTGAAGAATGCGGAGCTGACCGCAGAGGGAGCGGTCGGTCTCCTGATCAGCGATTATGAGGGCGCGATCCGCGATACAGAGATACTGGTGACCGGTTACGGACGCATCGGCAAAGCGCTGTGCGCGTATCTCGGTGCGATGGGCGCCAAGGTGACTGCGGCGGTAAGAAAGCAGTCTGATCGTATGTCTGCGATGGAGCACGGGTATCCTGCCGTTGATTATCCGGAGATCGACTTCGGCAGATTTCGTGTGATATGCAACACCGTACCGGCACCCGTGCTGGGCGTTGACGCGGTTGATCTGATGCGCGAGGACGTCTTCATCGTCGATCTGGCGTCCGCTCCCGGCGGTGTTGACCGTGCTCGTGCCGAAGAACGAGGTTTGACCTGCGTGCACGCGCTGTCACTGCCGGGCAAGACCGCTCCGCTCACAGCGGGTATGATCATCAAGGATACTATCATCAATATACTGTCCCGGAATAATTGACGGGATCAAAGGAGGAAACGGTGGAAAAGATCAAACTGGGCTATGCGATGACCGGGTCCTTTTGCACCTTTGATAAAAGCATTCGTGAAATGGCACATCTGGCTGAGCAGGGGTATGATATCCTGCCAATCATGTCGGAAAATGCCTATACCGTGTCGACGCGCTTCGGCAAGGCGCATGATATCGTGATGCGTGTGGAGAATATCGCGGGGAAGAGCGTGATCCATACCGTTATCGGCGCCGAGCCGATCGGACCGCGGCAGATGTGCGATGTGCTTCTGGTAGCGCCGTGCACGGGAAATACGCTGTCAAAAATCGCGCTGGGCATCACCGATACGCCCGTCACGATGGCGGTCAAATCTCAGCTGAGGATCGGTGCTCCCGTCGTGCTGTGCGTCGCGTCCAACGACGCGCTGGGCGCGTCCGCCGAAAACATCGGCAAACTTCTCAATCGCAGGAATGTGTACTTTGTACCGCTGTCGCAGGACGACCCGCAGCACAAGCCGAATTCGCTGGTCGCGCATTTTGAGCTGATACCGCAGACAGTGGAGATGGCGCTCAAGGGCGCACAACTCCAGCCGATCTTCGCGGCATAAAGAAAAAGGGCAGAGAAGGCTAAGGTGACGCCGTCGATCATGGAGTCGTACCTTAACTTCTCCGCCTTTTTGTCCTGCGGCAACTTTTCTGCCTTTTGTTATTGAATTGAAATGATTTTTGTGATATAATGCATAATCGGAAATCTATGATGGGGAAATCCCGTTCATGGGAGGGAAGATTATGAAATACTGCAAGGTCTGCAAGCGGCTTTGCTTCGGCGATACGCTGCCCTTTGACGGCTGTAAGCACAAGCTCAGGGAGATCGAGGATATCAACGAGCCTGTTCGTCTATGTATCGCGGGCGGTACGGAGCGGGCGATGCTGACCGGCATGCTCAAGGACGCGCAGATACCATATGTCGAGGAAAATGTGCAGCCGCAGGGCGTCGCGAACGAGATCGTGACGGGCTACGACGTCAAGCTGTCGAACATCTCGGTCGTGGTGCCATTTTCGGCACTGCCGAAGGCATGTGAGCTGCTGGGTGCTATCGAAACGCTGCAAAACGAGTATGAGCCGCATATGGATGAGATTAAAGCTGAAATCAGACGGCTGAACGCCGAAAAGCAGGAAGCGAAGCAGATGAATCCCGCCCTGCGTACCACCGTCAAGGTGATCACCGCGCTGGTGTTTCTGGCGCTGGTCGCGCTGGCGGTCTTCGGTACTGATGCACTGACGAGCTGGATCAAGAGCCTGTTTAGTTAGGAATTTATAACCGGGAGGTAAATCATATATGAAAATCGATACTTTATGCGTACAAGCCGGCTATGAGCCGAAGAACGGCGAGCCCCGTGTGGTTCCGATCGCACAGAGCACTACCTTTGTTTATGACAGTGCCGAGACGATGGGCAAGCTGTTCGATTTGGAGGAGGACGGCTTTTTCTACACCCGTCTTGCGAATCCTACTCTGGACGCTGTCGCGAAAAAGATCGCCGCTTTAGAGGGCGGCGTTGGCGCGATGCTGACCGCATCGGGACAAGCTGCGTCGCTGATCAGCATCACCAATATCTGCAGGACGGGCGACCATGTGATCGCGTCTGCGGCGATCTACGGCGGCACCTTCAATTTGTTCAACAAGACCCTGCGTGAGCTGGGTATCGCGTTCGATTTTGTCGCGCCCGATATCAGCGCCGAGGAGTTGGACAAGGCGTTCAAGCCCAACACCAAGGCTGTGTTCATAGAGACCGTCACCAACCCCTCGCTCGACGTTGTCGACATCGAGCTGTTCGCGAAGGTCGCGCACGCGCATCATGTGCCGCTGATCGTGGACAATACCTTTGCTACCCCCATCAACTGCCGTCCCTTCGAGTGGGGCGCGGACATCGTGGTGCATTCGACCTCGAAGTACATGGACGGTCACGCGGTTGCGCTGGGCGGCGTAGTGGTCGATTCCGGCAGCTTTGACTGGACGAGCGGCGATTATCCGATGCTCACCACGCCCGACGAGACCTATCACGGCGTCGTGTATACCGAACAGTTCGGCAAGGCGGCTTATATTACCAAGTGCGTGACCCACCTCATGCGTGACCTCGGTCCGCAGCAGTCGCCTCAGAACGCGTTTCTCTTGAACCTCGGTCTGGATACCCTTGCCCTGAGGATGGAGCGTCACTGCTCCAACGCGCAGGCGGTTGCCGAGTTCTTAGAGGGTCACGATAAGATCGAAAAGGTCGATTATCCCGGGCTGAAATCCAATAAATACTACGAAAAGGCGCAAAAGTACATGCCGCACGGCACCTGCGGGGTCATCTCCGTCTTTGTCAAGGGCGGCAAGGAGGGCGCGGTGCGCTTCATGGAGGGTCTGCAGCTCGCGAAGATCGTCATCCACGTTGCCGACGCGCGCACCTGTGTGCTGCATCCCGCCTCCACCACTCACCGTCAGCTCTCCGATCAGCAGCTGATCGATGCCGGTATCGCCCCGAATATGGTGCGTTTGTCCGTCGGTATCGAAAATCCCGACGATATCATCGCCGATCTTGAGAAGGCATTGGAGCAGGTTTGATATGGACAGGTTCACATCCGCGATCATTGTCGCAGCGGGCGACAGCACCCGCATGGGGTACAAGCTCTCAAAACAGCTCATCCCTCTGAACGGTCACGCGGCGATCGAATATACCATCAAGGCGTTTCAAAGCTGTGCGCTGATCGATGAGATCATTGTGGTCGCGCGCTCGAAGGATATCGACGATATCGCACATATCGCCTTTCAATTCAAAAAGGTCAGCTCCGTGACCGCCGGCGGCTCAACAAGAGTCGAGAGCGTGAGAAAGGGAATCAAAGCCGCTGATAAGCGCGTGACGCACTATGCGATCCACGACGGCGCAAGGGTGCTGATCACGCCCGCACAGATCGAAAAGGTCTTAAACGCCGCTTACAGCAGCGGAGCTGCCGCCTTGGGCACACCGGTGACGGATACCGTCAAGGTGGTCGATGAAAACGGCGTGATCATTTCTACGCCCGACCGTTCCTCTATGTGGGCGGTGCAGACGCCGCAGGTGTTTGAGAAGGAGCTTTACAGACGCGCGATGAAGAACGCGTTGGAAAGCGGTCTGAATGTGACTGACGACTGCAGCATGGTCGAGGCGATAGGGGAGAAGGTCCGCATTGTCCGCGGCGAGTATTCGAACATCAAGCTCACCACTCCCTCGGATATCACCGTCGCAGAAGCGTTTTTGGCGAAGAGAAAATGATATGCTGTCCCTGATACGGGAAGCAGATGAAAGGTTGAAGCTATATGAGAATCGGACACGGATATGATGTACACCGTTTGAAAAAAGGCAGAGAGCTAATCCTCGGCGGTGTTGAGATACCGTATGAAAAGGGGCTGGACGGCCATTCCGACGCGGACGTCCTCTTGCACGCGATCATGGATTCCCTGCTGGGCGCCGCGGCGCTGGGCGATATCGGCAAACTCTTTCCCGATACCGACCCGAAATACAAGGACGCCGAGAGTATCAAGCTGCTGTGGGATGTGATCGGCGAGCTGAAGGAAGCGGGATTCAAGCCCGTCAACATCGACGCAACGATCTGTGCGCAGGCGCCGAAGCTTGCGCCTTATATCGACGAAATGCGCTCCAACATCGCTGTTGCCTGCGGACTCAAGAAATCCGCCGTCAGCGTGAAAGCCACCACTGAGGAGGGCTTGGGCTTCACCGGCACCGGCGAGGGCATGTCCGCCACGGCGGTTTGCCTCATAGAAGAAATAGGGAAATAGAGAATTAAAAAACCTATTACCAAATGAATAAGCATCACACCTCTCTCATAAACATTGGGAGAGGTGCTTTTTATGTTGAAACGATTATTTGCTGTTATGCTGAGTGCGGTTATCCTGTGTGTGCCGACGTTAACGGCCGGCGCTTTGAGCGAGGACGATATTTCCGCTCCGTCGGCGATCCTGATGGACGCGAATTCCGGGAAAATTCTATTTGAGAAAAATGCGCATGAGCAGCGCGCCTGCGCATCGATCACCAAGGTCATGACGCTGACGCTGGTGATGGAGGCGGTCGACAACGGCAAGATCCATATGGACGACGTTGTCACGGCGTCGGCTCACGCTGCTTCGATGGGCGGCTCCGATATCTGGCTCGAGGAGGGCGAGCAGATGACGGTGGATGATATGATCAAGGCGACCGCCGTCGCGTCCGCCAACGACGCGGCTGTCGCTCTGGCGGAATTCGTCAGCGGCAGCGAGGATGATTTTGTCGCCGCGATGAATGAGAAAGCTGTCGCGCTCGGCATGGAGGATACCACCTTCAAAAACTGCAACGGTCTGGATGAAGAAGGGCATATCACCTCGGCATATGACGTTGCGCTGATGTCGCGCGAGCTGATGCGCCATGAAAAGATATTTGACTATACAAACATCTGGCTCGACACGCTGCGCGGCGGTGAGACACAGATCGTCAATACCAATAAGCTGTTGAAGACCTATGACGGTATTACCGGCTTGAAAACCGGCACCACCGGCGACGCGGGCTCTTGCATTTCCGCAACTGCCGAACGCGGCGGGCTGAGTCTGATCGGCGTCGTGCTGGGCGCGGACAGCGGCAAGGATCGGTTCCGCGACGCGGCGGCGCTGCTGGATTACGGCTTCGCCAACTTCGAGACGCGTGAGCTGAGTCTGGACGACGCGTTAGAGCCGATCGGCGTCGAGGGCGGTATGCAGGATGCTGTTGCGCTTTCCTGTGATGATTCCGCGTACCTGACCGTCCCGAAGGGCGACGGCGAGGGTGTAGATCAGTTGATCGAGCTGCCCGAAAGCATCCCCGCTCCCGTGCGGGAGGGCGACGTCGTCGGCAGCGTGAGGTTCACGCTGAAAGGCGAGGAGCTCGCGAGCTTTGATGTGATCGCCGATGAAGCGGTCGAAGAAAAGAGCTTCGGCAGTATCATGAGGCTCCTGCTGAGCGCTATGGTAAAGATGTGATCGCGGGTGCGTCAGCTCGCTTCGAAAGGCTCTTTTATCTGTTAAAATTCAGAATTCATTCATAATAATTCCGATAAATAGGTTGCAAAGACTCCCAAAATATTGTATAATGCTGTTAATCATATAAGAAGAAGTATACCATTTTTCCGGCAAAGAATATATCAATCGTATATTTCTTCTTTGGAATCATAAGGAGGATATTATGCCTACAATTCTCAGCGATAAGCATTTACAGGGCTTTTTGGGCGCCGATGAATATGTCGGTATCGCCCCTGCCGTCAAGGCGGCTCATGACGCGCTCCACTCGGGCAAGGGTCTGGGCAACGACTTTATTGGCTGGCTCGATCTGCCCACAAATTATGACAAAGAGGAGTTCGCTCACATCAAGGCGGCTGCCAAAAAGATCCAATCGAATTCCGATATATTCGTCGTGATCGGTATCGGCGGTTCCTATCTGGGTGCCCGTGCCGCGATCGAGTTCATCAAATCCCCGAACTATAACGCGCTGTGCAAGGATACGCCGCAGATCTACTACACCGGCAACTCTATCAGCTCAAACGCTCTGGCTGAGCTGCTCGAGATCTGTGAGGGCAAGGATGTTTCCGTCAACATGATCTCCAAATCCGGCACCACCACCGAGCCCGCGATCGCGTTCCGCGTATTCCGCGAGATGCTCGAGAAAAAGTACGGTAAGGAAGGCGCTAGGGAGCGCATCTTCTGCACCACTGATAAGGCGCGCGGTACCTTGAAGAAGCTCGCGACTGAGGAAGGCTACGAGACCTTTGTCGTGCCGGATGACGTCGGCGGACGCTACAGCGTTCTGACAGCCGTCGGTCTGCTGCCGATCGCCGTTTCCGGCGCGGATATCGACGCTCTGATGCAGGGCGCAAAGGACGCGCAGGACGCTTTCGCTGAGCCCGACCTCGACAAAAACGACTGCTACAAGTACGCGGCGATCCGCAACCTGCTCTACAACAAGGGCAAGACCACCGAGATACTCGTCAGCTACGAGCCCGCGTTCACCCTGATGAACGAGTGGTTCAAGCAGCTGTACGGTGAATCGGAGGGCAAGGATCAGAAGGGTATTTTCCCGGCGTCCGTGATCTTCTCCACCGACCTGCACAGTATGGGTCAGTACATTCAGGACGGCAGACGCAACCTGTTTGAGACCGTAGTGCTCTTTGATCAGGTACAGCGTGAGGTCACCCTCGGCACCGATCCCGAGGACGGCGACGGACTGAACTTCCTCGCCGGCAAGACGATGGCGTTTGTCAACCGCAAGGCGTTTGAGGGCACCGTGCTGGCGCACAACGACGGCGGTGTTCCCAACGTTGTTCTCACCGTCGATAAAATGGACGAGTACAACCTCGGCTACCTGATCTACTTCTTTGAGAAGGCTTGCGCGATCTCCGGCTACATCCTCGGCGTGAATCCCTTCAACCAGCCCGGCGTAGAAAGCTATAAGAAGAACATGTTCGCGCTGCTCGGCAAGCCCGGCTATGAGGATCAGAAGGCGGCTCTCGAGGCGAGATTACAGTAAAAATTGTCATAGCGGGAGAGGACGCGCGCGTCCGATCTCAACCGATAGAATTGTATCAATACACTGACCGCTGATCACTTCACCGGTCACGAAAAAAGCAGGAAGGATTGATTAAAATGGTTACATTGATTATTGGCAAAAAAGGTTCCGGAAAAACAAAGAAGCTCATCCAGCTCGCGAACGAGGCTGTCGCAAAGTCGAGCGGCAACGTCGTCGTCGTCGAAAAGGGTGCGGGTCTGACCTATGACGTGACCCACAAGGCGCGTTTGATCGACACCGACGTTTACGGCATCAAGGGCTATGCGATGCTGCTAGGCTTTCTGAGCGGTATTTGCGCCGGCAACTATGACGTTACCGATATTTTCATTGATTCTACCTTCAAGATCTGCCCCGAAGGTGTAGACGGCATCGAGGATTTCATCACCAAGCTGGACGCGCTCTCCAAAGAGAGCGAGGCGCACATCACCCTGCTGGTGTCCTCCGACGAGGCGGAGCTCCCCTCCGGCTTAAAGGCTGTCTGCGAGGAGATCTGATCATTTAAAATCGTCATTGCGAGCCCTTTCGGGGTATAGCAATCTCTACCGATTACTGAGATATGAGCCGCTCCGTCATGGGGGCGGCTTTTGCTGTGAGGTTTTGTACAGTAAACCCGTGAAATCTCCTGTAAATTTATGCGGTTTTTTCTCTTGTTTTTACTTGACAAAGGTTATTCATTTTATTATAATACGAATTAGCGTTTTAATGTAGATAACTGCGTGAACTGTTCGGAGGTACTATGCTGTTAGATCTGAAAGAAATTTTCGTTTCCGACGGCGCCTCCAAGGACGTCAGTTATACGCTCTCGCTGAGCGAAGTGGAGATCAGCGGTGAATATCCATTCAATTCACCTGTTGAGGTTCACGCTCGCGCCGAGAACAAGGCGGGCATGGTCACGCTGCGGATTGATGCGTCCTTTACGTATCATACATCTTGCGGCCGCTGTCTTGTCCCGATCGAGCGGCAGTTCGATTATCACTTCTCACACAAGATCATCGAGAATCTTGAGGAGGATTATAACGACGACTACATCGAAGCGCCCGACCTCACCGTCGATTTAGACGAGCTTACTTCGTCCGATATCCTCTTAGAGCTGCCGACCAAGTTCCTTTGCAGGGGAGACTGTCAAGGTCTCTGTCAAAAATGTGGACATAATCTTAACTTGGGCGACTGCGGCTGTGATAAAATGGAGATCGATCCGCGGTTGGAGGCGTTAAAAGCGTTATTATGATTTGGCGCTGCGTAGGCATATGGATTGTCATTGCGAATCCCGTGAGGGATGTGGCAATCTCAACCGATTAACAAGATCAACAATGAGACGCACGCGTCCAATCTCAACCGAATTGAAATATGTAAGGAGGGTTTTTCATGGCTGTACCGGCAAGAAAACATTCGCATGCTCGTAAAATGAAGAGAAGATCCAACGTATGGAAGCTCCAGGCTCCTGCTCTGTCTATCTGCCCCGAGTGCGGTGAGTACAAGGCTCCCCACAGGGTTTGCCCCAACTGCGGCAAGTACAACGGCAGACAGGTCATCGCCGTAGACGAGGACTGATACGATCTTTTGATGAACAATGGAGGCGGACGGTTTTTCCGGTCGCCCTTTTGTTTTATTAACCGGAGGTAAGTATGGCTGTTACAATCAAATCTGTCGTCCGTAACAGCTACGCCTACCGCGCCGGCTGTGAGGCGGGCGATACGCTGCTGTCGATCAACGGCAACGACATCGTCGACGTGCTGGATTATCGCTTTTATCAGCTTAATTCTGAGTTAGAATTAAAAATCCGCGATATCAAGGGCGTTGTGCATACCGTCAAGGTGCGCAAGCCCGAGTATGAGGAGCTGGGGCTGGAATTTGACTCCTATCTGATGGATAAGGAGCGTTCCTGCCGCAACAAATGCGTTTTCTGCTTTATCGACCAGCTTCCGAAGGGCCTGCGCGAGAGCCTGTATTTTAAGGATGACGACAGTCGCCTGTCCTTTCTGTTCGGCAACTATGTCACGCTCACCAACCTGACAGAGCATGAGATCAGCCGCATCATCAAGATGCACATCAGCCCCGTGAACGTCAGCGTGCATACCACGAACCCCGAATTGCGGGTAAAGATGATGAACAACCGCTTTGCGGGCGATTCGCTGAAGATCCTCAAGCGGCTGTCAGAGCACGGCATCGTGCTGAATACGCAGATCGTCTGCTGTCCCGGCTGGAACGACGGCGAGGAGCTCAAGCGCTCTTTGAAGGATCTTTATGATCTGAACGTTAACCTGATCGGCGTCGTGCCCGTCGGACTGACCAAATACCGCGAGGGCTTGGCAGAGCTGACACCGTTCACCGTTGAAAAAGCGCGGGAGACGGTCGATATCATCGAAGCGTTCGGCGAAATGTGTATGGAGACCCGCGGCAAGCGGATTGCCTACGCCGCCGACGAGCTGTATATCAAGGCAGGGTATGAGATCCCCGACGCGAGCTTTTACGGCGACTTTGAGGCGATCGAGAACGGTATCGGTCTGATCGCGCAGCTCAGGGAGGACTTTCGCGACGAGCTCGATTGGCGCGAAGCAGATGATGCGATCCAAAGGACGGTATCCGTCGCCTGCGGCGTATCTGCCGCCCCGTATCTCAGAGAGCTGATGGATGAGCTGGAGCAAAAATTCACCGGCGTGAAGGTGAACGTTTATCCGATCGTCAACGACTTTTTCGGAGAGATGATCAACGTCAGCGGACTGATTGTCGGGCGCGATCTGATCGCTCAACTGAAGAATAAACCGCTGGGGGATGTTCTGCTCATTTCCTCGGCAATGTTACGTTTTGAAAACGACCTGTTCCTCGATGACGTCCATATCGACGACGTCAAAAGGAAGCTGAATATAGAAGTACTACCGATTCATAACGACGGCGTGATGTTGATCGACGCTGTTTTGGGAAAGGAGGAAGATGATGTCTAAGCCAGTTATCGCGATCGTCGGCAGACCGAACGTCGGCAAGAGCACCTTGTTCAACAAGCTCGTCGGCGAGCGTATTTCTATCGTGGACGATACGCCCGGCGTGACGCGCGACCGTATCTACGGCGACGTGGAGTGGGGCAATAGGTCCGCCCTGCTGATCGACACGGGCGGTATCGAGCCGTTCTCCGACGACATTATTCTTTCACAAATGCGCGAGCAGGCACAGCTCGCCATCGATACCGCCGACGTCATCATCATGGTGACGGATGTGCGCTCCGGCTTAGTGGCTACCGATGAAGAGGTGGCGCATATGCTGTTAAAGAGCAACAAGCCGATGGTGCTGTGCGTCAATAAATGCGATTCTGTCGGCGACCCGCCGCCTGAATTCTATGAGTTTTACAAGCTCCCGCTGGAGCCGATCGCCGTATCCTCCGTGCATGGCCACGGGACGGGCGATCTGCTGGACGCGGTGTTTAAAGAGCTGGAGGATTATACGGAGGAGGAAGCCGACCCCGAGGTGATCTCGGTCGCCGTCATCGGACGTCCGAACGTCGGCAAAAGTTCGCTGATCAATAAGATCACCGGCGAGAACCGCTGTATCGTGTCCGATATCGCGGGCACCACCCGCGATACCATCGATACCAAGATCGAAAACAAGCACGGCGTCTTCAACCTGATCGACACCGCCGGCATGCGCCGCAAAAGCAAGGTGACCGACCAGATCGAGCGCTACTCCATCCTGCGCGCCAAGATGGCGATCGAACGCTGTGACGTATGCGTGATCATGCTCGACGCCGAGACCGGCATTACCGAGCAGGACACCAAGGTAGCGGGGTTGGCGCTGGAAGCCGGCAAAGCCTGCGTGATCGCCGTCAACAAATGGGACGCGATCGAAAAGGACGATAAAACCATGCAGAACTTCCGCAAGGATATCGAGCGGGATTTCGCTTTCATGAGCTACGCGCCCGCGGTGTTCATCTCCGCAAAGACCGGTCAGCGTCTCGACAATCTCTTTGAGAACATCGTCCATGTGACCAACACCGCCGCGACGCGCATTACCACGGGTCTTTTGAATGACCTGCTGGCGACCGCTACCGCGCGCGTACAGCCGCCGACCGACAAGGGCAAACGGCTGAAGATTTATTATATGACGCAGGCGTCGGTCAAGCCGCCCACCTTTATCTTCTTCTGCAACAACGCGGAGCTGTTCCATTTTTCGTATCAGCGATATCTCGAAAATCGGCTGCGTGAAGCGTTCGATTTCAGCGGAACACCCATCAGATTTATCATAAGGGAGAGGAATAACAAGTGATTTTTCAACTGATCATCCGAACCTTAGCTACGATGGTGATCGCTTATCTGATCGGCAGTTTGAGCCCCGCGATCATTATCACACGCTTCAAAACGGGAAAGGATATCCGCACGATGGGCTCGGGTAACGCGGGCTTTACCAACGTACTGCGCTCTGTCGGCAAGGGCCCCGCTGTCGCGACCATCGCCTGCGATTATCTCAAGGGCATCATCGCGGTCGCCATCGGCTGGTGGATCTTCTCCGCTCTGACGGTGACCAATGAGGTCGCTCCGGTTGAATATGTCAAATACGGCAGATATCTCGCCGGATTGTTTGTCATCATCGGCCATTCTTTTCCGATCTATTACGGCTTCAAGGGCGGGAAAAGCGTTGTGACCGCCAACGCGCTGATGCTGGTGGTCGACTGGCGCGTGTTCCTGATGATCCTCGGCACCTTCCTGATCATCTTCTTTGCGACAAAGCTGATCTCGTTGGGCTCCACCGCCTGCGCTGCGCTGTATCCCGTTTATACCCTGCTGATCACGTATTTCTGTGATTATCTGCCGAACCTCGGCACTCCGAATGAACTGCGTTTTCGCTTTGTGCTGATCTCCACCGCCTGCGCATTCGCGGTGGGCGCTATCGTGATCTTCCGCCACAAAGATAATCTGAAACGCTTATGGCGCGGCGAGGAAAAGCGGATCAAAGCGAAGAAATCATAACAGAATCATAACAGTATTACGATAGGGGAACGAATATGAAACGAGTTGTGTGTATCCTGCTGGCGATAGCCGCGATATTTGTGACGGCGATCTCCGCCTCCGCAATCGATTACGGATGCGACGTCAGCACCGTATCCAAGGCGGTCTATCTCGAAAATCTCGATACCGGGGCAGTGGTCTATGATAAGAGCGCCGACGAGCAGATGTATCCCGCGTCAACCACCAAGATCATGACCTATGTCATCGTCGCCGACAACATCGCCGACTTTGACGGCACGATGGTGACGATCAAAGAGGAGCTTTTGACCGACCTCGATCCCGAAAGCACTGTGATGGGGCTGAGCGATCACATCGGCGAGCAGTATTCCATTCGCGATCTGCTGTACGGTATGATGCTGCCCTCCGGCAACGACGCCGCGCTGGTGCTGGCTGACTATGTCGGTGAGGGAATCTCCGGATTTGTTGATAAGATGAACGCCAAAGCTACTGAACTGGGCTGTACCGGCACGCATTTTGCCAATCCCCACGGCTTATTTGACGCGAATCATTATTCCACTGCAAAGGATATGGCGACCATCACCAAATACGCCTGCACGACCCAGAGCTTTATGGAGATCACCAATACCGTGAGCTACACGCCCGCGCGCTTTGATAGTCCTGTCACCAACACCAACTATATGCTCAGCTCCACAGAGCACGGCGGGCAGTACTATGATCCTTCTGTCAAGGGTATCAAGACGGGCTATCTGGATGAAGCGGGCAAATGTCTGGTGACGACCGGCGAGAAAAACGGCTTCACCTATCTTTGCGTTGCGCTGGGCGCGGATTATTCCTATGAGGATGATATCAACTACGCGATGATCGACACCTCATCCCTGTATGAGTGGGCGTTCGACAATATCGCGTACCAGACGGTATACAGCCCCAACGAGGTCGTCAAGACCATTGATGTGAACTACGGCAAGGGCTCGGATAAGCTGAGTCTGGTGCCCGAGGGCGAGCTGGTCGCGCTGCTGCCGAACAATTACGATCAGTCCTTGGTGACGGTGGACATCGAGTGTGAGGAAAGCGTTGACGCGCCCGTCTCGCAGGATCAGGTCATCGGAACGGCGACCGTGCACTATGACGACATGACAGTCGGCACCACGAATCTGGTGGCGAATCAGTCGGTCGAGCTGGATCGGATGAAGCTCTTCACACACAATCTCGGCGAGTGGTTCAAAAAGAATCTGATCTGGATCATCATAGCGGCTGTCGCGCTGATCGTGCTGATCATCGTTCTGTCGTCGGCGTCCAAAGCGCGCAGGAGAAAGGCGGCGCGTGAAAGAGCCCGCCGCAGATACAGGGATTGATAGATAAATATTCTAATGGACTTTCCCTTACGATTTCTTATCGTAAGGGGATTTTTTTCATTCACGTGAAAAAATATGACTTCTCCAGCTGTATTCTATATGACCGCGGTTATTAGTATCGTATGGAAAGGTGATGATGGGATGCCTGATAACAGTGAGATACGTGCAAGAGTGGAGCTTCTTGTTGAACGCTATAGCAATATGATATTTCGTTTGGCTTATCAGAACACAGGATCTCTTACTGATGCGGAGGATATTTTCGGTGATGTTTGCTTAGCGATGCTGACAAAGAAAGCACCGTTGTATGATGAAGAACATATCCGTAACTGGCTGGTGCGAGTAACTCTCAATAAGTGCCGCAACCTGACCGCATCCTCTGCACGGCGGTTGAATGTGTCGCTGAGTGCAGCTTCAAGCATGGCTTCGCCTGTACACGAAGATATTCTCTCTGAAGTGATGTCGCTGCCGCCGAAATACCGCACCGTTTTGTATCTGCACTATTATGAGGGTTACAGTATCGCCGAAGTTGCCGACCTGATGCATGCAAAGCCGGCAACCGTCGGTACATGGCTGAGCCGCGCAAGGAAGCGGCTCAAAATATTGTTAGAGGAATAGGAGGATTTGTATGAAACTGAATGAATATCGCGCAGCGATAGGAGAATTGAAAATACCTGAATATAAGAAATCCGAGGTGCTCAATCAACTTGGAGTTGAGACGGTATCGGACAAGAATACGGTAACATCACCAAGAAAGCGTCAAGTCCCTTGGATAGCGGCTGTTGCAGCAGTAATGGTTTTGACAATTATCGCAACCGTTGTACTGACATCTGTCGGGGGTACCGGTAATACCTTTTCCATCAAGGCGGGAGCTGCCGAAATTAATACTGAAAGCTTTGTTAAGGTGGGTAAACTGATAAACGATAGCTCTCTGTTTTCTTTCGGCTTTGACAGCGATAAGGAAGATGATATCACCGATATTGCACTGAGTCTGTTAAATTATAAAGAAATGACAGCGTGCGCGGCGTTCAGTCTGGATGATATCACTTATGAGGGCGATAATATCCAAACGGTCGAATACCGTATCTGCGGAACGGATTGTTATCTTGGTCATGGAGACGAATTGGGTTCTGCAATGCTGTTCAAGGATAGTCAGTACGTCGGTATCTCCGGTGAGGCGCCCGACGGTGACGACGTGTTAATATCGGAAGCGTCGGATAATTATATGTATTTGCGCTGTCACGATGCCACCGGTGCATTTCGTGATGCAAACTACCTGAGAAGCTTTCCTTACGCAGAAGACGACGGAACGGTCATCAACGAAACGGAAATCAACTATACGCGGCTATTTGCAGATCTTTTCAATGAATGTCGAGAAAGCATTTATATGGAGGTGACCGCGAACTTTGCGGACGGTACAACGAACACCAAAAAGCTGACCTTTGAAATGGTCGAAAACGTTGAAGATCCAATAGTGAGCTATGTGTTAGAAGCGAAAATCACTGAATAAACCCCTCTGTAAGGAAACCGACCTTCAGCCGTGTGGCGGAAGGTCGGTTTCTTTGGTATATTCAAGTTGTATTGACAGATGTTATGTGATCGGGTGCGGGCAGAGCTCGCCCTTCACTGTAATCTGTTATTTGTTAACTTCTTTCTCCATGATCTTCTGTGCGACGTATACGCCGCTGGCTGAGGCATGGGAGAGGGAATGGGTGACGCCGGAGCCGTCGCCGATGACGTACAGACCTTCATGTCTGGTCATGAGGTTATTATCGAGGGCGACCTCCATGTTGTAGAACTTGACCTCCACGCCGTAGAGCAGGGTGTCGTCGTTCGCAGTGCCCGGGGCGATCTTGTCGAGCGCGTAAATCATTTCGATGATGTCGTCGAGGATGCGCTTTGGGAGCACAAGGCTCAGATCACCCGGCGTTGCCTGCAGGGTGGGGCGCACGGTGCTTTCTTCGATGCGCTTATGGTTACTGCGCCTGCCGCGCTCGAGGTCGCCGAAGCGCTGGACGATCACGCCGCCTCCGAGCATGTTGCTCAGCATTGCGATGCTCTCGCCGTAGCCGTTAGAGTCCTCGAAGGGCTCCGAAAAGTGCTTTGAAACCAGCAGCGCGAAGTTGGTGTTCTCCGTCTTTTTGGAGGGATCCTCAAAGCTGTGACCGTTGACCGTGACGATGCCGTTGGTGTTCTCGTTGACGACGATGCCGTTGGGGTTCATGCAGAAGGTACGCACGTTGTCCTCGAACTTTTCGGTGCGGTAGACGATCTTGCTCTCGTACAGCTCGTCGGTCAGATGCGAGAAGATGACCGCGGGCAGCTCGACGCGCACGCCGATATCGACGCGGTTCGACTTGGTTTTGATGCCGAGCTCGTCGCAGACCTTTTCCATCCACTTGGAGCCCGACCGCCCGACCGATACGATGCATTTTTCACAGTCGTCAAAGCCGTTTTTGTGATGCACGCGGTAGCCGCCGTCGATGATCTCGATGTGCTCGACAGGGGTGTTGAAGCGGAAGTCGATGGTATCGGAGATTTTATCGTAGATGTTGCCGAGCACGATGTAGTTGATGTCGGTGCCGAGGTGGCGGACGGAGGCGTCCAGCAGTTTCAGCTTGTTCTGGGTGCATATCTTCTTGAAATCGGTGCCCGCGGTGGTATAGAGCTTTGTTGCTTCGCCGCCGTTCTCGACGTTGATCTTGTCGACATAACGCATCAGCTCCAGCGCCTTGTCGCGGCCGATGTACTCGTGCATGGTGCCGCCGAAGTCGTTGGTGATGTTGTATTTGCCGTCCGAGAAGGCTCCCGCGCCGCCGAAGCCGCTCATGATGGCGCAGGTTTTGCATTTGATGCAGGATGTGACCTTGTCGCCGTCGATGGGGCATTTGCGGTGTTCGAGAGCGCTGCCTGTTTCAAATACGGCGACCTTCAGGTCGGGGCGCTTGGTCGCGAATTCGTATGCCGAGAAGATGCCGCCCGGACCCGCGCCGATGATGATGATATCGTATTGCATGGATTTACCTCCTGATAATTGTGGTTTCTCCCTTTGGTCGGTCAATGATACAATCCCTCAGTCGCCATTTGGCGACAGCTCCCTGTACCAAAGGGAGCTTAAGAATCAGAACGTCGCTTCGACGATCTCCTGACGGTTGACGTTGATCAACCCTTTGCCGTTGAGACGGAGAACCGGGATGACCGGCAGGCTGACGAACGCGAGCGTCATGAAGGGGTCGATATCGTCGCTTACGCCCAGCCGCTTGGCGGCTTCCTTGAGCTTCTTCATGCGCGCGTCGACCTCTTCGATCGCCAGCGGGCTCATCAGTCCCGCAATCGGCAGGGGCAGGGCTTCGATGACCTTGCCGTCCTCGACGACGACCAGTCCGCCGTCCATTGCGCGTACCGCTTCTGCCGCCGCGGCGATATCTTGATCGCTGCAGCCGACGACGATCAGGTTGTGCGAATCGTGCGCGACGCTGGTGGCGACGGCTCCCTTTTTGATGCCGTAGCCCGTGATAAAGCCGACGCCCACATGTCCGGTGTTGTGGTGGCGTTCAAAGACAGCGGCTTTCAGAATATCCCGCTCGATATCGACACCGTTGTTCAGGCGTCCGCGCTCGGTCGGCTGGATGATGATCTCATCCGTCAGCAGCTCGCGGCGCTTGAGGCCGATCACGCGCTGGCGTTCCTTGATCTCGCCGAAGCACAGCTGTTCGGAGGTGACGGGCTGCATATGGAAGGAGTGCAGGATCTTTTTGTTATCCGGCAGGGGCGCGGAATGGTTTTTCAATACCTTGCCGTCTTTGGCGACAAGTCTGCCGTCAATATATACCTGCTCTACCGCAAAATCGATAAAGTCGCCGAGCACGATGATGTCCGCGTGATAACCCGGAGCGATCGCGCCGCGTTCCTTCAAGCCGAAATATTGTGCTGTATTGAGCGTGCACATTTGGATCGCGTGCACGGCGCTGACGCCCTGAGCCACCGCCTTGCGGATGATCGCGTCCATGTGCCCCTCTCTCAGAAGATCCTCGGGATGTCTGTCGTCGGTGCAGAACATCGAGCGATAGCAGTAGGGGGGACTGCACAGGGGGAGCAGGGCGTTCAGATTCTTCGCCGCGGTGCCCTCGCGGATCATGATCCACTGGCCGCGCGCGAGCTTGTCGATCGCTTCCTGTTTATCGGTACATTCGTGGTCTGATCTGACGCCCGCCGCCGTATAGGCGCATAGGTCTTTGCCGCCTAAGAACGGTGCGTGACCGTCGATGATCCGGTTGTTCGCTTTCGCGTCGGCGATCTTTTGCAGCAGGGCGGGATCACCCTCGGTGACGCCGACGGAATTCATCACCTCGGCAAGACCGAGGACGTTACTTTTTTCATAATACGGGCGCAGATCATCCGCTTCCAGCGTCTCTCCGCTTTCCTCCAAGGGAGCGGCGGGCACGCATGAGGGGAGATTGAACCAGATGTGCATATCGAGGTCTTCGCACAGCTGCATGATGTAGTCGATGCCCTCAGTCCCGGCGACGTTAGCAATCTCGTGCGGATCCGCCATCACGGCAACAGTGCCATGCGGCAGTGAGCCGCGTTCAAATTCAGCAGGTGTGAGCAGAGTGCTTTCCAGATGCATATGCGCGTCCATGAAGCCGGGTACGATGATCTTGCCGGTGACGTCGACTTCTTTTGTTCCGTCATACCGTCCCAGTCCGGCGATCATTCCGTCACAGATCGCGACGTCCTTGTGCTCGAGCTGTTCGGTAAAGACGTTCAGCACGCTGGCGCCTTTTAAGACGAGGTCGGCTTTTTCGCGTCCCATCGCGACGTCGATGATTCTTTTGAGGTCCATGTTTACCTCCTTTTTAAATAGTCATTGCGAGGGCTCGACACGCGTGTCAGCCCGCGGCAATCTCAATCGATTATTTACGCTAACCCCGGCTTGATCTCTCTGCCGGCGTCGCGCTTGTGCTTGAAATACAATTCTTCGGTGGCGAGCGCCATTTTGGTGACGCTGAAATCGCAGTCGTGCGGATAGATGTACCACGTATCCTCCAGCGTGTTCAGGTCGACACAGTCGCCGTGCTTGCCGAGATGTTCGTATTCGATGTGGCAGGAATAGAGTGACGGGACGCTCTTTTCCATACGGAATTCTTCGCCGTCCGATGTTTTGCCGTGGACACGGAAGCCGTGCATATCGTGGATCATCATACCCTCGCCGAGACGGATAAAGCGCTTGGCGTTCGGCAGACTGTCGACGGTGACGGGCATTTCGCCGGTGGTGTAGGTTCCGTTTTCGATCTCTCGGCGGACGTTTTTGCGCTCCCATTCGTACCAGTCGGGGATATGACTAAATTCCGTATCGCCACTGTCGGCGGATAATTCTCCCAGTTCTGTCATCGTCCATGATTTTCCGCAGGCGCTGCATTTCAGCTTTGTGCCCGAGGAGGTCATCCGATACTCGGCTTTGCAGTGCGCGCATTGATACAATACCTTGTGCAAGCCTTCGGCGCGTTTCGGATAGGTGATGCGGATGCTGTTGTCTTTCTGCCAGCGGAAGTCGTCATACTGAAAGGCGTTGACCAGTCTGCGATTGATCTCGTCGGCAGACAATTCTTTTAATTCTTCAGGAGAAAATTGATAGGTCAGCTCCGCCTGTGTTCCTTTCACGCCGCGGTTTTTGGTGTTCCAGAAAGGAGAATTGACGTGGTGACCGTGGCAAATTAGGGTGACAACAGGAGCACCCAGCAGCTTACACAGCTTGCCGAGGGACTCGGGCAGGATGGCAGTGGTGCCGCACAGCGAATACCGCGCTTCGGGATAGATGACCGCGATATCTCCGTTTTTGATGACGCGTCTTAGCTGTCTGACGAGCGTGATATCGTTGGTGAATTTGCGCTTGCAGATACAGCCGACATTGCGCAAGAGATTCTCGCGCCCGATAAAGCCGTCGATCGCTACGACGTAGTTCGCGCAGTTGGGGTAGATGACCTTTGTCGCGACCTTGAAGTCCATGAAGGCGTTATGGTTGCATAAAAGGACATACGGCGGCTTGAGATCATCACAGCAGATTTTCGTGAGTTGATTTTTATGAGCGATATTATCGGGAGCCGACAGCAGCATGGTCAGCGGTTTTAAATACCACTTTGTCCGCACCGTCGGCTTTTTCATGTCAAATCTCTCAAATTCCATAACTGACCTCTGAAAATCTTATCATCAATTTATCATACCATAATAAGTATTATTTATCAATAAAAAAAGAAAACCTTGCAATACAAAAGTTGCAAGGCTTGGTGCGAGTGTTCATAGCGGACTTAATTAATTGATAGAACAGCGCATATTACTACACATATAATTGCTATTATAGCGGCAATTATACTGATTGATTTAGCAAGTCTTCTTCCTCTCGGATTGTTTCTAATCTTAGCCAGCACACCTGTGGAAAAGAATATACCTGTAATCAATGCCCCGACAGCAAGACCAAAGCATGTATATTCTATACATTCAAGCAAAGGATTTATTTGCTCAAATTTTAGTCCGACAAACACCAATGCAGTTAAAAGTGAAAGCAATCCAATTAAACTGAATATGCATAATCTTTTAGTCAGTAATTGCTTTTCTGCTTCTGCATAGTCTGCCATTTTTAAACTTGTTTCTTTTAAATCTTCGTTCATTTTCTCACTTTTCCTTTCTCCGTTAAGAAGCTCGCGTATATCTATGTCGTAAAAATCAGCAAGCTCAACAATGATTGATAAGTCGGGCATATTGTTGCCGTTTTCCCAGCGTGACACAGTTCTGCCCGAAACATTCAGTTTTTCGGCGAGCTGTTCCTGCGTCAAGCCTTTCTCTGTTCTCAGCTCCCGTAAGAATGAGCCGATTCTTTTTTGATCCATACGGTTATTCTCCTTTCCTGACACCAATCATAACTCAAGACGCAGTTTTTGAACATGACATAAAGTGAGAAAATGCCTTTTTTCTGCGGTAGACATAAGTGTCGGGTGGATAAATTCGTCTTTATTCCGGTGATTGTAATACGTTAGACAGGTGATTTCAATATATTAGTCTAATGCTTCAGCGAGCATAGAATTGGTAAAGCCAAATTCAAATAACATACCGAAAAAGAAAAGAGTGTTCATAACAAAATCCGTTATGAACACTCATACTGGTGCGAGTGACGGGACTTGAACCCGTACGTCAAAGACACACGCCCCTCAAACGTGCCTGTCTGCCTATTCCAGCACACTCGCATTCGAACAGTCGAATTATAGCATTATTTTAATAGATTGTCAATATCAAATTTTGAAATGCGTTGATTTTTCAAAAACATTCGACAATAATTCATCCTTTGGTCTTCAATGAAAATTGACTTTTCACATCGGATATGATACTATGTTAGCGTTTCAAACGACAGTAAAACATAGAGGTAATGTATATGTTTCATGTTTCATTCCCCGGATTAGGTATCGAAGATCTTCCGATCAACCGCGTTGCCTTTTCCATCGGCTCCTTCAATGTCTATTGGTACGGTATTCTTATCGCGACAGGCTTACTGCTCGCGGTGCTGTATGCCTACTTCAACGCACACCGCTATGACGTTGACCGCAACAAGCTCATCGACTGCGTGATTGTCGGCATCGTCACCGCAATCATCGGTGCTCGCGCGTACTATGTTATCTTCAAATGGGATTACTTCTCCGCACATCCGTCCGAGATCATCGACATCCGCGACGGCGGTATCGCGATCTACGGCGCGATCTTCGGCGCGCTGGTTGGCGGTCTGATCATGGCGAAGATCCGCCATATGAAGTTCCTGCCGATCCTCGATATCACGATGACCTCCTTCCTGATCGGTCAGGCGATCGGCAGATGGGGCAACTTCTGCAATCAGGAGGCGTTCGGTACGCCGACCGATAACGTTTTCCGCATGGTCAGCGAGAACACCGGCGGGGTAGGGGTGCATCCCTGCTTCCTGTATGAATCGGTCTGGTGCGCGCTGGGATTTTTGTTCCTGTTCCTCTTCAACCGCAAATTCCAGAAATACCACGGTCAGGTGTTCTACTTATATTTGGTCTGGTACGGCGCGGAGCGCGTTGTAGTGGAAGGTCTGCGCACCGACAGCCTGTATTTGCCGTTTCAGGTGTTCGGCTACGATATCCGCGTGTCGCAGGCGCTGTCCGCGGTGCTGGTGCTGACGGGTATTATCCTGCTGATCGTCAACCGTAAGAGGAACGACGGCATGAGGGGCAGAAAGTTCGAAAAAAACTATAAGAAATCCAAAAGGAGAGGTAGATAAATATGGCTCAGATCATTGATGGTAAACTGGTATCACAGAACGTCAAGGACAGGATCCGTGACGAGGTTGCGGCATTGAAAGAGCAGGGGAAAGAGATCACCCTCGCGGTCATCATCGTCGGCGACGATCCCGCTTCCCGCGTCTATGTCAATAATAAAAAGAAAGCCTGTGAGTATGTCGGCTTTCGCTCGCTGGAATATGCGTTGCCTGTCGAGACGACACAGGAGGAGCTGATCGCGCTGGTGCAGGAGCTCAACGAGAGGGAAGACGTCAACGGCATCCTTTGTCAGCTGCCTGTGCCGAAGCACATCGACGACAAGGCGGTGATCGCGGCGATCTCCGTTAAAAAGGACGTCGACGCGTTCTCGTCCTATAACGTCGGTCAAATCATGATCGGGGATTACGATTTCCTGCCCTGTACTCCCGCAGGCGTGATGGAAATGCTCCATTATTATGATATCGCGGTCGAGGGGAAAAACTGTGTGGTCATCGGCAGAAGCAATATTGTCGGCAAGCCGATGGCGATGCTCCTGCTGCATGAGAACGGCACCGTGACCATCACTCACAGCCGCACCAAAGATCTCACGTCGTATACGAAAGAAGCGGATATTCTGGTAGCCGCTGTCGGCAGGGCGAAGTTTGTCACAGCCGATATGGTGAAGGACGGCGCTGTCGTGATCGACGTGGGTATGAACCGTGACGAGAACGGCAAGCTCTGCGGCGATGTTGATTTTGATTGTGTCAAAGAAAAATGCTCTTATATCACTCCCGTTCCCGGCGGCGTAGGACCGATGACGATTGCTATGCTGATGCAGAATACGCTGAAAGCGTTTTATCTGCAGGAAAAATAGTATCTATCGTTTTGGAGGTAGATTCAGAAATGAGATTAAGTGATCTTATTGACGGAGAATATACCTATTTTGCATTCATTTGTTATACTCACGCAGATTATAAAGAGGCTCGCAAGCTTCGTAATAGATTGCAAAGATATGGACTACCATCCCGGTTGGCTAAAATCTCTGGTGAAAAAAAGCGTCTTGTACCTATCTTTCTAGATGATGAAGATATGTTGACAGGAATTTACAATCACATAGACCATGATGCTCTTCGTGACTCAAAATATTTGATTGTCATATGTTCCGAAAATCTACATGCTCATGACAAAATGGTGAATGAGGAGATACGCGAGTTTCTTTCCTATGGCAGTTCTTATGACCGTATTATTCCGTTCATAATTAATGATACTCTTAATCCCGAAGTTAACTGTTTTCCCGGTGCGTTGAGGGACATTAATGAAAATGATAGTGTTAATATAATCGGCGCCAGTATTTATTCTCCCGACGGAAAGCTTCGTTATAAGAGCGCTTATTTGAAAGTGATTGCTAAAATTCACAGCATCAAAACAACAGAACTTGAAAATGCTAATAAAAAACGACGACGTCGAAGAGTTGCAGTATCGATCATTTCAATCATTATGGTGCTGTCGCTGTTGTTCGGCTTTATGATGTATGTGCTGAATACCAGTTTTTTGTCCAGTAACAGTTTGAAAGTACGCTATGAAGGAACTAAAGAATGGAGTGAGGCGTTGAATGACGCAAAGGTAGGCGATGTCGTTCAGTTTAGATATGAATTTGAAAATGACAGAGGTCTTCTGAGTGTTTTTTTATCTATGTTCGCTGATAATAACGGTCTTAAGATCAGCTCTGAAGATGTTATAATACGATATATTCTTCCTACCAATATGGAATACATAAATGACAGTACAATCCTCTATAATTCAAATCATCAGGATGGAATAAAGCTCAGTGAAAACACTGCCGCTACAACTGGAATTAATATTGGAAACTATTTGATTTACGGAAATGCTATAGTGATTATCAACTGCAGAGTGATAGATAAAACACTTGCTTATGGTGATAATCAGCTTGTATGTTGGGCAAATACTACGATAGATGGAAAAGTTTCATCAAAAGACGATGCTTCTGTAATGCTCTACAAACCATATGTGTAATTGAAGTTGTGTATTTTGCCGATCGTAAATTCCCAAAGTAAATTCCACAGTAGGAAAAGTTGTGGAATTTAGTATGAAAATGGGCAGAATTTAGTTTGAGAAAAGTACTGTTGGAGGTGCAATAAAGGGAATCGGACAACAAAAGCAGTAAAATAATGCATAGC
>JAFRBX010000034.1 GCA_017404665.1 Ruminococcus sp.
CTGTTCGATATCCTCCGACAGCGGGTTGTAGCCGACCGTTACAAAGGAGCCGCCGCTCTCGTTGCTGACAGCCGCAGCGGAAAAATCACCCACAGCGACCGGCAGCGCGATCATCATCAGCGACAGTAATACACCTGTTATTTTTTTTGATTTTGTTCACCTTCGTTCCTCCTGCAATGTGTTAAAGTATCATTTGTTGGGGGTCGGATCAATGCTGAGAGTGTGCGATTTTTCCCGCTATTTTATGATCTCCGAGAATTCGTCCTCCTCAAAGCCGCTGCCCTGTCCGAAGATAGAAACACTGAAACGATTATGATCATCATCATATTGAGATTTTATTTGATCGATTGTCACATCAGCGTCATCGGCAATAATAATATTTACGTCTCTATCCAATACGATCTTATCCGATGAACTGAGGTTGGATTGTGAGTCGATAATATACCAGTCATAATCCAGATTAAGCTAAGAGCTTGTCTTTCTCAGCGCTCTGACGCTTTGATATTCACCGTTTTCGTCAATATAATACGTATCGACTCCGGGAGAATAAACGGCAGTATAAGTACCACCTTCAAATACCCTATAATCAACACCCGGATAATAACGAAAATTACCGGATTTCCAATAGCGAAATACCATACCCTCGGGAATGTTCTCGGGATAAGGTGCTACCCACAAGGAATACTTCATAATAGAAAAGTTTTTGACAACTTCTCCGTTGTTGTTCCTTTCTACTAACGATAATTCGAGCGGCACGGCTTCCGCTCCGCATATTGTACATTTGTTATCGGAGCCCCAAATATGATATTCCGATTTGCCTATTTCTTCTCCGCAATAAGCGCAGCATAGCTGATGGTGTCCGCTGTTATCAGCCTTATAGTAAGTGCTTACATGCTCACAAGGATGGATATAGGCGTACTTGTTATTACGGCAGGCATTCCATATATTGTCTCTTGTGTATGTAGAGGTGCTGCCCGGGCCTGAACCCGCCTCAACAATGTGATGCTGCGGAGACAATTTCAGTGTTCCGTTTGAGGGATAATTGCCCGAAAACGCCGCCGCTGTTTTATTATAATCTCCGTGTCCGATCGCGACGCTGTTGCCGTCGCCGCCGGCGTAGGCTACTGCCTTGGATGTGTAGTCAATATGTACCTTCTGTACGCCGGCGTCCTCACCGCCGCCGATGCCTGCCGCGTAGCCGCCGCCGTGAGCCGTTACGGTAGAGCCTGTGATGTTGATGGTTCCGCCGTTGCCGCTCTCGCCGCCGCCGATACCCGCGCCGTCAGTCTCGCTTTTCGCTTCTGTAATGGTAGAATTTGTAATGTTGATCGTACCGTCGCTGACCGCGTCGCCGCCGCCGATACCCGCGGCGTAGCGTCCGCCGTTAGCCGTAACGGTAGAATTGGTGATATTGATCGCGTCACAAGCGCTGTCACACTCGTTGCCTGTACCGATCGCCGCGGCGTCCGTCCCTGCCGTCGCTTTAACAACAGAGTCTGTAATGGTGATCGTACCGCTGCCGTTGACATTTTCATCGCCGGAGCCGATCGCCGCGGCATATTTGCCGCTGTTTGCGGTCACATCACTGTGGTTGGAGATCGTAATGTTGCTGAATGTACCTTTGTAGCCTGCGCCGATTCCGCAGCCGGATTCAGCATCAGATAATACTATAGAAAGACTCTGGATGAAATACAAACTGAGAGCAACCAAAGCTTGGCCCCTAATAGCGTCTAAGTCTACATTCCCCCCCGGGAGAATAATAGCTGATAGTACCGATCCATTTATCGATCGCATTAACAAAATCACTCGAGCTTAGATATGCACAGGAGCTTGCGTTCACCGTTGCTCCGGATATCGTAACACTGTCAGCGTTACCCTTGGCGCCGCCGCCGATACCGGCGCCGCCTCCGAAAGCCGTCGCGACGATAACGCCGCCCGAGAGATCGATGTTGGAAGCGCTGGCTTCGCAACCCGCGCCGATCGCCGCGCTGTCAGTGCTCAACGCTGTAACCGTGCCGCCTGTGATGCGGATAGGATTGGTGCGGTTTGCTCCTCTTCCGCTTCCGATAGCGGCGCCCGAGCTGGGGCCGTGAACGTTAGTTGCTTTGACCGTTCCGCCGCTTATCGTGACAGCAGGACCGTCGGTTCCGTCCGCTCCTCCGATCGCTGCGCTGAAATTATTTGATTTCGCTGTAACAGTTCCGCCATAGATTTCTATACTGCCGTCGGAATCGCCTTCTAAGCCGTTGCCGATCGCGCCTGCGTCAGATCCTTCCGCTGTGACAGTTCCGCCGTAGATGCGGATCGTACCCGCTTCGTCATAGTAGCCGCCGCCGATGGCAGCTCCGCGAAAATGTGTTTTTGCATTCACGGTACCGCCGTAGATGCTGATCGTTCCGGGAGTCTGGTTTATTGCGCCGCCGATAGCTGCGCCTCTGAGTGATGTAAGCCTTGTGCCGCATTCAACATCCAGCGTACCGCCATAGACGTTGAACCGGCCCCCCACCTCGATCAAAGCATGACTGTTGCCGGGAGAATCTTCTTCCTTATTCGGCTTGGTGACGATTTGTCCCGAACCCCCGCTCTGTCCGTAAATACTCAGTGTCGCTCGGCGGGCGATCTCAAAGCCCTTGGGACAAGTCAATGTCGCGCCGTCGCAAAGAATAATATTAACGGGATGGGATGCATTAACATAAAGTCGGCTGTTGATCGCCATATTGTAACTGACAACATACCAGCCTTCAAGATGATCGCTGCTCCGGTTGGCGAGATTGGTATAGTCGGTGCAGGTTTTGACCGTTTCGATCACCTTTTTGTCCGAACTGTCCCACGAGCGTTCAATATACTGAACGCCGCTCGCAGCGCCGACTTCAAAGGGAATAATGGTGAACAAACTGACGATCATCGTCATGACCAGCAGTATGCTCACGGATTTTTTGATAAACTTCATAAGGCCGCCTCCCATAAATAGATTTGCTTATAACTATAAATATTAATTATAATTTAGGGATTGCCGAAAAGCAAGATTTTCAGCGGATTAAACTTGAAAAAGCCGGCACTTTTTTGTTTTGGTGCCGGCTTTCCGAAGCTTACTTCTTTGTATAATGGGATACCGTGCCGTCGGCTGCCGTCACGGTGAGCTTGCCGTCCTCAATTGTGTAGGAGGAAGTCTGTGCGTCGGTACCGGTAAACTTCATTTCTACGGACGAGCCCTTGTCCTCAAAGGTGAAGGCTGACTCGATTGCTTTGGATTTAACGGTTCCGGTGCCGTCGGCGTTAAATATCACGGAGCCTTCTTCGTCAGTGTTTTCCCATGTACCTAAAAGTGCGGAATCCGGCTGCGGGGTTGCGCTGCTTTCAACCGCCTTCTTTGTTCCGTCGGTCTTTTTATAGGTAAGTCCGCCGATTGTGAGCGTGTCGCCCTTGATTGTGTAATCGCTTTCATCTCCCGTGGTCGCTTCACCGTAGATGATTTCAACCTTTGTGCCCTTGTCAACGTATTTGAACGCCGTTGAGTAGCCTGTTCCGTCAAGCGAGCCTGTGCCGTCCTCGTTGAAGGTGTAGTATGTTCCGGGAGCTTCCGCAGATTCCCATGTTCCGACAAGAGCCGCCTTTGCCGCTTCGGTTGTTTCGACCGCCGCGGTGGTTGTTGTGCCGTCGGATGAATTGTTCGCGCTGCCGCAGGCTGTAAAGCAGAATGCCGCTGTCAAAGCGCAGAGTGAAAGTGCGATTGAGGTAATAATTGTTTTTTTCATGGTGATTTCTCCTTTGATTATTTTGGATTGTTTTTTGATTGTTTTTTGATTGTTTTTTGATTGTTTTTTGATTGCAACTTTAATATAGAATAAATAATTATCTCTGCATATATGCAAATCAACGTTGATTTGTAGCCAAATTTACGTTTATAGATCAAAGTGTAGCCTAATTTACAAATCAAAGGTGAATTGTAAAATATCAAATCATGCCGGGATGAACGGCAACTCTTATTCGTCGTTGAAAACAATTTCTCCTATGTGATAGATGTTGTCAAAGCCTGCAAGATAACGTTGGATTTCGGTAACGTCGCTTATGGTGATTCTTCCGTCGTCGTTAATACTGCATGCTTCCTGCTGAAAGTTTTCGGGCATTTCATACTCCGCAATGAATTTCTGTATCATTGTCGCGTCTACAATCGTTACCCTTCCGTCGCCGTCCGCATCGCCGAGCAGCTGTCGCTTCGGAACGATCTTAATTTCTCCGACATTGAACCTTGATATGATATCAATCGCTCCTGCTGTGGCGTCATATTTTGTTTTTCTTGTCAGTCCGCAGTTGCCGACATTTGTATACATTGTGTTCATATCAAACTCAAAACTGCCCAACAACTTCCAATCTTTATCGTAAACGATTACAGTCTTATTGTCATCTTCATCAAGTTCAAGGAAGTAACCGTACTTTGACGCAGTACAGCGATTGAAAACGCCGTAATAATTGATCTCCTTTGCATTTTCGGTGATATCCCTGCTGCTGATCAGCTCACCGTCCTTGGAGTAGGTATCTGCATAGATGAAGGATTTATCGAGGTCACGGTCAAAACGATCTTTGAGAATAGTTACATGACCGTCTTCTTCAAAGGCACAGAGAAAACCGGCGTTAAATCCGATATCGGCGATTTGATTGTCCGATGCGTCAGAGAGCAGTATATGATACTGACCGTCGTAACGCTTTGCTGTCGCATATGTCTCGCTGCCTATTGAGAAATAGTAGTTGTTGGCATCATCCGGAGTCAGCCGGGGCTCGGACTCAAAGTCGATGATCAGCATAGCCGCTTCATAATCTTCATTTATGAACCGCTTGCACAGTCCGTCTTTATACAGATCATAGTTGATCCCCATCAGAGTATAGGCATATCCCGATACGAGGCTGTCGCTTACGGTATATATATCGCTGAGAACCTTGCCTTGTCGATCGATCTTGATGAAATAAGTGTTGTCCGCTGTATTCAGGATCAGCGCAAAGTTACCGTCGTTCAGCTTCTTTGCACTGCATCCGTAAAAGAATAGATCCGTCCGCTCAAACTCCGGTGCGTCAAAGGAGAGACTCGAGATCTCCTCGCCGTTCAGGTTGTATTCCGAGAAAGTGAAATGACTGCTGTCGCGCGTCGAAAAACTGATGATGCCGTAGGTTTGGTCGGTAACGGCAAAGAGATTTGTCTTTCTGGTTTTCATCTCCGTATTCGGCGTTGAAGAGATCACCTTAAGAGCCAAAAAGTCAGCGGTCACTACCGTCTGCCGGAATTCCGGCACATCCTGATAATATCCTGTTTTAAAACAGCCCTCTGGGATCACAAGCGTATATTCCGTATGCGGTTCTATAGGAGGATCGGCTTCCTTATAGCTCAATCCATAGGTATAGGGGTCTTGCGTACTGTTCATATTGAGCGGCAGCTTTTTGCCGCTGCTGTCGAGCAGATAGGGCGAATAGATTTCGGCATCCTGCTGACTCGTATAATTGCGGCGCGTGATGTAGGCGTCGGCTGTCACCTCCATCGCCATATCGGATTTCAGCTCTTCATAATCCAGCGTCAGCTTCACCTCTACTTCGAGCGCGGGATCATTGCTGAAGCTGACCCTGAAGGACGGCTTGTCACCGGTCACAAAATCGGTGAAGCTGATACCGGTATACCTCCCGTTGTAGATGTTTTCATACGAAAGTCCGGTATTGGGTGCGCCGACGGGAGTGAGAGAGTCCCCCTCACGATACAGCATATCCTCTTGTCCCCACATATACGGATCCCCAAACTCGTTCTTCACATTATGGATCAGGTTATCCCGCAAAAAGCCGTTGTTTTTTTCATAACTGATATACATATCCCCATCGATAAAAATACATTTGGCGTAAACATGGAAGATACGAAAGCCCGGATCAAGAGAAAACTCCTCAAATGCCGAGGCGTTATTGCCTGCGCCTGAGTCATATTCCACAAGGAAGTATTCGTCGATAAAGCCGTTTGAGCGGTCGAGCTCGGGCGCGACCACCGCGATCTTCTTTCCGCTGTCAGAGGTCTCTATCGGCGTGAGCGTTACCGTCGTTTCACCGGAGGACCTGTCAACATAAGCGATATCTTCGTCGCTGAGCCAACCGTAGCTCCATTTGGTAAAACCGTTGTGGTCGCCGGTATTATTGCTCATCATATCATAGGTCATAAACGGTTTCAGTGAGCTGTCCTCATACGAGTAGTAGTCGTCAGCGCCGAGAATATGACCGAATTCGTGAAAAAAAGCTTTTACGTTCCCCTTAAGCAAAGAGTAGGCAAAGATCTGTTTTTCGCCGATTTCAAAATCTTCGAATGTATTGACATGAGGCCACCATGTCGTGCCCCACGCACCGTTAGGTCCGGAATAATCGAAGCAGACAAAATCAAGATATCCGTCCCCGTCGCTGTCATACTTGTCAAAATCGATCTCATCCTCGAGCGCGGTGAGTGTCTCGGTCATCAAGTCAGCAATATCAAATTCCGAGTTGTCGTAACTGTCACGGCTGTACTCAGCGTTATAGCTGTAGACCTTATCACAGTGTAAGCGGAGCTTGCCGTAGGACGAAGTCTCATAGAATGCGTTGACGCTGTCCTCTGAGCCGTCAAAATAGGAAAGCAGAGTCTCCTCACTGTCGGCGGGATCATCCTCGTCATCGACGTCATAATCGGCAAAACCGATCCTGATCATCAGCACATTGATGTCTCCCGTTGTCGGCGTATGCGAGCGCAGGATATACTGTGTTCCGTCCCTTTCGACTGTGATCGCGCTTGTTCCTACCACTGATGATGACAGAAGAATCAAAAAAGCGATCAATAATGCAGTTACTTTTTTCATATCATGTCCTCGGCTTTCATGTTATTTCCATATTTATATTATGATTCAATGTCTTTTTTCTCTGATAAATCAAAGCTTCCGCCAAAGCGAACGCCCTCATGCTCGGTGATTTTTTCGATCATCTCATTGGGGATCTTCTCAGCCTCAACCTCGATCACATAATAATAGGAGCCGAGTTGTGTTCCATCCGGTCGGTCATGGATCGTCACCATCTCAAAACCTTCGTTATGGATATCTACGATAATATCATCGATCCGGTTCGCTTCGCAGTTAACAATAAAAGCAGATCGGGTTCCTCCGCTCTCGTTTTTGGTCTTGGACAGAACATAAAATCTTGTTTTATTTGCGTCGCTGATTTGCACATTCTCCGCCAATACCATAAGCCCGTAAAGCTCAGCGGCACCCGGAGCAGCTACTGCTGCAATAGATTTATCCATACTCTCAGCAACAAAGCTCGCTGCTGCCGCGGTGCTGTCCATTTCTTTTTCTTCGGCGTCGGGAAGATTCTCAGCACGCCACTCCTTGCTCTGCGTCAGCCCCTGTGCGTGAGAGCAAACTGTTTTGATATCGTCGAGTGTTGCGCCCTCAATACCCATCAAGGTCTGGTTGATGGGTATGACCACTTCGCCCACAACATAGACGTCGCTTTCTCTGATCAAAGCGTCAACATAATTTGTCACTGCACCGCCGAGCGTATTTTCCTGTGGAATAACCGCATAATCCGCCGCGCCGTTTTTGACATCTTCAATCGCATCGTCAACGGTCGTTTTCGGGTTAAAATTCTCTGTATCCTGAAAGAAATATTTTGCAGCCTCTTCTGTATAGGTTCCCTCGGGACCGAGGTAACTAACAGTTGCGTTCGTTTTAATCTGCACGATGTTATCAGCAATGCCATCCGCCTGCTTAGGCTGCGTACAACCGGTAAAGCCCAAGGTACAAAGTACAATTAGTAATAGAAAGGCCACACAGGTTCTCAAATTATTTTTCATTTTTTGTCTTCCTCTCATATTAATCTATTTATTATAGCACACATTGTCCAACAAATGTCCAACAAAACAGAAAAAACATAAAAAACCGCGCATTTCTACGCGGTTTTCTATTAAATCAAGCGGTTATTTTTGTTTTCGAGCCGTTAGCTTTTACTGTACATGTTTTCTTGATAACGAGCGGCCAGACGATGATGGCGAACAGAACCATCAGGCATCTTGCCAGCAGATTGCCCCAATGACCGCCGAGAAGCGGGACGATCGTAGCGGGAGCAAGCAGCTCCTTCCAAGCAAACATCAAGGCGAAGCCGACGCAGGCGAGAATCGACAATGCAGCTGATCCCTCTGGAATTTCATAACGGATGAAGTGTCTTTCAATATAGCTTCCGATCAAGAAGCCAAGAAACCCACCACAAGCCTTAAAGGAATCGTTCATCATCTTTTGCGGATCAACGAGCAGCTGACCGTCAACATAATCCATCGGATAGGGCTTTAAGGTGATGTACAAAATAACGCCGACAGTGACAAGAACGCCGACCAGCGTCAGGATGTCAAGAACCTTGTCGTTATCATAGACACGCTTTTCAACTATACCGACGATGATAATCAGCACGATGCCTTCTATCAGGCCCACCAGCACATCCTGCGGCGTGTGTACGCCTAAGAAGTTGCGGGAAAAACCGGTCAGTAGGATCAGGATACCGCACAGGATCGAAATCCAACGGCGCTTGTTCCACTGCCAGACAGCGGCGCTGCCGTAGTACATCGTAGCGCAGAGCGTGTGACCGCTCGGGAACGAATAACCGGTCGCGGCGGTTTTGGAATCTCCCGCGGGGACGATCTGTTCGCTGCGAATCCACGGGCGGTAAGCGCAGACGGTCAACTTGATAACGCCGTTTAAGACCTCGCCAAGCCATGTGATGGTGATGAAGCGGTAGCCTAACCTTTTGTTCACGCACCAATAAACGATGTAAGGCAAAAACGGCAGAATGTCAACGGCAAACTTTGACAGCGCATTAAAAAACTCATCGAAGACACCGCCGGTTGCTTCTCGCAGGTTTTGCAGAAACAATAGATATTGTAAATCAAATCCCATCTTTTATTATCTCCTTATTCTAGTATTATCGTTATTATATCAGACGATGTCCAACAGATGTCCAACAAAATAAGCAAAAAGCTATTACAAAAAGGAAATAATATTTTCAGCTCTTATTCGATGCAACAATAATATCTATGATCGTCCTTATGATATTAAGATCATCAACATTACAGCATTCATCAACTCCGAACAGCTTAGCAAACATTTTGAGACTGTCATCCCACTTTGCTGAGACAGCGATTATCGTCACCTGAGAATGGAGTTTTCTTGATAACTCCATCAAAACGGTCTCTTTTTTGTTTGATCCGAAAACATCGTCAAAGTTAACGATTAACCTTTCTACATAATAACTATATAGGCGACCGCTATCTAACGGCCGCCTATAATGTATCCTATTCGTTTTTTATTTTTCCGCTAAGGACATCGCCCTTCGTCGCCAAACAATAAACCAATATTAGTACAAGCCCATTCAGCATAATATCACAAGGTGTTCTAATAATGAGAGCCGTGTTTTTTACAAAAGCAAAAAAACACTCTTGTGATATAATTTGCCTAAAATGGGCATACTTATACCTGCAATATGAGCTTAGTATTATTATTCGATTGGTTTATTGTTGGCATTCATATCGTAACATATCTGTTTTGTTTTTGCAATAATTTTTTCCTTTTTTCATTTCAAATTGTCATTGCGAGGGCTCGACACGCGTGTCAGCCCGTGGCAATCTTAACCGATTAAAAAAGGTTCAATACCCCGCCTGAGCGCAGCGAGGGTAAAGTGTCCGGCGGACACTTTAGTGCTTGCACCGGGGAAGTTTATTTACTTTAGCCAAAATAATGTTTTTTCCGAGGATTCGCTTTGGCGCTTGCTTAATTGACAAATAGCTGTCGATTGTTTATAATACAACTGAATAACCGTTGTTATTTTTTCTGAATGATCCGCCGTCCGGCTTACCGATGGGGGATACAAGGCAAGGATGTAGAAATATGGAAATAGTTTTACAGATCTTTCTCCTGATCGTGGGTTTTGCCGCGCTGGTCAAGGGCGCAGACATTTTTGTGGACGGCAGCTCGTCGCTGGCGGCGATCTTCAAGGTCCCGTCGGTCATCATCGGTCTGACGATCGTCGCGATGGGCACCAGCGCCCCCGAGCTGGCGGTCAGTACGTCGGCGGCGCTCAAGGGCAGCAACGAGATCGCTTTCAGTAACGTTGTCGGCTCCAATCTGTTCAACCTGCTCGTGGTGCTGGGCGTGTGCGCGGTGATCAAGCCAGTACCGATCGAGAATGCGATCAAAAAGCGTGATTACCCGTTTTCGTTCCTTGTAGCGGGACTGCTGTTTGCGGCGCTATCCGTCAGGATCTTCACCAATCATGTGGATTTCTCGACCGTTCAGATGATGGACGACATTACCGTTGTGTCGCGCACAATCGGTATCTGTCTGCTGGTGCTGTTCACGGTTTATCTTGTCATTCTGGTATACTCCGCGATCAAGCATAAGACACAGGGCGAATCGATCAAGCAGATGTCGCCTTTCAAGAGCATGCTGTTCATCCTGCTGGGCTCGGCGATGATCATCATCGGCGGTCAGCTTGTCGTCAATGCCGCAAAGATCATAGCCGCCGCGTGCGGCATGAGCGAGACGCTCATCGGTTTGACGGTCATCGCGCTGGGCACCTCGCTGCCCGAGCTGGTCACGTCGATTGTTGCTTCCCGCAAGGGTGAAAACGGACTGGCTGTCGGCAACGTGGTCGGCTCCAACATCTTCAATATGCTGCTGATCCTCGGTGTGTCTGCGACGGTGAACCCGATCGCCGTCAATTTTGCGTCGATGATCGATCTCGTGATATTTATAGCGGCGACCGTTCTGGTGTATATCTTTGCATTGACGAACAAGATCAGGCGGTTTGAAGGCGTCATCATGCTGTTGATATACGCCGGTGTAATGGTATTCGCCGTGCTGCGATAAGCGCAAAAGATAAAAACTGAAATTGAATAAACGTTCCCGTCTCCGCTCATACTATGGGCGGAGGCGTTTTTTATGAAGCAATATAAGCATGCAAAAGATAAGAGACCGACCGAACGCGCGGGATTCTACATCGCGCTCTCCGTCTGCCTGATGGCGGTGGGCTTTGCCGTGTGGTCGGCATATTCGACCCTCAGCGAAACGACCGAACTGGACGATAACACCTACTTTTCTTCGCTTTCGACGGAGAATGCTGCAGTCGCGCAGGAGATGACAGGAGTGACCGAGGCTGAAACACAGGCGCAGACTGTTGCCGCAGCGCAGGCTGATGCTCCTGCGACCGAGCCGCAGCGCAGGCTGATCATCAGCGAAACCGAGCCCCAAGAGGCTGAGGACGCCGTGAATGACGATGTGACCGATCCGCTGCAGGCGGTGCTGAAGATCAGCGACAGCTTGGTTTATCCCGTAAAAAGTCAGCAGGTCATAAAGCCTTACAGCGAGGACGGCGTATATAACAGCACGCTCCATGATTACCGCGCACACACGGGCTGCGATTTTGCAGCCGAGGCGGGGGAGAGCGTATACGCAATGTGCGGCGGCGTTGTAAAAGATATTTCTGTATCGGAATTATACGGCGTGATCATCGAGGTGGACAGCGGTGATTTCACCGTATACTACTGCGGTCTGGACACAGAATTTTCAGTGGAAAAGGAGCAGGAGCTCGACACGGGGGACACTGTAGGTACAGTGGGGCACATCCCTTCCGAGAGCGAGGATGAACCGCATGTTCATATTGAGATCCGCGTCGGGAATCAGCTGGTTGATCCGCTCAGTGTGATCGACAGCGACGAATGATTCAGTGCATTTCGAGCTTGGATCGTGAATAATCCCGAACGAAAAAACGTACAATGATAGTGAACTGCCCTCGACTCGCTTTTAGGGGCAGGATGACGGACGCTGCCCTGCGCGCGTCCGTTATCTGTATGCGGGGGAGGGTATTTCGGAAGTCGTGTACATAAATCGGATTGATGCTCCTCTCTGCGATACGGCGTTATTGTAGAACATAAGTATGCGATTTGTGCATTTTTCTAGCGTATTTTTGTGATGAAAAAAACTTTGGTTAAGTATTGACATTCGCTCAGGAATTTGTTATAATAACGCTCGTGGATTAAGCGATGAGCTCCGCCTCGGTGTTCTCTCAACCGTGTAAAAATATAGAGAGAGTTAATGCAGGTATGGCGGAATAGGCAGACGCGCATGGTTCAGGTTACACCCCGACGGTGAGTCTGCAAAATTCCGGAGTATCCTGCAAATGTGGATCAAGCGATAGCTCCACCTCGGCTCTCACCTCTCTGCCGTGTAAAAATTCAGAGGGTAAAAATGAATAAATGCAGGTATGGCGGAATAGGCAGACGCGCATGGTTCAGGTCCATGTGAGCATTACGCTCATGCAGGTTCAACTCCTGTTACCTGCACCATTATCGGGGAATACCCTTCAGGGTGTTCCCCGATAATATTTTATACAAGCAAAGTGCAGGTAACAGGAGTTGAAGGCGAGTGTGTCAAGGTTTAAGCGTAAGCGCAAACCGCAGACAAAAACGCCATAGCATGGCGTTTTTAACGAGAGCGCAGATAGAGCTTGTGCCGCCTGCCGGGCGCTCCTAAGACGAGGTATCTATTCAGACAATGTGCACCACGAAAAGCTCGATTTTATCGGGCTTTTTGTATTTTGCGAGGACTTTTTTCTCTCGGCAGACGCGTAACCTATGTGCCTTTTTGCTTGGCGCTTTTGCATAAACGAGAGCGTTGTTTGTTGTGCAAAACGACGACTTTTTCAGCAACCAACGTCGTGCGTCTGCCAAGAAATATAAGCATAAAAATGCGGCAGACAGATAGTTTTTGATCGCTATCTGTCTGCCTTTTCTTAATCTTTAAAGATCATTCTCCTCCTCATAGCGAATGGATAGTTTTTCTTGCATACATACTCCACCTTTTCTTCTCCGTTCCACTTTCTTTTTACGGATCATTTCTATGATATTCCCGAATGGGCGGGCGACGAGTATGTCTTCGCGGGCTGGTACTATAAGGAGGGGTTTGCCGAGTCTGATGATTTCGACTCCGAACCGCCCGAGTCCAATGTACAGGCGGTGAATTTTGAAACCCAGACCTACCCCAAAACCTCCGAAACCGATCCTCAGGATTATCACATCTACGCGAAGTGGATTGAGGTGGGCACAGTCAGCAAGGATAAAAAAGACGTGAACATTATTTCCGGTGATTACAGAGGCTTCGGGCTCGCCGGCGTCCAAATACGCGATCCTGCAATGTTTGACACCAACTATAACGAAAACAAAGATGACGAAAACGACAGGACTCCCGGCGGCATGCGTTTTGTCACTTCGCTGAGCGAATCCCTGCTTAAGAGTATCGACGATGTTTCCGATATAACGGTTCATACCGACGAGGGCGATGTCGGAGTCGAGTACGGATACGCGGTCGGAACGGAAAGCAATATCAAAACCTTCCTCTCACACTACGAAGTGACGGACACATCAAGTTATAAGCTCCAATACAGGGGCTCTAACGTCAACGGTGTGAATACCGATCCTGATCCGGATGACCCTGAACTGAAAGAGATATCCGCCGATAATGATTTTCGTTATATCACCAATGTCAACTGTACCAGAGGCACTACCAACACTATGGGTACTATAAAGGATGACCACAGGAACTTTACAAATTATCGCCTGTACACCCTTGTTGTAACCTATGAGGGCGCGGATAAAAACCAAAAAAATGCAAAAATTGACGCCAGAGCATATATCCGCTACTATGACGCCAACGGCAAGCTCCGCGTGTTCTACAACGACTACAGGAAGAACATGTACTACGGCGGCTGTCTGTGCAGCTATAATCAGGTTTCATCCTTGGCGATCCCTCAAAACGCCGGTTAAACAATGACTCTTTATTGAGTGTTCTTGAACCGAACGGGCGTATCCCTTGGCGTTTTTGAGCGTTGTGCTCATGCAGGGTTAACTCCTGCTGTCTGCATGTATTGAAAAGAACAAATCCGAACCTGTCTCCCACTGAACAGGTTCGGATTTGTCTTTTGTCCGCACTGATACTGCTGCATGTACTAATCCTTGATAAACACCCTTAAACAAAGAGCGGTAGAACCGCATCCCTTCTTTGTACAGGAAAAGACGCTCGAAAACAGGAAGGTTTCAAAACAGCCCGGGTGATATGATGACAAGCTGTTACAGCACAGATATTTGTTCAAAATCACCATTTGAAAATTATTTTGAAAAATGTTAAAATAATTACACAACATGTAAAGCAGGAAGATCATCTATGACACAGCTCGAAATCATTAAGACAAGAGTCGCCTATCTGTTTTCAACTTCGCCGAAGATTCATATCAATGTGAGATTAGTTCATCCCCGGCTGGAGCTGAAAAACGATGTCGTGGTAATAAAAGGCGTTTATAAGAATATCTTTACCATCGAAGAATATACCGCAGGAAGACCGAGACTCCACTCTCTGCAATATGTCGACATCCTGACGGGAAATATTGAAATTATGGAGTAATCATAACAATGTGAGCAGCCAAAGGCGTAAGTCCGACATTTCGGACTTACGCCTTTTTTCTTTATCAGAATCATTTATTATAAATAGTCATTGCGAAGCCCTTTAAGGCTGTGGCAATCTCAACCGATTAGTGCTTGCACCGGGGAAGTTTATTTCTATTGAAGAAAAATAATGATAGTCCCCGCTCGGTTTTACACTGCGCGCGAGCGATGAATAAAGACAAGCGGACGCGCATTCTTATGCTTTCAGGAGGTATTTTATATGGAAAACCATTCTTTTCTCTCAGAGGAAAAGGTCGGCAGGCTGATGCGCAGATATTCGATACCGTGCATCATTTCGCTGCTGGTCGGCGCGCTGTACAATATTGTCGACCAGATATTCATCGCCAACGCCGACTACCTGGGCTCATACGGCAACGCTGCCAATACGGTCGTGTTCCCGCTGACGGTGATTGCGCTCGGTATAGCGGTGATGATCGGCGACGGCTGCTGCGCCTTCGTCAGTATTTCGCTGGGTGCAAAGGAAGATAAAAACGCAAAGCGAAGCGTCGGCAATTCGATTTTGATGTGTATCATCGCTAGTCTGGCGCTGACGGCTTTTTATCTGTTTTTTTCCGAGCCGATCCTGACTGCTTTCGGCGGCAAGGTCAACACCGAAACATTTGAGCTTTCAAAGGAATACTTCTTCTGGATTACTCTGGGTATTCCGTTCTATCTGTTCGGTCAGGCTATGAATCCGATCATTCGCGCCGACGGCAGTCCGCAATTCGCGATGGTATCAACTTTAGCGGGTGCTCTGATTAATATCGTTCTTGACCCTGTATTTATCTTTGCCTGCAAATGGGGAATGATGGGAGCGGCTGTGGCTACAGTGATCGGGCAGATAGCTACGGCGGTATTGGCAGTCGTTTATCTGTTCCGTGCAAAGGTTGTCAAGCCGGGTATGAGCGACTTCAGACCGAAAGGCAATATCATAAAGCGAACGCTTTCGCTCGGATTATGCAGCTTTTTAGCACAGATTTCGCTTGTAGCGGCGATGGCGGCGATCAACAATATGATCCGACAGTACGGCGCTGTTGATCCGATTTTCGGACAGGAACAGTATGCTCAGATACCGATGGCGGTGGTCGGTATCGTGATGAAATTCTTCCAGATCGTCATTTCCGTTGTAGTCGGAATGGCGGCGGGATGTATCCCGATCGTCGGGTATAATATGGGAGCACAGCTGAATCAGCGCGTCAGGCAGCTGTTTACCAGATTGCTGATTGCCGAGGCTTGTGTAGGAGCGGCAGCCCTGCTGATTGTCGAGTTGTTTCCGAATTTGCTGATCAATATTTTCGGTGCGGCAAATGAGAGCGTCTATTATACCGAATTTGCCGTGAAAGCGTTCCGCATTTACCTGTGTATGATGATATTCGCCTGCGTAAACAAGGCGGCCTTCATCTTCCTGCAGGCGATGGGAAAGGCAGTAGCATCCACAATGCTGTCAATGGTGAGGGAGATCGTCTTCGGCGTGGGGTTCGCGCTGCTGCTTCCGCTGTTTTTCGGTTTGGACGGCGTGCTGTATTCTATGCCGGTTTCAGATATCCTTACCGCGATCATCTCTGCTGTCATCATCATTAGAGTATATAAACAGCTGAAAAAAGTATAACGTTTCCTTTGGTCAGAAATCGAAGTGATGGATTTTGTGGACACCGCGTTACTTTTCTGCTATAATAAAGACGCGTACAAGATAAAAGGAGTGACGAGCAATGACGCATGAGGAACAGCGCGTGTGGCTGATCAAGGAGTTACAAAAGGAACCATCCCAGCTCAGCCGTTACAGGATACCGGATGATGAGCAGGAACAGAAGGATTTGCTTCGCGGATTGATGAATATATGGATGCCAAAGCCGCTGAGCGAGGAATACCTGCGGATAGAAAGCGAATATCTCAGGGCGGAAGCCGAGGAGAAAGGTATCACCTATTTATCCGACCTCGAACCGATCGACGGCGACCTCTATTTGTGGCAAGGTGACATCACCACGCTTGCGTGTGACGCGGTGGTGAATGCGGCCAACGCCCAAATGTTGGGGTGTTTTTTGGTGCTCCATTCCTGCATTGACAACTGTTTGCATAGTGCGTCCGGACTGGCACTCAGGTACCGGTGCTATGAGATCATGAGCAAACAGGGACACGAGGAGCCGACGGGTCAGGCGAAGATCACGCCCGGCTACAACCTGCCGTCAAAATATGTGCTACACACTGTAGGACCCATCGTCAGCGGTCGGCTGAACAAAACGCACTGCGAGCTGCTCAAAAGCTGCTATCTCTCTTGCTTGAAGCTCGCTGAGAAAAACGGTGTGAAAAGCATCGCATTCTGCTGTATCTCGACAGGTGTGTTCGGATTCCCGCAAAGAGAGGCGGCTGAGATCGCCATATCCACAGTAAAAGAGTATAAAAAAGCAACAAACAGCGATATCAAGGTCATCTTCAATGTGTTCAAGGATGAAGACCTGATGATCTATCGCAGTTTGCTGCAAAAGTAAGATCGGAGTCGGGTGACCGGCTCCTTTTGTGTTTCAATGAAATGTAACGCTTTTACGATTGAAAAAGCAGTGTTTATACTAAGTAGCAATAAAACGCTTTAAAAAGTCAAAATAGTGTGGTATAATGTATACGGTGATGAACAAATGACAAGGAAGTATACATTTACAGCAAAAGATTTAGAGATTATAAGAGAAGCTCGCAAGAAAAACAAAG
>JAFRBX010000035.1 GCA_017404665.1 Ruminococcus sp.
AACGAATCAATATCATCTATGTCTTTCGTTTCAGCCGGGGCGACCCCTCTGTATCTTTCCTCGCCGGAGACGGCTCCCCCCTTGTCCTGCGGACATTCCCCCAACGGGGGTACCTTACGCAGGGGAGACTTAGCGCTGCAACTTCTTAAGTTGACGACATTGCCCAATGGGGGTACCTTACGCAGGGGAGACTTTACGTTTCTTTTGACTTATTCATACTGCTTTGTAATATGTGTTTCATTTCTATTTCAGAATTAGATTCACGTGCTCCCGAAAAAACGGGACGCCCGCTATTTGCGGGCGTCCCGGTGTTGCTCTGACGGACTGTTATCACTCCGCTGTATACTCAAAGGTACCGAAAACGGTATTCTGATCGTTCGCGTCGCAGTAGATGACCTTGATGGATGAAACGGGGGTCTCCAGATTCTGGAAATACTTGAAGCCGTACTCGGCAGCGGACGCCGACTCGGTCTTGGCGGTCTCCTCGTCATACTGTTCCGTATGGACGCCGATAATCACAGCCTGCTTCTCTTCGCTGATATAAGCGAACTCGCCGTATGCCTCGTCATGCTGTGATGCGATATCGCTCTGGATATCGCCGCCCAGCGTATTCTTGTGGTTCTGCAGATAGCTTTCGTACTGGTCATTCGAAAACTCGTATACCGTGTCGCCGTTTTCATCCTTTGAGGTAGACGACGCATAGCTCGCGGCATAGCCGTCGTCGTACTTGGACGAGACAGTCGTCTTGACGGTACTGCCGGTCTTGCCGCCGCCGCAGGCGCATAAGAGGGCGCCGATCATCGCGGCCGCCAATACAAGAGCAAAGATTCTTTTCATAATTATTCCTCCGAAGTAGTTGTATCGATCATAGGGTCAGGAACCATTGTCAAAACCCGGAACATTTCTATTATAGCAAATAGGAGCGGAATTGCAACAGAAATCCGAAAAAATTTACATCTTTTCGATCAGGACCTCCGTGATGCGCCTGCCGTCGGTTTTCGACGCGGTAAAGCGAAGCCCCTGTGCTTCTACCGACGGCTGCTCGCCCTCTGACGGGATGCGTCCGAGATTGCTCAGCAAAAAGCCCGCGATCGTCTCGCTGTCGTCGTCGCTGAGCTCCGCGCCGATCAGCTCCTCGACGTCCTCGATGGAGGTGCTGCCGTCGACGGTGAATTTGCCGTCGGACAGCCTGCGGATCTCCTCTTCCTCATGATCATACTCATCCTGTATGCTGCCTAAGATATCCTCGATCAGGTCTTCGAGAGTGATAATGCCCTCGGTGCCGCCGTATTCGTCCACGACCACCGCGATCTGCGTCTTGTTCTTCTTCATGAACGCGAACAGCGAGCGGCAATCCTTGGTACGCGGCACAAACAGCGCGGGGCGCAGGCTGCGGCTGAGCTTGAAATCCGCGGGCGCGGGCGCTCCTACATATTTCAGCAGATCCTTGACATACAGGATGCCAATGATGTTGTCGATATCATCGCGCCATACGGGGATGCGGGAGTGCCCCGAGCGGATCGCGACCTCTACAACAGTCCTGAGATCATCGGTGTCCTCGAGAGAGGTCATATCGCGGCGGTGTGTCATGATTTCATAGGCGACGGTGTCGTCAAAGTCAAAGACGTTTTCGATGATGTCCTTGGTGTCGTCCTCGATCAGACCCTTTTCCTGACCCTCTTCTATGAGGGAGAGGATCTCTTCCTCGGTTTCTGCCGCTTTGGTTTCATTATCCTTCGCGCCGAACAAGCGCTCGATAAAGCTCTTTTCTTTTTTTCCACCTGACACGTCGTCGGGCATAATGTTCACTCCTTGTTAGATAACATATAATAGAGAATAGAGAACAGTTAAGGGAAAATCCTTGCGGCTTTTTGGAATACATGATCGGGTGCGGGCAGAGCCCGCCATAAACTGTTATCTATTATCTTTTTCTCTGTTCTCTGATTAATCCGTGTCCAGCTTCAGCACCGCCATGAAAGCCTCCTGCGGTACCTCCACGCTTCCTAACTGGCGCATGCGCTTGTTGCCTTCCTTCTGCTTTTCAAGGAGCTTCTTCTTACGGGTGATATCGCCGCCGTAGCACTTGGCGAGCACGTCCTTGCGCATCGCCTTGACGGTCTCGCGCGCGATGATCTTGCCGCCGATGCACGCCTGGATCGGCACCTCGAACAGCTGGCGCGGAATATTCTCCTTGAGCTTCTCCGCCATCTTGCGGGCGCGGGGATACGCCTTGTCCGCGTGGATGATGAACGAAAGCGCGTCTACGACCTCGCCGTTGAGCATGATATCCAGCTTGACGAGCTTCGCCTCGCGGTATTCCTTGAATTCGTAGTCAAACGACGCGTAGCCGCGGGTGCGGCTCTTGAGAGTGTCGAAAAAGTCGTAGATGATCTCCGCCAGCGGCAGCTCATAGTGGATATCGACGCGGTCGGAGTCGATGTAATCCATGCCGATGAAGGTGCCGCGCCGATCCTGACACAGCTCCATGATGTTGCCGACGTAATCGGCGGGCGAGTAGATATGCGCGTCGGTGACGGGTTCCTCTGCGGAGGCGATCACCGCGGGATCAGGATAGTTGGTGGGGTTTGAGATCATCTCGACTGTGCCGTCGGTGAGGGTGATGCGGTAGTTGACCGAGGGAGCGGTGGTGATAAGGTCGAGGTTATACTCGCGCTCCAGCCTTTCCTGAATGATCTCCATGTGCAGCAGCCCCAAAAAGCCGCAGCGGTAGCCGAAGCCCAGCGCGACAGAGGTCTCGGGCTCGTAAGAGAGCGAAGCGTCGTTGAGCTTAAGCTTGTCCAGCGCGTCGCGCAGGTCGCCGTAGCGCGCGCCGTCCACGGGATAAATGCCGCAGAACACCATGCTCTGCACCTTGCGGTAGCCGGGCAGGGGCATTTCGGCAGGATTCTTCGACAGGGTGACGGTATCGCCCACCTGCGCGTCCTGCAGACTCTTGATCGAAGCGGTGATGTATCCGACCTCGCCGGCGTACAGACCCTCGCGGGGCTCTAAGGAGGTCGCGCGCATATAGCCGCACTCCACGACATTGAATTTTGAGCCCGTTGCCATGAGCCTGAACTCGTCGCCGACGTGGATCTGACCTTCTTTTATCCGTACATAGATGATGACGCCCTTGTAGGAATCATAGATCGAGTCAAAGATCATCGCCCGCAGCGGCGCGTCGATATCGCCCGTCGGAGCGGGGATATCGCTGACGATCTTCTCCAGCACCGCATGGATGTTGATGCCCGCCTTCGCGGACACACACGGAGCGTCCTCGGCGGGGATACCGATGACGTCCTCGATCTCATTGATGACGCGCTCGGGATCGGCGGAGGGCAGGTCGATCTTATTGATGACCGGCACGATCTCCAGCCCGGCGTCGACCGCGAGATAGGTGTTGGCGAGGGTCTGGGCTTCGATGCCCTGCGACGCGTCCACGACGAGGATCGCGCCCTCGCACGCGGCGAGCGAACGGCTGACCTCATAGTTGAAGTCCACGTGACCGGGGGTATCGATCAGGTTGAAGCGGTAGGTCTCGCCGTCGTCGGCGTTATATTCAAGCGTCACGGCATGGCTCTTGATGGTGATGCCGCGCTCGCGTTCGAGCTCCATATCGTCCAGCAGCTGGTCCTCCATATCGCGCACCGCGACAGACTGGGTCTGCTCTAAGATACGGTCGGCAAGGGTCGACTTGCCGTGGTCGATATGCGCCACGATGGAAAAGTTGCGGATCTTATCCTGTTGAAATGACATATGATCACCTTGATCGGCTGAGATCGGACGCGATCCGTTCCCGCGTCCTTCATCACCGTTTTATCGCAAAATATAACATATACAAAATACCAAGCTATATGATAGCATAAATCCTCATCCTTGGCAAGACGACAAGAGCGCGGATTGTGAAAAAATTCGGGTCAAGGCGGCGCTAAAACAGAAATATCAAGAAAAAATGAAAAATAGGTATTGAAATTTTCAGAATCTTGTGTTATGATATATAAGCTGTTTCGGATAGCAAACAAATCAATATGCTGATATAGCTCAGTCGGTAGAGCGCATCCTTGGTAAGGATGAGGTCACCAGTTCAAATCTGGTTATCAGCTCCAAAAAAGAACCGATAATTGATACAATCGTGTCAGTTATCGGTTCGTTTTTTATGTCCGGATATTGGCTTTATCAGTATGTTTTTGAGATGATAGAGGGTGCATAGCGTTTCAGAGGATGGTTTTCCTGACTGCTGAGGGGAGCTTTCTTCCGCGATACAGCCGATATTCATAGAAGCTGTTGTTTCTTCAGATAACCTACCTTTTGTTCAGCGGTTTTGTAGCAGTGTTTTTGCCGAATGCTGCAATCGGCGGTTATCAGAAAGCCACTGTTTATGCGGTTCTGAGATTCTCAGTGTAGCAGAAGCAGCAGTATTTTCAACTCTGTTTTCACACTTCCTGCCTGCCCCTAACCCCCATACCTCCGCACATGTATTCATTGTTTCAAATTTCGCCGAGAAGTTTAAAACTCTGCTACAACTGCAACAAAAGCGTGAGTTTTGGCTCAGAGAGCCTTTTTTGTGTAGCAGTTCTCAAAAATACCGCTGCAGTAACTGCTACACTCGGCTGCGTTCTGCTGCTCGTAAGCGTTCTACGACTCAATAAAGTTACACAAACATGACTAAATTATACCTTTATATGAAGAAAAATTGTAAAATAAAGAACGGATGCAACTTAATTAACTGACGGTTTTTGATACATACTGCAATTTCTCAGATTGAACATGTTATAAGTTTCTAATAGTTTTGTATCAAAAGATTTGTTGTGAAGATTCCAATAAATAGTTCAAATGTTCAATTTCACATGAGGAATAAGTTCTTTCTCCGGAAATGCAATATCCTTGAGTCTTCCGATATAGATCAGATTTTTTGGAATATCTTTTTTCTTTGTTGCTACGATCATCAGCCTGTAATGGGGCAACAAGCCGTATTCATCGACTTCATATTTGATTTTCGATTTTTCTGCTATATCTTCAGCGGGTCTCGATCCGTCAATAGGAAAGAACCTTTCATCATACTTCGAATAAGAAATCTGCACATACTCCAATTTGTTGTATTCGTTGACGTCTTTCGGTAAAACACTGTTGTTTGTTATTTTCACATAAACAATGGGCTCTATATGATGGGGATACCAATTTCCTTCATCAATTTTTTGAATCAGAATGTATCTTCCCGATAATCCCATCGATTTTGCAAGTTCGCTTTCCAGTTTATAAGCAAATACATCACCAATTCTCCAAGGACATCGATAAGAACGTCTTCGCTTTACTTGAACAGGGTCAGGCTGATCGGATAATAGCTTTTTCTCTAATTCAAATAAGACTTTTCTTCTGGAGAGTTGAGAGCGGTATTCTGCTGTATTCCATCTGTATAAATCTCCGCCCAACGCTAACCTATGAAGAGCTTCTTCTTTCACAAAGGGAATGAATTAATAGTGTGATAGTATAGCATTGCAGCTTGTTCTAATGCTCGTGCTTCTTTATATGAAAGATCCCTCTGTATAACTTCAAAAACCAAATCTGCCCTAGCTGGATTTTTTCATGAGCAATTTTGCGCAATTCAGGATAACGTGTGCGACCGACATATTCTACCTTATTATTGTTGCTTTCATCTTTTAAAACATATATTGTGTGATTGTTACTATATTTATAACTAGTTGCGTTTGAAATGACATTTGATGCTAGAGTTAAAGTCGCTTTCGAAGAAGCTGAACGGATACTTCTGGTTTCTTGACGAAACTGATTAAAATCAGTCCTTGATTTTGATGTCTCAACAATGGGATAGGCGGCTGTTGAGTGCATAATAATATGTTCCTGTATCATTAGCGTTTACCTTATAACGTACCGACAAGATCGCACCGCCCGAGCTATAACTGTTATCGAGTATCTGATCTCCGATCGTCTCCTGTGCCAACAAGCCGCTGTTGTACAGATATGTATGCGTTGTACCGCCATCGGATTTAGACAAACGCATGCCGCTACCGTCATAAGTATAGTTGATAGTATTATTATCCTTCGTATAACTTTGCAGCTGTCTGCCGTTCGCCCATGTTGAATTATACTGCCGATGTAGGAATAGATATCATAATAAGTATAACTCTGTGAAGGTTCTTTGACAAGAGAAATAATATCAAAATACGCTGCATTGTCCTCTTTTGAATGTGCCGCTATTATCTCTGCAGCATAACCAAACCCTTTCTAAACACACTGTTTACGCCGTTTTCGAGCATTTTGAGTAAAGATGGCAAAAAGAAAAGAGACAGTCGAAAACCGCCTCTCTTGGTACGAGTGTTCATAACGGATTTATGAAAATATAGATTTTATCGGCAGTTACACACATTTCTCGCTCGCACATTTGTGATTTTTTCAATTTCTTCGTACAATAATGATGTAATCGGAGGAATTACAAATGAAAAATTTTATTAAAGAGTTGTATTTCAACAACATTGATCCGCAGGCACGTTACTTTGAGAAAAACAGCTACTTACAAAAGCAGATGTCAACTCTGTCAGAGTGTGAACAAATTCTAACTGAGAAACTGACAGGCGATGAATTTCTGCTATTGTCGTATAATAATATTGCTAAGACGGCATGATTGCCCGTTTATTGGCGCTCACCGCCATTAAGTGCAGACTGAGTTATCGGCGCTCACCGCCGTTAAGGGCAGACTGATTTATTGGTGCTCACCACCATAAGTGCAGATTTTTGCAATCAACGCGAGGAAGAAGAGCAATCTTCTTCCTTTGCTGTTTTCGGAGAAAATACGATCAATCTAAAAATGTGCTGCCGATAATGGAGATAACCTCACATTACCGACAGCACATCTTTTCGTTTATATCATTATTCTATCAGCAAGACAAAACAGTCAGTATATCTATTTGAAAAAGAGAAGCAAAGAATGGCGTTTGTTTCATATGTCGCCGACAGAATGAATGATTCAAATGATCCCTAATCAGATGTATTCGTTGATCGGGAAAGCCACAGGCATATTGGCTAAGTAGCGCTGGATGAATGTTGCGTCAACAACCGTAACTTCACCGTCGCCGTCAACATCAGCTGCTTTTTCGTCGAATGTATCAGATACAGCCATCATTGCAAGTTTGCGCTGAATCCATGTTACATCAAGAACCGTAACTTCACCGTCTCCGTCTGCGTCGCCGAGGAGAGTTTTCTTGACCGCGTCGAAGGTTGCGGTGTATTCCGCGTCGCCGGTAACAGCAACAACCTCGGGAGTCCAGCCTGCGAAGGTGTAGGTGTACTGAGCGGTCGCATCCTTGGTCGCGTCAGCGTGAGTCGGAACATCACCTTTTGCTACGGTAGTGGTGTCGATCACGGTGCCGTCGTCGTTCTTCCAAGTGATGGTGAAATTAACCTGTACGATCTCGAATGTGCCGGTAACCTCAACAGCGTCATACAAGTCGGTAGAAGCGATAGATGCCTTCACGACATAGCTGCCGGGCTTGGTGGGAACGGTTGCGCTGAACGCATCGGAGCCTTCGGGAGCGTAGGTGTACTTGACAGCGCCCTCGCTGATGTTGCCGGTAAGCTCAGGCTCGTTCGGCTCTTCGCCGTAGTTCCAGCTTTCGAGTGTAACGGTGGGTTCGAATGTACCCTTGCGGATGACGAAATCCTTATAAACAGTTGCGCCGTTATAGTTATCGGTCTCAGCGATAACAGCCTTTACGGTGTAGTTGCCGGGTAATTCAGGCTTGATCTCCGAATAAGCGTCGGAACCGTGGAACGCGTAGGTATATGCTACCTCTGCGTCGCCGGGGTTGCCGCCCTCGTTGATTGCGGGGGAATTCGGCTCATCGCTGTAAGCCCAGTCGTCGAGAATGATCTCGGGATCGATATCTGCCTTGACGATGGTAAAGTCAGCGGTTGCCTCTGCGCCGTTGTAGTCAGTGGTTTCAGCTACAACAGCCTTGACGGTGTAGTCGCCTACGTTTTCGGGTCTTTCGTTGACATAAGTCTCGTCGTCTGCATCCTTGACCTTATACAGATAGGTCACATCCCCGTTTTCGGTATTGCCGGATACGGTCGGGCCGTTCACAGCCTCGTCATATTCGCCGTAAGCCCAGCCTTCAACGGTGACAACAGGAGTGATGTCAGCCTTTGCGATCGTGAAGTCAGCAGTTGCTTCTTCGCTGTTGTAGTTATCGGTTTCGGCGATTGTAGCCTTGACGGTGTACTCGCCCGCGGTTGTGGGAACAGTTTCGGTGAACTCGTCAGAGCCCTTAACAGCATAGGTGTAGGTTACGTCGCCTTCGCTGGTGTTATCGGTGACCTCGGGAGCGTTCGCCTCTTCGTCATATTCGCCGTAGGTCCAGCCTTCGATCGTAACGGTCGGTTCAAAATCAGCCTTAGCGATGGTGAAATCAGCGGTCGCTTCTGCGCCGTTATAGTTATCGGTCTCGGCGATCACTGCCTTGACGGTGTAGTCGCCAGCCTCTGTGGGAACAGTACCGGTGAACTCTTCGGAATCCTTGACAGCGTAGGTGATGGTAACGTCGCCGTTGCCGCTGTTGCCGGTAACTTCGGGTTCGTTTGCTTCTTCACCGAATGTCCAGCCTTCGATAGTGACGGTCGGCTCAATATCAGCCTTAGTGATTGCAAAGTCAGCGGTAGCGGTCAGGCTGCTGTAATACTCGTTATCGGAGGTGATGCTCGCCATGACAGTGTACTCGCCGACATTCTCGGGAACATCCTCGGACCAGCATGCGGCATACTGCTCATCATAGTCGTCAGCATCAGGATCAAGGGCGTCCAGATCGGCTTTCTTCGCGTAGGTGTAGGTGAATTCTTCGTAATTCGTGAAGTTGGCGGTTGCAGCAGGAGCGTTCGCCTCTTCGTCATATTCGCCGTAGGTCCAGCCTTCAATCGCAACCTCGAAGGTAGCCGGTTCGATCTCAGCAAACAGCGGGATCAGCACCCAGTCAACTCCGTTGTAGTTATCGTTGCCTTCTACCATGTAGTAGATCGCGTAACGACCGACTTCCTTTTCTCTCGGGATATTGCCTGCGATCTGCGGGTTCATACCCTCGGGATAGAAGCTGTAGCGAACCACAAGGCCGCTGTCTTCTTTTACATATTCGGTTACGAGATTCTGGCGTTCGCCGTTGTACACCAGATTCTGTGCAACAACGTTATAGTCGCCGTCCTCTGACATGACGGGATCAGCCTTGGCGATGGTGAAGTCTGCGGTGGCTTCTGCGCCGTTGTAGTTATCGGTCTCAGCGATCGCAGCCTTAACGGTGTAGTCGCCTGCGTTCACGGGAACATCCTCGGTCCAGCATGCGGCATACTGCTCATCATAGTCATCATCATCAGGATCAAGCGCGTCCAGATCGGCTTTCTTCGCGTAAGTGTAGGTCACGTCGCCTTCGCCGGTGTTGCCGGTGACCTCGGGATCGTTTGCGTCGTCGCCGTAAGTCCAGCCTTCGATGGTGACAGCAGGCTCGATATCAGCCTTAGCGATGGTGAAATCAGCGGTCGCTTCTGCGGCGTTATAGTTGTCGGTCGCAGCAATCGCAGCCTTGACGGTGTATTCGTCCGCGTCCTCGGGAACATCCTCGGACCAGCATGCGGCATACTGCTCATCATAGTCGTCAGCCTCAGGATCAAGCGCATCCAGATCGGCTTTCTTCGCGTAGGTGTAGGTCACATCGCCTTCACCGGTGTTGCCGGTGACTTCGGGCTCGTTCGCTTCGTCGCCGTAGGTCCAGCCTTCGATGGAAACAGTCGGGGTGACGTCAGCCTTCGCGATCGTGAAGTCAGCGGTCACTTCCGTGCCGTTGTAGTTATCGGTGTCGGCGATCTCAGCCTTGACGGTGTAGTCGCCCGCCTCTGTGGGAACATCAGCGGTGAACTCGTCGGAATCCTTCACAGCGTAGGTGATGGTAACTTCGCCGTCGCCGTCGTTGCCGGTGACTTCGGGCTCGTTAGCCTCTTCGCCGTAGGTCCAGCCTTCGATGGTGACAGTCGGAGTGATATCGCTCTTAGCGATCGTGAAGTCAGCAGTGCACTCGCCGCCGTTGTAGTTAGCGCTCTCGGCGATCACAGCCTTGACGGTGTACTCGCCCGCGTCAGTGGGAACTTCCTCGGTAAACTCGTCGGAATCCTTCACAGCGTAGGTGTAGGTCACTTCGCCTTCGCCGGTGTTGCCGGTGACTTCGGGCTCGTTGGCTTCTTCGCCGTAAGTCCAGCCTTCGATGGTGACAGACGGAGTGATGTCAGCCTTAGCGATGGTGAAGTCTGCGGAGCAGATCGCCGCGTTGTAGTTGTCGGTCTCAGCGATCTTAGCGGATACGACATACTCGCCTGCGTCCTCGGGAACATCCTCTGACCAGCAGGCTTCATACTGCTCAGCATAGTCGTCAGCCTCGGTATCGAGCGCGTCCAGATCGGCCTTCTTCGCGTAGATGACGGTCTCTTCGCCTTCGCTGTCGTTGCCGGTGATCACGGGCTCATTCGCGTCTTCGCCGTAGGTCCAGCCTTCGATGGTGATGATCGGAGTGATATCAGCCTTAGCGATGGTGAAATCTGCGGTCGCTTCTGCGCTGTTATAGTTATCGGTCTCGGCGATCACAACCTTGACGGTGTACTCGCCTGCATCCTCGGGAACATCCTCAGTCCAGCAAGCCTTATACTGATCCGCATAGTCGTCAGCCTCGGTATCGAGCGCGTCGAGATCGGCTTGCTTCGCGTAGGTGATGGTAACGTCGCCCTCGCTGGTGTTGCCGGTGACCTCGGGCTCGTTGGGTTCGTCGCCGTAGGTCCAGCCCTCGATGGTGATCGCGGGCTCGAAATCAGCCTTCTTGATGGTGAAGGTCTTCTCGCCGGATACGGTATAGTTGCCGCCTTCCTTATCGGTGACGGTAACGGTAGCCGTACCTGCATTGATGTTATCTGTGTAAGTGACGGTGTACTCGGAAGCGTCGATCTCAACGTCGCCGTCCTTGACGGTCACTTCGGGCTCATTCTCGTTGCCGCTGTAATCGATCTCATCATAAGACAGCTCGATGGTGGGTTCGTCCACGGTCTTGACCTCGACGGTGAAGTCGACAGCCTCGGTGGTGACCGCGACAGCGGTATCGCTCTCGGCGATCTCGGCGAACATCTTGTAGTCGCCTGCGTCGAGGGTCAGCTCGGTGATGCTGTCGTCCCATACAACTGCGTCAGCAGAACTGCCGTCAGCGGGATAATACTTATAGGTGACCTCGCCTTCGCCGACGTTGCCCTCGACCGCGGGGGTCGGGAAGCTGTCCGCGTCGCCGTAGGTGTAATCGGTCATGGTCACGGTCGGGACCGCGGCGATCTCTACGGTGCAGTAAGGCTCGTCGCCGTACGGCACATCCTTCACGTTTTCAGTCAGCGCCTCTACGCGGACGTAGATGCTGTAGGTACCGATATCCTTGCCCATGGGCACGGTATCCAGCTCGTTCAGGCCGCCTTCAAGGGAGTACCAGAGCTTGGCTTCGTTGCTGATATCGACGCCGTCGCCGACGGTCAGCGCAGCGGACTGTATCAGCTCCTGCCAGCTGCCGTCATAGTACAGGGTCTTTGTGACGATCTCGGGCTCGGGCGCGGCTTTCTCAGCATAGATCACGCTCTCGAACCAGTCGTCGCCGCCGTCCGCGTTCGGGCGGAAGTATACGACATACTTGCCGTCGGCGTCGGGCGAATAGTTGTTGTTTTCGCCGGTGGGATACCATACGTTTTCATGTCCGGCTTCAACATAGATGACCTTTAACTCGGAATCGGTGGTCAGATCGAGTACCGCAAACATGTACTCTTCGCCGTCCGCCTTTTCGTTCTGCGTCATCTTGTAGGCGTCGTCTCTCTGCCACTCGTTGAAGTTGCCGACGATGTAATATCCGGTGAACGCTGCGAGCGTTTCCTCGGCGTCGGTCAGCTTATTCAGGGTATCTTCATCGATCAGCGCCTTCTGATCATCATCGAGCGCGTCATAAGCGTCTCTTGCCGCCTTGACAACGTCATAGTCCTCGGGAACGAGCTCGTCCGGGATCGCGTCGATCAGGTCATAGGCTTCGAGAGCAGCCTCGGCGTCGGTGATCTTCTTCGTGGTATCCTCGTCGAGCAGCGCCTTCGCTTCGTTGGTCAGCTCGTCGTAAGCGTCGATCGCCGCTTCGAAAACTTCCTTATTCTCTTCCGTTATGGCTTCATCCGGGAGAGCGTTTATCAGCTCTGCGGCTGCATCGGCGGCATGCTGATCGGTAACCAGAATGCCGTTGTGTCTGAACTCGATCAAATCGACCCAGCCCTCGTACAGGTCATAGCAGGTATCGTGGAAGCCCACGTAGATAGTCTGACCGGCATAATCGGAAAGATCGATGTCAAAGAAGTCCCAATCACCTCGACGACCATTAGTTGTCGGAACGACAGTCTGGATCACGGTCATGGTCGAAGGATCGTCGGAAGTGCCGACGCAGATGTCGAATTGCTCGGGATAAGAGTCGTTTGCGTTTGTCGCATAGAAGGTCATATGCGTAACGTACTCGGGGATCGCGATCGCGGGGGTGATCATCCAGTTATCGGCTTGGTACGCGCCGACATAGTCGATAAAGGAATAAGTGTATATGAACGCGCCGCCCTCATAGGCAAAATCGGTGTAATTATACTGGGGATGGTTCTTCGACCACACCCACATTGCGCTGCTGGCGGCATTGACGTAGGTCATTTCGTTGACTTCATCCTCAAAATCGAAGGTGAATCTCTTGATCAGACCCTCTTCCTGCTTTGCGACATGGTCGAACGTCGCGGTATAGGTCGCGTTAGCGGTTGCGGGAACGACCTCGGGCGTCCAGCCTGCGAAGGGGAAGGTATAGTAGTCGTTTTCGTCCTTGGTCGGGTCTTCGTGAGTCGGCGTGTCGCCGTATGATACGGTGGCGGCGTCGATCACGGAGCCGTCTTCATTCTTCCATGTAATGGTATACTTTGCCTTTTCGGTATAGATGCAGTATTCGAACCAGTCGTCGCCGCCCTCATAATCGGGACGGAAGTATACGTCATAGTTCGCGTCCTCGGAAACGGAATCGTTCTGATCCACGCCTTCGGGGAACCATGTCCTGACGCCGGGAGCGGCATACAGCACCTTGAACGAGTCGCTGGCTTTCAGCGCGACGTCGTGGATGTAATACTCGCCCTCATTCTCGGTGTTCTCAGAGAGCTTATAGGCGGAGTCGATCGCCCATTCCTCATCGGTCATGGTGCCGACGAGGTAGTAGCCGGTCACATACTTCTGTACCGGGGTAAAGACCGCGGTATAGGTCACGTCGCCGGTAACGGCAGGCAGCGCGTTTGCCGCGTAGGTGTTCGTGCCGTCCGTCCAGCCGGAGAAGGTGTAGGTATAGTCGTCGTCCGCGTCCTTGGTCGGGGTATCGCCGTTATAGGTCGGGGTCGTAAAGGAGACGACGCCGGTATCGGTTTCAAGAACATCGTCGCCGTTCTTCCAAGTGACGGTATGGGTGGTGGTGACGGTGATATCAAAGTCGCTGTTAAACGACATATCATAGGAGTCAGTATGCTCCTTGATTCCTAAGTTGACTCTGGCTTTGCCGAGGTCGTTAACAGTGATATTGATACCGGAAACAGAGAGGTTGCTTCCGCTGCTGATCGAGACAGAGGTAGCTGAATAGTTAGATTCATACCCCAGCGCCTGCAGAAGCTCGGTGCCCGTTATCGTAAGCGGAACGGTAACGTCTTGAGCCACGGTCGCTGTCTGGGAGTACCATGTATCATAAACGACGATTTTATAACCCTTTACCTGCTTGATGGCAGCCATGAAAAGATCATACATTTCATCATCTTCGGTGATGATCTCGCCGTTCAATCTGAGTTCTTCCGTATCCGGGTCATATCCGGGGTTCATTCCTGCGAGCTCGGCGGCTAATTTCGCTTTGGCTTTCGCATAGGTTTCTTCGCCGAGCTCGGCGATGAAGGCTTCCCATTCTTCGTCCGTCATATCAGCGCCGATTTCCAAATGCAAGACCGTATCCATGTCGATGTAATAGTCGCCTGCAGAGAGACCCTCCGTGTCGGTGGGCAGTGCGATAAAGCGAGGATCCAGATTATTATACGCTTTCTCAGCGTCGGTGAGCGTCTTCAGGTCGTCTTCGCCGATCAGCGCCTGCTGCTCCGCGGTCAGCGCGTCATAAGCGGCGCGAGCCGCGTCGATCTTCGCCTTGCAGTCTTCGGTGAATTCAACCTCGCCGATATCGTTGATCAGGGCGGTGACAGCGTCCGCGGCTTCCTGATCCGGGTCGGGAGCGGGAGCGCCGCTCTTAAGCGTGAACACGATGGACTCAATGCCGTAAATAGCACCTGAGAAGGTTACTTCCGATGCTTCACCTGTCCATGTAACTGTATATAAATCATACCATTCTTCATCCCATTCATCATAATAACTGCCGGACTTCGCAACTGTGGCACCGGGGAAATTAAGGGAATCAACATATTCAGAATTCTTGAGTTCAATCTTGGTGAATACCGATCCTTCGGGCGCCGTAAAGGTGGAGTTGCCTCTTCCATCATAGAAACAATCGCCCACACGGGTATTGCCTTGTGTCGTAGTAAGGGTAACTCCACCTGATGACATTCCGCCGCTGCTGTTGTTAAGGATATTATTATCCCATGTGACGGTGCTGATTACAGGCTGAGCCTCGGTGGGAGCCTCGGTGGG
>JAFRBX010000036.1 GCA_017404665.1 Ruminococcus sp.
TCGTATCCGCCAGATTGGCGCTGTTCTGTGTCTGCGGCATGGTCGCGCCTTTATCCGAGCACGCGGTATACGCCGCGGAAATATTGTTATTGATGCGAGTGATCTCGCTCGCTATGCTCATTTGGTCAGTCCTTTCATGATAAATTCCTCCTCTTACCTATGCAGAGATTTCGAACAAAGTTGCATAAAACTATGCAACCGCTACACCTGAGAGAGCAGCGTCTCGACGTCGCCGATCATCGTATCGATCTCGGTTTTGGTGTAGGAGTCAACCTCTTCCCATGTATACGAATAAACTAACGGCAGATTATAGCTTGTCAAATCATAGCTTAAAGAACAGCGATATACTTTATCATCCCCGTCCAAGCGCACTAAATCTCCGGTATAATACGGAACACAAATCGCATCATCAGAGTCAAACTGTGTGATAGTGCCGCCCGTTGGAAGGTGTGAAGAATAGATTGTTTGAACCTCGTTTGATATTGAACTCCAATCAAGCCCTTTTGCCGAAAGAACTCCCGTACTAGTAGCTACAAGTACATACGCATGAACTTGATTCGTCAGAATAGTACCATTGGTCCAGCTGCTCTTTTTAGAATATATGGGAATGCCGCTCATAGCACCTTCAATACGAGCAAAGTTGCCATCGATATATTCAGCAATTGCCGTAACGACAATATTCCCCGTCACACTCGGGATGCTGATCCTGCCTTGACTGATATAGCTTGATGTGACGTCCGTGCCGCCCATCGTTACGCTCAGTGAGCTGATCAGATATCCGTTGTCAGCAATGATCTCCGTTACGAAAGGCTGATACATCTCGATCTCTGTCGCGTCGCTGCTCAATCTGACGCCGCTGAGTGTCTTTGTCACAGTCGCGCTGCCGTAGGGATTGCTCAGCTTCTCAGGCGTGCCGTTGATCAGATTCTCTCTGATCGCGTTGATATCGTCGATGCTGACGCCGTAGCGCAGCAGATAACGGACGATCTTATCGTTGAAGGAGCTGCCTTCCAGCTCTGTTCCGACGATATTCATCATGGTTTTCCAGTTGGCGTTGCCGAGTGTGCCGGCGTTCCTCTTTCTGGAATTATGCTCCCAGCTTGAGCCGTTGTAGCGATAGGAGAAAGACGTCAGCTCATACTCCATATCGACGTCGCATTGCGATACGCCGCAGATCGCCTCGATCAGCATGCACAGACACGCTGTGCGGTCAGCGCCTGCCTGACAGTGGATATATGTGACCTTATCCTCGCGGAGGTTCTGCGCGATCCGCTTGATCAGCCCGGCACATTTCTTTGCGTCGGTCTCTCTTCGGAAAATGTTTGTATAGTATTCGATGGACACATGCGTATAGCCGACGCCGATCCCAAGCGCAGTGTCGGTGATCCCCTCTGTCTGCGCGTCGCTCCTGAGATCAATTTCATCACGGACGCCGAGCAGATCGCGGAATACTGTCTTCTGCCCTGCCGAGAGCGAAACGCCCTTGTTGAGCTCCGAGCCGCGATAGATCATGCCGTATTTCAGGGTCCCGCCGTCGCACGCCCAGCCGCCGATATCGCGGATGTTGTACGGGTCGGTCGTATCGACGTTTGTTCCGGGGTCGATCATACGCACCTGACCGGATGCCTTGCATGAACTCGATTCCAATATCTCAGCCGATGCATCGCGGATGAGATAGGTATAGACACGGCCGGGAATGAGATTCTGAATCCTGTATGAAGCGCCCGAGACCACCTCTGTCCACTCCTGCCCTGTAACCGTATCCAGCAGCGTGATCGATACGCCGCCGGTCGGGATGCTGACGTCTGCTCCGTTTGGGTGATCCCAGTGCTCATTGGCGATGCCCGAGGGCACCAGAGAGTTAGAATAATCGGAAGGATCATACGGATCAGCGTCGCAGGCAGCGAGATACGCGGCGACCTTTTCATTGTGGAGGTTGAAGGTGATGTCGGGTGTGAGGTTTTTTGCGCCCTCAATAACGACGGTTTTAAACTCCAACATTTGAGTTTCGAGCGCGTTCATGCGCTGCACGATCGTGATGCCGCTGAAATCGATGACAGTGCTGCCGTCGACCACTGCCTTTTCAACAATCATGGTGATCGTCTGCGTGTAGAGCACCTCTGTGCCGGATTTCATCCTGACGTCAATTCTGAGCTTTCCGGACATCGCGGTCATGTTGGAGGTCACAGGGATCCTGATGGTGTTATTGTTAGTATCGACGCTTCCTGAAGCATCCTGCTCCGCCAGATAATTGTTGATCACGGCGTCATACTTGATAGTTAATCCGGTTAAGGAAACCGACGCGGCGCCGTTGGTGACTGTCAAAACAACAAAGACGCTGTTGACGTCACCTTCGTGTATTTTTATGACCTTATGAGGCTGAATCCTCGCGAGGTCTACGGTTATGTTTTTGTCAACGGTCATTGTATGTTATATCTCCTTTTGTTCAGAATCAGGTCAGCCACCGTAACGGTCGGCGCCCCTACTACGATTTTTGTCCAGCGTTCCAACAGCACATCATATGTGACGTCAACAATCTTGGCGGTCGCTGTCGTGCCGAAGTTATCCAGGATAACATCAACAGTGTCACACAAACCGATTTCTGTCATTTCATCCAGTGCAGCTCTGACGTCAACCTTGATGCTGATGTTCAGTTGTCCTAAGCCGTTATTCTGGGCATATTGTTGAGCATATGCCGTCATAGCGGCTCTGATCTCACCATAATTTGTTCCGTGACGGTCATCCGCTACATACGCATCTAAAAGGCTTGTACAATCAAGCATAAAAGTCTTATCAGACTGACATTGATGACCGGTAATTTCAAACCGAGGCGCAAAAAAGTTGATCGTTTTTTGTGATTCGCCGGTAACCTTGCCATAGGGCAAGACGTGAGAGTACATCGATTCACATGATTCTGACTGTATCGCGCTGGAAATGTTGCTTCCGTATCTTAACCGAAAGCCGCTGTTACGTCCCCTTTGTGATTTGAATTCGATCGCAAAATTATTCCAATAGAATTCTCCTCCCGCCCACATGTCCGTGAACGAGCCTTCCTTACCGCCGAGGATATTTCCGAGCATCTCAGCTGTATTCATTCCGAGATAGAATGCTCTTGTTGAGGAAATATTTGACGAAAAAGTAAAAGGAACGCTGCCTCCTGTAATGAAATCACTGACGAGCTTGTTCCAAACCTGCTGTGGGGTACCGGTATATGTATAGATACTATCGCTGAAATCAAGACCGCCGTCAGAGCAGATTTGGAAGCACAAATGCTTGATATGCTTTGCCTCGACCTTGATGATCCCGTCCAAAGAACGGGTCGTCTTTTGTATTTCAAAGAACTGGATCGGGTCGGTTGGATTTGGTTTAGCCGCAATCACATTCTGTGCCAGGATTCTGTCAGCGGATTCCTCGTTCACTGTTGTTTCAAGCGACAATGTATACGCACCGTTTCTGATCTCGTGCACCTCACACTTTGTGCAATGCGTCAGAACGCCGACGATGTTGTAATGGTAACTGTTGCCGGAAAGTGTAAATGAGCTGTACAATATCGGCTGCATTATAAGCACCTCCAGCGCGGCGCAATCAGCACCTCCGTCAAATTGCTTTTGCCGCTCATGATTTCAAACAATGTTGAACCAACGTCAAAGCCCTTCGGGATATTGGAAATGTTCAAAAGACTTGATGCTGCTCCTGATTTCATTTTGACAGTTCTTTTCTCGCAATCTATCCAGATCGATAAATCGCCGGTGATACCGGAACGAACGGCATCATATGTATAAACAACAGATACGCCGCCTGTTGTGATCCGAAAAGAGAATGTTGCAGGGCTTTGATTACCATCCAAAAAGATTCCGAACTTAATGATCGGTTCAGACTCAGCAGGAAACGGATTATTGAATTGCAATGAAGGTGTTTCCGTTGTCAGATCAACCGTCTGAAATTTCAATCCATCCTTTAAAAACCAATACGGCTTCCTGCTGAATTTCAGTTTTGCCGAATGGAGCGTCCTCATTTTGCGATTGACTTCCTTGAAGTTGAGCAGGACCGCCTCAGTCACCATGTCGTTGTGATCGGTATCCTCGAAGGTATGATAACCCTGTAAATAAGCATAAGTATTGATGAAATTGTTGACCTTTTCATCGACAGGAAACAGTGCGCGGCCGACAAAGGATATGGAACGAGTTATAGGCACGTTCTCATATCTGCCGTTATCAATATAATCATCGCCATTTTTACCGGGTATCTTGACCAGTTCATAATCACGCTGCGCGATCTCGATCGTGGGTGTTTCGGTGCTTACCGCGCCGAGCTCAGATATCCAGGTGTCGCCGAACTTAAAGTCATATCTGCCCATTACGCATAAGCACCTCCCTTCATCATGATATCGGTCACAATAATATCAGAAACCTGATGCGCGATTTCTTCAACGTCAGATCCGTCATTGATCGTGACGTCGCCAAAAGCAACACTTACCGAAACGGACGGCGCTCGGCTGTAACCGGCAGAGTCGCTATAAGCTGATCCGGTCATCACAGAAGCGTTGAACTGTCTATCGATGTCATCGGGGGTCGCGTTGTTGAAGCTCTCGGCAATAGAGCTGAAATCGATCATGCCGGGACTGAATGTGACGGAGCTGATATCCTTCGCCATATCATTCATCGCGTCGACAGCGGTCTCGCCTTCCTGCTGGATGCCTAAAGCCAAACCTTTGACCAGGTTCTTACCGACCATATCGCGCATCTTTGTTGAAGGCGACTGAATGCCGAAGAATCCGAGAATACCGTCCCACAGGTCGGACAGCCAGCCGGAAATGTTCGTCCACAGCCATTCCGCGGCACTGCAGATACCGTCCCATAAGCCCTTGACAAGATTGATGCCGACCTCAACAATTGAGCCCATGCCTTCTTCCAAAGCCGTCACCAAAGCTGAAATGATCTCCGGCATCGCCTCGACCAGCGTTGCAATAATTTCGGGCATATGCTCAACAAGCGCTGTTATCATCATTATTAATCCTTCGATTAATTGCGGTAAACATCCAATCAAACTGGTAATAAGCATTTCGATGATTTCAGGAAGTGCTTCCAACAAAGAGACAATGATTTCCGGCAGATGTTCAATTAGTCCGAAAATCAATTGAATAGTACCCAAAATCAATTCCGGCAAGCATTGTATCAATGCGTTTCCTATCATTTCAATTAATTCCGGAAGACAATCAATAATAGAATTAATTAATGTGGGTAATGCAGTAATTAAACCAGAGATTAGTTGTATTACACCTTCAATTATCACAGGAAGCAAATTCATTACCGCACTAACAATACTTGATATGATATTTGGCAATGCTTCAATGATTGCTGTAATAATCTGAGGCAGAGCCTCGACAAGCCCGTTGATCAGAGATATAATACCCTCGATCAGTACCGGCAGAGCGGTAACGATGACGTCAACGATCAAGCTGATCATATCCGGGAGTGCATCCAGGATAGCGGTGATGATATCGGGCAGAGCTTCGACAATGCCCTCTATCAGCATAATGACGCCTTCGATCAGCGTCGGGAGCGTTTCCAGAAACGTAGAGATCAGCGTTTCAATGATCTCCGGAAGTTTCTCCAGAATAAGCGGTATCGAATCGACAATACCCTCGATCAGAGCGACCACGATCTGCATCCCGGCGTCGATGAACGAGCCGAGATTATCGACGATCGCCTGTACGATCCCGAGTACAGCTGTCACGACCTTCGGGATCAGCGTCGGCAGTGAGTTGGCGATCGAGTTCATCACCATCGTAATGATCTGGATTACCGCGTCAACGATATCCGGCAGATAGTCAACGATGGTGTCAACAATACCGCCAAGCGTATCGAGAAGCACAGGAAAGATCTCCGGCAAGGTAGTGATGATCGTGTCAAGCAGCTGTGAAAGCAGCGAAGTGAATGCGTCGAGAAGCGACGGCAGAAGCGTGACTGCCGCGTCGACAAGCGCATCTATCGCAGTCGGAAGCGCGGTAATGATGTTCTCGATGACAGGCTCGATGTTCTCAACAACATGGCTGAAAGAATCCACTACATCATTGCACAGCTTTTCGATGTCAGCGTCTGCGTCTCCAAAGCCGGTGACTAAATTCTGCAGTGCAGACTTTGTCATGCTGATCGAGCCGGAGATTGTGGACTCTGCTTCCTGAGCGGTAGTGCCCGTGATGCCCATTTCATCCTGAATGACATGGATCGCGTCTACAATATCAGCGTAGGAATCAACATCATATTCAATGCCTGATATCGCCTGAGCATCCTCCAGCAGCCGCTCCATCTCAGCTTTTGTACCACCATAACCGAGCTTCAGGTTGTCAAGCATGGTATAGTTCTGCTTTGCAAATCCCTGATATGCATTCTGGATGGATGCGATATCCGTGCCCATTTTATTGGCATTGTCGGATATATCCGAGATCGCCATGTCAGCTTTTTCGGCAGCCTTCTCGGTATCGCCGCCGAGCGACTGAATCAAAGAAGCAGAAAAGCCGGTAACGGTTTCGAGGTATTCGTTAGCCGACATCCCCGCCGTTTTATACGCGTCTGTCGCGTATTCCTTGACCTTATCCGATGACTCGCCGAATAATGTTTCCACGCCGCCGACAAGCTGCTCATAGTCAGCATATGCCGTGACGACTTCGGTTCCGAGCTTGACGGCGGCCGACGCGGCGGCGGTAACGACCGCGCCCATCGCGACCCCTACCGCCGTCAACGTTGCTTTCAGACCGCTGAATTTGCTCTCCGATCTGTCAGCGGATTTTCCTGACTCGTCGACCTCATCGCCCATATCCTCGGCGCTTTCGGCAACATCGTCCATCTCTTTGCCCGTTTTGTCCAGCGTATCTTTGGCGTCGGCATACTCGTCGCCGGCTTTATCGATGGCGTCGGTGTTGCTTTTCAGCTCGCGCTCCATGCTATTCAGCGCGGCTTCCGCGTTGTTGAGCTGAACCTGCCAATTCTGCGTTCGTTTATCATTCTCGCCGAAAGACTCGGCGGCATTGGCAAGAGCAGACCGCAGGGTCGCGATCTTCTCCTTCTGCGTCTCGATCTGCTTATTGAGAACGTCGTTTCGTGCTGTCAGCGCTTCAACAGAGGTGTCGTTTTTGTCAAACTGCGATTGAACGAGCTTCATCTCGGAGCCGAGAACCTTGAAGCTCTGATTGATTTCGGAAAGCGATCGTTTGAATTCCTTCTCACCTTCGATTCCGAGTTTTAATCCGAAGTTATCCGCCATACGTCACCTCCTACGATAATCCGACGGGGATAATGTCATCGATCGTCAATTCTCTGTATGGTTTTGCGATACCGTGATATTGCTTGTGACATTCCCAAAGGTCGAGCAAAAGACCAAACGGCATCAGCCACACCTCTTCCTGTGACAGATGGAGATGGGCGATGCCGTAATATAGCAGTCGGGTAAACGACTCTTCATCGCTTACCCGACCGACACGTTTTTTTCGTTGTCTTCGCTCTTTTCACTCTTGATGTTTCTCTGCGTCCCGCGATGTAATGCCTCGGTGATCGCCGTTCTGTAATCGGCGAGCTCATACGGAACCGTCAGCAGCTCCACCTCTTCTTCAGTCAGCAAAGGCTTTCTGTCCTCGGGATGTCTGATGTTATGAATCATGATGCCCTGATTCGCCAGCAGGGTGATCAGCCAAACGATCTCCGAGATCGCCATCTCGAAGTTTTCGGCATTCATCATCTTGTCGCCGAGGTTTCCAAGACCACCGTATCTCCCGGCGATCTCCTTTGTAGCCTTTGTCGTCAGGATCAGGTCATAATCCTGCCCGCCGATCTTGATCGTCGCTCTTCTGTCATCATCCATGATAATCGCGTTCATGATCAAGCTCCTTTCGTTACAGCGACCGTGTAGGTCTTAGAAGAAGAGCCCTTCGTGACGGTAACGACCACGGTGTTCTCACCGGTCGCCCATGTAGCAGAAGAGCCGTTGGTGATAGAATTGCCGTTGACGGTCACCGCTACAGCGGCAGTGTTATCGGCAGCAGTCGCGGTGATGGTGTTGGTAGCGTTGGAAGTGGACGCCGTATACTCAGTCGTACCGGAATCAAAGGTCGGGCTCAGGCTGACCGAACCGATCGCCAGTGCAGAAAGGCTGACGCCCGCGTCGGTGTACACCGGCTCGTAAACCTCATTGAACCAGTTATTGACAGCGGTCTGCACGACGCCGGTTTCGCCTTCCATTACCTCCGCCTTCCAAGGGTGATTGCCGTTGTTATCGATCTTGTTGCGGCGCATGATAGTACCTTCGAGTTTCGGGGTATTGAAGGTGATGGAATCGCCCTTTGTCGCCAATGTGTTTCCGGGGATGCCAAACTTCACCTTATAAAGCCAGAAATAGCGATACTTGCCATTCGATTTCTTTGCACGGAAACCGATTGCGACAGTGGACGCGCCATCCTCCGACGCGGAGATCACAACGCCGTTCGCGTCAACGGTAACGCCGATCAGATCAGCCGCTACGCCGGAATAAAGCTCATCGATACCCAGAGATAATTTGCCAGATTTGAATTCCTTTACAACTTCCGCAGGACCATCGTCCGCATACAGGGTAGCTTCGGCGAGCTCAATGGACAGATCGGCGGAAATGGCTTTTGCCATTTGGATCGGGGTTCCGTAGGTCTCATACCCGGTGATGGGATCCTCCGTGATTTTTGCGTAGAACGGTCTGTCTAATCCGATTGTAGACATGATTATTCCTCCATTTCATATTCATAGACGTTTTCAACGTCGATATTGTAGTGATGATAGCCGGTCTTAGGGTCGAATTCGATGTACCGGCGGTCGGTGATCGTAAAGCCAGCAGAAAGAAATGCCCTCGTCAGGCTGTTTTTGATTGATGTATAATTTCTTTTGGTAAACACGGAGATCCGCGCCTCGCACACTTCCTTTTGCGGCAGATCGTCCGCATAGGCGGCAAGGTCATCGATCATCGACGTGATCACGGCATATGTATCCGGCGGCTCTTCATCGAAAAAGCTCGTCGCTACCGGTACCCCCGCGTCCTGAATGATTGCTTTGATATCAGATAAGAAGCTCACAGTTTATTGACCTCCTCGTCGAAAGCCTTTTTCATAGCTGCTTCTACAGCGGGCTTTGATTTCCTCTTTGTCTTGCTCAAAAACGGTCTCGGCGGCTGATTGGCGGATTTTTTTCCGTATTCGATGATGTTCGCGATCTTTGCGTTCGGCGTTCCGTCCCTTCGCGGCTCATGAAAGCCGATCTTGATATTGTGGACTCCTTTGCTGTCGATCCTGACGCCGGATATACCCACCGATCGGACAAGCTCGCCGGTAGAGCGGCTCTCGCGCTCCAGCACCTCACTGTTGCCGACGCTCTCGGACAAATATGCCTGAAAATACGGCAGCGCCGCTTTTGCACCGGCTTCAAGCGTCTTTTCGATGATCTTATCGGTATTCTTGCCGAGCGACTCCAGCTTTTCGAAAAATTCGTCATCCCAGACTATTTCCGCTTTTGCCATTATCTCACCGCCCCGCTGATACACCGTGCAAGGATCTGCAGATATACCCCGCGGCCCTTGATCGGCTCGATATACAGGATCTCGAATCGATCGCCGCCGTGTTCGATCAAATAAGAACGCGACAATTCGACTTCCGGCAGCTTTTTGATCTGGAACAGATCGGTCACTTCGGCAAACGTCGTCAGATGATCCCAGCGCGTGGAAGCGTCCCTCCGCTCATGATAGCAGGGCACAGTCGCGACCGCGGTTTCCGTCTGCGAAGTGAAGCCGTCGTCATCCTGCTTTTTGACCTTCTGCAGAATTGTCAGGTTGCTCGTAAACTTTCCGAGCCGCAGTATCGTCGCCTTGAGCCTGACGGTCAGGTGACTTTCCATATAATCGTCGTAGTCTTCGATCAAAAAGACATCGTCGCGATAGATGATCAGGAATTCCTCCATGTAGGAGAAAATCTCCTTCAAGCTCCGCGTATACGGTAATTCAAAGGTCAAAGATGACGTCGAATCCTTTGATTTATTCACAAAAGCGAGCAGCTGCCTCCAAGGCAGCCACTCGCCGTTATCGAATAATCTTTGAATGATGATCGGTTTATCGTAAACACGCATCATGCGTCATCACCGCGCCTTTCAAGCCTGAGCTGCTGCAGGAAATCTGCGGCGATACGCCGCAGACTCGCTTCCTGCCTCGCGTTCATCAAACCGCGTGAAGTATACAGCTCCGCTGCAGTCATGATCAACAGTTCCTTGACGCGGGGATCGTCAGCGTCATAATCCTTGCCGATTGCCCCTTGCAAAAAACGATCGGCGGCGGAAATCTGGCGCTCGATATTGCGTTTAATGATCTCATCGATTTCGTCATATTCGATTCCGAGATAATCTGTAACCGCCTGAACAGGGATGACTAAATCCATCTTTCACGCCGCCTTTCTGTTATCAGGTCTGACCCTCGGTCTGTTCCTCTTCCTCCGAGGGGAATGCGATCTGACCGTATACGAACGCGTCGGCATCCCAGACCTTGGAATCGTCGCGCATCAGAGCGCGGATCAGCGCGCCGTTCTGCGCAAAGGCGTTGAAGCCGGTGATCGCGGCAACGTCGCTGATCTTCAGCTCAAGAGACTTACGGTCAAAGCGCTTGAACGCCGCCTTGGTATCGCCGATGATGATCGGCATATGGGTCGCGGTAGAAGCCCACACGGTGTTGGGAACACGAACGACCTTGATGATAGAGCCGCCGATCGACAGCTCGCCGACACGGTTGTCACTACCGACATAAGGAGTCAGCAGCGGTCTGCCGTTCTTATCCTCAAGGCAATCGAGCCAGTTCCAGCCGTCATCATTGACCATGATCTGGCTGTCATAGGCGGAGCCGATGGTAACGTTAACGATCTGTTTGATATCCGCGAGGGATGCAATCGTTGCAGGGTCATCGTCTCCAGTGTCAGTCATCGCAGTGAAAAACTCACTGTTGATGGTCGCGATCTGCTTCTCACGGAGCTTACCGACCAGATACGCTTCGAGATTGGTGTCCGAATCCTGGAGCAGATCGTTGGTGATCGGAATAATGCCGCCCTTGTCGGTGATCGTGTAGCTTTTGCGCTCAAACTGCGGAGTAGCCGATACAGGGATCGCACCGCCCTCGTCAACTTCCTCGAAGGGAGCGACCGACGCCTTCTTCTCGTAGGTGCGGGCGCCCTTATTGGTGCTGACCGTCTCGGTGGTGATGTAGGGCTCCACAGAGAACTGAGCGACCGGATACTGATTGATCTTAGTGCTGATGTCCTCGGGGACGGTGTATCCGCCGTCAGCGTTAACGCCCTCGCTCATCGGGGTGACGGTCTTGTTGACCATCGCGCGGACGGTAGAAGCAAACTTCTTGGTGCTCTCGTCAGCTTTCTTGCCCTTCAGCTGATCACCGGCTGCCTTCTCGGCTTCCTCCTGCTCCGTCTCGAAAAGGCGCTTTTCGACGTCATATTCCTTTTTGAGGTCGTCGACCTCATTCAGGATAGCAGTCGCCTTGTCGACGTCCTTGTTCTCTCCGCTGAGGAAGGCTTTAGCCTCGTTGGTCTTGGCTTCCATCTTCTCCCTCAGCTCTCTCATTTTCTTGTTCATTGTCATCATGCTGTTTCAGCCTCCTTAAAAAAATACTCATTGATGCGAATTCTCGCCTTTGCGAGGAGCTCGTCCTCTTTTTCGGCAGTCTGCTCGACGTCCGCCGATTTTGTGGTACCTGCGTCGACCTGACACGGGACCGCTACAAAGGATACTTCGTATGCGTCGATACAATCCTCGATCTGTGCGCGACATATCTTCCCGTCGTATGTACGCCCCTTGTGGTGAGCGCAAGTGTAAAACTGCTTTCCGCAGATACTGCACCTTCGTCCCGATGTCGAGAACCCGACAGACACTTCTTTCTTGATGCCCGCCTTGATCTCGGCGATCAGATCGGCGTTGGATTCCGTCTTGACCATATAGCACCGCGCTGCCATAGTGATCAGCGGTTCACCGGCTGCCGTCTGCGCATCCGAGCCGATCAGCTCGGTATCATAGATCCGCGCTACCTGATTTTTTGCGCTGGCGTTATGATCGAACAGGATCGTCCTGCCCTTCAGCCGTTCAGCTAATCCTTCTACTGCTTTCCGAAGCAGCGGTTCGTTATCGCGGTCGGTGTTCTGTGCGTTAGAACAGACAGCAATCTTGAACAGGTAGACATCCTCTGCCTTTAACTGTTCCAGCGAATATTCATTGACCTTTTCGAGCTCAGCTTCACTAACACTCAAAGCTCCGACCGACGCTGTCTTCTGAATCATCGCGTTTTTCATTCGTACTCACCCCCTTTCGCTGATACTGCTTGCCGACGTCTTTCAGATATATCGTCGCTCCGTTGACGATCAGATCATCGCCGCCGGGCAAAGCCTCGCGGTCGTCGATCGCTCTGGCTTCATTGATCGTCATCTGACCGGAATAGATCGCAGAGCGAAGCGTTTCGATCTTCGTCTTGAAATCTGCGCGGAGGATGACGTCGACATTAAATTTCGCAAAGCTTTCCGAACCATCGAGCAGCTTATAATTGATCTCATCCTCGTACTGCTTGACGATGAACAGCAGCGTATCGACCAAGAAAGCCAACTGCTGTGCTTCGGAATTGGCATAAGATGATTTAGTATAATCACCGATCTGGATCGGCTTGATGCCGAACGCCGCGGCGATCTGGATTGCGGAATACTGCTTCAGCTCCAAAAACTGAGTATCCGCCAGCTTGACGTTGGAGAGATTCTCGATCTTCGCCATGTACGGCAGCGGGATCAGCATCTCGATACCGTCGTTTTTGTATTCGCCCTTCAGATATTTTTCAATACCCTTGATAAAGCGCTTTTCGAGGTCGTCGCTCAACTCTCCCGTGTACTGGATCGCCGCCTTTCCGGCAAATCCGTTATCATACATCTTGTTGAGCAGCGTCTGCGCCTTGACATTACCGTCGATCGTTTCCGCTAAAATGGTTCTCACGGATTTTCCCGTCAGACCGTCGGACGTCGCAAAGTTCCGCATATGCAGGATCGAATCATAAGGGATCATGATGACGCGCCCGTTCGGCGCCGAGTAGCGATACCACAGCTGAGGTGTATCCGCTAATATCAGCGCGTTATCAAACCACAATTCGACCAGCCACGGCTCAAGCGGATACAGCTCAGTATGCTTAGTTTTGGGATCATACAGGATCCACGCATAACAATTGCCGTAATGATTGCGGTTGTACTCCATCAGGCTCCAGAAACATGCCGCCGACATATAGCGGTTAGGGCGATCATGCAGCATCTTCCAATATGGATTCTCGCGTTCTTCCCTGACCCCGTTCTTTTCCTTCCGAACAAGGACCTTCAGCGGCATTTTACCGATCGCCTCGCTCAGCATTTTGAGACAGGCAAAATAGGTTGCGTTTGACAGCGCCTTTTTCGGCGTATGTTCCGCGTCGATGCCGAGGAAGGTCGCCAGCTCATGCCAGTTATCAAGATCCTGCTGTATGACCGAGCCTTTAAAGATAGCGCGCGCCGCTGTTTTCAGGCGGGTCAAGAATTTCATTTTCTCCAAAAACTACCATCCCAATTCTGTTAAATAATCTGTCATCACTTCATCGTGATTGACCGGTGTCTCTCCCTTATCCTGCAGATAGCAGAAATGCGCGTCGATGCAGGCGTCGATCGGGTCGATGCGATTCCCTTCCATAGATTCACGCTTATCGATCTTGATTTCTTTAAAAGAGTTCTTTATTTCAACGGCATTTTCAAAGCTGTAAACAAGCAGCTCGTTCCGGTCGTTGAATTCCGTGTTATGCTCGCGGACACTCAATTTGAGATCCGTCGTCGCGCGGTTAAGATTCCGCGCCGACTGTGTGACGATAATCACCTTCGGCGTCAGCTCCTCCAGATCATCGAGGAAGCCGTCCGCGTTATGAGGGTCGACGCCGATCGCGCGGATGTTCAGATCATATTTTTCTTTCATTTCCCGCAGATCGCGGATAATGAATTTGTAATCGTTTTTATAACTGCTCTCACCGCCGGTCACGGTGATCAAACCGTCCTGTTTCCACAGGTCATAAGGCGCTATGTCGCTTTGGATATGCTCCTGCATCCGACCCATCGGCATATATGAATGCGAATGAAAATAGAGCTTTTTGTCATCCTCAAACTCAGCCGCCCAGCTGGTCAGGTCGCCGCCGCTGGACAGGTCCAGCCCGATCCAACAATCCTTGCCGCGGAAGGCTTCAAGGTCCTTCTCCGTCAGACATTCATGCAGATCATCGGCGTTGACATAATTGGCGTCATCGCCGTTCGGCCAGAGATTGACCGACTTGACGATATAATCGACGCGCTCGGTACCGCCCATGTTCTTCGCGGTAACAGCCTCGATCTGCAGCGCCTCGATCTTATCGGGACGGCCGACATACAAGGGATTCGCTTTCAGCGCGTTATTGATGTCGTATATATCGTCGCCTTTGTCGGGACAAAAGATATCTACAAAAAAATCCTCGGCGGACACAGTGCCCTCGAGGATAGAAACGCAAAAGCGGTCAAGCTCTTTGCAATAGCTGCGCGGATTCTTGCCGCGCGTTGTGATAACAGACAGCAGAGTCTCTGGAAGGGAACGCGTACCCTTCCACAATGCCTGATAGATGCTGCCGTCTTTATGCTGATGCAGTTCGTCGACGCTCGCAAAGATGCCGCGAAAGCCGTCGTCGAGACCGGCTTCCTTACTCAGCGCCTCGATCGTGCAGCCGGTATTGACCGCGCTGATGGTCGTCTTGTATTCCTTGACGGTAAAGAAAGCGCTGAGATCTTCGTCCGATTCGATGAACTTTCGTATTTCATCCCAGACGATCTTAGCCTGCCGCCGTTTGGTAGCGACGGTGAAGAGCTTGCCTTCCCGGTATCCGCTGAATGCCGAGATATATGATCCCATGATACCGTTCTCGAAGCTCTTTCCGTTCTGGCGAGCCTCACTCTTGTAACGACGTCGAAACCGTCGGCGGTTATCGGCTGTTTTGAGCCAGCCGAACGTGCAGCCGAGGTCAAACACCTGTGACCCTATCAGCTTGACGGGCTTTTTTTCAAAGCCTTCTCCGATGGTCAGGGTCTCGGCAAAGTCGAGGATCTTGTCGGCGGCCTCCACATCCCAGTAATACGGAAATGCTTCGGTCCGCTGGCGCTTGAGATCTCTCAGGTGCCGCCTGCATGCCAAAATATGCAGTCTGCCGCAATACGGTACACGGCCGTCAACAACTGACTGCGCATATTCAGTTACGCGGTCGGTCATTCAATCACCCGGCCTGTGTGTTCTGAAATCGGTTGAATTTGTTCTCGGGAGGTTTTTCGGACGCTTTCGGAACGATCAGTCTGCACCGTGCCGAAATCGACAAACCGAGGTCGTTCGCCGCCGCGCGGCACTGCTTGAAATACTTGTCCTGCATATTCGAACATCTTTCAAATGTTGTGATATCTTCGGGTAACTTCACGCGCGCGATTGTTTTGCTCAGCTTGATATACATTTCCTCGGCGATCACATACCTTGCCAGCGCATCGCAATCGGTTTCACCCATCACATTCAGAGCAATCAGCTGATCGGCTATCACTTTGAACCGCCTTTTCTGTTTGGCGGTCAGATATGCCGGCGGCTCAATATTATCCGTGATCGGACTCGGTTCTGACAATGTACGTTCTTCGATTTCCGCTTTTGTCAGGTGCTTCTTTCCCTTTGCCTGTATCAGCTGGATCGGTTGTTTCGGATTTGGCATTCATACCACCTCTTTTTTGTTCCTTATGAGAATTTATCGGGGAGTTTTTTGCGCAAAAACAGCCTTGGCGCGTTGTCCGCCGCGAAGTCGCAAACTTTTTTGACCACCCTACCCCTGCCGCTTCTTCTTTCCTTGAAATCTGTTGTGCCGCTTATCATGGCATTTATGGCACAGCGACCGGGTATTATTCCAGTCAAGCCGCCGCGCCCAACCTTCAGGTGTTTGTATCTCAATGATGTGATCGACCTCAACGGCAGGCTTGCCGCAGAAGGCGCAGAACTTATCAACCGACAGACGCTTGGCGCTCAGGAGCTTCCACGGCTTTGAACGATAGAACTTTGTATATTTCGGATCCCGCCGCGCGTTGTACCGTCGGGCTGATTCTTGCTTTTGCTCTTCCCGTTCCTGCTCGACGATGGCAGTGCATTTCGGGCAATACGGCTTGCCGTAGGGTATCAGCGTTTTGCAGCGGGGGCAATTCTTCAACAGCAAATGTTATTACCTCGTTAGTATAAAAAACAAAACAGCCGCATGAAGCGACTGCTCTGCAAGATTGTTGGTATGGGGTATATGGAAGGTCTCTCAACACATTTCCTGAGTATAATGATATCATACGTCCATACTGAAAAACAATGAAAAAACATGAAAAATACTGAAAACTTTACTCGGGAATCCTGACTTTTTTCAAAGCCTTCCGGTGCAGGATGAACACGTTCCGCACCGTATACCCCGTTGCGGCCGCAATCTTCTCGAACGATTCATAACACAGATAGCGGCGTTCAAGGATGATCCGCTGATCAATGCTGTCCATGTTATTGATCGCCGCGGCGATCTCCTTCTGCAGTTCGATCAGCCGATCAATATCGGCGTTGAGCTCCTCCTGCAGGTCGACGATCTTCGCGACGGTGTCCGCCATCGATGAAGTCGGCTTGCTCGGATTTGACGGCATGCCCGACAGGCTCGCCGTACATTTGACAGCCAGATTATTCAGCACCGTGATCTGAGCGAGCTTTGCGTCGATCCGCCGGTTCAGGTGATACGCCTGACTGAGATATTCTTTTGCTGTCATGCTATTCCTCCGCTTCGATGATAATGGGTGCCTTTCCGATCAACTCGTCTATAACAACATTCACACCGCACCTTTCGCAATCTACGCTTGCTCTATCGCATGTTATGTCACAAAATTGCTTTCTGACCATAGCGGTTATCGTTCCCCTGTCAATCAGA
>JAFRBX010000037.1 GCA_017404665.1 Ruminococcus sp.
GCGTTTTGAATAATCTGTTTTCCAGATTACTTTAGATGTAAATTTACATCTGTAATTTCTTGAGTACTCTTTGTGTCTCCACAAATGCTCTCAAAGTAATTACGGGTTATCTTCTTCGTTGTTTAATTTTCAAGGTCCTTTTGCCGACGTTTTTAAGTTCGGGTTTTATTACAGCCCTGTAATCTCTCAACGCTCAGCGTAAGTCATATTATATTCTATTCACACCCGTTTGTCAAGAAGAATTTTCAATTTTTTTAAAAAAATTTGAAATTCTTATTTTGCTTATCAACAGGCGCAAAATAACGCTTACTAATCAAGCAGGGAATCAATCGCAAAAAAGCTTGATTGATAAGCGGTTTCGGAATATATTATTACCGACGCGTGTTATTTTATACCATATTTTTATTTCAAGGTCATGATCTAATTTGAAATGTAACAAATTTGTAACTTCATTCAGCTTATTTTGTGGTATTATTATTATATTACATATATATAGTGTATGAGGTGCGATATGGATCAATTTGTGATTACGATCGGCAGACAGTTTGGGAGCGGAGGACGTTCCGTCGGCGAAAAGCTCGCAGAAAAGCTAGGCGTTTCCTTTTATGACAAGGAGCTCATTTCACTGGCTGCAAAAGAAAGCGGAATGAGTCCCGAGGTGTTTCAGGATGTTGATGAGAAGGCGGCGAACAGTCTTCTCTACTCACTGTCGATGGGCATGTACAGCTTTGGAAACGGATTCTCGGCGATGGGAGATTTACCCGTCAACGACAAGCTGTATCTATTGCAGCATAAAATCATCAAAGAGATCGCCGACAAAGAAAGCTGCGTCATCGTCGGACGATGCGCGGATTACGTATTGCGCGGCAATCCGAAATGCGTCAACATCTTTATCTACGCAAATATGGCGTTCAGAAAAGAACAGAGCATCAAGAAGCACGGGATTGACGCCCAGCGTGCCGAACACATCATTACTAAGACAGACAAAAGCAGAGCTAACTATTACAGCTTTTACTCCGGTCAGAAATGGGGCATGGCGGAAAACTATGACCTGTGCATCGATTCTTCCAAACTGGATGAGGATAAGATCGTCGATCTGATCGCGGGATATATACGCATGAGATAACATAACACCGGCGTGATGATACGTCGGTGTTATTCATTAGATTAACAGGGAGGAGAAATCCCTCCCGATTCTATCTTTCTTTAAGCTTATTTGTCCTTATCTGCACGCAGTGATCGGTTCAAATCACTGCTTCTTTATTGTTTTATGCTTGCTCTTGTCTTTTTTGACCTTATCTTTGAGGCTATGGTACCTTACCGCATATTTCTCATTCGCTTCGATGACAGTGTAGATGATCGCACTGACGCCGTCGATCGCCATCAAGCCGCCCAGCACCAGCATGAACCACTTGAGCGTTTGGGAGGGGGCTAGGATGATATAAATACCGCAGCCGGTATACAATATACTCTTGACAACGTTCTTCCAATAGGCAAAGTCGCGTGTCTTGCTCTGTCTGAATTTCAAAAAGCTCTTGTAGGCGACGACAAGCAGCCAACCTCCCGCCATACCGCTGCCCACGATGAACATCGCCTCTTGCTTGACGAGGATGATGGTGAACAGGGTTGCGATTACCACGAAGATGTACACGCGCGTCCGCTCGCGGACAAAGTTCCATCGGCTCTCATAGAGCTTCTTGATGGTATAGCCCAGTTGAAAGGCGACAACGCCGCCAAGCAGGATCGTAATGATGACATGGAAGGCGTATTCGGTGAATATCGCCATCAAGAGTCCCAGCACCGTGAAAACGATGCCCTCGATCAGCTGATTAGCGTTGATGAACCGCGCGAGCTTGCCGGTTTTCATCCGCTCGATAAAGTCGCCGAAGAGCGCCTTCTCGGGAATCTTGGCGACCGCCTTCAGGCTGTCGGATTCCACCACATTCTTGATCAAATCCTCTACCCCGTCAACATCCAGCTTCATGGCGTCGGTATAGGTCTGAGCACCGCGGGCTTCCGCTGTCGCAAATACGCTGTTGACCAGCGCTTCTCTCTCTGCAGGAGATACATCGGCAATCCATTTTTTTGCCACCTCGTTGATCCACTCGCTGCCGGGATCAAAGCCTGATGCAATCTCCATCTGTCCGTGATCGACGCCCCAGCTGACAAGGTCGTGTTCATTGATCCCCTCATAGGAGCTGGTGACAATCCTCGTGTCCGGTATATCATGGGCAAATATCTTACCGAAGATACAGTACTGAGGCAGAATGACTGTCGTGCGGTCCCTGATTTTATCGATCAATGTAACGTCGCTGACCTCCGGACAGAGTCCGGGACCGTCGTTGTTATATATATGTTGGATGCGCGAGAGCTTTTGAGCGCCGATATGGCAGGCGCCGTAAACAGCCAGATTTCCGCCCTTGCTGTGACCGCCGACGATATAGTCCTTTTCCTCTTCGATCACCTTTTCCAGATATCTGACAGCGCTGTTCTGCGCCTCGGTGATCTTATAGCTCATGACAAAATCCTCTTTCCATCCGACAAGCGAATTGTCCGTGCCGCGGAAAGCGATATAATAAACGTTATCGTACAGATGAAATTTCATCGCCGCGAACTGTACGCCCGTGTCGCGGCTGAAGATCTCGGATACATCTGATATCATGAGACTGCCGAAGCGGCGCGAAGCGCATACCGCGCTTAGGAACGCGTCTGACGAAATGCTGTTGGTGACAGCGCGCTTTACCGCCATCGGTCTGCCCGCGTCCTTCAGCTCAAAATGATAATACGTCAGTGTGCTCAGGACGATATTGTCCACCTCATTGAACGGCTTTTCGTAAAATGAGAATTCGGCATACCAGCGGATATAATCGGTTATGGAGCTCATACTTCACCCCCTTATCTGTTCGGTTGAAATTGCCGCGGGATATTTCCCTCGCAATAACATATTCAATAGTTCATTAACGGCTCTCATTGTAATCTTCTAAAAAATGATGAACCACGCCGTCCTTTTTATAGGCGATCACGGTATCGACATTGACGTTGTGCATGCTGTTGAAAATGTTCGCCTCTACGCGCGGATTAGTCTTTTTCAGTTCTTGAATCAATCTCTTGGTATCCTGCCGCTTGGAATCAGCTGTGCCGGTATCGCACGCCTCGGTGAAGCGGCAGGCGCACTGCAAAAATCGCAGACGGTTATGATCGCGCCACGCCTTGATATCATTCTCGCGGACATAGTACAGCGGGCGGATCAGCTCCATGCCCTCGTAGTTGGCGCTGTGGAGCTTGGGCATCATCGTCTGCACCTGACCGCCCCACAGCATCCCCATCAGGATCGTCTCGATCACATCGTCATAATGATGCCCGAGGGCGATCTTGCTGCAGCCCAGCTCACGCGCTTTTTTATACAGCCAGCCGCGCCGCATACGCGCGCACAGGTAGCAAGGCGATTTTTCGATTTTATATACCGCGTCAAAGATCGAGACCTCGAACACCGTGATCGGGATATCCATGATACGCGCGTTGCTTTCGATCATCAGACGGTTGATCGGGTTATATCCCGGATCCATGACAAGGAATACAAGCTCAAAGGGGAACTTATCATGCCGCTTGAGCTCCTGAAAGAGCTTTGCCATCAGCATGCTGTCCTTGCCGCCCGAGATACACACGGCGATCTTGTCCCCGGGCTGTATCATATCGAACTCCACGATCGCCTTCGTAAAGCGATGGAAGATATGCTCCTTGAAGCGGCGGCGACCGGTGATGCTTTGCTCTATCTCGCGTGCGCGCTCCTCACCGGCGCAGTATTTTCTCAGAAGATCATCCTGTCTATCTATCTGCCGATTGTCAGTCTCGGCAAAGACCTCGTTCATCTGCTGCTCTCCTATGTTATTAAATCGGTTGAGATTGCCACGGGCTTGAACACGCGTGTTCGACCTCGCAATGACAATAATCAGGTGTTCGCGAACAAAAAGTCCAGTCCGTACTGTACGGCGATATCAAAATCATCTCCCGAAAAACCGTGACCGGCACCCTCTATCAGATGGAACTCGGCGCTGCGGAACAACGCGGCTGCCTCTTCGATGGAGGACGCGGACACCAGCTGATCGTCCGAGCCCTGAATAATGGTGACGTTACCGATAAAATCGCCCAGACGGCTAACTACATCCACGTTCCACAGATCGCGGGCAAACGCCGCGCCGAGCTCGTAATCTTCCCCGAAGGACAAAACCTCGGGAACATCCTCGGGGCTTGCGTAACGCGCGGTGATGACCTGCGGCATATACAGCGCGGGATAGTGGAGGATCATGCCTTTCACGGTGTCGGTATTATCCAGACCGACCATCGTCGCAACCAGTCCGCCCATGCTGCCGCCCTCCAAAAAGACGTTGGAGGTATCGACAAAGTCCCATGTCAGCGCAGTATCCAATATCGCCTGTAAGTCCGACGCCTCGGTCACCGCGGAATTCTGCATCGGATCGCCGTCACTTTTGTTTTCATTTGTCGGACGGCTGCCGCCGGGAAAATCGAAGGTATACACGGCAAAGCCCTTCTCGGCGTAGCGCTTGCTGTAGCCCGCGCCTGCTTCATGATTGGATCCCATACCGTGGGCATGGATCACCAGCGGAAATCGCGTTTGACCGTCGATCAGCGGGATATAGGCGACGCCGTAGATGCGGTTGCCGTTGTTCTCACACCATATCTCGCGGGTCGCATATTCATAGACCGCGTCGGGATCGCGGGTTGGCACGATCGTTTCAGGGGCAATAGTTTCCTCGATCGTTTCCGCAGCGCTTTCTGTTTGAGCCTGTGTCGCAATGACTTCGTTATTCGCGGAGCAGGCCGTCATCGACAGCACTAACAACAGAGATATCACGATAAAAACTGATTTTTTCATATACTCACCTTAAAATGATCATAATGTTTATTATTATGTGTATTAACTGACCGCCGACCACAAACCACTAACCACTGACCACTGATCACTATTCCGACTTGCCCTTATACAGCCGATCGATCGGGATCAGCATCCACATCATCGCGATCAGCACCGCTATGATCATAGCTGCGGGATACACCGTCGCCGCCAGAACCACACCGATAAGCTTGATCAGGATATCGGGGATATACTTGGCGCGCATGAACCATGCGTGGCGATGGGAATTGCACTCGGCGATATCCACATGGCACTGGTACAGCGCAACAGACAGCCAAAGGTTGGCGAAGGTCACTAACAGCACCGAAACGCCGTAGAGCACCATCGCAAGCTTGCTTGACGGATATGCCGCGACCACGCTCATGCTGTAGGGGATCCACGAGGTCACGAACAGCAGAATGATCCCCAGCCACACCACCTTTCGGGAAATGATCTGGATATGATGCCATTCGTTGTGCAGATTGATCCACATCGTGCCCAGCCAGAAAAACGAAAGGATATAGCAGACATAGGTATCGCGCAGGGCGAGCACGCCCTCCACCGTCATCGGGTCGGGCTTGGGCAGCTCGAGCACCAGAATCGTCATGATGATTGCCAGCACCGCGTCCATGAACGCCGCCAGTCTTTCTTTACCCATATGTATCACCTCACCGTTAAGTATATCAAATCATAATTATGATGGCAAGTGCGAAAAATATTTTTTAGTATCGGTTGCTATCGCGGCACAAATGCGTTATAATGTGTGATGTATGTTAAAAAGGAGCGATTTGGATCCCGTTTACCGCGGAAACGACAAGCCGCCCCTACCGATCAAAAAGGAGAATCCCCATGCTGCAAATCAAAAATCTATCTTTCTCTGTCGACGATGAAGGCGGAAAGAAAGAGATCATCAAGGATATCAGTCTCGAGATCCCCGACGGCAAGCTGATCGTCATCACCGGCCCCAACGGCGGCGGCAAATCCACCTTGGCAAAGCTGATCGCAGGTATCGAAAAGCCGACAGCCGGTCAGATCATCTTCAACGGTGAGGACATCACCGGGCTGAGCATCACCGAGCGCGCCCAAAAAGGCGTCGCCTTTGCTTTTCAGCAGCCTGTCAAGTTCAAGGGTATCCAGGTGCTCGACCTGATCCGGCTGGCGGCAGGCAGAAAGCTGACCGTCGCGGACGCCTGCGCGTATCTGTCGCTGGTCGGTCTGTGTGCGAGAGAATACATCAACCGCGAGGTAAACTCCAGCCTTTCGGGCGGCGAGCTGAAGCGCATCGAGATCGCGACCGTACTCGCGCGCAAAAGCCTGCTCACGCTCTTTGACGAGCCGGAGGCGGGCATCGACCTGTGGAGCTTCGGCAACCTGATCGAGGTATTCCGCAAACAGCGCGAGGAGATCGCCGACCGCTCCATCCTGATCATCTCTCATCAGGAACGCATCCTGAATATCGCCGACGAGATCGTCGTACTGAACAGCGGAGAGATCGAAAAGCAGGGAGCGAAGGACAAGCTGCTGCCCGAGCTCATCGGCACTCCTGCTGCGGTCAAAAACTGTCAGGGAATCAACAGCGAGGTGTAAGCATGGATCTGAACAACATTCAGCAGTATCTGCTCAAAGAGATCGCCGGTATCGACGGCAATAATCTGACAGGCGCTTTCAATATTCGCTCCGACAGTCTGTCGATCGGCAGACAATCTACCAAAAATATCGAGATTGTCAGCAAGACAGGCGTCAGCGGCATGGATATCTTCATCAAGCCGGATACCAAGGGCGAGAGCGTCCACATTCCTGTCGTTCTGACGCAGAGCGGTCTCAAGGAAGACGTTTACAACGATTTTTACATTGGCGACAACGCCGATGTCGAGATCGTCGCGGGCTGCGGCATCGACAACTGCGGCAATCACGATTCTCAGCACAACGGCATCCACCGTTTTTATGTAGGCAAGAACGCAAAGATCAAATACGTCGAGAAGCATTTCGGCTCCGGCTCCGGCGCGGGAAAGCGCATCCTCAATCCCGTCACTGAAGTATATATGGAAGAGGACAGCTGCTGCGAGATGGAGATGGTGCAGATCAAGGGCGTCGATGATACCGAGCGAAAGACGGTCGCCGAGCTGAAGGCGGGCGCGAAGCTGATCATACGCGAGCGCCTGATGACCCACAACGAGCATCGGGCACTCAGCGACTATGCGGTCGTGCTCAACGGCGACGGCTCCAGCGCTGACGTGGTATCCAGAGGCGTAGCGCGCGATAACTCCTATCAGAAGCTCGATCTGAAGATCGTCGGCAACGCCGCGTGCAAGGGTCATACCGAGTGCGACTCTATCATCATGGACGACGGCAAAATCCTAGCGGTTCCGGCACTCGAAGCAAACAGCGTCGACGCGTCGCTTGTGCACGAGGCGGCGATCGGCAAGATCGCGGGCGACCAGATCATCAAGCTGATGACGCTCGGACTCACCGAAGCCGAAGCCGAGGAACAGATCATTAACGGATTTTTAAGATAATATTCCAATATAGAAATATGCCCTCATGAAACGTTTCTGCTTCACGAGGGCTTTTCCATTTATTGTTTTTTGAATGACTTCCATATCGGCAAACCGAACGCAAAACACAGCCATCCACCTGCGCACATGACGCACTGGGCTGCAAAACATATTCCTGTTTCATAATGCAGGATCACATCGACAGAAACCGCGATCAGCGTGCAGATGCCGGCGATCAGGGCACCGAACACCGCAAATCCAAAGCCGGTGACAAGCTGTCTCTTTGACAGCATACGGTTGAGCTTACGCACACGCTGCGAAATCAGCACGATAACGCCAATCAGCACAAACAGAGAGGACAGCAGGGTCAGCAAAAAAGTCGTTGAGAGAACGATCGTTCCCAGACCGTCGGCGCCGTTTGTCATATACAAAACGATACCGATCAACAGCGCGGCAGCGCCTGCGGCAGACAGCGCCGCATAGAGCTTTAATCTGCCGTCCGATAGTTTACTGTCGTACATGACCACCTCAACGGATGAAATGGGTGAACTCTTTCGGCTCCGCCTCAGGCAGCCCGATCTGCTCCTTACCCAGCGCAATGCTCTTCATCAAAAAGCTCATGTTTTCTGCCAGCACGCGTACCGTCTGCAGACCCTCTGCGTCCCCGGACGCTTCGCCCTTCTCCCTGCCGTGGACGCTGTTCCAGTAATAACTGGACGCGATCGGCATGGAGTTGATGGTAAAATACTTGTTCAGCTCGTCAAAGGTTGCGGAAAGTCCTCCCCTGCGCGCAACGACAACCGACGCGCCGACCTTCATGCGCTTATCACAGCGGCATGAATAAAACAGCCGATCGAGGAAAGACACCAGCGTGCCGTTAGCGGAGGCATAATAGACGGGTGACGCGATCACCAGACCGTCCGCGCTCTCGAACTTCGGCGCCGCCTCGTTTACGGCGTCGTCAAAAACACACTGACCTTTTTTCATGCAGGTACCGCAGGCGATATAGCCGCGGATAGCTTTGTTGCCGATCTGCATGGTCTCGACCTCGACGCCGTTTCTGAGAAAAGCCGCTTCCATTTCTTTGAGCGCTAACGCGGTGTTCCCGCCGACTCTGGGCGAGCCGTTGATCATTAAAACTTTCATTTTCTCTACCTTCTTTACAAAGATGATTAATACAATGATATTATATTATCTCATAATTATTCTGTCAATGCTTGTTGATGGATCGGAATCAAAAAGCCCTTCGCTGTATTTATGCACAGTGAAGGGCTTTATCATTTTTTCAGTCAGCAGTTATGATTATTGCAAGGGAATAGGTGATGAAATGCTCGCTTGTGCGTTCACCGTTGATATCGCCGCTCAAAATCACTGCCACTCCACCGTTGCCGGAGGCTTGGGGGTGATGTCGTAAACAACGCGGGTGATGCCCTTGAGCTCAGTTGTGATACGCGCGGACGCGGACGCCAATATCTCATACGGTACACGCGACCATTCTGCGGTCATGAAATCATCGCTGGTGACAGCACGCAGAACGATCGTCTTGCCCTGTACGCGCTCGTCGCCGAGCACGCCGACAGACTGGGTATCGGTCATGACGGCAAAATACTGGTTGGTAAAGCGGTCATAGCCGGACTTCGCGACTTCCTCGCTGAAGATCGCGTCTGCCTCGCGCAGAAGCTCGAGTTTCTCTTTCGTGACCTCACCGACACAGCGGATCGCAAGCCCCGGACCGGGGAACGGCTGGCGATAGCAGAATTCCTCGGGCATACCGAGCGCCATGCCCGCCTTGCGGACCTCATCCTTGAACAGGGAGCGCAGGGGCTCAGCCATCTCGTCGTACTCAACGACCCGGTGCAGATCGCCCGCATCGCCGGAAGCAATAAAGGCGATGTCGCCGGCGCCTCTCTCGAGAACGTCGGAATAGATCGTGCCCTGTACCAGACAGTCGACCTTGCCGATCTTCTTCGCTTCTTCCTCAAAGATCTTGTTAAATTCCTCGCCGATGATACGGCGTTTTTCGTCGGGAGATGTCACACCCTTGAGCGCGCTGAGAAAACGTTCGGCAGCATCGACGCGCGTCACGTTGATGTGAAGGATATCGCGGCAGGCAGCCTCCACCTCATCCGCCTCGTTTTTGCGGAGTAAGCCGGTATCGACAAACACACAGGTGAGGTTATCGCCGATCGCCTTGTTAACCAACACCGCCGCGACGGAGCTGTCAACGCCGCCGGACAGCGCCAGCAGCACCTTTTTGTCCGCCAAACGCTCGCGGTACTGCGCGATCTTATAATCCACAAAGCGATCCATGCGCCACTCTCCCTCACATCCGCAGATGTTGTACAGGAAGTTATGGAGCACCAGCTCACCGTACTCGGTCTCAGTCATCTCGGGATGGAACTGGACGCCGTAGATATGGGAGTTGCTGTTTTCCATCGCCGCTACGGGGCAGCGCTCGGTATAGGCGGTAACATGGAAGCCCAAAGGCGCTTTCTTGATATGATTGCGATGGCTCATCCAGCACGCGCTGACAGGAGGAAAGCCGTCCAGCAGCTCGCTGCCGTCGGAAATGAGCTCTGTCACCCCGAACTCGCTGATCTCACTGGCATAGGTCACCTGACCGCCCGCCATATAGGCGATCAGCTGACATCCATAGCCGATGCCGAGGATCGGCAGCCCCGCAGAAAGAATCGCAGAGTCGCAGTGCGGCGCGTCGGGTTCAAACACGCTGTCGGGACCACCGGTAAAAATGATACCCTTGTATCCGCCGGCGACAATTTCGTCGACCGTGATCTTCTGATAAGATACAATCTCGGCATAGATATTCTGCTCGCGCACCTTACGTGCAATAGGCTGGTTATAATGACCGCCGAAATCCAGAACCAATACTTTTTCCATAGTGTTCCCTCTTTCTGTAAAATTTTGTTTTCAGTCCAGACAGACGCAAAAAGCGAATACTGCACCAAGTTGTTTTTATTATAGTCGTATAGACTGTGAGTGTCAATACAATTCTGCAATTAAAATGATAAATAAATTCATATTGATAATTATTTAACAGGTTTTGTGTTCTCTGAGTATTAAAAAATGCAAGGCTTACATTTATATCCTGCAAATTCAGCTATATCACAAAGGATTATACAGAGTTTTTGAAGGGTAATCTGTTTTTCTTGCGAACCTGTCGGCGACAGCACAAAAAACCACCTCAAATAATGGATATTATGTGTCATTTACACAATCAAAAAACGCTGTTTGCAGTCGTTTCTGCTCCGAACCGCGTGTACGTTTGTGCATTATTTGCAAACGATATCGAACAGTGTCAAACGTTTTACTGCAATTGTTAAGAAAATGAAAATTTCGTGTGTTTCGTGTTGAGTTTTCGAAAAAGATGTGGTATGATACGGTGGAAGTAAAAACCAAGGGCGAAACAGTATGAGCTGAACGCAGGGATTCACGGCATCGCCCGGGTGTTTTTGCTCCATCTTTTCACAGAAAGGAAGAATTAATGATGAAACGAATTTTTGCATTTTTGCTTTGTATCATGATGATCGGCTCTATGTTCGCGCTGGCGATCTCTGCCAACGCCGAAGGCGAAGAGGACGGCGTCGCGATCACCGCTGTTGACAATGACACTGCCGCCGAAGCTGACGGCGATGTGATCGCTGACGGTTCCGGCGCCGAAGAGACGGTCTCTGACGAAACTGCCGTCCCCGAGGAAGTGACCGTACCCGAAGAGGAGACCGCCGAAGAGACCGCGGCCGAGACTGACGCTGAAACCGAGGCTGTTACCGAAGCTGCCACTGAAGCCGCTACCGAGGCTGCTACCGTCGCTCCTACGCAGGATGCCACCCAGCCCGCTAAAGATGCGAATTCCCCCAAGACCGGCGACAACATGTGGCTGTTCATCGGCATCGGCATCTTTGCTGTCGCGCTGGTTGCCATCATCATCACCGTTGTGGTGAAGAAGAAGGCTAAATAATCGATAGGACGCATCAAACCAATAACCGAAAGGCGGTGACGGGGCATCCCGCCGCCGCCTGATTTTTTGTACTATTTGTATCATGAGTTATCAAAACAACCATTTCCATCCGAACCACCCCGACCCCGATGATTCCGGTTATCAGGGAAAGCGTTTCCGCAACGACGACCATTCTGTATATGATGAAGCAGAACGCGACAATTTCGATGTATCAAACGAGCCGCAGTATCAGAATCATCCGTCATATCCTCAGAATGATGATGATCGTCCCGATTACGGAAGTCAAAGCCGTCAGCCGTACCCGCAGAGACGCTACGGTCAACAGAGTTACGGCAGTGCCCGCGGTCAGTATCCGCCGCAAAGCGACGGCTACCACGACAGCTACGACGTCTCATCCGGCTACGGCAGACATCCGCAGAGGAGATATGACGACAACTATCAGAACTATTATCAGAATGACAGCCGCGGCAGAAAGCCCAAGAGACGCACGGGCACCGCTATCATTGTCGTCAGGGTTATCGCTGTCATCATGCTGCTGGTAGGCGGCTATATCATCGGTGCAAAGCTTTACAGCTACTATATAGATAATAAGGGACACAGCAGTCTGCAGGCGCTTTCGCAGGACTTTGATCAGCTGTATGCCATGAACAATGACTTCTTCGGCTGGCTGAAGATCGACGATACCGTCATTGATTATCCCGTCATGCATACACCCTATGATTCCGAGCGCTATCTGCATATGGATTTTGAGGGCGAGTACTCCGAAAGCGGCGAGCTCTTCATGGACGCGGACTGCGATCCCTACGGTATGCACTATCTGATCTACGGTCACCATATGTTCAACGGCTCGATGTTCGGCTCCCTGCCTAAGTACGAGGATCAGGATTACTACAGCGAGCATCGCACCCTGCGCTTCGATACGCTCTACGAAATGGGAGAATATGAGATCTTCGCCGTGTTTTACAGCCGGATCTACGACGAGAGTGAGGACGTATTCAAATACTACAACTGCGCGAATCTCAACGACGAGTGGACCTACAACTATTATGTTGAAAACGTCAAGGCACTTTCTGTTTACGACACGGGCGTCACCCCGCAGTACGGAGAGAAGATCGTGACGCTTTCGACATGCAACTACCATACCGACGACGGCAGATTTGTCGTCGCGGCAAGAAAGATACAATAATTCCGTCAAACGTGATAAACCCGCAGTTCAATCGATCTGCGGGTTTATCAATGAAAAACGTGTTCATGCAAAAACAAAACAGGACCGCAGAGTCATGCTCAATGTCATTAAGTTAAAGAAAGTGTATCTCACGCGACGCGCGTGTCACGCTCGGTCAATTGATACAATTCCTCAGTCGCCCGACACGCGTGTTTGGCGACAGCTCCCTTTACCAAAGGGAGCCTCCGCTTAACTTAATGACATTGAGAGTCATGCTGCAGTCCTGCATTTCTAACGATTGATCAAACGTTGCCCTCGTAAAGATCGCTCAGGTAGCTGACCTCCTGGGGAGCAATTCTATCATCGATAGCGCAAATAGCTGCTACCAAGCTGACCAGATAAGCTCTGCCTTCAGCGGAAAGAACCTGATTGAGCTTCTTGATCGCATCATAAGCGCCGTCCTTCGCGATATCGGCAAGCATCTTGACGATATCCTCATCTGCCATATCAATCTCCATCGCCATGAAGAAAGATTTGACCAAGGCAAATTCTTCGCCCGAGATTTTGCCGTCAGCTGCAACAGAAGAAGCGAAAATCGCCAGAATCAAACCGACGGTCTGCCTGTCATCAAAATACTTTTTGATCTCGGGAATGAGTTTTTTGAACGAATCGAGTGCAAGCCCGATTTTGCTTTCTGTAGAAAGATCTACGATTTGCTGTAATGCAGATTTTAAATTACTATCCATAAATAATCCTCCTTTTTTCGCTATGTTATCACATTACTATAAATATGTCAATTATTTTTGTTAAAAATAGCAATAGTTTGACATACTTCGTTTTCTACAGATAAGCTTCAGATGAGCGGATTATACTGATACTCAGGTGACTTACATGAAGAAAAAGACACAGTATGAAAGATCGTCAGAATTTCCGCACTCAGCTGCCGTGATCCTGAACGGAATGATGCAATAATCCGCCGGGTTTCGAGTGATTTAGGCAGATTTCATTCTTATATCGCCGGATCCAGCCGATAAAGCTCCGGATCGCTCACGTCTTCGGAAGAGACCTCTTTGAGGATGCGCGCAATGATCAACGAACCCTTTCTCCGTCTGCGATCGCGGATCCTTTCCCGACGAAGCCGCATCAGCTCATCCGCGGTATAGTGGTTTTTTTCCTGAACTGTATCGCTATTCTTATAAACTGTCATATTGATCACCTTTGCAGTCAAACTTTGAGAAATGGATGGACAGTCTGTTCTTTTGATTATCATCGGTATCACTGCTTTCGATTATCTTGATTCAAGGATAATAAGACTGTGTGATCTTTGAAGGGTAATACTATGAACAATCGGTAAACTGAAAGTGAAAAAACATGCAGGGCTGTCACACACGCAGCGCGGCAGCCCTGCCGTCGTGTCGGAATATATATCGTACGTTAATAACGGCTGCGTGAAAATCCTGTCTTTTTTGACAATGGGGTAGAAATCGGGATTAATTTGTGATATGATAATATGGTTATCAAAGTTTACCGCGCGGCGAATAACTTCTTTCTTTGAGCTTTATAGAAGCATCCGACTTGCTGAGCACCGCGCAAAAGGATGATGAGATGAGTAAAAAATATGTTATGGGCAACGGCGCTATTGCTTTAGGCGCGCTGTCCGCAGGCGTTAATCTGGTCGCGGGCTACCCGGGCACGCCCTCTTCGGAGATCATCGAAACGGTTGCAAAATACCCGCACGAGGGCACCTATGTAGAATGGTCCGTCAACGAGAAGGCGGCGATGGAGGTCGCTGCCGCCGCCGCATACTGCGGCGCGAGAGCTATGGTGACGATGAAACAGGTGGGCTTGAATGTCGCTTCCGATCCGCTGATGAGCCTCGCCTATGTCGGCGTCAAGGGCGGCATGGTCGTGGTATCGGCTGACGATCCGGGTCCCATCTCCTCGCAGACAGAGCAGGACACCAGACGCTTTGCCGAATTTGCGCGGATACCCGTGTTCGATCCCTCCTCTCCCGAAGAGGCGTTCGAAATGGTCGGTGAGGCTTTTGCATGCTCCGAAAAATACAAAACGCCGGTGATCCTGCGCCCCACCACCAGAGTCGATCATGCCTACGCGTCGATCGACGCGCCTGATACCTTTACCGCAAAGGAATACGAGGGCTTTGTCAAGGATTCCAAGAAGTGGGTCATCTTTCCGCGGCTGTCCTTCCAAAACCACGCGATGATCGAAAAAAGGAATGTTGCGATCGGAGAGGATTTTTCCTCATGCCGTTTCAACTCCGTTTCGGGAAGCTCCGAGAAAGCGGTCATTGCGACAGGCGTCAGCTACGCCTATGCGGCTGAATACTTGAAGGATTATCCTGAGATAAGGCTGATCAAGATCGGTACCCCCTATCCCCTGCCCGAAAGCTTTCTGCTGAAAGCGATGGACGGCGTCAGCGAGGTGCTGTGCTTTGAAGAGCTCAGCCCATATATCGAAGAGTGTTTATTAAAGCTGATCGGCAAGCATCATTTGGATATCAACGTGCGCGGAAAGCTGACAGGCGACGTTGCGCCGAGCGGTGAGAACGATACCGACAGCGCAAGACGGATCATCAGTCGTTTTCTGGAATTGGATGCTTCCGGGAACAGCTCCGATCTGAGTGGAGCTCCTCAGCCGCCCATGAGACCTCCCGTGCTGTGTGCGGGCTGTCCGCACCGCGCGTCCTTCTACGCGGTCAAGCGCGCGATGAAGGGCAAAAAAGCTTATTTCTGCGGCGATATCGGCTGTTATACGCTGGGCAACGCGATGCCGCTCGACATGGTCGACACCTGCCTGTGCATGGGAGCCGGCGTAACGATGGCGCAGGGCTTTAACCATATGGATCCCGACGCGGTCGCCTTCTCGTTCATCGGTGATTCCACGTTTTTCGCGTCCGGCGTCACGGGCGTCGTCAATGCTGTGTATAACGCCGCCGATATGATCGTTTGTGTGCTGGACAATTCCACCACTGCGATGACCGGTCACCAGCCCCATCCGGGCACCGGCAGAAATCTGATGGCAACGCCGGTGGAAAAGGTCAGCATCGAAAAAGTCCTGCTTGCCGTCGGCGTCAAACCGGTCATTACCGTCGATCCGCTAGACCTTGATGCAGCAATCTCAGCAGTCAAGGAGTGTGCCGGAATCAAGGGCGTCAAGGCGATCATTTTCCAATCGCCATGTGTAGCGATCACAAAACCAACTGATAGAATGAACGTCGGCAGCGATCAGTGTATCGGCTGTCTGCGCTGTATCAAAGAGATCGGCTGTCCGGCACTGTCGGTCAGCGGCGGCAAAGCCGTCATCGACGAGAATCTTTGCACCGGCTGCGGGCTGTGCGCAAAGCTGTGCCCCGTCAAGGCGATCGGAGGTGTGCAGAAATGAAAAAAGACGTCATGATATGCGGCGTCGGCGGTCAGGGCACCGTCCTCGCTTCCAAGATCATTGCGGCGTCCGCAACGGACGAAGGCAATGCCGTCCACTCTGCCGAAACCATCGGCATGGCGCAGAGAGGCGGTCCTGTCACCAGCCACGTGCGAATCGGCGAGGACGCCTTCTCACCGCTGATTCCGATCGCAGGAGCCGATCTGCTGATCGCTTTCGAGCCGAGTGAAGCGATTCGCAATCTGAGATATCTAAAAAAGGACGGCTTTGTCATCGTGAACCGCGTTCCCGTGAAGCCGACGTCCCTAGGCGGCTCGGAGGGCTATGACGGAAAAGCGGAGATCGCGTATCTGCGGTCAAAATGCCAATGTCTCGTTGTCGATTCCGATGAGCTGTGCGCACCCTTCGGATCGTCCAAGTTTTTTAATGTCGCAGTATTGGGTGCGGCGCTGGGATCGGGAGAGCTCGGTCTGAAGGAAGAAACGGTCCGCAGAACGATCACCAAAATCGTTCCCAAAAGATTTCAGGAAAAGAATCTCGCCGCTCTGACGGCAGGGATGAAGATAGGAGAAGGTTTATTATGAGAATCACTCAAGAACAATTAACGCTGGTCAATGATCGCCTGCAGGCGATCCTGAAGTCCGATAATTATTTTGCGCAGATGTACCGGGAGCTGGGCATCACCGAGGTAAAAACCGAGGAAGATTTCAAAAAGCTCCCATTTATTGATAAAGCAGAGCTGCGCAACGCCTATCCGTTAGGCATCCAGGCAGTACCGGACAGCGAGATCGTCCGCATCCACTCCTCCTCGGGCACGACCGGCAAGCCGGTCATCATCCCCTATACCGCCAAGGATGTTGACGACTGGGCGACGATGTTCGCCAGATGCTACGAGACCGCGGGCATCACCAAGGATGACCGCATCCAGATCACCCCGGGCTACGGTCTGTGGACGGCAGGCATCGGCTTTCAGGCGGGCTGTGAAAAGCTCGGCGCGATGGCGATACCGATGGGTCCCGGCAACACCGAAAAGCAGCTGCTGATGATGCAGGATCTGAAATCCACCGTGATCTGCGCAACCTCCAGCTATGCACTGCTGCTCGCCGAAGAGATCAACAAGCGCGGTCTCAAGGATAAGATCTGTCTGAAAAAGGGCGTCATCGGATCCGAGAGATGGAGCGACAAAAAGCGCGAGTATATCGCGAACGAGCTCGGCATCGAGCTGTATGACATCTACGGTCTCACCGAGATCTACGGTCCCGGCATCGGCGTGAACTGCTCGGATCAGACCGGCATGCACTGCTGGGATGATTTCCTCTACATCGAAATCATCGATCCCGTGACCGGAGAGAATGTGGAGGACGGCGAGGAAGGCGAGATCGTCATCACCACACTCGTCAAGGAGGGCGCGCCGCTGCTCAGGTTCCGTACCCATGACCTGTCGCGCATCATCCCGGGCGAATGTCCCTGCGGCAGCTGCTATCCCAGACTGGACGTCATCAAGGGCAGATCGGACGATATGTTCAAGGTACACGGCGTGAATATGTTCCCCAGTCAGGTCGAGGAGCTGCTCGGCACGGTGGACGGCGTATCCAGCGAGTACAAGATCGATATCGCACATGACGATGAAAAGAACCGCGACATCATCATGCTGACGGTTGAAGCGGAAGGGCGCGTGAATTTTGATAAAACGGGAGAAGCGATCAAAAACGCTTTCAAGTCCAAGATGAGCGTCACCCCCAAGGTCGTCGTCGTTTCCGTGGGCACCCTGCCCCGCTCCGAGAAGAAAACCAAGAGGGTTTTCGATCACAGAGAGGATTGATCACGGCTGTTCTTTCGAAACGGAAACAGCGCTTTGAAAGCATGCTTTTCGCAGCGTCCGGTTCCATTAAACGGGCGTCAAACATAGAATTAAGACAAACAGCGAATGGGGCTGTCACACTGATTCAGTGCGGCAGCCCCTGATCTTATCATAAGATGTGTTTTTCGATCATCGGAGTGATGATTATTTTTACGCTCTCTTCGCTGCGCGCAGTTCGAGCAGCTTTGCTTGTAGCGCCTGATACCCCGCTTCAACACCATCAATCGATGCGACCGTCTTTTCCATCGGGCAGATATCAGTCCCGGTGCGATTGATGATCGACTCTGTCAGCGAATCCCACGTGCAGGGGGTGCCGTGCTGCTGCAGGTAATCGCGTGCGGCAGTTGACGTCACCTTACCGTGAACCGCTGTGATACCGGCTTTGACGAACAGCATCGCCGCAGCCTTGCCGACGATGACATCCGCGGCGGAATAACCGCTCAGATCACGCCCCTCGGCGATGAAGCGCATCATCGGTGAAATACCTCTTCCGTCGTCGGTGATGATCTCACCGTCCCTGCACAGGCAGATGCTGTGTCCGGCAAGATTCGCCTTTGCTGTTTGTAAATCAGTCATGGTCTTTGACAAGGATCGCTCTCAGTCCGATGATAAGCAGCGGTACCGCTGCGGCTTGGATCGCAAGTCCTACCCATCCGGTAAGGATCTGCGACCATATCATCGGTACGGTAAAAGGCGCAATATTTTGGAAAACAGCGACTAAGCCGAGGAACACGGCGCGGCCTGTGAGCTGGGCGAGGATCACAGCAGGGAAAGCCCACAGTCCGTTTTCATATATCTTCTTACTGAACAAGCCTGCAACAACGGCAAATACTGTCAGCTCAGCTGCCATAAACGGCAGTCTGGGGAGCGCGGGCATCGCTTCGCCGATCATCGAGGTGATTGCAAAGCTGACAACCGGCGACAGCGCGCCGACCATGATCCCCCAGCGGGAACCGAGCAGACATCCGCCGATCAGAACCGGCAGATACATCGGCAGCAGCTGTACGCCGCCCGGCTGTCCGAGCGCAAGGTGGACGATCTGCGGCAGGATGACAGCTAAGGCGATCAAGCCTACTGAGGTCAGTGTCTTTACGGTGATTCTGCCTTTTACGGCAGTATTTCTTTGCACTAAAATATTTTCTAACATGATAATCTCTCCTTTACAGACTGAACGGCTTTAAGTCTTTTACCGCTTGCTTTTGTGTGATACCGGTTTCATCGTTATCGAGGTCGACGAGGAGATATCGGTCGTTGCCCATGCCCATTCCCTTCATACAGCTGAGCTGGCGATGTCCGTGACGGGTCTCGATACGCTCTCTGAGCGCGTGATTCTCGTCTTCCCTCATAGCATAGATCAGATCGACACACGCCTGATCCAGCGCTAAAATATCGGTCGAGGCGAGGATGCCGACGTTCGGTGTGACGACAGGCTCCGCATGGACGCCCTCGCAGTCGCAGGAAACGGACATATTGCGCATTACGTTGACATAGGTGATGTTTTTGCCGAAGAAATCGACCGTCGCTTTGGTGGACTCGGTGATGCGCTCCATCAGCTCCTCCTCCGCGATCGACCACATATCCTCTCCCTCGCGGGTATGGATCCACTTTTTGCCGATCCTGCCGTCCGCGCAGCCGATGCCGATATTCTTGTTCGAGCCGCCGAAGCCGCCCATCATATGGCCCTTGAAGTGCGTCAGCACCAGCATCGAGTCATAGCCGGTCATGTGAGAGCCGCAGGACATTTCCTTCATCCATTTGCCGCCCTCGATCGGCAGCAGGACGGTGCCGTCCTCGTCCATGATATCAACAGGACAGAACGTCCACCCGTTGACCTCGAGTGTTTTGCGGTGCTGTTCGGTGGTGTAGCGGTCGCCCTCATAGTAGGTGTTGGTCTCGACGATCACAGCGTCTTTGAGCTCGGCTTCGGATGAAAGCAGCTCCTTCACCCACTCACGCGGAATGATGTTGGGACCGTGCGGCTCGCCCGTATGGAGCTTGACGGCGATCCTGCCCTTCATCTCCGCGTTCACCTTTTCATAGACCTTTTTGAGCCCTTCGGGGGATAATTCGCGGGTAAAATATACGACGGACTCGGCGCCTGTCCTTTCCTCATACGGCACATAGCGCTCGCCGCCTTTACCTGCGGTTGTTTTGTTTGCCATAGCATTCACCTCTTATGGATTTGTTACTGTAAGAATATCAGGTTTTTAATGATTCTGCAATCCTTTTGTTGAACAGCTTCGACGCCTGTTCAAGTATAGCTTTGTTCCAAAAAAGAAACATGTGTCAATTTATTTAAAAATCTTCCCGATAAAGTTATACATACAAACACGCCAGAAGTCGGAATCGTGCCCGAAGCCCTCGACATAGTCATATTGATGGCTGACGCCCATGCTTTCGAGCACTTCGCTGAAATACTCTGTGCTGTGGATATTCCACGGATCCTCACTGCCGACAGCAAGATACAGATAGATCGGCATGGTATCCTGTGCGGGCTGGGGCAAGACGTCGAAATACGGGATCGACCAGTAGCTGTCCGAATAGTAGCCGCTGACCGATATCACGTTGCCGTCGGGTGCGATACCGGCTATATAGCCGATCTTGTCGAGCCATTGAAAGCCTGTGCAAAGCGACTTGGCGCCGCCCTCGGAAACGCCTGCGACAGCCGTGTTCTCTCTCCCCTGTGCAGCTGCATAATGCTCGCGCATAAACGGCATGAGGTCCACCGCAATATCGTCAACGGTCTTGTCATATGCCGCTCTGAGCCCGTATCCGTCAAGATCGTCCTTGATAGCCTGCTTGCCGGTGTACATATCGACGCCGACGATGATCATCGGCTCGGCGAGACCGTCGCGATACATGTTGCCGTACAGCATATGCAGATAGGAGCCGTCATACAGATGAGCGGTGTAATCGCCGCCCCAGCCGTGGATCATATACAGCACCGGATATGCGCCGGTTTCATCATAGCCCGGCGGAAGTAGGATGTTGACGCGCTTATCATCATCGGCAGTCGTCGAGAAATAGGTCACATCTGTCAACAGCGTGCCGTAATCCGTGCCGTCTTGTCTCTCGAACAGCGCCGGGTTCAGATCATAAACATTATCCGTCGAATAGGGATCAAAGTCGGTTTTCTTTTGATCCGCTTGACCCGTTTCTTTTTGCACGGGAGCTTCTGTTACCTCCTGCAGCGCCTCTGTCTGAATCGCTGACGTCTGCATTTCCGGCTGCGTCTCATATTCTGTTTGAACAACAGATTTTGTTTCCTTTTGATAAGAGGTATCAGAACTATTGTCATGACAGGCAATCATACCCGCTGCCAACGCCGATATCAAAACCAGAATGATTAACTTTTTCATCATTGATCAGTGGAATAGCTCCTTTATCATTGCATTGTATACTATAATGACGGCATTGATTAAGATTCGTTGACGAGTTTTCCCGTCATATGCTCCGGGGTCAGCTCCAGACAGTTTACTCGCGCAAAGGCGCTGTCCAGCTCCTTGAGCAGATAGGCTTCATCATCCGTAAATTTGCGACAGAGGTTGGTACAGATCTCTCTTTTTTTGTCTTCATCGGCAACAAGCCTGATCCGTCCGAAAACGATCACGCTGCATATGTTCAGCGCCCAATCGCCGTCTTTGCGATAACCCTGATCCATCACACAGTAGCTGACCTTGTCGCAATTCTCTATCGCGTCGAGCTTATGACCCTCTTTGGCGCAATGAAAGTAGAGCTTGCCGTCCGCTTCACAGTACCAATGGTCCAGCGGCACGCCGTAAGGGTATCCGCCGTCGCCCAAAAGAGAGAGAACGCCTCTTTTCTCAGAATTCAATATGCTGATACATTCTTTCTCAGAGAGCTGCTGTTTGAATCTTCTCATTTTCCTGAACATCGATTTCTCCTTCACTCAAGCACTGCTTGCATGGCTATACTAGAATCATAACAGAAAAACCGCTCCTTGTCCACAAAAATCTCCGCCCGGATTTATCATCCAAGCGGAGGCGATTAACTGACAAAGGATTATGCGTCGATATCGGGGGCGATCAGCAGCGAATAATCGGGATACAGCGCCTGTATCTCTTCTGTCAGAATACAGACGGCTTCCGCCTTTTCGATATCAAAGCTGACGACAACGTCAAAGCGCATGGTTTTGTTTTCCGCATCCATATAGAAGCCGTGCAGCTGCAGCGCCCAATCGTGCGACAGAACGGTTTTTTGAACGGTGTTGCGTATTTTCGCGCTCTCATCGTCGGAGGTGTTATAGGAATACACCCCGATGGCGGTCAAAACAACCCCCGTCTCCAGATAAATCTTCGCCTGTACGCGCCGGGTGAGCGCGTCGACCTCGTCGACAGTCATAGTGTCGGGCAATTCCAGATGAACGCTGGCATAGTTTTTGTTCGGACCGTAGTTGAAAATGAGCAGATCATACGCGCCGCGCACCTCGGGCTCTTCGCAAATCAGCTTTTTAATGCGGCTGACTTCTTCCCTATCGCTTCGCTTGCCGAGGATTTCGTTCACCGTTTCGATCATCATTTCAATACCCGCCTTGATGATGAACACGGAAATCACAACGCCGACATACGCTTCCAAGGATACGCCCCATATCAAATAGACGATCGCCGACAAAAGTACCGAGACGGACAACACAGCGTCGAACAGCGCATCAGAGCCCGATGCGACAAGCGCGCCGGAGTTATGCTTCTTCCCCTGCTTCCTGACATACAAACCGAGAATGATCTTCACAACGACGGCGACGGATATGATGATGAGCGACAGGGGGCTGTAATCCGCCGTTTCGGGAGCGATAATCTTTTTGACGGACTCCACCAGCGAGGTGATACCCGCGTAGAGCACGATCGCCGCAATGATCATGGAGCTGAGATACTCGATCCTGCCGTAGCCGAGCGGATGCTTTTTGTCGGGCAGTTTCGCGCCGAGCTTTGCGCCGATGATCGTAATCACCGAGCTTGCCGCGTCGGACAGGTTGTTAACCGCGTCCAGAATCACGGCGATGGAGTTAGCGGTGAGACCGACGACTGCCTTGAAGCCCGCCAGAAATACATTTGCCAAAATGCCGATGATGCTGGTGCGGATGATCGCTTTTTCACGCGTCTTCTGCTCTTTCATGATTACTTACCCAGTTCAGCGGCGACAGCGTCGCGGACGAGCTTCATATCCACAGTCGGCTCGAACCGAGCAACCACCTTGCCCTCTCTGTCGACAAGGAACTTCGTGAAATTCCATTTAATATACGCCTTGTCGCCGTAGGTCTTGTTGTTCATGTTTGCAAATTTGTCCAAAGCTTTGTTCTTAAGACCTTTTCCGAAGCCTTCAAAAGGCTTTTCGGTCGCGAGAAACGCAAAGAGCGGGTCGGCGTTCTCGCCGTTGACGTCGATCTTTTTGAACTGCGGGAACTCGGTGCCGAATTTCACGGTGCAGAACTCGTGAATCTCATCCTCGGAGCCGGGAGACTGATTCGCAAACTGGTTGCACGGGAAGTCAAGAATCTCAAAGCCCTGATCCCTGAATTCTCTGTACATCGCCTCGAGCGGCTCATAATGCGGTGTGAAGCCGCAGCCGGTTGCGGTGTTGACGATCAGCAGCACCTTTCCCTTGAATTCCGAAAGGCTGACGTCGCCGCCCTTTCTGTCCTTTACTGAAAAATCGTATACGTTTGCCATTTTATTTCCTCCTTTAGTTGTTATTGTCAGAGCTGTCTTGCTCCAACATTTTATATAGAATGGTATATAAAAACATAGCTTCTTCCTCTGTGATATGAAACTCCCGTGCGATCGTCCCGGGCACGCACAGGGCGTCATCACGCAGCGCAGCGCCGCGTTCGGTCAGATCGATGACGAGGTTTCTTTCGTCCTCCTTATCCTTCGTCTTGACGATATAGCCCTTTTCCTCCAGCTTTTTCAGCAGGGGCGTTACGGTGTTGGTTTTCAGGCACAGGGCTTCACACAGGAATTTTTCATTGACGGGAGCCGCCTCCCACAGCACCATCATCACGATATACTGGGTGTAGGTCAAGGAGAGCTTGTCGAGCAGCGGCTTATACCTCCGCGTGATCATATTCGATACTGCGTAAAGCGGAAAACAAAGCTGATTTTTCAGCCTTAATGCTTCATATTTTTTGTCCATGACGGTTCACCTCTTTTGGTCTGAAATCTTTATCTGTCTTAATTATATCGCACGCGATATAATTTGTCAAGAAAAATCTCCGCATGGTGTTAAATTTCCAGACGGAGATAGATTTATTGCTCACATTTACCGCATCGGGTGCAGCCGTTGCAGATGATCTTCATGCCGCAGGTTTGGCATTTGTCGCCGAAATAAGGCTTGTAGCGTCTTTCGTCGGAGATCGGCAGCCCGAGCAGATTACACAGCTTGAAGTCGATCGGCTTGCCCTTGAAGCTGAGTCCCGATTTGTACGCTTGATTCGCCTGCAGCCCGCTTCCCTCGATCGCATAGGTCTTTCCGTCCTTGACAAATCGTCTGCCCGTGCCGACAAACGCAAAGGTGACGTCAAATTCCCGGCACTCGTCGCGAAGCTGTTTGACCCACTCATAGTGACACGGACGGGCTCCGGCGTAGTTCTCACCGTCGCAGATGACCTGCTCGATCTGCCCTGTCGCAAGATACTCGCGGATACTCACCGCCCCGATGAACGGAGCGCACATGATTCCTTTGTGCCTGAACGGCAGAGACAGCAGGATCGGGATGCGCTCGTCGGCGCGCTTCTGATTCTCGCAGCTCACATTGAAAAAGACGTTCTCCCAGCCGTCGCCCCAATCGTAGGGAAGACAGTCGCGTACTCTTTCGGGGCGCTTTGTCAGCAGAAAGAACACAACGTCGGGGCGCTGACGGATGATGCTCCACGCTTCATCCCGCCATGTGTCTGCTTCCTCAAGGAAAAAATCGGAGGTCATGCACACGCGAAGCTGTTCGCCGCTCTGCACCTTGTACCGTCCGTATCTGTCCTTCGACAGCGGATAGCGAAAGCCCGCTTTGGTGCGGTAGATATCCGCGCCGCTTCTTCCACGCTGTTCATCGAGAAAGTACATATAGCAGTTCTGACAGCCCTCGCTGCACTTTTTGCAGCCATGCCATGGGTTCCATATATCGTGCATGCTCTCACCTCCGTTCACTTCTATTATACACCGAAATCTCATATTGTCCAATAAAATCGGTTCAGAAATGAGCGGATAGATACACTTTGCCGCATTTTCCTGTCAAAAAGGCTCAGGAAACTCAAGCGCCGCAGCGGTTCACTGCGTATATTATTCCGCGCCCTTGAGCGCTTCAACCATATCGATCTTTTTGTTCTTACGCGCGACCAATAGACCCACTAGCAGCGATACGCCGAAGGTCAGCAGAATGGATACGCAATAGGTCAGAGATCCGAGCATCAGCTTCATCTCGTATTCTCCGGCGAGAGCGGTCAGCAGCCATTGGAGCACGCCGACGCCTGCGGGCAGTCCGACGATCACGCCGATGACGGTCAGCCAGATATTCTGTGAGATCAGCAGCCGCCCGATATCACGGTTGCGGAAGCCGAGCACCTTCAGGGTAGCCAGCTCGTGCGAACGCTCAACATAGCTCATCAAGCCGAGATTATACAGCACGACGATGCCGAGAATCACGGCAGCGATCACGAGGATGATCACCATGCTGTCCATGATCTGCACAAAGCTGTCGAAGGTGTCCATCAGCTGTTTCTGGTCCTGCTTTCCCGCGATCAGATCGGAGCTTTTGATCTCATCAGCGGTCTTATCGGTATAGATCGAGCTCAGCGTGTAGTCGATACCGAGCCTGTCGGCGAGCTTATCGGTCAGCGTGACGCTCTCGGTCATGATCGAGCGGTTATAGCCGAGCACCTTCGCCTTATATGTTTCGCTCGAACCGTAGGGCGAAAACTCTATCATGTCGCCGATGTTTGCCCTGTCCTTCAGCCGCAGGCAGAGGTATACGCCCTCATCGCTCAGATCAATCGTCTTGTTGTTCTCATCGATAACATTCATCAAGCCGCTCGAATTGTGTATCACATCAAGCGCGACGGTATCGCCGTCGAGGCTGATGCCCGTCAAACTCTCCCAGTCGCCGCCAAGCTCATCCGCTAATGTGATTGCTTTTTCTTTATCGACGTTATCCGCAAGATTGACCTTCGTTGTATAAGCAGAAATATCGTTGTCGAGCAGATCGAGAAAGCCTGCCATCGTATCGCGCATGCCGAGTCCGCCGACCATCAGCACCATACAGCCGACGATGCCGACCAGCGTCATCGATGAACGGCTTTTGTGACGGCTCAGGTCGCGGATGTTCCACTTCGTGCCGAACTGCATTTTGTCCCAGAATCGGAAGCGCTCCAAAAACATCTTGCGCATCTTTTTCGGCGTGTACGGTCTGAGGGCGTCGGCGGCGGTGCCTTTGAGCTGCTGCCTGACCGACAGGAAGCTGATCAGCGTCAGCAGGATGACCGTGCCGATGATGACCGGGATGCAGAAGGCAGGCATAGCTGCACTCCAATCCGGCATATCGAAATAGGTGCCCATCATGCCGTCCTCGCTCATCACAAGCTTGCATACCCAATAACCGAGCGCGATTCCGAGCGCCGAACCGACCAAGCCGATGAACAGGCCATAGGAGGTGTAGTGTCTGAGGATCCTGCGGTTCTTAAAGCCCAGCGCCTTCAGCGTGCCGATCTGAAGCTTTTCTTTTGTGGCGATACGGTGCATGGTGGTGACCATCGTGAGGATAGCGATTGCAAGAAACAGCACGGGAAGTACGGAGCCCATCGTCTTACCCTCTTCGGCTTCGCCCATCGCCTCTTTGTATACGACATGGTCGTCCTTTGAGGTGACCATGATCGTTTTGCCGAGCGCGTCCTTGACCGCGTCCTCCAGCTCCTCTTTCTCCATATCCGAAAGGATGTTGACCTGTGCATAGACCTGATCCAATGCCTCGTCGATCAACTCGCCGCTCTTGAACATCTCGGTCAGACTGTCGTCGATGAATGCTTCGGGGACGCCCGATTCTTTCAGTTCATCGGCGGCGGCATCCCTTGCCTTTTGCTCCACGATCCCCCGCAGCTTTTTCGGGGATATGTAAGCGTAACCGAAGGAGTTATAGTCGGGCATGAGCTGGTTGGTATCAGCGACGCATATCATGTGCTCACCGGATTTGATCAAGCCGACGATCTCGCCGGTGATCTCCACACCTTGGAATTCTAACGTCAGGGTATCGCCGATCTTGTAATCATTCGCCGCGGCAAATTTATCGCTCAGCCAGAACCCGTCGCTGTCCGCGTCATACGCGGCGCCGTCGGTCACGATAAAAGTTGATACAGTGTAGTTTTCGCTGACGTCCAGCGCAAGGCTCTTGTTCTTCTCCCCTTTGATATCAAGATTAACGGACAGATATCGTGTCGCATTATCAACTCCGTCAAGGTCTGCTATCTTATTTAAATCGTCCTCTGTGAAGCCTTTCTCGGAGTAAAGGCGGTAGTCGGCATAACGGGTATCGTCGAAGAAGCTGCCGGTATCCACCTCAATCGTGCGCCACTCCATGTTGAAGCCGAGAAAGATGCCCATACCCAGCGTAATCATGATAATCATGGAAATGAACTGCGCCTTGTAGCTCCACGCGGTACGGAACAATTTGCGTATCAGCATATTACCACTCCACCTCGTCTGCGCTCATGGGATTCTCCTGTTCTTCGATGGAACGAATTTTGCCGTTCTTGACGCGGATCACGACGTCCGCCATCTTAGCAATGCTCTGGTTATGGGTAACGATGACAATGGTCTTGCCGTAGTTTTTCGCCATGCTGAGCAGGAGCTTTAATACCATTACACCGGTCTCGGAATCGAGCGCGCCGGTCGGCTCGTCACAGAGCAGGATCTTAGGATTCTTCGCTAACGCTCTGGCGATCGAAATACGCTGCTGTTCGCCGCCGGAAAGCTCCGACGGAAAATTGTGCAGATGATCGGTCAGCCCAACCTCGGCGATCATGTCCTTTGCACCCAATGCATCCGGAGCGATCTGTGACACCAACTGCACATTCTCATACACCGTCAGTGTCGGGATAAGGTTGTAGAACTGGAACACAAAGCCGACTGTCGCGGCGCGGTAATCGGCGAGCTCATTGTCGGACAGGGTCGAGATATCCTTACCGTTCACGGTGATGGTTCCTTCCGTCGGGCTGTCGAGACCGCCCAAAAGATTCAGAAGCGTGCTTTTGCCCGCTCCGGAGGGACCGAGGATGACGACAAACTTGCCCTCATCCAGAGTAAAGCTGACCTGATTGAGCGCTTTCAGCTCATGGTCGCCGCTGGTATATATTCTTGTTACATTGTCGAATTGTACGATATTCATGGTGACCTCCCTTATGACGGTCAAAGCCGTCAGTGAATGAACTTCCCCGGTGCCAGCACAAAAGTATCCACCGGACACTTTACCCTCGCACAGCTTAGACGGGGTATTCGCCTAAAGAGGATAAATCCTACAGGCTTTCCCGCTGCAAGCAGCGCGGTATTTAACCCTTTTTTATCGGTTGAGTTCGCCACAGCCCTAAATGGCTTCGCAATGACTATTTATAATAATGAAGAGCCGTGCGCAAGACCCTGCGCCCGTTTTATTTTCCAAATAGGGAAAAACGTTTCTTCTCAAATGGCGCCGTCTGAACATCCAGCACCTTGTACCCTGTTTTACCGATCGCTTCACGCAGTCCCGCTTCATCGAGCGGACTGTCGCTGATAATTTCGGTCACGCCTTTTGCGTGTGATGACTTAACGGAATTAACCATACAGACGCTCCTGACAGTGTCGTTGATATGGCTCTCACACATGGAACACATCATCCCGTCGATTTTCAATGTAGTCTTAATCATAGTTTCCTCCGTTCTTATCCTGCCGCCTTCAGCTTTGTCGGCAGTCTGCCGTTTACTCATTGCTGATATTATTTTGTACATTTCTCACTGCTATCGGAACGGTGTCCGTTTTTTAAAGCAATGCGCACATTTCATTGCTTTGAAGATCATGATTGAGCTGTAACGGTATTTCTCAGACATCAAATCACTCTTCGCACCACAGGGGTAGTGTAAGCTAACTATTTGTTTGAAAAAAACTCTCATCATCTCATGGCACACATAGTAAAAGCTGTTCCTCATGATAAGAGAAAGATAACTCGGTTAGCTTCTGCTAACCGATATTATATGCTATCTGTCTGTTTTTGTCAAGCGTTTTTTATTAGCCTTAGATTTGAAAAGGAGCCGGTCACCCGGCTCCGATCTTACTTTTGCAGCAAACCGCGATAGATCATCAGGTCTTCATCCTTGAACACGTTGAAGATAACCTTGATATCGCTGTTTGTTGTTTTTTTATACTCCTTGACGGTCGTTATTTAGCAGCTATATGGTCACGACTATCTTTCCGTTAACGTTTCCGCTGTCAAGTGCGATACATGCATTACCTCTCTGAAATGGGTAAAAGCACAGAATGAAAAGGCAAACTGTATTTCAATACTGGCCGCGCACGATCCCGAAATCACAGATACTCTGATTAATGTCTGAAAAAGAGTCAAGAGCCGAGGCGTTCTCGGCTCTTGACTCTTTGAAATCAGAACACAACAACCTGTAATGAATCGAAGGGTCCGCAGTCGCTTTATACTAGTATTCAATGAAACGATTTAAAACAGATGTCAGCGAAAAATTTCGCAGAACAAGGCGGAGGACGCCGCAAGGCTGACGCCTTGCAAGGACGACAACACAGTTATGCAGAATTTTTCGCGACAGATGTTAAAGGGTTTTATTGAATAATAGTATTATTATACATCATTTCATTTCAGACCTTGATATCTCCTTCACAGCAAATATCGCTTTGTCTATTTCTTCTATCGAGTTAAAATACGAAAAGCTGAATCTTACTGCGCCTTGTTCTTTTGTGCCGAGCGCCCTGTGCAGTCTCGGCGCACAGTGAGCGCCTGCCCGTACCGCAATGTCATACTGTTCAAACAGTATGTCGGCGACCTCTCCCGAGTCCAGATCTCCGATATTCAGCGCTACGATCGCCGTGTGTTCTCTACTGAGATCTCCGTATACCGTTACACGGTCGATATTTTTTATGCCGTTATAAAACCGTTCTGTCAAGAACGTTTCTTTGTTTTCAATACAGTCCAAACCGGTTTCGTTGATAAAGTCTAATGCAGCGGATAATCCGGCGATTCCGTGTCCGTTCAAGGTTCCTGCCTCCAACAGGGTAGGTAATCTTTCGGGTTGAGCGCGGCTGTATGTCTGTACGCCTGTTCCTCCTACGATCAGCGGACGAATCTTGACCCCTTCTCCGATGCACATTCCGCCGGTTCCCTGCGGGCCCATCAGACCCTTGTGACCCGTAAAGCACAAGATATCTATTCCAAGCTCCTGCATATCGATTTTTTTAGATCCTGCCGTTTGAGCGGCGTCGACGATCAGCAGAATATTGTTTTTGCGGGAGATTTCGCTGATACGGCGCATATCAGTCATATTCCCTGTCAAATTAGATGCGTGTGTACATACGATCGCTTTAGTGTTAGGTTTTATCATCCGCTCAAAGTCACGATAATCCAAACAGCCTTTCTTATCCGCGGGGACAAAGTCGACCTCTACACCTCTCTCATCCTGCAGCCGATACAGAGGGCGCAGGACGGAATTGTGCTCAAGATCGGTTGATATCACATGGTCTGAGCTTGACAGGACGCCGTATATAGTCATGTTGAGCGCCTGCGTCACATTGCTTGTAAAAACAACATGGTCTGCTCTTTTGCAGTTGAAAAACCGCGCGATCTTTTCCCTTGCCTCATATACCGCGCTTGCCGCGTCGATGCTGTAGCCGTGAGCGCCCCTCGCTGTATTGCCGAGCGTCTGCATAGCCGTAAGGATCGCGCTGCCTACCGCCTCCGGTTTGATTAATGTGGTCGAAGCGTTGTCAAGATAAATCATAGATCTTATTCCTCAATCCTTTAAATCAGCGTAAAAGGAAAATTTTTCAGCAAGCAGATGATCGGCATAAGCGTTCAGCTCATCGCGGTATTCATTATACGCTTTAAGCATCTTCATAGCATTATCCGTTAACTCGGCTCCGCCTCCGTTTTTGCCTCCTATTGTTGAAATGATCAGCTTAAAGCCCAGATGCTCCTCACAGCTTTTCAGTATGGTCCACGCTTTGGAATATGCCATGCCCATAGAAGCCGCGGCAGATCGCAGAGAGCGGTATTTTTCGACCCGGAGCAGCAGTGAGGCTATACCGGGGCCAAAGCACTTTTCATCGGTAAATAACCGTACTGAAAGCTTTGCATTCAACTTGCCGGTCATAAATCGACGCCCCTTTATTACAACATTATTTTTATTATATCCTGTTTTTACCCTTGAGTCAATCTTGCAAACTGCATCCTCATTTGCTATAATAATATCGTTATACTATTAAAAGAATACCGTCAGAGGATTTAACCTGAAATGAGAGAAAAAAAACAGAGTATCGTGATCACCTTTTACACCACAGCGGAAGCGATGGCAACGAAAAAGCTCTGCAAGGTAAAAATGATAAAGGGAAAAACGATATCCGCACCTCGCTCGCTTTCTGCTGATTGCGGCATAGCGTGGTGCTCGGATATCGAGTACGGAGATATTTTGAAAAGGGCATTGACCGATGCCGGGATCGAATATGCGGGTATATTTGAATTATTGATTTGAGAAAGATATAACAAAATGAAAATATCTCAAATATTAAGGATAACGCCGGGTGTTACCGCATTGATCGGCGGCGGCGGAAAAACAACATTGATGTACAAGCTTGCCGAGGAGCTTTCCGCTTTCGGAACCGTGATCGTTTGTACTACGACAAAGATCTATGAGCCGGATGATACACCTGTATTGACAGGCAAGACATATGAAGAGATCGTCTCAGCTCTGAAAAGCCGTCGTATCATTTGTGTGGGTACAAAAATCGCCTCAGGTAAGCTGTCTGCGCCTGCTGTCAGCTTTGACAGCCTGAGAAAGCTTGCCGACTATATCATCGTTGAAGCAGACGGTGCACATGGACTGCCGATCAAAGCTCATGCGGATTATGAGCCGGTTATCCCCGCAGAAACAAATAAAACGGTTCTGGTAATCGGCGCCGATGCTTTTGGACAGCCTATAGCTGAAGTCTGTCACAGACCTGAGTTGTTTTCCATGATCGCATGCGTTGATATGCGATCTGCCGTTACGCCTCAAATCATCGGGCGTGTGATTACAAGTGAGGGCTATGGAGACTGTTTGTTGATCAATAAAGCTGAAGACGATAAAGCGAAAGAGAACGCGGCCGTCCTCGCTCGTATGCTGAAGATACCTGTAACGGCAGGAAGCTTAAAAAGGGAGGAATACACTTGTTTGCACTGATTCGCGGCGCAGGTGATCTTGCGAGCGGTATCGCGCTGAGACTGTGGCATAGTGGGTTTGATGTTGTTATGACCGACACGGAGCATCCTACGACGATTCGCCGAACGGTGGCTTTCTCACAGGCAATCGTCAAAGGACGGACAGATGTAGAGGATGTCAGCGCCCAAAAAGCCGAAAACGTCGCCCATGCCGTAGAATTGCTCAAAAGAAATATCCTTCCCGTTTTTATAGATCCCGAATGCAAATGCCGTCATGAACTAAGACCCGATATCATTATCGACGCTATCCTTGCAAAGCGGAATTTGGGAACAAAAATCACCGATGCTCCGATCGTAATCGGAGTGGGTCCCGGTTTTGAAGCCGCCGTCGATTGTCATGCTGTCATTGAGACAATGAGAGGACATACGCTGGGCAGAGCGATTTATAAAGGATGTGCTCTGCCAAACACAAACATACCGGGACTGATCGGAGGTTTTGCAGGCGAACGTGTCCTGAGGGCGCCTGACGACGGCATTTTCATCGCAACAAGACAAATAGGCGATGCGGTTGATGCCGGCGATATTGTGGGATATGTCGGTGACAAACCTATGGAGTGCACGATCAGCGGCGTTCTACGAGGTCTGCTTGCCGACGGAACAAAGACACACAAAGGTATGAAAGCCGGCGATGTTGACCCGAGAGGTAAAAAGGAATATTGTTATACAGTATCTGACAAGGCTCTGGCAATCGCCGGAGGCGTTTTAGAGGCGATCTTGTATCTGGAATATTCACATGGGAGGGAGATTATTGACGGAAAAAGAAGTTAGGCTGACAAAGCTGGCGAATTGCGCAGGCTGCGGAGCAAAGGTCGGCGCCGGAGTACTTGCAAAGCTGCTGGACGGATTAAAGGTACACAGTGATCCTAATCTTCTGGTTGGCTTTGATAAAAGTGACGATGCGAGCGTATACAGGGTTTCTGATGATTTGGCTTTGGTGCAGACGGTGGATTTTTTTCCTCCTATCGCCGACGATCCCTACACCTTCGGCGCGATCGCCGCAACCAACGCGCTTTCGGATGTATACGCTATGGGAGGCGAGCCGAAGCTCGCGCTGAATATCATGGCGGTGCCCTCCGACCTGCCGAAGGAGGCTGTACATCAGATCCTGCGCGGCGGATATGAAAAAGCGTATGAGGCGGGAGCAATCATCACCGGCGGGCACAGTATCCTTGATAAGGAGCCAAAGTATGGGCTTGCCGTTACGGGCTTTGTCCATCCCGACAGGGTATTGACAAACAGCGGCGCTAAGGAGGGCGATGTGCTTTTGCTGACGAAGCCCCTTGGGATAGGTATACTGACCACTGCGGCAAAGGCAGATCTGGTATCCGAAGAAACGATGGAGTACGCTGTCGGATTGATGACGACGCTCAACAAGAACGCGAGAGACGCGATGGTCAAATATCGTGTGCACGCCTGCACGGATGTCACCGGCTTTGCCCTGCTGGGTCATGCCTGTGAGATGGCGCAAGGCAGCAGCGTCGAGATACATATCAATGTTGAGTCGATCGACCTGATCCCCGACGCGTTGGAATTCGCGCGCTCAGGCATATTGCCTGAGGGTATGTATCGGAACAGAAGCTTTGCTGAGGCGTATGTTGATCCCGGCGACATCGAACTGGCAAAACAAGATATGCTGTATGATCCGCAGACCTCGGGAGGACTTCTGATTGCCGTCCACCCGGACGACGCAGATGTGCTATTGGAAGAGTTGAAAACCTCCGTTCCCTCAGCCCAAAGGATCGGAACGGTAAAACAGTACAGCGGCGGCGCTCATATCTATCTTCATTAGGAAAAGATAAATGATACAGCCTTGACAAACGCACCGTTATACTTTAAAATATATAACGATATCAGCAGACTCTTAAATCGTCTGGCAATATTATTGATCACTTGACTCGGATAAGAAAAGGAGAAAACTATGAGTAAGAGAATCAACCTGTGGGTTATCATTACGGGGTTTGTGATAGGAGTCGCCGCACTGGCGCTGACTGCGTTCGGCAACCCTGCCAATATGGGCTTCTGTATCGCGTGCTTTTTGCGCGATATTGCCGGAGCGACAAAATTACATTCCGCATCGGTCGTACAATATGTCCGCCCCGAGATAATCGGTCTGGTCTTAGGCTCGACCATACTGGCGGTGATTACGGGAGAATTTAAGCCTAAGGCCGGTTCTTCTCCCGCTACCCGATTTATCATCGGCGCATTCGTGATGATCGGCGCGCTGGTGTTCCTCGGCTGCCCGCTGAGAATGGTGATCCGTATGGGCGGCGGCGACCTGAACGCTTTCGTAGGCTTAGGCGGATTTGCACTCGGTATTCTGATCGGTATCTTCTTCATCAAAAAAGGCTTCACGCTCAAGCGCAATCATCCGGTTACCTTGACTGAGGGAATGGCGATGCCCGGCTTGATGATCGGCCTGCTGGTGCTGCTGATCGCCGTACCGACAGTTTTTGCGTTTTCTGAGGAGGGTCCCGGCTCCAAGCACGCTCCTATGCTTATATCTCTCGCCATAGCGATCGTTGTCGGCGCTCTCGCTCAAAAATCACGCATCTGTATGGTCGGCGGTATGCGAGATGCGATCATGTTCAAGGATTTCAATCTGATCGCGGGCTTCGGCGCGATTTTTGTCACCGTACTTCTGGGTAATATTATCCTCGGTAATTTCAAGGGCTTCTCCGCATATAATCAGCCGATCGCCCACGAGAGCTGGCTGTGGAATCTGTTGGGTATGGCTCTCGTAGGCTGGGGCAGCGTACTGCTCGGCGGCTGTCCTTTAAGACAGTTGATTTTAGCCGGTGAAGGCAACGGCGACTCTGCCGTAACAGTCCTCGGTATGATCGTCGGCGCAGCGTTTGCTCACAACTTCGGTCTTGCCGGCGCCGCATCAAAGCTCGCCGAGGATGGAACCTATACTGCGGGCGGGGTGGCGACCGCCGGAAAGATCGCGGTCGGTATCGGTTTTGCCGTCTTACTCCTGATATCTATTGTCAATATTTTAAAAAAGAAAACAAAGGAGGCTGCAGTCATATGATTGACGCAAGAGGTCTTAGCTGCCCCATGCCGGTTGTCATGGTACAGAACGAGGTCAAAAAATCATCTCCCAATGAATTAAAGGTTCAGGTCGACAGCATGGTTTGTGTAGAGAACATCACCCGCTTCGCGAGCTCAAAGAAATATGATGTTGTTGTCGAGAAGAAGGATGGAGAGTTTATTCTCACGCTGAAAAAACAGTAATTGTTAAGTTCAAATATGTCCCCTATATCCGTCGGTCAGCGTCCGCTGATCGGCGGTTTTCTTTCTTATATTGTAATATGATTGAATAGCGAGAAATGTTTGATTGAATGTTGATTATTCACAACGCCTGTGTTATAATAACTCTGTATATTATTAACAGAAACAAGCGGAGGAGGGTATCGTTTCATGGCAACATTTTCTGTGAACGGCAGAACCGTTACGACCGAAAAGAATCAGAAACTGATACGCTTCCTGCGTGACGAGCTCAGGCTGACAAGCGTCAAAGACGGATGCAGCGAGGGAGCTTGCGGTACCTGTCATGTTCTTGTCGACGGAAAGCTGACGAAAGCCTGTATTCCTCAGACGGATAAATTGGAGGGCAGGTCCGTTTTGACAGTAGAGGGACTCTCGGATTTTGAAAAAGAGGCATATACATACGCATTTGGAAAAGCCGGAGCGGTTCAGTGCGGCTTTTGCATCCCCGGGATGGTCATGGCAGCAAAATCACTGATTGATGTCAATCCCGAGCCTACAAGAGAGGAAGCCGCCTTTGCAATCAGGAACAATATCTGCCGCTGTACCGGTTATGTGAAGATCATCGACGGTATCTTGCTCGCCGCAAAGATCATAAGAGAAAAGCGGATTCCGTCGGACGACAGCGATTATATCGTAGGGTCGCGTTCTCTTAGGATCGATGTTGCGGAGAAGGTCCGGGGCTACGGAAAGTATCCTGATGATATTTATGTGGACGGCATGTGCTACGGCAGCGCGGTGCGCAGCGTGTATCCGCGTGCTCGTGTATTGTCGATCGACACGAAAGAGGCTGAGGCTCTGCCCGGCGTCGTTTGCGTTCTGACAGCAAAAGATATCCCGGGAAAAAATTATGTCGGTCATATCAAAAAAGATCAGCCGACCCTGATACCGGTCGGGGAGATCACACATTATTTGGGCGATTCTGTCGCCTTGGTGTGCGCGAAGGACAGAGAAACGCTTGAACGGGCAAAAAAGCTCGTCAAGGTCGAATATGAGGTGTTGGAAGCAGTTCATAACCCTGAGGAAGCCGCAAGAGAGAGCGCACCCCTCGTTTTTGAAACCGACAAGGACAATGTGCAGGCATATAAGCATGTGTCCCGCGGAGACGCAGACGGAGCGATCAAGCATTCTAAATATGTTTTGACACATCATTTTGAAACGCCGTGGACTGAGCACGCTTTCTTAGAGCCGGAATGCTGTGTTGCTATTCCGCTCGAAAACGGCGGCGTCAAGCTCCTGACGACTGATCAGAGCGCCCATACTACGCTTCATGAGTGCGCTCAGATGCTGGGGGTAGACTATGCTCACTGTCTGGTAGAGAATCAGCTGGTGGGCGGCGGCTTCGGCGGGAAAGAGGATATGTCTGTTCAGCATCATGCCGCCCTGATCGCGTATGTCGCGAGGGTTCCTGTCAAGGTCAAGCTCAGCAGAAGCGAATCCATATTGGTACATCCCAAGCGACACCCGTTTAAAATGGATTTCACCATGGGCTGTGATGAGAACGGAATCATTCAGGGCGTGAAGGCGAGCGTCATTTCAGACACCGGTGCATTTGCGTCATTGGGCGGTCCGGTGCTCGAGCGCGCATGTACGCACGCTGCCGGTCCCTACGCCTATGAAAATTTTGAAATAGAGGGTCGGGCATATTATACCAACAATCCTCCTGCCGGTGCGTTCAGAGGCTTCGGTGTAACGCAGACTTGCTTTGCCACCGAGTCGCTCTTGAATGAGATGGCTGAGCTTGTCGGCATTTCGCCGTGGGAGATCAGATACCGCAACGCGATCCGTCCCGGCGGGGTTCTGCCGAACGGCCAGATCGTCGGCGCTGAGACCGGTCTGGTGGAGACGCTGCAGGCAATAAAACCTTACTATGATGAAGCCGTTAATAACGGCGACCCGGTAGGACTCGCGTGTGCGATGAAAAACGCGGGTGTCGGCGTGGGACTCCCCGACTGGGGAAGAGCAAAACTGATCATCGAGAACGACGCGAAGGTTCATATCTATTCCGGCGCCTCGTGTATCGGACAGGGACTCGGGACAGTGCTGACACAGATGGTAGTCACCAACGCAGGTCTATCGTTTGATGATATCGTATATGAGAGAAGCAACACATGGATCGCCCCCGATTCGGGAGATACCTCCGGCTCGCGACAGACGCTGATCACCGGAGAAGCATGCAGAAGGGCCTGCGAAAAGCTCGTCGAGGCTTTGAAGGGCAAGACGCTGCAAGACCTGATCGGTCGGGAGTTTTACGGAGAATATCTGGCAAAAACCGATCCCCTCGGCGCGGATGTTCCCAATCCCGTCTCTCATGTGGCATACGGCTATGCGACACAGATGTGTATTTTGGATAAAGAAACCGGTCGAATCAAGAAGCTGGTCGCCGCTCATGACGTCGGCAAAGCCGTCAACCCGCTGTCCTGCGAGGGACAGATCGAGGGTGGTATGGTCATGTCGATGGGCTTTGCGCTGACCGAACAATATCCGATCGACGATAATTGCAAGCCCACAGCGAAATACGGTACACTCGGACTGTTCAGAGCAAACCAGATCCCGCCTCAGATAAAAGCGATCGTCGTAGAGAAACCGGGGCTCGATCTTGCCAACGGCGCGATCGGTATCGGAGAGATCACATCGATCCCCACCGCGCCCGCGATCGCCGAGGCGTATTACCGGTATGACGGACAACGGCGCTTTTCGCTCCCGCTGGACAATACACCATACGCTCGAAAAAAATAAAAAGCACAGCCCGATTTTGCTCGACTGTGCTGAAGATTCAGTTATTTAATGCGATATCATCCGGGGTGTCGATGTCTGTCAACTCATTTTCGTCAACCTCAAACAGAATCAGGTTATCCTTGTGTCGTTCGAGCACACTTCTGCCGCCTTTGTCACCCGACAGGCCGCATAGTTCTTCAAAGTAACTCTTCGGAAATATACAGGGGTTTCCTCTTTTGCCATGGCTGCTCATGCTGACAATGCTTTCGGGATAATCGCTGAAAGTATCCAGAATCCCTGAAATGCTTTTGCGTTTCAACCATGGCTGATCGGCTACCAGAAAGAGAATACCGTCACACCTATCCTTCATCGCCTGCACACCGAGTATAACGCTTCGGCTGATACCAAGCTCAGGATGACGGTTGATTACGCACTCAAATCCGAAATCTGACGCTCGCTTTGAAATGGTCTCATATTGTGTGATAACCATTACGGCGCATAACCGCTCCGTGGGGACGGTCTCAAAGGCGTGCTCTATCATAGATTTTCCGTCTATCTGAGCGAGCAGCTTGTTTTTTCCGAAACGGGTCGAGTTGCCTGCTGCGAGGATTACACAGCCGATCAAAGGCTGATCTGTGCGTTTCAATTCATCACATCCTAACTATGTATTATTTTACAAAATCATCCTATCGGTGTCAAGACAGGACACATCAACATCATCATTCCTTCAGAGGAGGGAAATCTTATGAATAAAGTCGGAAAAAGCGAAGCAAGAATAGACGGCTATGATAAAGCCACCGGCAGAACCAAGTATTACGAGGATCGAATGCCGGCAGGCACGCTTTATGTGCGTATCAAGCACGCCGAAAAGGCTCATGCCATCGTGAGGTCCATTAACGCCGAGGCGGCGCTGCAAATCCCCGGCGTCGTCAAGGTGCTGACCTGCTTTGATGTCCCGGACATTCCTTTTCCTACCGCAGGTCATCCGTGGTCAATGGATCCCGGACATCAGGATGTGGCAGACAGAAAGCTTTTGAACACGCATGTTCGCTACTGGGGCGACGATATCGCCGTTGTAATAGCGGATAACGAGGTCGACGCTGTGCAGGGCGTCCGCGCTTTGACCGTCGAGTATGAGGAGCTTCCGTTCGTGCTGGATGTACAGAAAGCCATGGAAGACGGCGCCCCTTTGCTCCATGAAAGATTTCCTAACAATATACTAAAGCACACTCAGAACAGACTCGGCGATTACCAAAGCGCTATCAAAGAAGAAGGACTGCTTAAGGTCGAGGGATGGTACGAGACGCCAACCGTACAGCACTGTCATATCGAAAACCACGGCTGCTATGCCTATGAAGAAAACGGCCGTATTGTTGTGGTATCGTCCACGCAGATCCCGCATATCATCCGCCGCGTCGTGGGTCAGGCGCTGGGCAGACCGTGGGGCGATATCCGTATCATCAAGCCGTATATCGGCGGAGGCTTCGGAAATAAGCAGGACGCGCTTTACGAGCCGCTTTGCGCATGGTGTACAACGCAGGTGGGCGGCCGCTGCGTCAGGATCGACTGTTCCAGAGAAGAGACTTTTGTTTCCAACCGTGTACGCCACGCGATCCGGTTCCACATCGTCACCTGGCTCAGGAAAAACGGAACGATCGCTGCCAGAAAAGTGGAATGCTTCTCTAATCAGGGAGCGTACGCTTCTCACGGACATTCCATCGTCGCAAAGGCGATGGGTTCCTTCCACCAGCATTATCCCTGTCCGAATATGGAATGCGACAGCTATACGGTATTTACCAACAAACCCGCCGCCGGAGCGATGCGCGGCTACGGTATGCCTCAGGCGTCCTTTGCCGACGAGTCCAATATTGATGACTGTGCGCAGACCGTGGGGATGGATCCGCTGGAATTCAGGCGCCTGAATATTATGCCCGACGGCTACAAGGATAACTTTTCCGGAAATGTCAACTATTTTGATTCTTTCAGAGCGTGTATGAAAAAGGGCGCCGAGATCATTGATTACGAGCGCAAGAGAAAAGAATATGCCTGCGACAGCGGTTCCGTCCGCCGCGGTATCGGACTGGCAACCTTCTGGTATAACACCGCCGTCTATCCTATCTCTCTCGAAACATCCTCCAACCGTATGCTCTTAAATCTCGACGGCACGGTCACGATGCAGTGCGGCGAGACCGAGATCGGTCAGGGCGCGGACACTGTCTATGCTCAGATGACCGCTGAGGCTCTGGGGCTCAAAAGCTACAAGGATGTCCATGTCATATCCTGTCAGGATACCGATATCACGCCTACAGGACTCGGCGCTTATGCCTCACGCCAGACATATGTAGCGGGCTTTTCTATTCAGCAGACTGCCGGACTCTTAAAAGAAAAGATTTTGAAATACGCGTGTGAAATAACACAGACGGCGGTATCGGATATGGATATCGAGGAAGGCTGCATTGTCAGAAAAGACGACAGACAGATTCTGATGAGTCTGAGCGAGCTTGCGATGACCGCCCAGTATAATCCTGTTCACAGCGAGCATATCACTGCCGAATCCACCTTTACGATCAGAAACAACGCGTATTCCTTCGGTTGTACCTTTGCGGAGGTCGAGGTCGATATCGAGATGTGCAAGACCAAGCTGATCAGGATCGTCAATGTCCACGACTGCGGCAGACTGATCAATCCCGCCCTTGCCGAAGCGCAGGTACACGGCGGTATGTCTATGGCGATTGGCTACGGTCTGAGCGAGCAGCTGATCTTCGACGAAAAAACCGGCAGACCTTTGAATAACAATCTGCTTGACTACAAGCTGTCTACCTTTATGGATCACCCGAACCTTGAGGCGTACTTTATCGAGAATCCCGAACCGACCTCTCCCTTTGGCACCAAAGCGCTCGGTGAGCCCCCGGCTTGTTCCGGCGCGCCCGCGATCCGTAATGCAATTTTGAATGCCACAGGCGTCGCCATCAACAAAAATCCGATCAATCCGCATATCCTTTTTGCGGAATTCAGCAGAGCGGGGCTGATAAGCGACCCTTGGAAGGAGGAGAACTGATCTATGTATGATATCAAAGCGCTGTATGAAGCGGAAAGCATCGAACACGCCGTATCCCTGCGTCTGGAACATCCCGACGCACAGATTATCGCCGGCGGTTCGGATGTTCTGGTACAAATACGCGAGGGCAGGCGCGCCGGCAAAGAGCTGATCTCCATCTATATGCTCGACGAGATGCGCGGCGTCAGCCTTGACGACGACGAGAATATCCGGATCGGTTCGCTCACGAGCTTTTCTCATATCACCCGTGATCCGATTATACAAAAATATATCAATGTATTGGGTGAAGCGGTCGATATGGTCGGTTCTCCTCAGATCAGGAATATCGGCACCATCGGCGGCAACACCTGCAACGGAGTAACATCGGCGGATTCTGCTTCCACCCTGCACGCGTGGGAGGCGATCGTAGAGCTCACGGGAAAAAACGGCGTCAGACGGATGCCGATAAAGGATTTTTATATAAAAGCCGGCACCGTAGATATCCGTGCCGACGAGGGCGAGATACAAACAGCGATCCTGATCCCCAAGTCAAGCTATGAGAATACCTACGGACACTATATCAAATACGGTATGCGCAACGCTATGGAGATCGCCTCCCTCGGATGCAGTGTGAATGTTCGGCTCAGCGATGATAAAAAGACGGTTGACAGATGCCGTATTGCGTACGGCGTTGCAGGTCCCGTTCCGATGCGCGCACCGAGCGCCGAGGCGGTCGCTAACGGAGAAAATGTTTCGGAAACATTGATCGATGAATTCGCATTGGCTGTTCTGAACGACATCAACCCGCGCAACTCATGGAGAGCGAGTCGGGATTTCAGATTGCATATTGCGGTACAGATGGCAAAGCGCTGTCTCTTAGAATCCATCAAAAAAGCCGGGGGTGTTATTCAATGAGTCAATACAAGGTTGTACACTGCAACATCAACGGCAAAAATGTTGAGAAAGCCGTGGATGTACGAGCCTCGCTTACCGATATGCTGAGAAACGAATACCATCTGACCTCCGTAAAAAAGGGCTGCGAGGTCGGCGAATGCGGCGCGTGTAATGTTCTGATAGACGGAGAGGCGTTCAACTCCTGTATTTACCTTGCTGTATGGGCAGAGGGAAAACATATCAGGACGCTGGAAGGCTTAGCAGAGCCGGACGGAAGGCTCTCGGATATCCAGCAGGCATTCATAGAAGAAACTGCGATCCAGTGCGGCTTCTGTACTCCGGGCTTTATTATGACGGCAGTAGAGATATTAGAAGCAAACAAACTATATACCGATGACGAACTGAGAAAACTCCTGTCGGGACACCTCTGTCGTTGTACGGGATATGAAAATATATTTCGGGCGGTTAAAAAAACAATGTATAACAGGTTAGGCAAACCAATTGATTTTTAGTGAATGATGCACACGCTGTTAAGACTATCAGATCGTTTGGTATTCTGATGAAACAATCGCAACATTCGGTGAGAAGATAAGCAACACAGGAGAAACTGCCGTCCTTTGAAAACAACGACCAATATCCAAAGGAAACCATCGGAGGCATGACCTCTCAGCTCGTTATCCATTTTGTGAAGCCGGAAGAAATGGGCTTTGAGCCGAAAGTCATGGAAGAGAATCACATCTCAACGATCGTTTGCAGTCATGTGGGCTTGAAGGGACTGTTCAACCATACTGAGATGGCGCACCTGTTCAAGCAGACAGATGATGGATTATATATGTTCAGCCGATTCTGGATGGGCAAGCCCATTAAATTGAAAGCTGTGCGTAGAAAAATCATGACCGAAAAAATGGTGCGCGGAATGGCGAAGCATTGCTGTATCGAATACAGAAATCTTGCTCAGATTCTTCCCGCTTTATACGCTGAATACGGTAATGAATGAGAGAACTCCCGACCGCCGGATCTTTATCGGCAGTCGGGAGTAGTATTATGCAATCTATTATTCCACATATACGATGTTGTCAGGATTGTCGGGATATGCCTTATGCGGCGCGGTATCGTTCGTATAGCCGAACACGACCACACAGACAGCCTGTGCTCCGAGGATCGGCAGCTTGGCAGCATCGTGGATCTTCAAAATATCGAAAGCCATCGTAGGAGTGACGAGATAGCAGGAGCCGAGCCCGAGCTCTGTCGCGGCTATCAGCATATTCTGTGCGGCGCAGGCGGCGTTTTGCGTTGCCATCGCCTGAGTCAACGGCTTGTCATCAATATCTGTAGACACAACTACCGCGACAGGCGCGCCGTAAATCGGATCATATGCGTCGTTATTTCCGAGCTTTTCGAGCATAGGATTGCCGGACTTTCTCATCCTCTCCTTTGTGCCTTCCGAGATCTGTGCCAAAAGCTCCTTGTTACTGATTGCATTGAAGTAGACTTCTCCCGCCATTGGCGTGCCGGCAGCCATATAACCCGCTTCGACGATCGCCTTGATCTTCTCGGGCTCGACAGGCTTATCAAGGTAAGTTCTGACGCTTTTTCTGGTTTTGATTGCTTCCATTGTATTCATAATAGTTACCTCCGTAATGAAATAATATAGTTGACAACCGATTGCGTCTAAATTATAATATAGTAATAAAAACTTTTCAAGTACGCAGTTTTAACTTACTTGGTAATCATAAACTTATCGGAGGAAAAGATGAATAAAAGCATAGATATTATCCCGGAAGAAGTGGCGAATTGTCCGATCTATAAGACGATGGAGATATTTCAGGGCAAATGGAACGCTTGGATTCTTTTTGAACTCGGCAGGAACGAAACGATGCGCTTCGGCGAGCTGAGAAAAGCCATCCCGAATATCTCGAATACCGTGCTGACGACCACCTTGCGCGACTTAGAGGAACGAGGATTGGTGAACAGAATTCAATTCAATGAGATTCCGCCTCATGTCGAATACTCCGCCACAGAGAGTGCAAAGGACCTAAAAGAGGTGTTCTCCGCTATGTGGGTATGGGGCGAGAAGCATGTTAAGAATTGATGATATTTTAAAGACGATAGTCTGACATTGTTTCTTGAATCGGCAAGATATTGAATCGTGCGGAGGTTACTGATGGTATTTATTTCAAAATATTTTGATGAGCTGACAATAACCGAACTGTATGAAATTCTGCGGGCAAGAGCAGAGATATTTGTCGTCGAGCAAAAATGTCCGTATCAGGATCTTGACGGCGTCGATGACCGTTTTCTTCATGTGTTTTATGAAGAAAACGGCAAGGTCATCGCATATCTGCGCGCCTATGTAAAAGAACAAGATGTTGTTCAAATGGGGCGTGTCCTGACGATCGAGCATGGAAAGGGTCTGGGCGGAAAGCTCCTGAAAGATGGGATCGAGCAAATACGGCAAATCTTTCACCCAAAGCAAATCTACATCGAAGCACAGTGCTATGCTGCAGGCTACTATGAACGCGAGGGTTTCAAAATCTGCTCCGAGGAGTTTTTAGAGGACGGCATCCCTCATGTGCAGATGATATTGGATATTGATGATAATGTATAGGAGCTTTTATGGAAATCAGAAAATCTACCTTTGACGATCTTGACAAAATCATGAAAATCTACGCCTACGCAAGAGAATTCATGGCACAGACCGGCAATCCCAAGCAGTGGGGCGCTGTCGGCTGGCCTCCTCGTCGGGTGATCGAGAATGATATCAAAATCGGAAAGAGCTATGTTTGTATCGATCACGGCAGGATCGCCGCGGTGTTCTTCTTCGATCATGGAAAGGATATCGACCCGTGCTATGCTGTGATCGAGGGAGGAAGATGGCTCAGCGACAGTCCCTACGGAGTCGTTCATCGGATTGCCTCGGCAAAGGGCACAAAGGGAGCGGGCGCCTTCTGTATCAACTGGGCATATGAACAATGCGGACATCTGCGGATGGACACGCATGGGGACAATATCATCATGCAAAATCTTCTCAGAAAGCTCGGATTTCAATATTGCGGTATCATCCATGTGCAGGAGGATAACGATCCGCGCGTTGCATATGAGAAGATCGGATCTGTCGAACAGTAAGAAAGAAGCTATCAATAAACGCACGGCGTTTGTATATACGGGTGGGCACCTACCGTGAAGTCAGGCCGAATATCACTTTGGAGGAAATGCTATGTTTTCTTATGTATGGCCGATAGCACTGGTAGTGCTGTCGAATGTTGTTTATCAAATCTGCGCGAAGTCCGTGCCGGACGGTCTCAACCCATTTGCCGCGCTGACGGTGACTTACCTTGTCGGCGCATTAGCGAGTACGGTATTTTTCTGCGCCCAGACGAAAAGTGTCAATATTATCAAGGAGTTCGGCAAGCTGAACTGGGCGCCGTTCGTGCTTGGTCTGGTGATCGTCGGCTTGGAGGTTGGCTTCATCTATGCTTATAAAGCGGGATGGACGGTCAGCACCGCAGCGCTTGTACAGGGCGTTGCGCTCGCGGTGATCCTGATCTTCGTTGGATGGCTGCTCTACAAAGAAGCCATCACTTGGAATAAGCTGGTGGGCATTGCGATCTGCATCGTGGGCTTATTCTTCATCAATCACAGGTTTTAGGAGAATAAAACATGGTATCAATCAGGCAATATGCAGAAGATGACCTGCCGTGGATGATAGCTGTCTGGAACGAGGTCGTCGAGGACGGGATCACGCATACTGTCACTCACTCGCACAGCCATCAGCATATTCTGAATGAAGAAAAATATGATCATCGGCATGAATAAATGGGGTTCTGTTGGGAAATACATTATATGGTATTTATCAATGGATAATATATAAACCGATACAGATCAACGGCTGCTTGGAATAGCTCTAAAACGTCCAGAATTCAGCCGTATCGCGTTTTTTTGAAAAGGTAAGGTGATTTGACTGCCTTTTTGATTTTTGACTCAAAAATGCTGATAAAAAGTGGGCTTTTGGCTCAGAAAGCCAGTGTTTAAGCCATTTCTCACGCTAAATGACTGTTTTGAAATTTCACTTGAGGTTTAACAAATCTGTGGGGCAGTTGTAACACACATTCTTATATACTAAGGTAAAATGCTTACCTACTCATTTTTGAGTCCCAAAACACAGATAATACTAAGTATCAATTAAATGCTTTAACAATCCAGTCTCTTGCAGTAATGCTCTTAATGGTTTCAGGGGAAATAATGCGGATGGTATCACACAAGCGATCAACGACTTTGTTGAGAGTCTGAAAGATCTCGTTTCTGAA
>JAFRBX010000038.1 GCA_017404665.1 Ruminococcus sp.
TCGTCGCTGCTCCGGGAAGCTGAGCGCTGAGCATACCTAACGGTATATATAGTAAAAGGGTTCGTCACAATCACACTCAAAAATCAGCTACCGATTTTCCTTCTGAACCGTAACAGAGGTATGCCGCTCACAAATCGCTGGAAATGCCCCAACACCGCGACAGCACTTCTCGGTCGGTACTTTCCCGTCTTTGCTCAATAACTCGCACACAGGGCGACACACGGCGCAACAGTTGTTGATTCGCCCTCTACCTACCATTATACTCGCAATGAGTACGACTATCCGGACTTTGACATCTTACACCGCCCCTCCGAGAAAAAATATTTGCTTTTTCCAGAAAAGACTTGACTTTTGCCCGACTCCAAGGTAACATACCAACACCTCGGAAGAGGCAGTACAGTCTTCTGCAGAAACACAAGGCTCATTTTTGCTACACAATTACAAGGGCAGGGGCAGATGAAACATCAATCATCTGTCCCTGCCCTTATATGTTTCTTTTAATCTTCAATAAAGAAGTTGAAAAACTCCCATTATTTGATTTCTTCGGTCTTGTAGATGAACTTGACCTCGCCGTCCATCTCATCCGTCAAGCCGGAATAGGACTTATAGCGCTTGCTGACGTCGATCATGGCTTTCAGACGCGGCGCAAGCTCGGACAAATCGCCGTCGAAGAGCTCGGTGATTTTACTGACACCTTCATCGTTGAATTCTTTTAAGCCTTCGCTGAGCTGCATAGAGCCGTCCTTGAGCTGAGATACTCCGTCTACCAGCGCGGGAACTCCGCTCTTTAAGGTGAAGATACCTTCTTTCAGCTCGGTCGTGCCGCTGCTGAGCTGTGATGTTCCGTCCTTCAGCTCACCGGCTCCGCTGCTAAGCGCAGAGGCTCCGTCTTTGATCTGCACGGTGCCGAGATAGATCTGACCGGCGCCCTGTGAAGCGGAACCTACTCCGTCTGTATAGTTCTTTAGACCGGTATTGAACTTGCTGTAGCTGTCGAGCTGAGATTTGAGGGAGGCGATGCTCTTTCTGCCGGCGGCAGCCTGAGTCAGCGCGTTGCTGACCGCGGTCTGCACCTCGTCGCTCTGCATATTCTCTTCGATCAGCTCATCGATCTTCGCCTGTGTGTTCTGAGAAATGATCGCCTTTACCGAATCACTCTGCATATTCTGATCGGTCAGCATCGTGATCGTTGCCTGTACCGAGTCAGACTGCATATTCTGTTCGATCGCTCCGTTTACCTGAGCCTGAGTCGTTTCGTCTACCAATCCGGCTGTTACGGCGGCGTCATAATCTTCGACGCTGTAGCCGAGAGCAGCGAGCACCTGAGACTTGACTTGCGCGCTTACACCCGCTTCGACCTCAGTCTGAACACCCGGTCTGACTGCCGCGGTAACGGCGGCAGTGACCGTATCACGGTTCGCTTCCACCTTCTCTTTGACCTGTTCTTTTGCAGCGGCTTCAGCTTTTGCACGGATATTGTCTTCAGAAAGGCTTTGAGTCAGCTTATCAAGAACCGTTCCATAATTATCTTTAGTTAGCTCTGGAACGTCCAGACCGGCTTCTTTCAAAGATTTTTGAGCTGCCGAAAGGATAGAATCAAAGGTCTGATCACTTCCGTCGTTAAGCGCGTCACTGTTGGCGTCAAGGGTCGATAAACCGGTTGAAAGATCCAACGCGCCGAGGTTGAGCGTCACGGTACCGAGGCTGAGGTTTTCGGCGCCGTCTTTCAGTTCACCGGCACCTGCGTCTACCTGCTGTGCGCCGCTCTCTAATTTCTCGGCTCCGACATAGAGCGCATCAACACCGTCGGTCAGCTCGCCCGACTTCTCGAGCAGTGTCTCCAGTCCTGTATACAACTCTGAAGAGCCGTCTATCAGCGCGGTCATCGCATCGGTCAGTTTGCTCAGAGAATCCTTGAGCGAGTCAAGGCTGTCGAGCTTATCAGCGTCAAGGCCGTTCAAAATTCCGTTGGTTGCAATGGTCACAGTCGTGCCGAGTTCAAAGTCGGTCGTATCTGCCGTGATCTCCACATAGTCGGGAATGTCGATTTCTTCTTTTGCTAAACCGAGGTCGTGCTGAACGCCCGGGAAAGCGATACCGGCGATAATGATACGGTCGCCGTCGGAAACGACCTTGCCGTTCGTGACGCTGATGCCGCTGAACTTGTCACTGTCGAGGAACAGTCCCGTCATCATCAGGAACGGAACATAGATCCTCTCCTTTTTGCCGTCGATCTCGACCGTCTCATACTGATTGTTGGTATAGTCAAAGCGGATGGTCACCCTGCCGCTTTTGCCTGCGAGTTCTTCGGGAGAGATGACCCTTCCGTCGAGCGCGTAGGTCACGCCGAGATCCACAGGGAGGTCGGAGCTGCCGGTTCCCTGCAGATACAGATCCTCACCCTGCGCGTCCCATACGCGCATACCTTCACTGTTGAGCGTATATGAGGCGTCGGTTTTGACGTTTTCGATATCACCCAGCGCGGCGACGTCCATGATGCTGTCGGCGTGTCTGTTGTTTTTGATCCAGTCGCTGACGATGACCTTATCCACCGTACCGTCGGCTTTCGCCATGACATAAACGGTTTCTTCCTTATACAGAGCCGCTTCGTCGGGAGTAGCTTTATCATCCGAGGAGCCGAGACTCACGCCGTTCAGCGAAAGGGCGAATACCCCGGCGAGAGAAGCGGAAAGCACGATGCTCATACACAGAGCGACGCTCATCATTTTAATCAGTCGTTTCATATTATTCTCTCCAATCTATTAGGGCAATACCGCACAATTCGTGTGTGCGGATTGTCAAGATATATTTTTCGTCAGATTGGACAAACAATCAGTTCGCATACTGACGTATGGGTGCTGATTTTTGAACAATATGACGGAACAATTAGCCGGCAAGACGTGCACATTGAATTGTGCGGTATTACCTTAATACTTTGCGCATTTTTTCATACCGAGTGTTGTATAGCAAATCGGCTTATCGCACAGCACCAGCAGCGCTGGCAGGATAAAGATGACCGTCAGCATGCTGATCACAGCGCCGCGCGCCATCAGCATACACATCGAACTTATGATGTCGATGTCGGAATACACTGCTACGCCGAATGTCGCCGCGAACAGTCCCATGCCGCTGACGATGACGGAAGGGAAAGAATTCTTCAGCGCCGTGATCACCGACGTCCGTTTATCCGCTCCCGATATCCTCTCCGTCTTATAACGTGTTGTCATCAGTATCGCGTAATCGACCGTCGCGCCCAGCTGTATCGTGCTGATGCAGATCGGCGCGATGAACGGTAGCGACTGACCGAGATAGTGCGGCAGTCCGAGGTTGATGAAAATCGCAAGCTCGATGACAGAGATAAGGATGAACGGCAGCGTCAGGCTCTTTTCCACCAGCGCAATGATGACAAATATCGCGAGGATGGATACCAGATTGACGACCTCAAAGTCATGTCCGGTCGTATCGATCATATCCTTCATGCACGGCGCCTCACCGATCAGCATTCCGTTTTCATCATACTTCTTTAATATCTCATTCAGTTCGTCGATCTGAGCGTTGACCTTATCCGACGCGGCATGGTATTCGGAGTTAATCAGCAGCAGCTTCCAGTTCTCCGATTCAAGCGTGTTCTTCAGCCGGTCGGGAATCATTTCTTCGGGTACTGTCGAACCTAAGACAGAATCCAGTCCCAGCACATATTTCACACCGTCTACCTGTTCCATCTCATCGCACATCTGCTTAACGTTTTTTTGTTTGACAGAGGAATCCAACAGCACCATGTGGGTCGTGGATACATCGAACTCTTCCGACAGCTTCGTATTGGCGATGACGAATTCCATATCCTGCGGCAGACATTGCGCCATATCGTAATAGACCTCATTGTTGGTCTGCTGATACCCATAGAACGCCGGAGGTATCAGAGCGACGAATATGATAAGGAATACAGGAAATATCTTTACGATACCCTTAGAGAGCTTTGCCATATTCGGTATCAGGGAGCGGTGCGAGGTCTTTGACAGCAGCGGATCCAGCAGGAGTATCAGCGACGGCAGCACGGTAACACAACCGATCACGCCGAACAGCACGCCTTTCGCCATCACGATGCCGAGATCTCTGCCGAGCGTAAAGGTCATAAAGCATAATGCTATGAAGCCCGCTACCGTTGTGATCGAGCTGCCCAGCACCGAGGTGAAGGTGTTGTGTATCGCCGTCGCCATCGCCTCATATTTATCGTCCGTCTGCTGCTTTTGTTCGTTATAGCTGTGCCACAGGAAGATGGAGTAGTCCATCGTGACCGCAAGCTGCAGAACAGCCGACAGCGCCTTTGTGATATAGGAGATCTCGCCTAAGAAGAAATTGGTTCCTAAGTTCAGCACGATCATCATGCCGATAGACGCGAGGAACACCAGCGGGGTGATCCAGTTATCGAGGAACAGTATCATCGCAAGAAGCGCCAGTATGACCGCGATCGCGACATAAACGGGTTCTTCCTTTTCGCATAAGTCTTTCAGGTCGGTCACCAAAGCCGAGAGGCCGGAAACGAAGCACTGCTTGCCGGTAACGGCGCGCAACTCCTTTATCGCTTGCATCGTTTCGTCTGAGGATGTCGAGGTATCGAAGAACACCGCGATCAATGTACAGTCACCGGAATTGAAAGCATCATATATCTCGTCGGGGAGCATCTCTTTAGGGATACTGATATCCGCGAATGTCGAATACCACAGCGCCGTATCGACGTGATCCACATTCTCGATATCCTCTGTCAGCTTTTCAACGTCCTTGTCCTCCATGCCTTCCACTACGATAAAGGAGAACGCGCCCTTGTGAAATTCATCCATCAGGATGTTCTGCCCCTTGACCGTGTCCATGCTTTCGGGCAGGTAGGTCAGCATATCATAGTTGATGCGGGTCGTCATCATTCCGATCACCGCAGGGATCAGAAGCAGCAGCGTGAGGATAACGATCGGCACCCTCAGCTTTACCACTCCGCGAGCCAATTTCATGTTTTCACCTTCGTTTGTTCATTATTGCTGATTCATTATATATTTATTTGGCGGTTTTGAACACATACAGGGCTGGATTTGTGTACAGTTTTTGGGCAAACGCCAAGTTTTGTAATAAGCGATCAGATACAAGGCTCCTTCTCATTGACTTAAAAAGCGTATTAGATTATAATTAGATTAATAGTTAGCAAATACCACGGAGGCAAACCATGTCCGATCTCACGACAAAAGCGATCAAGGAAGCGTTTTTTGAACTGCTTTCAAAAAAATCTATCGACCAAATCACCATCAAAGATATCACCTCGCGCTGCGGCGTTTCCCGCAACACCTTCTATTACCATTATTCTGATATCACTGCACTGCTGGAAGAGATTATGATGGGTGAGGTCGATGTGCTGATCGAAAAGTATCCGACGGTTGATTCGCTGGATCAGGGTATCGCGGTTGCGATCGAGTTCGTATTGGATAACAAAACCGCCGTCATGCACATCTACCACTCTAACCAGCGTCCGATTTATGAACGCTGTCTGATGAAGCTTTGCCGCCATGTATCCGAAGAGCTGATCAGCTCCAACCTTACCGCGGGAAAAGTGAGTGAAGGAGAAAGAGAGCTTCTGATCAGCTACTATAAATGCACCGCATTCGGTTTTATCATGGATTGGTGCGAGAGCGGACTGAAGCCGGGCTACGCTGAGAGCTTCCGTGACCTGATTGCGCTGAGAAAAAATCTACTCAATTTAGTGTTAGACAGTATATAAACTAAATGTCAACTGACATATCCTCTATTCACAGTGTTACCGAACGTGATGTACTGTTTTTTCAGCCATCTATCTATCATTTCACAGATCTGAAAACCACCCTAAGCCGCAGAACAGCCGCACGGAGAGAATTTGTCGAAATGAGATTTACAGAGAGGACTTGCGTGCAAAAATGATTGTTTTGGCGTGTATTTATCCTTATCCGGCGCACGTTCTACGCAAGTGTGTAGAATTGTTTGGCAAAAGCAACACACTTTGCAAAAATGTCTTGACTTTTCGCACGTTCGATGGTATACTTATCCTCGCACGAAAAGAAGTGCCGCCGCACGTGCGTGATCGCGTGCGATGACACTTCCGACAAGTGAATATTTAGGGGTATAGCTCAGTTGGTAGAGCAGCGGTCTCCAAATGTCTAAGAGGAGGCTCTTTTTTATACTCTCTATCCGTCAACTTTGGCTTAAACACTGGGCTTTCGGCACTTTGCCGAGAGCCTATTTTGTTCCCTAATTGTTATCGTTTCGGGAGAAATCTTGCCCAAATTTTTCTCATAGCAGTACAGTAGTAGCATCCGAGCAGTACCTCTCGAAACCGCGTTGAAAATGCCACCGAAACATCTCTGTTTCGGTGGCGTTGTAATTTTCAAAATCCGCTTTATAAGACTTTGATTATTCTACGTCTGTCGTTCCCTCTTCAAGTGCTAATTCTGTTAATTCTTGTAGTTTTTCTCTTAGAATTCCTTTATCCGGTAATTGCAATGTATAATCAGAAACCAATGTTGGAGACATGCTTCTACTCAATGCGTATTCAACCACAGTATCATCCTTACTCGCACATAGAATCAATCCAACGCTGGGGTTTTCATATGGCTTTTTCACATCCCTATCCAACGCTTCCAAATAGAAATTGATTTGACCTATATGTTCAGGCTTAAATTTACCGATTTTCAATTCCACAGGCACTAAGCAAGA
>JAFRBX010000039.1 GCA_017404665.1 Ruminococcus sp.
GACGCTTAGCGGTCTCGTACTCAACGTGAGCGGTGTTGATGGTGATACCGCGCTCGCGCTCCTCGGGAGCCTTATCGATGTTGGCATAGTCAACGAAGTCAGCCTTGCTGTCGCCGCCTGTCATTGCAAGGACCTTGGTGATCGCAGCGGTCAGAGTGGTCTTGCCGTGGTCAACGTGGCCGATGGTGCCGATGTTTACATGCGGTTTATTTCTTTCAAACTTTTGTCTTGCCATTGGAAAATTTCCTCCTTTAAATGTGTGTAATAAAATTACGAACAAGGTTATTTTATCAATTCTTCATCAGAATTGCAATAGCTTTTTGCAAATTTCCACAACAAATTGTGCTGTTTTTTCAGAATACAGCTATCCGTTGTGGCTATTGCTTTTACAAATCGTCATTGCGAGGCTTCACACAGAAGCCGCGGCAATCTCAACCGATAACGGAGAAGCGCCCTGCTCCTCTTTGTGGGATTCCCACGCCGCTGACTGCGTCAGCAGCTCGGAATGACAGCGACAATCAGTCATGGAGTAAAGAACAATTCCTCATTCCTAACTCCTGATTCCTAATTAATCATCAGTCCTTCTTGCGGCCGGACATGATCTCCTCGCCGACGTTCTTCGGGACCTCGGCATGATGCGAGGGCTCCATGACGTAGTTGCCGCGGCCCTGCGTCTTGGAGCGCAGGTCAGTCGCGTAACCGAACATGTTGGAGAGCGGGACCTCAGCGATGATGCGTGCTACGCCGTCCGAGATCTCCTGATCCTTCACGGCGCCGCGGCGGGCGTTGAAGTCGCCGAACACGGTGCCGGCATATTCCTCGGGGACCGTGACGCTGACCTTCATGATCGGCTCGAGCAGCACGGGATCCGCCTTCTTCATAGCCTCCTTGAACGCCATGGAACCGGCGATCTTGAACGCCATCTCAGAAGAGTCGACCTCGTGATAGGAACCGTCGTAGACTTCGCACTTGACGTCAACTACGTTGTAGCCTGCGAGTACGCCGGCGAGCATAGCTCCCTGAATACCTGCGTCAACAGCGGGGATATATTCCTTCGGGATCGCGCCGCCGACAACGGAGTTAACAAATTCGTAGCCCTTGCCGGGATTCGGGAAGATGCGCATCTTGACGTGACCGTACTGACCCTTACCGCCGGACTGACGGGCATATTTCTGATCGACCTCAGCCTCGCGGCGGATGGTCTCTTTGTAAGCGACCTGCGGCTTACCGATGTTCGCCTCGACCTTGAACTCACGCAGCAGTCTGTCTACGATGATCTCGAGGTGAAGCTCACCCATACCGGCGATGATGGTCTGACCGGTCTCTTCATCGGTGTATGCCTTGAAGGTGGGGTCTTCCTCGGCGAGCTTCGCCAGAGCGATACCCATCTTCTCCTGACCTGCCTTGGTCTTGGGCTCGATCGCGACCTTGATAACAGGCTCCGGGAACTCCATAGACTCCAGAATGACGGGATGATCCTCGTCGCAGAGTGTGTCGCCGGTGGTGGTGTTCTTCAGACCGACAGCGGCGGCGATATCGCCGGAATAGCATACGTCGATGTCCTTACGGTCATTGGCGTGCATCTGCAGGATTCTGCCGATACGCTCGTGCTTGCCCTTGGTGGAGTTGAACACCGCGGTACCCTTCTCGACCTTGCCGGAATAAACGCGGAAGAAGCACAGCTTACCGACATAGGGGTCTGTCGCGATCTTGAACGCGAGAGCGGAGAACGGCTCGTCATCGCTGGCGTGACGCTCGACCTCTTCACCTGTATTGACGTCCTCGCCCTTGATAGCGGGGATGTCGGTGGGAGCAGGCATATAATCGACGATAGCGTCCAGCAGCTTCTGTACGCCCTTGTTGCGGTAAGAGGTGCCGCAGCATACGGGAACCATCTCGTTGGCGATCGTCGCCTTGCGGATAGCAGCCTTGATCTCATCGATTGTGAGCTCCTCGCCCTCTAAATACTTTTCAGTCAGCGCGTCGTCGGTCGAAGCGACCGCCTCGATCAGCGCGTCATGATACTCCTGCGCCTTGTCCTTCATGTCATCGGGAATCTCGATGGTCTCGCGCTTCTCGCCGTTGGGACCGGTGTAGGTCTCGGCGGTCATCTCAACCAGGTCGATGATACCGGTGAAGGTATCCTCAAAGCCGATGGGCAGCTGGATCGGCACGGCGTTACATTTGAGTCTGTCCTTCATCATCTGCAGGACATGGTAGAAATCCGCGCCGGTGATGTCCATCTTGTTGACGTATACCATGCGGGGAACCTTGTAGTTATCCGCCTGACGCCATACAGTCTCGGACTGGGGCTCAACGCCGCCCTTAGCGCACAGAACAGTCACGGAACCGTCCAGTACACGCAGGGAACGCTCGACCTCAACGGTGAAGTCGACGTGTCCGGGGGTGTCGATGATATTGATACGGTTATCCTTCCAAAAACAGGTGGTAGCAGCAGAGGTGATGGTGATGCCTCTCTCCTTTTCCTGCTCCATCCAGTCCATGGTGGAGGCGCCGTCATGCGTCTCACCGATCTTGTGGTTGATACCTGTATAGTAAAGGATACGCTCCGTAGTGGTGGTTTTACCGGCATCGATATGTGCCATGATGCCGATATTTCTTGTCATTTCAAGTGATACCTGCCTGGGCATAATATCCTCCTTCAATGTGTCTGTGTAACCGTGTTACACCTTCATCTAATTCATATACCTTGAAACAGATAATAGATAACAGATAATAGTTATGGAAAACGCTCCGCGTTTTTGATTTATATAAATCGGGTGCGGGTGTCCCGCCCTTCACTGTTATCTGTTAATTGTTCTCTGTTATCTGATCGGCGCAGCCGAAGCTGTTTACCAGCTGTAGTGAGCGAACGCCTTGTTGGCTTCAGCCATCTTGTGGGTATCCTCACGCTTCTTGAACGCGCCGCCGGCGCCGTTCACCGCGTCGAGGATCTCTCCGGCGAGTCTCTCCTTCATGGTTCTCTCGGAACGGGCTCTTGAGTAGTTGGTGATCCAACGAAGACCGAGCGTCTGCTTTCTGGCGTCTCTGACCTTGATCGGCACCTGGTAGGTAGCGCCGCCGACACGGCGAGCCTTGACCTCCAGCTCAGGCATACAGTTATCCATAGCCTGCTCAAAAACCTCGAGAGCGTCCTTACCTGTCTTTTCTGCAATAATATCGAATGCGCCGTAGACGATCTTCTGGGCTACACCCTTCTTGCCGTCGAGCATGATATTGTTGATCAGACGGGTAACGAGCTTGGAGTTATAAACCGGATCCGGCAAAACATCACGTTTTGCGATCTGACCTCTTCTGGGCATCTTTACTTCCCTCCTTCACAATAATTGAGAAATCATTGGTACTCGAAAGTGACAAACTCCCGTAGTGCACAGAGGTCAGGGGCAAAAGCGCCCTTATATTCTATAATGAATCCTCTGTAACAATACAGAATAGTTAATATCGAATATTAACCGAGAATGTCAATTCCTTACTTTTTCTTCGGACGCTTCGCGCCATACTTTGATCTTGCCTGCATACGACCGTTGACACCCTGGGTATCTAAAGTACCGCGGATGATGTGGTAACGCACACCGGGTAAGTCCTTAACACGACCGCCGCGAATCAGAACAACGGAGTGCTCCTGCAGATTGTGACCGACGCCCGGGATATAGGAACTGACCTCGATACCGTTAGAAAGACGAACTCTGGCGATCTTACGGAGCGCGGAGTTAGGCTTTTTAGGGGTCGCGGTCTTGACGGCGGTGCAAACACCGCGCTTCTGAGGAGAATTCTGATCGATTGCGCGATTCTTCTGAGAATTCCAGCCCTTCAAGAGTGCGGGAGCCTTCGCCTTCTTCTCGGATACCTGTCTGCCCTTGCGGACTAACTGATTAAAGGTTGGCATGTTTTTCCTCCTTTCAAAGAATAATAAAGAATTGAACCGTCACACGAAAGCTCGTGAGACTTTTATGAAAAACACCTTATCGACTGAGATCGCCTCAGGCACAGCCTTCGCAGTCACATTCGGCAAAGTATTTAACACACTAAAGCAGTGATGGTCAAAACACACGAAAAGTCCCGATAAAACCTACGGTTTTCACGTATTTTGACGGAAAAGCGATACTCTTACGGCACACTCTTCCACAATTAGGTATCATACCATAAACGGGGGCGGTTTGTCAATCTTTTTTTCACCTCTTCCCCTTCCGCGCATAGTATAAGGTGTAGCGAATGCAAGGCATCATCGCTAATTACAATATAGGAGGAAACACATATGTGTAACAACAACGGTTTATTCGGCGGCAACAGCTGCTGCGGTATCATCATCCTGCTGATCGTTCTGTGGGCTTGCTGCGGCAACAACAGCGGCAACAACGGCTGCGGTAACGATTGCGGCTGCGGCTGCTAAAAGAAGCGCCGACCGCCGGAGCCCTCGGATAACGACGGGCGATCGGAGCCATCGAACTGACCAAAGGTCATGCAGATGGATCAGAGAGCAGGAGTTATACGAGGATCAGCGCAGGCGAACGAGGCGTGACAAAGAAGCGCCGAGGCTCAGAATACAACGCAAAAAAAGTCGAAAAGAAGGGGCGCTTCTTCGGAAGCGCCCTGTTTCGTTTTATCCTATTCTGTTTTGTGCCGCCTACGGCACGACACGCCGCAGCACGGGGATCCTGCGCAGCAGCCATGTGATCAGCACACACAGCACGATCGCAAGCGCCGCTGCGCCGAACACATACAGCAGCGACGCCTTTTCGATATGAACTGCCGCAAGATTCTCCTCGAACACATCCAGAATATAACGGTGGATCAGATAAATGGGGAACGTATACCCCTGAAGCCATGCAAAAAAACGGACGACCTTTTCGTTGGTGATTTTGGAAGCGGTCTGTTTGATGAACAGGAAAACGCCCGTCGAATACAGCAGACAGGGCAGGTTATAATAACCGCGGAAAAGTCCGTCCAGCGTCCCTGATTCGCGCGTCCGATAATAGGTGCCGAGCATAAACGCCAGCCATCCGATCAGCGCGGCGCCGTAGATGATCAGGCGATATTTCAGCTTCAGCTCCATCTTATGCAGTACATAACCGATCAGCGGATATACCAGATACTGGTGACTGACAAACATCGTATAGGTTGTATAGACCGTGAAAGGCGCGTACTCTTTGAGCAGCGACGACACAAACGGGATCGAATAGTTGAAGATCAGCGAGCCGATGATCGCGTAGGTATAGATCCTGACGCGTTTTTCCTTAGGGATCGCCGCGAAGAACGGGATCACCATGTAAATGCAGAACAACGGGACGAAGAACCAGTATATCTGGGTAAAAGAACCGTTGACAAAGCCGCTGATGATCTTCTCAGCCGTCCAGCCGAGCTCGCCGTGCGGCTGTCCCGCCGCCATCGCCCACAGGGTCTTGCGCGACGTCCACAGCATACCGAACAAATTCCAGAACACAAATGGAATGACCGTCTTGACAAAGCGTTTTTTGAAATAAGTTTTTGTCGAATACCGCTTATGATAATCAATCAGCGTGACGCCCGAAAGCATGAAGAACAACGGAACCGCAAAATACAGCGTGGACTCGATCACGTTGGTCACGCCCCAGTAAAAGTCCGTCGAGTAGGTCCAAAAGCTGCTGTCGGCATGCAGAATCACGACCGAGACAGCGGCGATTACGTTCATTACAGATATATAAGTTAATTTGCTTTTATTCATTGTCTCCACATCGTCCGAAAAAGTCAATTCAACCCAGCTTTTCAGCCCATTCCTGCTCTTTGAAGCCGACCAGCACAAAGCTGTCGCCGACGAGGATCGGGCGCTTGACCAGCATGCCGTCGGTGCTGAGCAGCTTCAGCTTTTCCTCCACGCTCATCGCGGGCAGCTTATCCTTGAGCTGCAGCGACTTGTAGAGCAGACCGGAAGTGTTGAAAAAGCGTTTGATATCCAGACCGCTTTTTTCGTACCATTCCGTGAGCTCTGCTGAGGAGGGATTGTCCTCCTTGATATCGCGATAGGTATAGCCCATCCCCTTTTCGTCGAGCCACCTTTGCGCCTTCTTGCATGTGGAGCAGCGGGGATAACAGATGAACAGCATACTCATTTCTCCTCTTTGGTCTCGTGATACTCTTTTTCGGTGTTGACGTTCCAGATCGCCGATTTATCCGTCGATCCCGAAAGGATGCACTTGACGGTCTCGAAAGAGGTGCACATAGAGTGATCGAGGTTGTTATAGCGGTGCTGACCGTTTCTGCCGATGCAGAAGAGGTTCGGGATGGTATTCAGATAATCTCTGAGCTCATCCATATGCTCATAGGTATCGAAGTAGGCGGGATATGCTTTCTTGACGCGCTCTACATGGAAGTCGATCGCGTCAGACTCGTTCTCAATCAGTCCCATCTTTGCCATCTCTGCGATACCCATCCTGCCGAACGCTTCATCGGACATGCTCCACAGCTCGTCGCCTTCGTTGCAGAAGTATTCCAGACCAACCCACACCGTGTGCTCGATATCCTTTACCATATAGGGCGACCAGTTGTTGTAGATCTGGAAGCGTCCCATCTTAACCGAGCGGTCGTGGACATAGACCCAGTTGTCAGGCACAATGTTGCCAATGGTCTTGATCTTGGTTTTGTTCACGAGCTTGAGGTGCGGCACCAGCACGCCCGCGGTCATATAGTCGCGGTACGGCAAACCGGATGCGATCGCCGCGATATCCGCGGGAACGTCGTTCATGCCCTCGACCAAATCCTTTACAGGCATGGAGGAGATGACATAGTCTCCGTCGGCCCGCACTTCCTTACCGTCTTTTTCATAGATAAGACCGACGAGTCGGTTGTCTTTATCCTTGATGATTTTGGTGACCTTGGCGTTCTTGACGATCGTACCGCCCATCTTCTCAAAATCAGCGGCGGTCAGCTCCCACAGCTCGCCGGGACCGAGTTTGGGGTAGGCGAACTCCTCGATCAGAGAGGTCTCGACCTTGCGGTTCTTCTTGTGGAAGATTTTGCCGAAGATATCCTTCAGGATCGCGCGGATAGACAGACCCTTGACGCGCTGAGCGCCCCATTCGGGAGAGATCTCGGACGGGTGTCTGCCCCAGAGGTTCGCGGTATAATGCTCAAAGAACATCGAATACAGCTTTTTGCCGAAACGGTTGATGTAAAAATCCTCCAGCGACTTTTCCTCGCGCTTATGGAAAACGGTCTTCAGGTAGCTGAACCCGACCACAATGGTGGTGCCGAAGCCCATGTTCTTGATGGTCTCAAATTTCAGAGAGATCGGATAGTCAAAGAATTTATACTTGAAAAAGATGCGGGAAAGACGGTTGCGGCGCAACATGACCCTATCGGTTTTTTCGGGATCGGGACCGCCCTCCTTGACGGAAGAGGTCCTGCCGAGCTCACGGTCGTCGAACGGCATCGCGCCTTGAGTCGGGAGCATCTTCTCCCACCACTCGTTGACCTCGGGCACCTTAGAGAAAAAGCGGTGACCGCCCATATCCATGCGGTTGCCCTTATAATTGACGGTACGCGAGATACCGCCGAAGGTATCGCTCTCTTCAAAAACGGTGACCTCAAAATCCTTGCTCTTGTCCAGCAATTCATATGCGGCGGTCAGTCCCGCGGGACCCGCGCCGATGATCAGAACTTTTTTCATACCGAATCTCCTGTCTGTATGATTTTTGTGTTGATTTGAGTCCGGAAATACTCATGCATAGGATATAGTATCACAACAAAAATGATTTGTAAAGAAAAAAGCCGACAACATGATCGGCTTTTTGTCAAATATGCATTTCATCGCTCACGGTTCGACGATCTGCTCTTCTGTCTCAACAGGCGGATCCGTAGGTGCGGGCGCCTCAGTCGGAGCGGGCGCATCGGTCGGACGGGGCGCTTCTGTGATCGGCGGCGCATCGGTCGCGGGCGCATCGGTCGCAGGCGGTTCAGTCTCAGGAGACTTGGTGGGTGCCTGCGTTTCGGTGGGCACAGGCGCTTCGGTCGGCGTCTGCGTCGGCTGCACGGCAGCCGCGGCGGTCGGCTTCACTGTCGGCGAGATGTTGTTTTTGCCGCCGAAAAGCTTGCCGGAAAACGTCAGGATCGCGAACAAGATGATCAGCACGGCAGCCAGCACGCCGAGTGTGATCCACAGCCACGTCTTGCTGCTTTTGCGGGGCGGGCGGTCGTCGTATTCATCATCGCGGCGGAAACGATCATCCAGCTTATCCATAAAGGTCTTATCGTCCTCGTCGTCCCGATAATCCTCGTAGGAATCGCCGAAATCCTCGCGGTCGTTCGGATAAGGAGGCTCCGGTGTACCGTCCGTGAAGGCGCCGAGCGGATATACCTTTGTTTCATCGACGCCGTCGCGTACGGGGTCGAACACTCTGGTCGGCTCGTCGGGCGTCAGATCGTTCAGGTCGTCGTGCTTTCCTTTATCGGAATACGAATACAGCTCGCCCTCGGAGTCCTGACGCGCGTGACGGGGCTCCGGCTCCGGCAGCGCCGCGCCGCAATGATTACAAAACTTTGAACCTTCGGAAATCTCTTTTCTGCATTTAGGACACAGCATCCAATCATCCTTTCTATAAAATCACAGCCACTTTTTCTTTTTGAAATACAGCAGGCTGCCGACCAGTATCAAAGCGCTCGCGGCGATGACGACCGGATAACCCCAGACGCTTTCCAGCTCGGGCATATAGCGGAAATTCATTCCGTACCAGCCGACAATCAGTGTCAGCGGCATGAAGACGGTGGTCACCACGGTCAGCACCGTCATGATGCGGTTCTGCTTGATATCCAGATGCGCCTTATAGATATCGCGGATCTGGACGGCGTGGTCGCCGATCGCCTTCGCCGAATCGGAAAATCGCTCGATCCGGTTGATGAACAGCCTGAAATAGCGCAGGTTATCAGACTTGAAAAAGCTGTTTTCGTTCTCTTCGAGCTCCTGTGAAAAATCAAGCAGCTGTTCATAATGCACACGCAGGATACGCAGATCGCCGCGGATCTCATTTGCCCGCTCGACGTTGTCAAGACTGTCATCCTCGTTCTCAATGATCGTCTCGATACGGCTCAGCTCGCTGTCGTATTGCTCCAGCAGATCGCGATCACGGCTGACGATCTGCTCCAAAAAATCATAGAGAAAACGCTCCAGACTCGGCAGCCGCCACTTTTTGGTGCGTCCGATCTCATCGATGATCTTCTTCACCGTACCGCCGTCGTCGATAAAGACGACGCCCTTTTCATCGAGCGCGAACGCGAAACGGCGAACATTCTCCAGATCATTACGGTCGGGGATGCTGAAGGTGCCCGTCAGGGAGTCATAGTTGACCTCCGCCTTGGTGGAGTGCACCTCGCCCGTCTGCGGCTCGATATCGATACCCATATCAAAGCTGTCCTTCTGCTCCAACCACTGCGCCGAGGTCAGCACCGCCACAAATTGATTGTGCGACGCTTTGATCTGTGCAAAATCCGCCGCCGTCAGCGACTGCTGAATCAGATAATACATCCCCCTTCTCCTTTCGCTTTTCTCTATAAAAAAATATAGCATTATATATCTTGCTGCTTTTTGCAAGACATCAAAATATCGTTACGTCAGTGGTACCGCCTCCAGCACTTCTGCAACATCGCCTTCCACGCGGAAATGAACGTCATAGCCGCCGTAGGCAAAGCCGTAGACGCGCTGCGGGTCGCTCTGATAACCCGGACGGGGATCATAGGCGAGCGCCTCTTTGAGCGCCAAGAGCTGCTCTTCACAGAACAGAGCGGCGACGCTATCAGGGATCTGTACATCCAGCAGCTTTTGATGACGCGGACCGTAATCTCCCGCCGCCGCGTCGGGAACGCTGTCCGCATAAGGCAGATACGGCTTGATATCGAGGATCGCCGTGCCGTCCATCAGATCGGCTCCCGCGACCGTCAGCACCGGACCGCGCGGGGTGCTCAGTTCGACCTTCACCAGCTTTACCCGCGTGAGTCCGATCGGGTTCGGACGGTTGGGCGAACGAGTCGCAAACACGCCCATGCGCTTGTTGCCCCCGAGCTTCGGCGGTCGGACGGTCGGCGACCAAGAGCGCTTGCCCATCGGCTCGAACGCCCAGATCAGCCACAAATATTCGAAAGCTTCGATCCCGCGGAACGCCTCGGCGCTGCGGTAGGGCTCTTCCATCACGATCTGTGAGATCAGATGCTCCGACATCCCGCTCTGGCGCGGCAGTCCGAACTTGGTCGGAAAGTCGTTATGTATCGTCGCGATCGGTTGATAGTCCATTGTTATCTCCTCATTTTATAAAACGATCACATCGTAGCGGATCGCCTTGCCCTTGACGGTATAGGAAGGCTTTCTGCCGGCGAGATATACGCCGTTGAGCGGACGCTTGATGACAATCTTTTTGGGGTGGAGCGCCAGCGCCGCTTCGAGCAGCTCTTGCTCCTGCGCGCAAGGCTGCTCCAGCTTTTGGATCAGTTGCAGTTTTTTATTGATCAGCCCGCTTTTTCTCCTTGCGGGAAACATCGGATCGAGATAGATGATCTCGGGCTGTTCGGGGACGGTCTGCATCAGTTCAATGCTGTTGCCCTCCGTTAATATCATCCTGCCGACGATCTCTTTGAGGTCGGAGCGCCGCTTCGCTCGGTGTATCGCGTCACGGAGCAGCGCTGCGATGACCGCGTCCTGTTCGAACAGATACACCGTATAGCCCGCGGCGGCGAGCAGGAGCGCGTCCTCCCCCATCCCCGCGGCGGCGTCGAACGCTATGGGGCGTTCGCTTCTCGTTTTCACGATCCTCACGAGCATTTCATGGCTGAGTCTGCCGCCGGAGATGCGGCGCAGCATCTGTGTGAAATCGCCCTGAAAGCGCAGCCCGTAACCGACGAGCGACAGCCCGTCCTGTTCGAGCATCAGCGTCAGCCCCTCGCCCGGAGAATCGGACAGCGGGGCGCCGAGATGCTTTGACAGCGCGAGCGCCGCGTCATCCGCGACGCCCTCGCCTTTCACGATCACTAACCCGGGATAATCCGTCATGCTCTTCGCTCCTTTTATTATGGTAATATTATATACGGGATGCACGGAAAAATCAACACGGAGTATTGAAAATCCTCCCTCCATATGGTAAAATAGAATCGCAGATTATCTTTCGGATAAAATGAACCTTTCGGGCAGCTGAATTGTATATGGTTCAGAGGATCAAGCGAGAAAAGCAAGGAGGAATCATCGTGCTGAAAAGAATCTTATCCCTTACCGTCATTCTGGGGATCCTGTTATGCTGCGCGGCGCTGCCGGCACAGGCAAGAACGTATACGCCGCCGCGCCTTGTGGGCGACGTCGACGGCGATCAGAATGTAGACGTCATCGACGCGACCTTTCTGCAAAGGCATCTGGCGGGCATCGCGATACCGTTTGAATTCGATGAAAGCGCCGCCGACGCCGATGAAAACGGCACGGCAGACGTTATCGACGTGACGCATCTGCAGCGCTGGCTGATCGATCTGGATCAGCAGCTGAATATCAGTCAGCCGGTCTATATATGGGGCGACAGAAGCACTATGTCACCATATGAAGGAGAGGGCTCTCAAGACCTTATTATCACCAGAATCTGTATGGATCACTTCTTCGCGGTGCCGTATCTCCCGCTGCCCGTCATGTACAGGATCAACGGCAGTATTTCCGACCACTGGTGCGTTGGCGATCATGTAACCTGTACTTTCAATAATACTTATGCGGATGATTACGACCGGATCGAAGGCGATCTGCTGACCATCGACGAATCCGACTTCGTACCCGATCCGGACGTCGACTACAAGCCCGTCATCTACCTGTATCCCGAACAGGAAACGCAGGTCAATGTGACACTTGATCTTAACGGTGAATGGCTGACCTCTTATCCCGCGTATGAGAATGGCTGGACGGTTACCGCCGCGCCCGACGGCACGCTGACGGACGACAGCGGCAGGACCTATCCCTACCTCTTCTGGGAGGCAAGGCTCAACGCCGACTATGATTTGTCAAAGGGCTTCTGCGTCAGGGGTGAGGATACAGAAAGCTTCCTCCAAGAGAAGCTCGCCGTGCTGGGGCTCAGCGAGAGCGAGATCGCCGATTTCACCGGGTTCTGGCTGGGCTTCATGGAGCGGAATCCTTACAACGTGATCACGTTCCAGACTGACGCTTATACCGAAGCAGCAAAGCTGCATATCACCCCGCAGCCCGACACGGTCATCCGCGTGTTCATGGCATGGTACGCATCCGATGAAGCGGTCGATATCCCCGCGCAGGAGCTGACCTCCGCTCAAAGGAGCGGCTTTACCGCCGTCGAATGGGGCGGCAGGATGGTCCGCTGAAAAAACGGTCGGGATTGTCACAGCCCCAAAGGGGGTTGCGCAGTGACAATTTAATCATTTGACGCCGCGCGCCCGCCGTGCGGCGTTTTTGTGTGCAAAGCCCATACCGTCACATGTGCAAAATCACCAAATATCCGACGAAGATTTTGTATTGCGTGCTCAGAACATCTATGATAGAATATAAATTAACAATCTGCAACTAAAGTGCCCGCCAAACGCTTTACCCCCGTACAGCTTAGGTTGGGCTTGTCAGCCTAAGCCTTCGAACACAATTGTTTGAGCTGCGAAGTATTTATAGCATTTTAATTGGTTGAGATTGCCACAGCCCCGAAAGGGGGCTTCGCAATGACATTAAAATAATAAGGAGATTCGATCATGAAAAAACTCATTTCTCTGCTGGTCACGGCAGCGCTGCTGCTGTCCCTGCTCACCGTCAGCGCGTTTGCGGCTGATCCAACGAGCGGTCCTGCGCAGAAAACCTCCCTTTACGGCGGTGCGCGGTGCGGCATTTACAGCGATACAACCTTTAACGACACCTATGTCGTCAACTATGATTATGATGAGGGGCGTGTGGTCGTCAGCAACGACGCCATCGAGGGCATGACCTACGATCAGTCGACCAATACGCTGACGATCGATAATGTTCAGGCATCGGACGACAATCTGTTTATCTGGTACATGGGTAACGACTTCAAGCTGAACGTCGTCGGAGACTGCGCATTCGGTATCATCAATGTATATGATTATTTTGCATTCCACAACACGAGCCTTTCGATCATCGGTACCGGTACGCTGACCGTCAATGAAAACAAACACAACGAGAATGCGATCAGGATGTTTGCCACCGGCAGCGACAGACTGATGGCTCTCGATATCGCCGACTCCGTCACTGTCCATCTCTATTCCTCCTTGGACACGGAAACCGAGGAGGAAAATGCTTACTGCCCCGTCGTCAGCCTGAGCGGCACCGGGATCACCCCTGCGCAGGGCGGAGCGATCACCATCGGCAGCAAAACGGTTCCCGAAGTCAAAAGCGAGCAGATCGTCGTTGAACAAGCCGATACCGTCAACGCTGTGATCGTGGACAATCCCGACAAAGAACGCGTGCGAGGCAAACAGGTGATATCCAAAACCGATCCCGACGGCGTGTACGCAGTGAATGACGAGGAAGACGGCGTCTATTACGTTTCGCGCTATCTCTATTCCGAGGAGCTCGGCTTATGGGTGCTCGACTACAGCTTCAGAGATAGTTTCTTCAGCGGCAGGCGCTACACCAAAGCCGAGTTCGAAGCGGAATACGACTATGTTTACGGTGATGCTCCTACCCCGATCGAGTATACCACCACGTGGAGCTACGAGAACCGCGGCATCGAAGCGGTCAAGATCGTCAAGGACGGCGAACCCGACGCGGTATATGCCGGCACTGTCCGCTGGGATGACGATGAAGACGATCCCTCCGGCTATACGATCTATAAGGTGAATTGGAGCGAGGACGAGGCTATCTATCGGGAGGATACCTCCTTCACATCGCGCTTTTATTCCAAGGAAGCCATGGAGCAGGAAGGCTATCATGTCGTCACCGAAGAGGTCGAAGAGAAGCAGGAGCTCAGAGTATGGGATTCCGACGATTTCAGCGATCCCGACGGTTGGTTTTCGACCAGATATGTCCTGAAGCGCCGTTCGGAACCCGGTGAACGATTTGCCGAGGTCGGCTACTATTCGCAGAACGACGTTGCGCTGGGCGTCATCATGTTCCGCGTCCACTATGATCCCGACGAGGAAGCCTACTATATTCTGGGCGACGCGTATGATGATGATTACGAGTATGTTAGCGAGAGCTATGAGAATCTGGAAAACGATACCGGCGACTTCTACTATGATATCCAAACGGTCAACAAGCCGGTATCGATCCGGTTCGGCAACAGATACTACTCCCCGGACAGCTATATGTCAAGCGCTTATGAGCTGAAAAAGGACGACGAGCCCGGGGCGGTTTACGCCTACAGCAGATCGGATCATTATGTGAGTGACGGCGAGTACGTCACATGGTATACGCTCATGAAGCTCGAGTACAACGAACAGGTAGGGTGCTGGTTTGAGGATGACTCTTTTGACGAGGTCTATGGCAGATACGACGAATTAGATGATTATCTGGAAGCGAACGGTTTCCATGTCGTACTGAGCGAGCAGCCGCTCGATTATCTCGTCAAGGGCGAGGTCAACCGCGGCGAATATGACGTCTATACCGATAACAGCGGCAACCGGTACTATGGCACCTATCGCAAGGTCTATCGCTTCACAGATGACGATATCATCACGCTGGGCGGCGAGCAGTACCATTACGGCGCTCTTGAGCCGGAATTGAACATTAACGATCTCAACGATACCATGCACGAGGTCGTCACTGACAACTACCGCTATTGGATCGACGGTCCCGAATACCATCATATCGGCTCAGAGGCTCCGGTTGAGACCGGCTTTACCGTCAGCGGTTCTATCACAAGCTATATCGAAAATAATAACGATACCACCGTAACGCTGTCCGATTTATCCAACCACGTTATCGGTTACGCAAACGGCAAAACCTCTTATTCTATCGAGAACGTTCCCGCCGGTGAATATAAGCTGAACGTCGACAAGGTGAATCATGTATCCCGTGTGTATAACATCACTGTCAGTGCCGATACCACTCAAGACGTCAAGATCTGCCCCAAGGGGGACGCCAACATGAACGGCTCCGTACAGGCGAACGATGCAATGCTTGCGTATCGCAGTTCGACGAATACGTACACATTCACAGATGATTATGCGAAGAAGTGCGCCGACGCCAACGGCAACGGATATGTACAGGCGAACGACGCGATGATGATCTATCGCCAGTCAACCGGTAAACACACACTGTTCTGAAAACAAGATAAACCGATCGTGTATCAAGCAAACCGCCGCATTCGGCGGAGTGTGATTCCCGGTAATCGGTCACACAGCAATTGACGCATCCCTGACAACACAACCTTATCCCTACAGACATGAAGATACTCGTACTTAACGGCAGTCCCAAAAAGGACAAAAGCGACACCATGCACATGACCCGCGCGTTTGTCGACGGCATGAACAGCGCCTGTGAAAACGAGGTCACGGTCATCGACGTGATCGATCGGCACATCGAATTCTGCACCGGCTGTTTTCAATGCAAGCACAACGGCGGCGTGTGTATCCTCGACGACGATATGACGGCGATCATCGACCGATTTGTCACGTCCGACGTCGTGATCTTCAACTTTCTGTTATATGCCTACGGAATGCCCGCGCCGCTGAAAAATCTGGTCGACCGGCTGATGCCGCTGTCCTCATGGAAAATGTCGCGTGACGAGGACGGCAGGTACGGTCACAGTACCTACCGCGATCTGTCCGCGCTGCGGTATGTGATGATCTGCGGCTGCGGCTATCCGAACGCAAAGCACAACTTCGAGGGCGCGGTCAAGCAGTTTTTGCTGAAATTCCCCGTCAACAGCACGGTGATTACCGTACCCGAAAGCCCGATGTTCAACATCCCGCAGGCGGCAAATTTCGTGCAGCCGCGGCTGAAAGCGCTCAAAGAGGCAGGCGACGAATACGCCGACTCCTTCACGATTGACGAGGCGCTGTATCAAGAGATCTGCTCCCCGATGATACCGGAGGAGATCTACGCTGCATTCGCAAATGGCGAAAGAGAATGAATGCGGTCGATACATAGTATGAGATCGCCGCGCCGCAAAACCTCGCAATACCCATTCAAAATGATGAACGCTCTGCCCGTCGGACTGCATATCCGGCAGACAGAGCGTTTTGTGTTGTGATATTGATGATTAAATGCAGCAAAGGATATGATACGCTCGGGGTGACGGGATGTATCATCCGGGTGTGTATCCCGCCTTAGTTTTCAGAATGATCGCTATCTTCCCTGTCTGTCTCCTGTTCAGCGGCTTTCTCGGGCAGCTTAGCCTTCCCCACTCTGGGCAGATTCCAGCGAAAGCGCGCCGCGAGAACTCTGAGCAGCACGATCACCGCAAACCCGCAGATGATACCGATCTGCTCTTTTATGCCGCAGCTGACCATCACGCCCATGATCACGGCGCCGATGATCGACGCCAGCGCGTACACATGCTTTTGAAACACCTGCGGGACACGGCTCGACAGGACATCGCGGATCACACCGCCTCCGACGCCGGTGATCACACCCAGAAGCACCATAAGGAATACATTGTTCCCGAAGCCCGCGTCTATCGCAACGGCAACGCCGTCGGCGGTGAACGCCGCGACGCCCAGCGTATCAAAGCAGAACATGACCATATCGTATGCCGCGGCGGCCTTTTGTGCAGGATGGGGATGAAAACACATCACCAAAAAGCATATCAGCCCGGCGCCCGCGGCTATCGCGACATATCTCGGGTGCAGCAGCGCCTGGGGCGGCAGGCTGCCGATCATCAGATCCCGCAAAATTCCTCCGCCCGTCGCGGTCACGATCGCCAGCACGGTAACGCCGAAGATGTCCATCCTCCGCCTTACTCCCACGATTGCGCCGGATACGGCAAAGGCGAGCGTACCCAGAATATCAAAAACCATCAGCAGCGTATCCATTCAGCGTTCTCCTTAATCCGGTCGTTAATAAATATATCCGCGTATCTTTCTTGCGTTCCTTTGCTTTATGCTGCAGGTTGTCCGATGGGATAATCTGTTTTCATCTGTGCAAGATACCGCTGGATACAAGACACATCGAACAGCTCCAGATCCCCGCTGTCGTCGACGTCGCCCCGCATCAGCTCCGCTTTTGTATACGGCGTTGCGATACCGGCAGCATAGCGCTGTATATAAGTCGCGTCCAAGGCTCCGATCCCGCCGCTGCCGTCCGCGTCGCCGAGCAGGCGCTCCGCGCAAAGGATCGGAGCGGCAATGACGTATAGTGCACGATGGGAGTAATGCGCCCTATCCAAAGGCTTACCGTTAAAATATATGGAAGCATTTTCCGCAAACTCATACCCGAAAATCGGCTCCGTATCCATCACAACTCCGTATTCTTTACCGAGTTCAAAAGTACCCTTGAAGGTTGACTCAACGTCGTTGGGATTCTCAAGCCAGAACGCGGAGGGACCGACACCGGACCATGTGCTTTTCTTGATCCTGACACCTTCGCTCAGCGAGCGCACCTTGGGACGCGGCGACTGGTAACTGAAGGAAAAGTCCTCTGTTTCATACCGCTCTGTACCGATCACGTCGCCGGCAATAGGCGGATCCGCCTCGACCTCGATACGGTCGATGACCTTATACCATACCGCGTACAGCGTCATGTCCTCATGGATCGGTGTTTCCAGATAGGCGGCGGTGTTGGACATCCGAAACCGAAAAATACCATTCCTCTTTTTCTTCGTCCCAAGCTGTGCGGATAGGTTGATTTTCAAATTTTTTAATATTATCCATTTAATCCACTCCCAACAATCCTAATAGCGTCTTAACTCAAATCAATTTTACCACGAAACCGATATATTGGCAACTGCGTTTTACTGGTATTAGGGTGTCCCTAAAAAGCGTGTTTTTACGGGTAGGAGTAAAAACGCACTGCTTGATTAGATGTGACATCAATCATAATGTCGCATATTACAGAACGTTTTTCTTTACAGCTTGACATTCAAACGAATGTTTGCTATAATATTAACTGTACACGAAACTGCTCGCAGTTCGTGTGATTACAACTGAATAGTGATGAACTTATGAGTAGAAAGAGCTGACGGGCGCAGGAACATCACCTGCGGGCAGCGCAAAGCCAAAGATGCGCTAAAAGGGCTTCGGTACGCTGAAAGAAGTGCCGACTCCGTTCTGTTTTTTTATCGTTTGAATTTAGCTTATTTTAGTGAACGGCAGTACAAATAAGCGCTTTAAGTTTTCAAAAGTGAATCAGAAAATTTAAAGTCAAGTTACATGAGGCTCCTCAACCAAGGGGGTAGTTTACCCTTTTTGAGTTGAGGAAAGAGCCTTGTGTGACTTGGCTTTTTGTCGTGTCTAAATACAACTGAATGACCGTCCGAATGGGATATGATATTGCGATGACCGCAAGCGAGCGATACAACGTGTCGGTGAAACTCCGACGCAGGAACGACATTTGGGTAAAGCGGCAAACCTACCACAGAATAGTCACTAGTAATAGTGGCGGAAAGGAGAAGTTATGTCAAAAGCAGACGAAGTAGTAGCTGCGGCTCTGGAAAAACCTCTGCGTGAAGGCTACCCGATTCTGACCGAAGAACACCCTTTTTTCGGAAAGTTAAGGAGATTTATGGCAGACAAATCTCACTGGCTCGGCACGGCTACCGACCTACTTGCCGAAATGAACGACACCGTAACACCGCCGAACACGGTAACCAAATTACTCAACAAATATTGGTATCGTTTGAAGAATCGTGACGGTATTATGGTACGTTTCCGACGGACTAACCGAAGAAGAATCATAGAGATTTTTAATCTCAGACAACCATAGTGACAGTTTAGGATGACAGTTATGTTGACGGTTATATTTATATGATGTTCAACAATGCGTAATCTTAGCAAGCATACCATTCGTACTCCCACAGGAGTCGAACGGTGCTGCTAAAATTCCGATGTTTCATCTCAGCAAGCATACTGTTTGTGTCCACAACCAGTGCTTGCTGGATTCCAACGGTCTTTCTCAGCAAGCAGACCGTTTGTATCCACAAACGGTTGTTGCTGAGAAATCCCTATCGGAATTTCAGCCTTGTTAGGGACACCCTAAGACCCGTTACAGAAAATCCAAATTACGAAAGGAAGGTGACAGTTTATGTATTACACTGATGATAACGGCAAAATCATTGATATGCGAACTCCTTTAGGCGACGCACTCGAAGCAATGATCACCGACTACAACGATATGCTAAGCAAGATGACAGCAGAGCAACGAATGAACTACTTTAAGTACGAACAGTTCGTTGAACCTTTGCGATATACACAGGACATCGACAACACAACCTACGTTGTTAGAACGCACTTTGATCAGAACGCTGACAAAACAATTCTACAGAGAATCGAAAGCCTTGTAGAAAAAGGTTCGATTTAGTGCTTTAAAGTATTGAATTTGGCGGTCGGATATGTTATAATAGGACTATCCTACAAAGACATATCCGACTGTGGAAAGGAGTATTATGAGTAAACAGTCAGATAAAGACAAAATAACAGCCCTTTACTGCCGACTCTCCCGTGATGATGAGAATGATGGCGTATCGGGCTCAATCAAAAATCAAGAGTTACTATGTAAAGGGTAGTTTCTACTACCTAATACATAAGTGACTGCGACTCATTTGTGGCAAACCGAAAAGCAGTTTATAAAGAACAGGAGATGATTATTGCGCTTCGAGTGATCGGAGCGTTTCTTTTTTATCCCGAAGGGCGCACTTACTCACCACCCATAAAATTGGCGGTGGTACTGCTAAAGCAGGCGTGCGCTCTCCGAGGTTGCGGCACCTTCGGAACCTTGCGAAGCTGTGCCAGAGCCGTCAGGTGGGTAATGTCCAACTTGTCGGTTTTTTGATAGAGCTATTCTATAAGTGCTTTTGCTATAAAATAAAATATTTATGACTATATGTAAATTATACTTGACATTCCGAAAACGATATGATACAATGCTTTTGTAATGATAGCTATTGTAATGATAGCTATCAAAATATTTTTAGTTAAGGAGTTTCTTATGAGTTATATTAAATTGGTGATGTTTGGCGTTTCCGTTATTATTCTGCTTATTACGGGGTTCGTTATAAAGAAAAACGAACGGAAAAACTATGATGAGCGTCAGTTGACGGCTCAAAACGCCGCATATAAAACATCTTTCATTGTTTTAGTGTCATATTGTTGGTTGTGTGGCTGTCTGAATATTTTAGACATAAGGTGGGCTGCCGTTGAATTTCAAATGTTTTCGGGGATTATGGTGTCCTTTACTGTGTTTATCTGTATCAGCGTTATTAAGGATGCAGCTTTCACTATGAAAGAAAAGCCTATAATAATGATACTTTTATTATATTTGGTTTCAGTGGGATGCTTAATATCATTTTGTTTCTATTTGAAAGGTATGCCATTATTTCACAATGGGCAGATTTCAAAGTTCACAGTTATCGCAGTTGCTTCTATTTGTTTTGCAGTAATGGGAACAGTTGCTCTGGTCAAACATCTTCACAGCAAAAAAGCAGGTGATTCGGAATGAAAAATCTGAAATTGAAAAGTGCCCGTGCCGCACTTGATCTTTCTCAGCAACAGCTTGCCGACAAAGTAGGTGTCAGCCGACAAACTATTAATGCTATCGAAAAAGGGGATTATAACCCGACAATCAAACTGTGTATTGCGATTTGCCACGCACTCGGAAAAACACTGGACGATTTATTCTGGGATGAAGCATAATACACGTAGCATAACTATTATCCTGTAACCCCGAATTATCATAGTAATAGAATTACCCTACTGGTCAATTCTTAGTTCTTTATGAACGTATAAGACCTATTCTTTTATAACCAAAAGCGTTACATCTTAATACTCATTTGTGAAATAAGTATTGAAAACGGATGACAGAATCTTTGTCAACTCTACTTGTCCGTTGTCATAATAAACGATCACTTTATCGAAACCGTTCCAGAAATCATTATGCTCAGACAAACTGTTGCGAATTGCTTTTGACAACTTACCGGTCATGTCGATCACATCGCTGCAGTCGCTTTTCTTGATCTTCGGGCAGAGATATTTGATATCCAAGCGCCGTGTAAAATGAAACAGCGCATTGAATAATCGCTTGCGATCCTCGGTCAAATCATTGGCATACACAGATTCTCGGCGAATCAGCGGACCGGTATGGATCGCGTGGAACGGATAGCCGAGGTACTTCAGATGTGCATCCATCGCGTCTACTGCTTCGGTAATGTCAACACTTTGATCATGCAGCACCATCGCAACCTGATAGTACGGCGAATGTGGTTCATAGGGACCGAAGTCGCCCGATTCATCGTAAGCGTAAAATAGTATACATATATACAAGGTGCCCACTTTAGGCTATGATTTAAGAAAAGCCTGAGGAGGGACAAAAATGATTGAAAACCACGGAACGCAGTTAGTGAAAGAGTATCAGGAAAGCGGTTTGGGACAAAGGGAGTTTTGTCGCAAGACCGGCGTCAAGAGAAGTACGTTAAGATACTGGCTTGATCGTGTTAAAGATTATCAGGTTGGTGATGAAGTTAGTTTCTGTGAACTTGTAGTAGGCGGTGATGACCAATGCTGATCGCACAGCCCAACAAGATATTCATCTCGTCGGCAAATGTGGATATGAGAAAAAGCATTGACGGACTTTCTTCAATCGTTGAACAATGTTTTCAGCTCAGTCAGTTTGACGACGCCATGTTTGTATTTCATAATCGGCACTGCGACAAGATAAAGCTTCTTTACTGGGACAGGGACGGATTCTGCCTTTTGTATAAGCGGATCGAACACGGTAAGTTCCGGTTTCCTCAAGGAATCTCCTCAAAGAAATACAGCGTTACAAAAGAGGAACTTTCATGGCTTTTACACGGTCTGAAAATCGAAGAAATCCACAAGTATAATTCACTGGAAAACGTCCGATAAAATGGGCGTTTTTCTTGATTTTAAGCGGTTTTTATGGTATAATAATGATAGTAAAAAACCTGATTTTGGAGCGTGATTTTCTTGAAGAATATGCCCACATACGAAGAACTTCTCGCTCAGAATTCCGCTCTGAAAAAGCAGGTAAAAAACCTTGGCGAGCAGCAGAAGAAAGCACAATCCGAGCTGCAGGAATTAAGAATGCAGTTCAAAGAGATGAGCGTCAACTACAATTATCTTTTGGAACAGCTCAAGCTCAGCAAGAAGAAAGTATTCGGCGAATCATCAGAGAAAATCGCTGAGGAATACGGTCAGCTCAATCTTTTCAATGAAGCTGAGGCTGAACGTCAGCCGATCGCTCCCGAGCCTCAGATAGAAGAAATCACCTACAAGAGAAAGAAGTCCAAGAAGAGAACTCAGGATGAGATTTATGGCGATCTCCCTGTAGAAGAAGTCGTCTACGATATCCCGGAGGAAGAAAAGACTTGTGAGAAGTGCGGAGCAGAAATGACCTTTATGAGGTATGAGGTTCGCACAGAATTGAAGTTTACTCCTGCCAAGCTCAGCGTTGTGAAGCATAAGAAAGCCGTATACGTTTGTCAGAACTGTGATCAAAACGGAACAGAGTCAAATTTCAAGACGGCAGAGGGTACTCCTGCATTGATTGAGAAAAGTCTCGCTTCTCCGAGCCTTCTCTCGCACATCATGATCCAAAAGTTTTGTAACGCAATGCCTTTATACCGCCAAGAGCAGGATTTTAAGCGGATGGGCGTTCATCTGAGCCGTCAGACGATGGCAAACTGGATGATCAAGGGAGCCAATCTGCTGAAGCCGCTGTATGAAGATTTACAGCGACAGCTTGTTTGTGCTCGGTATATCCACGCCGATGAAACGACCTTAGAAGTACTTCATGAGGCCGGAAGAGCGCCGACAGCTAAATCGTATATGTGGGTATACAGAACCGGAAGATATGCTGACAGACAGATCGTGCTGTACAAGTATGAAGTCGGCAGAAGCGGAGATTTTGCTAAAAAGTTTCTGCAGGGCTTTTCGGGATATCTGCATTGCGACGGCTGGGCAGGCTATGACAAGGCTGAAAACGCCGAACGTTGCGGGTGCTGGGCGCATTTGAGGAGATATTTCAAAAACGCGCTGGATATCCAGGAAAACAAAACAGATTACAGCACAGTCGCGGGACAGGCTTTTTTGAGAATTGAAAAGATATTCTCCCTTGAAAAGCCGAAGGAAAAAGATAAAAGATACTCACTTGAAAAGCTCGCAGAAATACGGAAAGAGAAATCTGCCGATAAGGTAAAAGAATTCTTTGATTTCTGTGAACAGCACCAAGGGATAACTTTGCCCAAAAGCCTAACCGGTAAAGCGATAAACTATGCGCTGCAGCAGAAGGATACTTTGGTAACTTTCTTAAAGGATCCGCAAATAGAGCTGACAAACAATTTGGCCGAGCAAGCAGTAAAACCGTTCGTGATCGGCAGGAAAAACTGGCTGTTCTTCAACACGCCCAACGGAGCTCAGGCTTCGGCGATCATCTACTCGATCATAGAAACCGCTAAAGCAAACCGGTTGAATCCGCAAGAAGCATTACAGCAGATATTTGAGGATTTGCAACACGGCAAAGCTCCGTTGATATTCAGCTAAAAAATAGATCACGATATACTTACAGCCCACTCAAAAAGTGGGCTGTGTCTATTTATGGTGTATATTATTTTACGCTTAC
>JAFRBX010000040.1 GCA_017404665.1 Ruminococcus sp.
AGTAATAATCCGAACCGTGGTTTTGACGGGCATATTTCCGCCCGCTCTTTGTTAAAATCCTCGCGAACCCGTCAGGGTTCGCTGTGGTTTTGCCGCGATCGGACGAAAATCTGCTCCGGCAAAACTCCGAAGGACTGAAAATGGACAGGATTTTGAGCAAGTTGCGGTGCGGAGAGCGCCGGCAGGCTGGCGCCTGCCAAGCTTGACAAGCCGTAAATTGCCGAAATATTGCCATTTTCAGCAGGTTCGGATTACTACTGTCAGGCTAAGATCTGTTTTTTCCAACGACCGTATCCGACAAATTTCGCAAAAAAGCTAATCCAATTCGATGACGCAGTGGTCGAACGCATTCACGACCGTCGTCCCGCCGCGCACACATTGCTGCGGGATGCGGTGATTATACGAGCGATGCACATGACCGTGGACGAAAAGCCTCGGCTTGTACTTATCGAGCAGCGTGTTGAAGCACTCAAAGCCCCTATGCGGGACGGTCTCCATATCGTTGAGATGGCGCGCGGGAGCGTGAGTCACGAGGATATCTACCCCGCCGTGCCTTTTGAGCGACAGCCACTTTTTGCGGATGCGGTACTCCATCTGTTTTTCGGTGTACATATACTTTCCGTCGCGGTACTTATACGAGCCGCCAAACCCGATGATGCGCAGTCCGTTGACCTCGACGAGCTTATCCTCGACACAGATGCAGCCGGTCGGGACACGCTTATGGTTCTCGTCGTGATTGCCGTGAATATACACCAGCGGACAGTCCGCCATCGTGACGAGGAATTCCAGATATTCGACGCTCAGATCGCCGCAGGCGATGATCAGGTCAAAGCCGTCGAGCTTGCCGGGCCGGTAGTAATCATACAGGAATTTTGACTCCTCATCCGCGACCGCTAAGAACCTCATGACGCGTCACCGGCTTTCTTCTGTGCCTCTTTGACGATATCGTTCTGAGCCTTTTCGACGCCGGCGGTATCGACCGTCGCCTTGCCCATCGGACTTAAGTCGTCATACTTCGGGATCTCGCCGATGACGTTATCCACCAGATAATCCATGTTGATGATCTGATCGAGGGTCAGGGATTTCTGATCCTCCCCTATCACCTCGCCGGACTGTGTCGTCAGCGGCGTCAAAAACGGGATACAGATATTCTGACAGATGCTTTCCTTGAGGAAATCCACCAGCCGGCGTGTGGGAGCGCCGAGCGACTCGCTGCACCATACGTCGACCACGCCCGCGGTCATGCCCCAGTAATAGTTCAGCGCCTTATCGCTCTTGTCATACTCCGCCTGCAGCGACTTGTCAAAATAGCGGCTGATGATCTCTTCATAATACTTGCCCCAGCACCAGACCGAATCCACCAGCACCTTTTTATGCTCGCCGTTCACATACGAAAGCCCGTAGGTATCGCGGTCATCCTCCAGGAATTTTGCGGTATCCTGCGAAGAGATATAGTGGATATCCTGCTCTGCGAGCGCCTTAGCGGCTTCGTCGGCGCCCTTAACGGACGACCACTCCAGATAGACGTGCGCGCGGGGATTGGTGAGCTGAGCGCCCAGCGCGAAGGCGTTGATGCCCGCGATCTGACCGTAGATCGGATAGTCGCACACGTAGCCGAGCTTGCCGCTGTCGGATAAGGAGCCCGCTACCGCGCCGAGGATGAATTTTGCCTCATACATCCGCGCGTAATAGGTCAGGATGTAGCGGTGGCTCAGATTTAAGGAGCAGTTCAGGATCATTACCTCGGGATGCTCCACCGCCGCCTTCACGCTCGCCTGCACCAGACGCGGCGAGATCGTGAAAATCACCCTGCAGCCGTCCTCGATCGCCTTGACGATGACCTCGTACGGGTCGTCGTCAAGCGCGTTGGGATAGGTCATCGTGTCGATCTTATCCTCAAATTTGTGCTGTACATACAGCCTGCCCTCTTCATGCTCATGCACCCAGCCGGATTTGGCAGGCGTGCCGTCATAGATGAAGGCGACCTGCAGGACATTCGGATCGGCGGACGCCAGCACGCGCGAGATCATACCGGGCTTTTTTTCTTCGGGCGGCTCTGTTTTCAGCTCGATCGGCTCGTCGGCGTCGTTGAGCTTGACGTCCTCCCACATTTTGCTCAGGTTCTTTTTGATATCGGCGGGATCGGCGCTGATCAGCTCCTGATAGGGATAAATCTGTAAATAACTCAGCATCGCGTCGCCGATGGTAGACTGCAGCTTTCCGCCGCCGCTCGCCATATACGCCTTCTCAAATTTATGGTATGCCGAAGCAAAGGTGCGCTGCTCGTCGAGCGACCATTCCTCGTCCATTTCTTTTCCCAGCAGCGTCAGCAGCTCGCCGTAGCAGCCGCGCTTGGAGAACTCGATAAAATTGATCTTGCTGTATTTGTAAAAGGCGACGAACTCGTAATAAATCTCCACTTCTTCGCTGCCGTCGCGCTCGGGCAGGATGCGGGTGACTGTGCCCTCGATGGTATCCGCGCCGAAGAATTTCAGCACGCTGACGCGCTTGTTGCCCTCGAGGACATAGAAGCGGTTCATGTATTCATATGCCTTGATCGGATCGTGGATGCCCTCGGTCAGATGAGCCTCGCACAGGTGCTTCCACTTCACGGCGAACTCGGTGTTTTCCTCGAACACGGGCATGAAATTCGCCGCAAAGGAGGAGGAACGGCCTCCGGTCTTGGTACCGACGATCCGGCTTATCGGAATCTGCACCAGACCGAGGTTCACCGTGGTCGTCGATTGATCCGCAGGGATGATCTCATCCAGCACGGGCAGGAACGGAGATTCGCCGTTCGCCTTTCTGGTCTGGACTTCCTTCTGTCCCAGCTTCAGCGCGTCTCTGTAGTAGGTATCAGCCATATGCATCCGCCTTTCGTCGTCAGTTTTTCACTTTCAATCGTTATTGCTCTTACACTTTTCAGTATAATACATTCATCGTTTGTTGTCCATTGTAGCTTTCAAAAAAGAAAGAGAAATATACATGATAATTTTGTGCAAAATAAGGCGCGGGGATGTCCCGCGCCGCAATTTGTCGAAAAAGTCCATGAACAAGGATGAGAGCGCTTCCATGCCTCCCTCTGAAGGACATGCGTGTCGCGGGGCGCACGATGCTTTTCCAGCCCCCTCTGACGAGGGGGCAAGCGGGCAGGATCCCGGTAAGAGGCTGTTTTTTTGAACGCGGGGGAGAGATAACGCAGCGTGACAGTTCCGATCCGTTTTTTGACTCAAGCCGTCACAGAAATGTCATTACACTCGGTATTGAGTCAAACGTTTCAACATTATTATAACGTTTCGTTATCTCTCCCCTGCCGATTTATACAGCAGTCTTTTTCAAACGTCTCGTTCGGCTGCCCCCTCGTCAGAGGGGAATTTGTCAGTATTCTTTCCATATTATGTTGTTGACATTACCACAGCGAGGAGACGCTCTCGTCAGATGGGACTCAATAGGTCCTTCTGCAGATAAAGGCGCGGGATCGCTCCCGCGCCTTTATCTCTGTCTGTTGTCAGACAACTGTTTTCAGATAATCGGTGATCTCCTTTTCGGTGCTCATCGCCATGACCTTGGCGGCGACCTCGTCCGCCTCGGCTTTGGTCCACTTCGCGATATTCTTGCGCACCTTGAGTACGGATACCGCGGACACCGAGAACTCGGTCAGCCCGAAGCTCATCAAAAGCGGGATCATCATCGGGTTGGCGGCTGCCTCGCCGCACATGCCGACAGGAATGCCTGCCTTGACGCCGTTTTCGATGATGCTCTTGATCAGGCGTAAAACAGACGGCTGGAACGGAGAGTACAGATAGCCGACGTTGGAGTTGCCGCGGTCGCACGCCATCGTATAGCCCGTCAGGTCGTTGGTGCCGATCGAGAAGAAGTCGGCTTCCTTCGCCAGCAGGTCGGCGATCACGCCGGAGGCGGAGGTCTCGGTCATCACGCCGACAGGGATATCCTCGTTGAACTCGATGCCGGAGGCACGCAGGTCGGATTTTGCCTCTTCTACCAGCGCCCTGCCCTCTCTGAGCTCCTCCACGGCGGTGATCAGCGGGAACATGATGCGGACGTCGCCGAACGCGGACGCGCGCAGGATCGCCTTGATCTGGGATTTGAACATATCGCGGTTCTTCAGACAGTAGCGGATCGCGCGGAAGCCCATGAAGGGATTCTCTTCTTTTTCAAGACCGAGATACGGGATCTCCTTGTCGCCGCCGATATCCAGCGTGCGGATGATCAGGGGCTTGCCCTTAAGCACCATCGCCGCAGTCTTGTATGCGTCGAACTGCTCATCCTCGGTAGGCAGCGACGAGCGGTCCATAAAGAGGAATTCGGTCCGGAAGAGACCTACGCCCTCTCCGTCCTTCTCCATCGCCTTGCTCGCGTCCTTGGGAGAACCGATATTGCAGCACAGCTCATAGTGCTCTCCCGAAGCGGATACGGTGGGCTTGCCGCGATAGAGCTCAAGCTCGCGCTTCTCTCTGAGATAGGTATCGCGCTTTGAAGTATACTCGTCGATCACTTCCTGAGCAGGAGCGGTCACGACGTCGCCGGTGAAGCCGTCCACGATAACCTGCTCGCCGGTGCTCAGCTGCGCCAGCGCGTTCGGTACGCTCAGCACGGCGGGGATCTCCATCGCCCGCGCCAGAATAGCGGAGTGGGAGGTCTGGGAGCCGGTCTCGGTGATGATGCCGACGATATTATCCCTTTTGATGCCTGCCGTCATGGAGGGCGTCAGCTCTCTGACCACCAGCACCGTTCCGGCGGGGGCGTCGCTGATCTTGACCTCGTTGACGCCCAGCAGGATCGCCAGCATGCTGTCGCGGACGTCCCTGACGTCGGCGGCACGCTGCATGGTCAGCTCATCGCCCGAAGCCATGAACATGTCGATAAACATCTGGCACATCTGCTCCACAGCGCTCTCGGCGCACTGGTGAGCGCTGATCAGATTTTCGATCTCGCCGCGCATGAAGTCGTCGTCGATGATGGAAATGTGACCTTCCAGGATCTTAGCCTCTTTTTCGCCTACAGTCTCGCGGACGGTCTGCGCCTGTGCCAGCGTTTCTTCCGTGAATTTTTTGACCGCGGTGCGAAAACGCTCCAGCTCCGCGTCGACGTCGGCAATCTCTCTGGGCGTATACGAGAGATTCTTTTCGCTGATCAGCATCACTCTGCCGATGCCGTAGCCCTCGGGGGCGCCTAAACCTTTCATCATATGATTCACCTCTTTGTAAAATAGATATTGCGAGGCGCCGACTTCACCGTGCATCCATCCGATAGCCGCGGCTGAGCAGGAGCCTCGCAATGACATTTAATGATTATTCGCCGAAGCCTGCTTCGATCATGCCGGCGAGCTCAGCCATTGCAGCCTCTTCGTCGGGACCGTCGCAGGTAAGCTCGACCTCCTGACCGCACTTGATCGCCGAAGCGATAATGAACATTTTGTTCATCAGGTTAACGGGCTTGCCGTTGTGGGTCATGGTCACCTTGCAGGAATACTTTTTCACTGCCTTGACAAAGTCGTCAGCCGGGCGCATATGGAAGCCCTGCGCGTTAACGAGCGTAACTTTTTTGGATATCATAGCTTTTTCTCCTTTTCTTTTGGGTTATGCAAATACTTAAGCTGCACAAGGAGAGCGTTCTCCTGTGTACAGATAATCTTATTATTCTTCGACCTTCTTCTTGAGCACGGACAGAACCAGCGCGCCGACTACGGAACCGATCAGCAGCGCGAGGAAATACATGCCGAAGTTGCCGATGGTGGGAAGTACGAAGATACCGCCGTGAGGCGCCATCAAGGTACAGCCAAACAGAGCGGACAGAGCGCCTGCGCAGGCAGAACCCACGATGCAAGCCGGGATAACCGGCCACGGATGACCTGCCGCATAAGGGATAGCGCCCTCAGTGATGAAGGAAAGACCCATGATATAGTTGACGGGACCGTTCTTTCTCTCTTCAGCCGTCCACTTGTTTCTGAAGAAGGTGGTAGAAAGCGCGATCGCGATCGGGGGAACCATACCGCCGATCATAACGGCAGCCATGATCATGAAGGGGCCTTCATTCTCGCCCATCACACCGGACGCCAAAAGACCGGTAGCGGTAACGTAAGCAGCCTTGTTGAAGGGACCGCCCATATCGATCGCCATCATGCCGGCGAGCAGCGCGCAGGCGGGAACGATCAGGGTGGGATTCTGCGCCATTGCGGTGACGCCCTCGGTCAGCTTGCCGTTCAGCCAGCCGACGATGGGATTGACGGCGCACATCATCACGCCGACGATCCCGAGTCCGCAAAGCGGATAGATCAGTACGGGCTTGATGCCGTCGAGCGCCTTGGGCAGGTGATCGCATGCCTTCATCAGCATCTTCAGCAGCCAGCCGGAAAGGAAGCCGGCGAGCAGCGCGCCTAAAAAGCCGGATACGGCAGTGCCGTCGCCGCCGGGTGCGGCAAAGGTGGCGCCGGTAGCGGCGAGCGAGCCGCCGACAAAACCGACCAGAAGTCCGGGTCGGTCCGCGATCGACATCGCGATAAAGCCGGAAAGGATCGGAAGCATAAAGCCGAACGCAACGCCGCCGATGGTCTTGAACCACGCGGAGACAGGCGTACCGGTACCGAAGTTGCCGTCCTGCGGAACACCCGCCAAGCCGTCGATCAGGAACGCGATCGCAATGAAGATACCGCCCGCTACGACGAACGGAAGCATATGGCTGACGCCGTTCATCAGGTGTTTATAAAGCTTTCTGCCGAAGCTCTCGCCGTCGGCGGAGCCGGAGCTCGCCTCAGCCTTTTTGTCGCTGTGGAACACGGCGACCTCTTTGTTGACGATCTTATTGATCAGCTCCTCGGGCTTATGGATGCCGTCGGCGACCTTGGTGGAATAGACGGGCTTGCCGTCAAAGCGGGCTGTCTCGACGTTCTTGTCAGCCGCAATGATGATGCCGTCGCAGTTAGCGATCTCTTCGGCGGTCAGAACATTCTTTGCGCCGCCGGAGCCGTTGGTCTCGACCTTGATGGAGATACCCATCTTGTCGCCCGCCTTCTGCAGCGCTTCAGCCGCCATGTAGGTGTGCGCGATACCGGTCGGGCAGGCGGTCACGGCGAGTACCTGATAGCCGTCCTTCTTCGCGGGAGCGGCGTCGGAAACCTCGTCGGGGAACTGCTCTGTTTCCTGTTTGTCGATGATGGCGAGGAACTCTTCGGAGGTTTTGGCTGCCTTGAGCTTGTCGGTGAAATCCTCATACATGAGCATCTGCATCAGGCGCGCCAGCACATCCAGATGGACGTCGCCGTCCATAGTGGCAGCGATCATGAAGATCAGCTTGCTCAAATCTCCCTCGGGCGAGCCGTAGTCTACGCCGTCCGCTACGGTGATCGCCGCCAGAGCGGGAGCCTTGACAGCAGGGCTCTTGGCATGCGGGATGGCTACCTCCATTCCGATCGCGGTGGTGCCTTCCTCTTCACGCTTCAGGATGCCGGCTTTGTAAGCGGCGACGTCCTTGAGGTTGCCGCACTTGTCGTGCAGCGCTACCAGCGTGTCGATCGCCTCTTTTTTTGTTGAAACCTTCGCGTTCACTTGGATACCCTGCGGCTTCAGCAAATCTGTAATACGCATAAATACTCTCCTTTCTTTATTTATAATGGTATTTATGATTATTATTTGGTTGAGATTGCCACGTCGTCCTCATCGGCTATACTCGGTAGGCATATCCGGTCGGTATGCCTTGACCTCGCGTCGCCGTTCGTCCTCTCCCCAAAAAGCAGGGGCTTTTCGGGGACCCCGAGTTAAGGAGCCTCGCAATGACAATCAATATATTATTTCAGCTGTGCGAATACCTCGTCGATCTTCGCTCTGGTGGCAAGTCCGGGCAGGAAGGAGGTCGCGTTGCCGCAGGCGCTGCCGAGCTTGAGAGCATAGCCGTAGTCGCCGGTCTTCTGGTAGCCCGCGATAAAGCCCGCTACCATCGAGTCGCCCGCGCCGACCGTGTTGAGGACAGGCTGCTTGAGGGTGCCGCAGGTATGCACGCCGCCGTTTTCATCCAGCAGCACCGCGCCCCTGCGTCCGAGAGAAACGATGACGTTGCGCGCGCCCATCTCCTGCAGCTTGCCGGCGTATTTGATGACGTCGTCCTGCGTTTCCACTTCCTTGTGGAAGATCTCGGTCAGCTCCAAACGGTTGGGCTTGATCAGGAACGGATGCTTGGACAGCGAATTGACCAGCAGCTGGCGGGTCGCGTCGACGGCAAACATGATGTTCTTGTGCTGCACGCGTTCGAGCATTCTTTCATATACATCGTCGGGGCAGGTCTTGGGGATGCTGCCCGCGAGCACGAGCGTATCACCGTCGCGGAGATTGTCGAGCTTACCCATCAGCGCCTCCAGCGCCTCGGGGGGAATATTGGGACCCTGACCGTTGATCTCGGTCTCGCCGCCTGCCTTGATTTTGACATTGATACGGGTGAAGCCCTCGCTCAGACGGATAAAATCGGTACGGATACGGCTGTTGCGGATGCCGTTCTCGATCGCGTCGCCGGTAAAGCCCGCGATAAAGCCGAGCGCGGTGCTGTCCAGATCCAGCTGAGCGAGCACCTGAGACACGTTGATGCCCTTACCGCCGTAGTAATACTCTTCGCTTTCGGTGCGGTTCGTCGTGTTGAATCGCATGCTTTGCGCGCCGAAATGCACGATATAGTCGATGGACGGGCTGAGCGTTACGGTATAAATCATTTGTTGACCTCCTTAACGATTGTTTTCTCACAGAATTTATTATCAGGGCAGATATCGGTGATGATACTGCCGACTTTTAACGGTGCAAAGGTCACCGCGCACACCTGCCGGAATTTGGTGTGATCGGCTACAACAAAGGTGCGGTAGCTGTTGTTCACAGCGGTCTCCTTGAGCCTTGCCTCTTCGATATCGGGCGTCGTGAAGCCCGCGGTCAGGTCGATGCCGTTGGTGCCCATAAACGCCTTGGTAAAATTCAGCCCCTGAAGGCTCTTGACGCCCGAAGCGCCGATGACAGCCTCGGTCAGCGGCTTGATCCTGCCGCCGATGATGAACGCCTCCAGCCCCTTCTGGATCAGCTTCTGACCGTGGGTGATGCCGTTAGTCACATAGGTCGCCTTGTTGTTGCTGAGAAAGTCGATCAGCCGCAGGGTGGTGGTGCCCGCGTCAATGAAAACAAAATCATCGTCGCTGATCAGCGTTGCCGCATAGCGGGCGATCGCCGTCTTCTCCTCGCTCATGCTGCAGGCGCGGTTCGCGACGTTGGTCTCATAGACGCCGGAGCTCTGCTGCAGGGCGGTCGCGCCGCCGAACACCTTCTTGAGCTTGCCCATCTCGGCGAGCGCGTTCAGGTCGCGGCGGATGGTGGATTCGGAGATGTTCAGCTGCTGGGAAAGCTCCGCTACGGTGACGGCATTGCGGTCGTCTAATATCCGGAGGATCAGTTGATATCTTTCCTCGGTCAGCATGCTTTTCACCCCTTTAAGGCAACAATTTTTGAACGATAAAGCCGGTGGCCAGCCGCCAAAACGCACCTATCGCGTCACACGGCTTTCCTATATTTGAATTATACCATTCAAGCAATCAAAGTCAAGCAAAATCAATCAATTTCTTTCATTTCATCTCCGATTTGTGGATATATATTAAAAGTGTCAATCGTTTTTAGCTATATTGTACAAACACCCTTCGACAGATTTGCACAAGTTTGCTCATCTTTCAGTTACTCATGCTTTTTTTGTTGTTTCATGATGTTTCATGCTTTTCGGTGGAGTTTTTACCGGATTTTTGACTTTTCCCCGCAGCAAAAAACAGGGAGTGTCCGACGACACTCCCTGCATAAAACATTTTTCACCGCGTTTGTGCGGCACGATCTTTTGAGAGGATTATACAACCTTGATATCCCGGATATCCATCTTGCCGGTGAGCTTATCCCCGGTAAATGAAACCGGCTTGACAACAAATGTGATCTCTTCCACACAGTGCGCCGTTTCGGGAAACTCAAAGTCGCTGATCTCGATTTCATACGCGGTGAAATCCCGGGTCAATTCTATTTCGATCGACTCATGCATCCATTTTCTTCCTTCGGGCTTGATCTCTAACCAAATCGTCCCGATGCTCCGATCCTCCGAACGGGCTTCAAACACAATACTCCTGTTGCCGGAAATATCAGCAGAAGGATGCTTCACATAATAAACGCCGGCATATTCCGGTATCTTATCGCGGAGAGCCGTTTTTTCAAAATTGACGCTCACGGATACGGTCTGCCCGTCTTCCGGCTTTTTGATTGTGAAAACCGTCGTTTCATCTCCTCCGGAGGAAAAAGCCCTGATCCTCTTCATTTGGATATCAAGCGACGGGCGAGGACTGAGGGAGACGGTTTTCACCTCCGCGCCGGAACCGATCAAGCTGCGTATCCTGTCTATCATTCGTTTGAGCTCACGCGACTTATCCTGAAAAGCGTTATACCGCTGAACATCCGTTAAGTAATAGTTGAAAGCATCCCTAAGATTACAGTTCTCTATGAAAAACGGCAGTATCGGTTTTCCGAGATTCAGCGCTCTGTCGATTTCTTTTTTGATATGAGGACTCGTTTGTGCCATTTTAGAAAGAACCAATACAAAGACCTGACAGGTTTCTATCGCGCTCTCGATCTCATCGGCATAGCTGCTTCCGCCGGGGATAGAATCCGGCGCCATCCAGCAAGAGATGTCGTTTTCGATCAAACAGTCTCTGACCCATGCTGCTTCTTTATACTCCTCGGATTTGTAGCTGATGAAGACGATGTGGCTCATTGTTACTCTCCTTTTTTATTGATTCAGGATATGCGCAATATTGATATGAAAACATAGGGGAACACCCTTTGGGCACTCCCTCTTATCAATGGAGGAGACTGCTCAGGTTTGTGCGAACGGTGTCAACTGCCTCGTCTCTTGTATAATTGATAAGAGGGAGTACCTGATGAGGACTCCCTCTTACCAATGGTGGAGACTGCTGGAATTATTAGGCGGTATTCATGTGTGCTTATGAGTTTAAAAGTGCAGTAAACATGCGGGTTTTATACGCTGCGTTTTATCAAAAATCATCCAAAATCATCACAAATCACACTGTTCGTACCAAATTCGTACCAAAAGCATAGCCAGTCAAAGAGCGAAAAACTCACGAACGACTATGCTTTAATTATATGTATTCAGATAGATTTGTCAAGGGGTTTACAGCTCGATCTTTTCGATTTCGGCGCGCAGCTCTAGGAAACGCAGGTATCGCTCCATCGAGGCGCACTGCTCGGCGTAGATGCTGATGGAGCACGGAAGGTCATGGTCGAGCGTGCCGGTATCGACGCGGGCGATCATGTCATAGAGCTGGTCGCGGCGGATCCTCAGCTGATAGTATTCCGCCTTGAAGCGGTCCGTGTAGTCGTCGCTCAGCATCAAAGCGACGGTGTCTTTCAGCTCCATACTTCCTCCTTACCTCGACAGCGTGATCTGCACACGCTCGATGGTCTTGCCGAGCTCGCCGGCATAGCCGTCCTGCTTGCTGTCCTTCTCGTTATCGTACTGGTAGTCA
>JAFRBX010000041.1 GCA_017404665.1 Ruminococcus sp.
CGTTTACGCGGTGCGGTGTGAGAGCCCGCTGATCGTCGGTCAGGGTCAGGACGAGGTGTTCATCGCCTCCGACGTACCCGCCATCATCAAATATACCAAGAACTACTATCTGCTCGAACAGGGCGAGATCGCCATTTTGAAAGATGGCAGCGCAGAATTTCGCTCCCTGCACGGCAGACCGCTCAAAAAGGAATTGCTCTTCGCCGACTGGGACGAGGACAGCGCCGAGAAGGGCGGTTATCCGCACTATATGCTCAAGGAGATCCACGAGCAGCCCACGGCTGTCAAAACGACGATCACGCCGCGCATCGAGGACGGTCTGCCAAACCTGTCCGAGTGTGGTATCATCTTCGGAACGCTGAGAAATCTGAAAAACATCTTCATTGTTGCCTGCGGCACCGCCATGCACGCGGGAATGGTCGGCAAATATGTCATCGAAAAGCTCGCGCGCGTTTCCGTGACGGTCGATATCGCCTCTGAGTTCCGCTATCGCGACCCGCTGCTGACACACGACGACCTGATCATCATTATCAGCCAGAGCGGCGAGACCGCCGACAGCAAGGCGGTACTGAGCCTTGCCAAGTCACGCGGCGCCAAGACGCTCGCGATCGTCAACGTCAAAGGCAGCTCCATCGCCAGAGAAGCCGACATGGTCATCTACACCCATGCGGGTCCCGAGATCGCCGTCGCCTCCACCAAGGCGTATATGGTCCAGCTTGCGGTCATGTATCTTTTCGCCTTTGAAACGGCTCTCGCCAAGGGCAAGCTTGAAGAGAAGGAATGCCGCAGACTGACTGCCGAGCTCCTCAAAATGCCCGACATCATTGAGAAAACGATCAACAAGGTCGTGGATATATGCCAGTTTGTTTCCACCAAGCTGATCACCGCCGACAGCCTACTGTATATCGGCAGGGGACTTGACTATGCTCTCTCGATGGAAGGCTCCTTAAAGCTCAAGGAGATCAGCTATATCCATTCCGAGAGCTACGCCGCGGGCGAGCTCAAGCACGGCACGATCTCGCTGATCACGGAGGGTATGCCCGTGATCGCTGTCGCGACCCAGAACACCCTGCTCGAAAAAACCGTCAGCAATATCAAAGAGGTCAAGGCACGCGGCGCGATGACGATCGTGATTTGTGACGAGCGCGCGGATATCGACGCGGACGCGGTCGATTACATGATCCGTATTCCGAAGATCAACGAGACTTTGATGCCAATGGTCGCGACGGTGCCCATGCAGCTTCTCGCCTACTATACCTCGGTCAACAAGGGCAACGACGTCGATAAACCCCGCAACCTCGCCAAATCCGTAACGGTTGAGTAGTCAGCTTCCCCTCGGGAAGGTTAAAATGCCGTAGGCAATTCATGGCGAAGCCAAATCTTGCCGCAGGCAAATCGTGCTGTAGGCAATTCATGCACGAAGTGCAAATCATTGATGAATTGACAGCAGAGCTGTCATGAATTGCGCCGCCGGCGCATGATTTGATTTCATCATGATTTGAATCGCATAGCGATTCATGCCCCCCACGAGGGGGGAAGGTTTTTTGAAAAAAATACAGACCCCGTCGCAAAGCGGGGTCTGTAAACCAAAGGGGAGTGTGTGCAAGTTTTCTTTTGGCAATAATGTTGATGAAGTATGTATTGTTTGAAGAAATCTCCCCTAAAGTCCGTGTTGATCCTGATCAGCGGTGACAGATCAGGATAACGAAAAAAGAAGGGTTTTGGGATTCCAAAACAGCAAAAAAGACGCCTTGAACCCCTTGGGGGATTCAAGACGCCTTTGTCTTTACTGTCTGCATTATACGCTCCGACAAACCGATTGTCAAGTCTTTTTATAAAATTATTTTAACGCTTTGATGTGCGAAAGATTGACACGGCACCTCGATAATGTTATGATACACACAGAGCGATTTGATTAAAGAGGGTGTCACCGTGACAACGGAAGAAAACCAGATCATGCAGTATATCGAGGAAGAGGACGTCAAGTTCATCCGCCTTGCTTTTTGCGATATTTTCGGCGTACAAAAGAATATATCAGTCCAACCTACGGAGCTCCACAGAGCGTTTGAAAAGGGCTATCCGATCGACGCCTCTTACGTTGCGGGCTTCGGCGGCGATTACGGCGTAGACGTTTGGCTTCATCCCGAAGCAGATACCGTTTCCGTCCTCCCGTGGCGGCCTGAGCACGGCAAGGTGATCCGTATGTTCTGCTCACTTTGCTATGCCGACGGCAAGCTAATCGAGGCTGATACGCGTTCTTTGCTGCGCGGCGCCGTGGAATATGCCCGTCAAAAGGGCTATCGGTTCCACTTTAAGTCCGAGATGCAATTCTATCTCTTCAAGACCGATGATAGCGGCAATCGCACCTATACGCCCTACGATCACGCGGGCTATATGGATATCGCACCGCTCGATAAGGGCGAGAACATCCGCCGCGAGGTATGTCTGACGCTGGAGCAGATGGGGATCATGCCCGAAAGCTCTCACCATGAGGCGGGACCCGGTCAGAATGAGATCGACTTCAAGTATGCACACGCCCTGCCCTCAGCCGATAATACAAGCACCTTTATCTCCGTCGTCCGCACGATCGCCGCGCGCAACGGTCTGTTTGCCGATTTTTCGCCGAAGCCGATCTCCGATAAGCCCGGCTCGGCGCTCCATATCAGAATGTCGGTCAAAGCAAAGACCGGCGAGGAAGTCACCGATCGAGCCATCGCCGGCATCCTGAAAAACATCGCGGATATGACGATCTTTCTCAATCCGACCGAAAAATCCTTCAAGCGATTCAGCAAGATGAAGGCGCCGAAGTACATCACATGGTCTGACAAAAACCGCGCTCAGCTGATTTTTGCGACCCGTACCGAGAGCGGCGGCAGATGCTTACAGCTTCGCTCACCCGACCCCAACGCCAACCCGTATTTGGCGTTCGCGCTGATGATCTACGCTGCGGTCGACGGCATTGAGAACAACGATCCCCTTCCGCCTTCGACCGATACACAGCAGCAATACCTTTCCTCCTGTGAGCGAAATGAAGCGGAGCTTCTGCCCGATACCCTTGTCAGGGCACAAAGTGCCGCTGTGAACAGCGACTTCATCAAGAGGTTCATTCCCGAAAGCATTATCAAAGCATATTGTAGCTGATATAACAAAAGAGGCTGTCGCAAAACAAAAAATGTCATTCTGAGGCAGCGCCGAAGAATCTGAAAGTGCTCGACTTTCCGTTAGATTACACATGATAGGTGTAACCTAATTGGATAAATTGCACTATAAGATTCTTCGCTAAAGCTCAGAATGACACACTGAGGGGCTATCGCTATGCTTAGTGCGACAGCCCCTTCATTTTATCTCAATATCTTTTTGATCCTCTCTACTGCTTCTATCGTATTCTCTCTGTCGCCGAAGGACGTCAGGCGGAAATAGCCCTCGCCCTGACTGCCGAAGCCCTCGCCGGGTGTTCCGACCACCTGAGCGTTCTCGAGAAGAGTATCAAAAAACTCCCAGCTCCCCATGCCCTTAGGACATTCGAGCCAGATATACGGCGAGTTTTTACCGCCCGTATAGAATATCCCCAGCTCGTCGAGCGCCTTGGAAATGATCCGCGCGTTCTCTTTATAGTAGGCAATATTGGCTTTGAATTCTTTCTGCCCTTTCTCGGAGAATACGGCGGCCGCGGCGCACTGAACGGGATAGGACACGCCGTTGAATTTGGTCGCCTGTCGGCGGTACCAGAGAGCATGGATATTATGACCGTCTCGGATAAGCTTCTTCGGGATCACCGTATAGCCGCAGCGCACACCGGTAAAGCCTGCTGTCTTTGACAAAGAGCAGAACTCGATCGCGCATTCTCTTGCCCCGTCGATCGCAAAGATCGAGCGCGGACAGTCGTCCTCGATAAACGCTTCATATGCCGCGTCATAGAGAATGATCGCGTCATGCCCATTGGCATAGTCCACCCATGCTTTGAGCTGTTCGGCATCATACGCCGCGCCGGTGGGATTATTCGGGGAGCAAAGGTAGATGATATCCGCGTGAACACTCTCGTCGGGCATCGGGAGAAAACGATTTTCCCTTGTACCGGGCGCATATATGATCCTTCTGCCTGCCATGATGTTTGCGTCAACATAGACCGGATAGACCGGATCGGGGATCAGCACGGTGTTGTCAGCGCCGAAGATATCGCCGATATTGCCCGTGTCGGACTTGGCGCCGTCGCTGATAAAGACTTCATCCGCTCCGACTGTTACCCCAAAGCCTGCGTAATATTTCGCGACAGCCTCGCGTACAAAGTCATAGCCCTCATACTCGGGATAGCCCTTGAAGGTCTCTTTGAGGCTCAGCTCTCCCGCGCCGACCTTCATCGCCTGTACAGCAGTGCGCGGCAGAGGGAGCGTCACATCGCCGATACCGAGTCGGATGAGCTTTTGGTCGGGATGAGCGGCGGCATACGCCGAGGTTTTCTTCGCTATCTCAGCAAAGAGATAGTTCGGGACCAAGTTATCAAAATTTCGATTGATTTTCATGTTGTTTCCTTCCTTGTTCGGTTGAGATTGCCACAGCCCTAACGGGCTTCGCAATGACTATTTTAAGTATCGGTCGATTACGATCTGAGCCGCCTGTCGCTTGGTGATGCCTGCGTTCATCGCCTGTTTTTCGATATACTGATGCGCGTCGCTTTCGCTCATATCTTCGTTGTCGATCAAAAACCATTTTGCCTTGTTGACGATGCGGATCTCTTGGAGCTTGTCCTCGGCCTTGCCTGCCTTTTTCTGTACCGTCCTGAGCATTTCACGCGCGGAGATCAGGAGCGATACAGCCTGCAGGATCGTCTGCTGAGAGGACGGCTTGCGAACGACAAAAACACCGTGAGAGACCGTCCTTTGCATGATATCCTCATACACGTCGGAGGACGCGAAAATCACCGCCAGCGTGCCGATATGCTCGGTCACATCGATGCACAGGCGCGAGCCGAACTCGTCTTTAAGCGGCGCGTTGACGATGACAAAATCATAGCGCTTCTCCGTCAGGTTTCGCCTCGCCTCGCCCGCGTTCGTCACATGATCGGTATGAAAATTCCTTTGGCGCAGAAGGGAGCTTATCTCTTGCATAAACCTTTCAGACGACGAGACCACCATCGCCTGATAGCGCAGTTGTTCTAAAGACATATCTCCCTTCACCCCTTTTATACCGTACACGGAAGTACGATCAACGTAAAAAGGCGCTATTCGGGCACGAGCTCCCAAATAAACGCCTTTGTTTATCGTGCATATTATAGCATTACTCGCATAATATGTCAATCGTTTAAAACTTCAAAGCGTTAAATTTTTTTGATAATTTTTTCACGATTACTCTTGACAAACGAAAAGTCGGGGCGTATAATGCGTGCTGTAAAGACAAAGGCGTTTTGAACCTGTGTGGTTTGAAACGCCTTTGTCTATTTCTTTATGAAAAGGAGAAGGTATTATGGCAAACGTAGCAGAATATTTCGGAAGTCTGGTATTTGACGACAAGACGATGAAAGAGCGGCTGGATCCCAAGATCTACAAGCAGCTCCGCAAAACGATCGACGACGGCGAGCAGCTGAATATTCAGGTAGCGAACGCCGTAGCCGCGGCATTGAAGGAATGGGCGGTCGAGAAGGGTGCGACCCATTACACCCACTGGTTCCAGCCGCTGACCGGTATCACCGCCGAGAAGCATGACAGCTTTATCACTCCCTCTCCCGATGGCAGAGTGATCATGGAATTCTCCGGCAAGGAGCTGATCAAGGGCGAGCCCGACGCGTCCTCGTTCCCATCGGGCGGTCTGCGCGCGACCTTTGAAGCAAGAGGCTATACCGCGTGGGACCCCACCTCCTACGCTTTCATCAAGGGCAAGACCCTTTGTATCCCCACCGCGTTCGCTTCCTACAGCTCCGACGCGCTGGATAAGAAAACCCCGCTGTTGCGCTCCATGCAGGCGCTGAATATCCAGGCAATGCGCGTGTTAAAGCTCTTCGGCAACGATGACGTCAAGCGCGTCGTCACCTCTGTCGGTCCCGAGCAGGAATATTTCCTTGTTCCCAAGGAGCTGTACGCAAAGCGCAAGGATTTGATCTATACTGGCCGCACGCTCTTCGGAGCGCGTCCTCCTAAGGGTCAGGAGCTCGACGATCACTACTTCGGTACCATCAAGCCGCGCGTCCTCGCGTATATGGAGGATCTCAACGATGAGTTGTGGAAGCTCGGGATCCTCGCAAAAACCCAGCATAACGAGGTCGCTCCGGCACAGCATGAGCTGGCTCCCATCTACACGACGACCAACGTCGCGACAGATCACAACCAGCTGACCATGGAGATCATGCAGAAGGTCGCGGAGCGCCACGGTCTGGTATGTCTGCTGCATGAAAAGCCCTTCAAGGGCGTGAACGGCTCGGGCAAGCACAACAACTGGTCGATCGGTACGGATACCGGCGTCAACCTGCTCACTCCCGGTGAGACGCCGTTTGAGAACGTGCAGTTCCTGCTGTTCCTCGTAGCGGTCATCAAGGCGGTCGACGAGTATCAGGATCTGCTGAGATTGTCCGTCGCGACCGCGGGCAACGATCACCGCTTAGGCGCGAATGAAGCGCCGCCCGCCGTCATCTCCATCTTCCTCGGCGACGAGCTGACCGCTGTACTGGACGCGATCGAGAACGATACCGAGTATGAGGGCACAAAGAAGAAATACATGAAGCTCGGCGTTGACGTTCTGCCGCGATTCAGACGCGATACCACCGACCGCAACCGCACCTCGCCCTTCGCGTTTACAGGCAATAAGTTTGAGTTCCGCATGCTCGGCTCCTCTAACTCCATCGCCTGCTGTAACATGATGCTCAACTCCGCTGTCGCGGATGTCTTGAAGCAGTTTGCGGATGTGCTGGAGGATTCCGAGGACTTTGAAAACGATGTTCACACCCTGATCCGCAAGACGATCAAGGAGCATAAGCGCATCATCTTCAACGGCAACGGCTATGACGACGCCTGGATCGAAGAAGCCGAGAAGCGCGGTCTCTCCAATCTCAAAACGACTGCCGACGCGATGCCGCATCTGCTGGACGAAAAGAATGTTGCGATGCTGACCGCTCACAAGGTATTTACCGTCGCTGAGCTTGAGAGCCGCATGGAGATCATGCTCGAGAACTATGTCAAGCAGGTCAACATCGAAGCGCTGACGATGGTGGATATGACCGGCAAGCAGATCATCCCCGCGATCGAGACCTATCTGATGAAGCTCTTGAAGAATGTTTCCATGAAGAAGGCGATCTCTCCCGATATCAGCTGTGCTTATGAAACCACTAACATCGAGAAGCTCTCCGCCGCCTGTGACGAGATGAGCGCCAACGCGGGTATCCTCGAGCGTTTGGTAGATCACCTCGCGCATATCGACGATATCGTAGAGCAAGCGAACTTCGTCCGCGATGAACTCCTGCCGCAGATGGATACACTGCGCAACTATGCCGACGCGGCAGAAGCGGTCGTTGACGCTGAGATCTGGCCGCTGCCGACCTACGGCGAGCTGCTCTTCGGAGTAAGATGAGTTAGAAATAAGAACTAAGAAAGAAGAAATATGAACTTCTTAGCTGATTGACAATGTACAAAGGCGTACTCTGCTTTCGCGGGGTACGCCTCATTTCATATTTGGAAGGTGAAACTATGACAGTAGAATTTTGGTTTTTGATCGGCGCCGCTCTGGTGTTCTGGATGCAGGCAGGCTTTGCGATGGTAGAAGCGGGCTTTACCCGCGCCAAGAACGCCGGCAATATCATCATGAAAAACCTGATGGACTTTTGTATCGGCACGGTGGTATTTGCCCTGTTGGGCTATACCATCATGATGGGGGAGGATACCTTATTCGGTCTGATCGGTATCCCGAACATGGACTTATTTACCCACTTCAAGGCGTTCATCGCGTCTCCCGGGAACGGCGACTTTACCGCCGCTTCCACCTTTGTGTTCAACCTTGTTTTCTGCGCGACGACCGCAACGATCGTTTCCGGCGCTATGGCAGAGAGGACGAAGTTCTCCGCTTACTGCATCTATTCGGGCGTGATCTCCCTGTTCATCTACCCGATCGAAGCGCACTGGATCTGGGGCGGCGGCTGGCTCAGTCAGCTCGGCTTTCATGACTACGCAGGCTCCTGCGCGATCCACATGGTCGGCGGTATCGCGGCGTTGGTAGGCGCGGCGATCTTAGGTCCCAGACTCGGCAAGTATGAGCGTGATGAAAACGGTAGGGTCATCAAGGTCAACGCGTTCCCCGGTCACAACATCGTTATCGGCGCTTTAGGCGTATTCATCCTGTGGCTCGGCTGGTACGGCTTCAACGGCGCGGCGGCGACCACTCCGAGTGAGCTTGCGTCGATCTTTCTGACCACCACGATCGCTCCCGCTGTCGCCACCTGCGTCACCATGGCGTTCACATGGATCAAAAACGGCAAGCCCGATGTATCCATGTGCCTGAACGCTTCTCTCGCCGGACTGGTCGGCGTGACCGCTGGGTGTGACGCCTTTGACGCGATCGGTGCCTCAGTCGTCGGCGTCGTGTCCGGTATCCTCGTCGTTGTCGTTGTCGAGGCGCTCGACATGAAGCTGCATATCGATGATCCCGTCGGAGCGGTAGGTGTGCATATGGCGAACGGTATCTGGGGCACGATCGCGGTCGGCCTGCTCGCGAATCCCGACGCTCCCGCAGGGCTCAGCGGCTTGCTGTATACAGGAGATTTCCGTCAGCTCGGCTTACAGGTCTTGGGCTTCGGCTCCGTCGGTATCTACGCGGCGATCATGATGGTCATCACCTTTGTGATCATCAAAAAGACGATCGGACTGCGCGCAACGGCTGAGGAGGAGATCATGGGTCTCGACATCACCGAGCACGGTCTGCCGTCGGCATACGCGGGCTTTGCGGCGACATCGGAGGACTATTCCGTATACGGAGAGGACGTCGCCGTTGTCGCGGGGGATATACCCGTGGCTGAGGCTGTCGAAGTCAAGAGCGTTCCGTCCTTCAATAATACTGTCATTGCGAGGAGCACGACAAACGTGTCGGGCGACGTGGCAATCCCACAAAATCAAGAAGCCGTTACCTTCACGAAGATCGAGATCATCTGCAAGGAAGCTCGGTTTGAAAAGCTCAAGAGAGCGATGGCGCAGCTCGGTATCACCGGCATGACCGTCACCCATGTCATGGGCTACGGTTCTCAGAAGGGCAAGCCCGAATATTACCGCGGCGTTTTGGTCGATACCAACCTGCTGCCAAAGATCCAGGTCGAGATGGTCGTATCCGCGATCCCTGTCCGCGATGTGATCGAAGCGGCGAAGAAGGCGCTCTATACCGGACACATCGGTGACGGCAAGATCTTTGTTTACAACGTAGATAACGTGGTCAAGGTCCGTACCGGTGAAGAGGGCTACGCCGCTCTGCAGGATATAGAATAACGGGTTTTCGGGAGCCGAAACCGTTCCCTTCAAAATATCTGAATCATAACTCTCATTAAGTTGCCTAAAAGACTGGCTCCCTTCAACCATAGACCCCGAGGATCATTTCTTCGGGGTCTGTTCTTGACAAATGACGCGCTGAGTCATATAATACATGAAGGCAAAGACGCCTTGGATCTTCCAAAGCGTCTTTGCCATTTTTTTATGCTCAAAAACCATGAACAAGAGGTTTTATGATGAACAGTACACATGAAGAATGCGGCGTGTTCGGCATCTACAGCACGGCCGACGATGATTTAGCCGCGTTGACCTATTACGGACTGTATGCCCTGCAGCACCGCGGACAGGAAAGCGCCGGTATCGCCCTAAACGATGACGGTGTGTTCCGCTGTATCAAAGGCGAAGGCTTAATCAGCGAGGTGTTCAGCGGCGATAAGCTCCGCTCCCTCGGTACAGGTCATATCGCGGTCGGTCATGTGCGCTATGCCACCACGGGGAGCAACGCCGCGCAGAATATCCAGCCGCTCTTAGTCAATCACCATAAAGGCAGGATGGCGCTGTGCCATAACGGCAACCTGTCTAATTCCTATCTGCTGAGGACAAGGTTAGAAGAAAACGGTGCGATCTTCCATACGACGACCGACTCCGAGGTCATCTCCTATATGATCGTTCAGGAGCGACTGCGTCATGGCTCGATCGAGAATGCCGTCAGCGCGGCGATGGAGTCCATCGAGGGCGCGTACTCGCTCGTGATCTGCTCACCGCAAAAGCTGATCGCCGTCCGTGATCCGCACGGATTCCGTCCGCTGTGCTACGGCGTGACCGAAAGCGGCAGTGTGGTATTCGCCTCGGAATCATGCGCACTGGACGCGGTCGGCGCCAAGCTCGTCAGAGATCTGCGCCCCGGTGAGATGGCGATCGTCGATAAAAACGGTCTGCGATTTGACACGGCGCACTGCGATAAAGAGCCGAAACACTTCTGCGTGTTTGAATACATCTATTTTGCGCGTCCCGATTCGGTGATCGACGGTGCGTCCGTCAGTCTGTGCCGCAGGAGAGCAGGCAGATTTCTTGCAAAGGAGCACCCTGTCGACGCGGATATCGTCATCGGCGTTCCGGATTCGGGGTTGGAGGCGGCGATCGGTTACTCGTATGAATCAGGGATACCATATGCCATCGGTTTCACCAAGAACAAATACATCGCGCGTACCTTCATCACCCCGGGACAGGGCTCGCGTGAGGCGGGCGTGGGGATCAAGCTCAACCCGATCCGTGAGATCGTCAAAGATAAGCGCGTCGTGCTGATCGATGATTCGATCGTGCGCGGTACGACCTGCCGTCGTATTGCCGAGTTGTTATGGCAGGCAGGCGTCAAGGAGATCCATATGCGCGTCAGCGCGCCGCCCTTTGTCGCTCCGTGCTACTACGGTACCGACATCGACTCCGCCGACGTGCTGATCGCTAACCGCATGAACACCGCTGAGATCGCAAAGGAGATCGGCGTGACCTCGCTCGGTTACCTCAGCGTTGAAAATGTCAGGCTGCTGACGGGAACGGACAGCGGCTTTTGTACCGCATGCTTCGGTGGAAGCTATCCGACCGCGATTCCCGACAAAACCGCGAAGAATCGCTTTGAAATCAAAATCAGCGAACAGCAAAAGGGATGAAGAAAATGTACGACAGATCAAATTTTGATCGTAAATTGATCTTAGAAAACGGCGCCGTATTTTACGGAAAGGGCTTTGGCTGTACGGACGACAGGATCGTTGAGATCGTGTTCAACACCTCGCCCGTCGGCTATCAGGAGATCCTGTCCGACCCGTCATATACCGATCAGGGCGTCGTCATGGCGTATCCGCTCATCGGCAACTACGGCATGGCGGACGACGATTATGAGTGCGATACGCCGACCATCGGCGCGCTGATCGTGCGCGAGTACAACGGCGAGCCGTCCAACTTCCGCAGTAAAGAACCTTTAGAGGATGTGATGAAGCGTTACGGCATCGTCGGCATCAGCGAAGTCGATACCAGACGGTTGATCCGGCATATCCGCGATCACGGCTCCTGCAAGGGGCTGATCACCTCTGCAAATACCCCGGCAGAGGCTGCAGAAAAAGCGATCAAAGAAGCCACGCTTCCGCATGACGCGGTCAGCCGCGTCAGCAGAAACCGATTTCAGAGATATGATTCAGCCGAGCATATATATCATGTCGTCGCGATCGACTGCGGTATGAAACTGAATATCGTGCGTTCGCTCACGCATAGAGGGTGCGACGTGATGGTCGTGCCGTGGAACACTTCCGCTGTAGATATCCTTTCACTTGATCCCGACGGCGTTTTCCTTTCCAACGGCCCCGGCGATCCCGAGGATGTTCCCGAGGTGATCGATGCCGTGAAGGGGCTGATCGGCACCGTCCCGATCTTCGGTATCTGCCTGGGTCATCAGATCCTGTCTCTCGCATACGGAGCGAAGACCTATAAGCTGAAATTCGGTCATCGCGGCGGCAATCATCCTGTCAAGAATCTGTTGACAAACAAAATCGAGATCACCTCACAGAACCATTCCTACGCGGTAGATGCCGAGAGTCTGAAAGGGACGCCCTTGACCGCGACGCACATCAATCTGCTTGACGATACCATCGAAGGCGTAGCATGTGCAGATGACCGCGCCTTCGGCGTGCAGTATCATCCCGAATCCGCTCCGGGACCGCAGGACAGCTCCTATCTGTTTGATCAGTTTATCGACTTGATGAAGGAGGCGAAGGGTGATGCCTAAGAGAACAGACATCAAAAGGATCATGGTCATCGGCTCGGGCCCGATCGTTATCGGTCAGGCGGCGGAGTTCGACTACGCAGGCACTCAGGCGTGCTTGGCGCTAAAAGAAGAGGGTTACGAGGTTATCCTGTGCAACTCTAATCCCGCGACCATTATGACGGATACGATGATTGCGGACAAGATGTATATGGAGCCGCTGACCCTCGAGTATATCGCAAAGATCATCCGCAAGGAGCGCCCCGACGCGATCCTGCCCGGCATCGGCGGACAGACGGGCTTGAATCTGGCGATGGAGTTAGAGCGCAGGGGTGTTCTGAAAGAATGTCAGGTCGAGCTGCTCGGTACCTCCTCCGAGAGTATCGAGCGCGCCGAGGACAGAGAGATGTTCAAGGAAATGTGCGAGAGTATCGGCGAGCCGGTTATTCCGTCACAGATCACCTATGATCTTGATGAAGCAAAGAAGGCAGCGGCTAAAGTAGGCTATCCTGTCGTGCTCCGACCTGCGTTCACCCTCGGCGGTACAGGCGGCGGCTTTGCAGACAGCGAAGCTGAACTCTTGGAGATCGGCAGACAGGCATTTGCCCTCAGTCCCGTCCATCAAGTGTTGATCGAAAAGTCCGTCAAGGGATATAAGGAGATCGAGTATGAGGTCATTCGTGACGCGAACGATACCGCGATCACCGTCTGCAACATGGAGAACCTCGACCCGGTCGGCGTGCATACCGGCGACAGCGTTGTTGTATGCCCGTCCCAGACTTTGACCAATAAAGAATACCATTTGCTGCGTGACAGCGCGTTGAATATCATTCGCACCTTGAAGATCGAGGGCGGGTGTAACGTGCAGTTTGCGCTTGATCCGCAGTCCTTTCAATACTATGTGATCGAGGTTAACCCTCGTGTGTCGCGTTCCTCGGCGCTGGCTTCTAAAGCCTCAGGTTATCCGATCGCCCGCGTCAGCGCAAAGATCGGCGTCGGACTGCGGCTCGAGGAGATTCCGCTCGCCAATACGCCCGCGTCCTTCGAGCCCGCGCTCGACTATGTCGTGACAAAGCTGCCGCGCTTTCCCTTCGACAAATTCGCCTCCGCTCCCAACACCCTCGGCACCCAGATGAAGGCGACAGGCGAAATCATGAGCGTCGGCAGAACAATGGAAGAAAGTCTGCTCAAAGGCATCCGCTCACTGGAAACAGGCGTCGATCATCTCTATCTCGAGAAGTTCAACGGTATGACAGCAGATGAATTGCTCAGATATATTAGCGACGGCACCGACGACCGCATCTTTGCGATCGCCGAGCTGCTCAGGCAAAACATTGACATTGACACAATTTTTGAACAGACTGCAATCGACCGATTCTTTCTCCGCAAGCTGAGCAATATCATCGATACAGAGTGCGAGCTGAGCGCTCATATCCATGATGAAACCGCGTTATATCACGCAAAGCGAATGGGCTTCTCCGACAAGGTGATCGCGCGTTTGTGGAATACCGATGAATTGACGATCTATCATACCCGAAAAGAAAAAGGGATTTTCCCGATTTTCAAGATGATCGACACCTGCGCCTCCGAGTTCAAGAGCTATGTGCCGTACTTTTACTCCACATACGAGGAGGAGAATGAGAGTGTTCGCACCGATCAGAAAAAGATCATCGTGCTCGGCGCGGGCCCCATCCGTATCGGTCAGGGCGTTGAGTTCGACTACAGTACCGTCCACGCGGTGCAGACCATCCGTCGCGCAGGATATGAAGCGATCATCATCAATAACAACCCCGAGACCGTTTCCACCGACTACACCACCGCCGACAAGCTCTATTTCGAGCCGCTCACTCCCGAGGACGTCATGGCGATCATTGACTTTGAACAGCCCGAGGGCGTTATCGCGTCCTTAGGCGGTCAGACTGCGATCAACCTCGCTCAGCCGCTCATGGACAGAGGCGTGAAGATCATCGGTACAGACTGTGCGGCGATCGAGAGAGCCGAGAACCGCGACAGCTTCAACGCCATCATCAAGGAGCTCGGTATCCCGCAGCCCGCGGGCAAGGCGGTCACCTCTATCGAAGAGGGCGTCAAGGCTGCCGCTGAGATCGGCTACCCCGTTTTGGTTAGACCTTCCTTTGTCCTCGGCGGTCGCGCCATGCAGATCGTCAGCAAAGAGGAAGATTTAAGACACTACCTCAAGACTGCGGTTGAAATTGACGAGGATGAGCCCGTTCTGGTCGATAAATACATCATGGGTAAAGAGGTCGAGGTCGACGCGATCTGCGACGGCGTTGATGTGTTCGTTCCCGGTATCATGGAGCTTGTCGAGCGTACCGGCGTACATTCGGGAGACTCTATCTCCGTTTATCCCTCTTTCTCTATCTCCGACAAGGTCAAGGGCATTATCCTCCAGTACGCGAAGAAGCTCGGTAAAGCCATCGGCATCATCGGTCTGTACAATATTCAGTTTATCGTAGATGAAAACGACGACGTTTATATTATAGAAGTCAACCCGAGATCGTCGAGAACCGTTCCGTTCCTCTCTAAGTCCACAGGCTACTCTCTCGCGGATATCGCGACCGAGGTCATTCTCGGCAAGAGCCTGAAGGAGCAGGGAATCTTCCAGCTTTATCCCGAGGAGAAGAAGCGCTACTATGTCAAAGTCCCGGTATTCTCCTTCCAGAAGATCAAGGGTCTCGACGCTTATCTCTCTCCCGAAATGAAGTCTACAGGCGAAGCAATCGGCTACGATAAAAAGCTATCCCGTGCAATGTACAAGGCGCTCGTTGCGGCAGGCACCAAAGTGCAGAACTACGGTACCGTCATTGTCACCCTTGCCGACGAGGATAAGGAGGAGGCTATCCCGCTGGTACGTCGCTTCTACAACCTCGGCTTCAACATCGAAGCGACCGACCTGACCGCCAAGGTCATACGCGAGAACGGTATCAAGACCCGCAAGCTGGGCAAGATCAGCGAGGGCAGCACCGAGATCCTCGACGCGATCCGCGCAGGCTACGTCAGCTACGTTATCAACACTCGCGCCATCATGTCAGGCGTGCACTATGAGGACGGTACGGCGATCCGTCAGACGGCTGTCGAGAACGGCGTGACTATCTTCACATCATTAGATACCGTTCGTGTATTGCTTGATGTCCTCGAGGAGACCACGCTGACGATCTCGACCATCGATTTGTAGCAGGCAAAGTTTTAAAACATTTATATATCTAAAAAGGCAACCTAAGCAAATGAGTATAAAGCGTTGATAACTCTCAAGCGCATGGATGCCTTTTTTCGTTGTTCAGTGAGTTCCGAAAGATAGTTTTTGATTGAATAACATTGTGTTCAACAGGAATATGAGCCTGCGATATAACTCTGAATATGTAATAACCTGCGCACGAAAAGTAAATTTTTACTTCGCTATATCAAAGAAAAAGCTACCGACTTGCATTTGCTTTACACCAAGGAGAAGCGAAATAATCATAAAGTTTTCACCCTGAATTACAACCGAAAAGAGCCCGAGTACGATGGTACGATGAAATCGTCATACACCCCTGAAGTGATGAAAAAGCCCGGTGAAGAGCCGTTTGTCGGCATTTCTGAGAACGGTCTGCACCGTACCGCGTAAATCATCGTACCATATTCAGATGGTTTTTTCAGCGTTTGAAACTCAACAATTTTGAGCAGGTAAAAGCGGGGGTCGCTTACGCGGCTTCCTCCGCCGATCACATCGGACGGCAGAGCCGACCGTTTCGCTGTTCTTAGGGGTTTTCCTTAGGAGGGTTGCAAAAGGGTCGTCCCATTTCAAACAATGGTGAAAAGATTACTCCGCATTGACAAAGAAAAAGTCGAAATAATAAGAGCTGAATCAACAAAAAATCGGAAAGATCTCAAATTACCGCTTACGTTTTTTAGAAATCCTAATGCGAAAATTAAAGCCATGTTTCAACTTCCGCCGAAACATGGCTTTTTCTACAGCCTGAAATCGGCAGGAACAATCCTGCCGATTTCTTTTGTAAAATATGGTCAATGTTTTGGAATTATTTGATAACGAATCAGGAAATGATATTGAATTCCACGTTCGGTGTGTTAACAGACACATCTTTGAATACTTGGAGCATGGGTCTAATTGCCTGCTGTAATTCTTCTTTCAAAGAGTTGATGCCGCAAATGTCTACAACGACTCTGCCTTCGTCATAGAATAATCCATCAAGGCAGTCCCACAACGCGTCCCAATTCTCTCCGTAATAATCCGGTAGCTCGAACTCAGTTTTAAGTGTTTTGTGAATCTCTGAAATGTACTGACAATTCTCGAAGTTAATGATGATTTTCTTCATGATTATCTCCTTAAATGATTTCAATAAATGTTCTGTAATGGTCAAAGGTCACAAATATCAATCCGTCGTTTGAATAAAGGATTCTTTGTTCGTTCCTTACACCGTCGGATTTATTGATATCTGCTTTATACCATAAGTCGCGTTTTGCGTTGTGGTCATATTGTGGTCAAAACCACTTTTGACCACAATTTGACTCGAAATCTTTCAGAGCTGTTTTCAGGTTGAATGAAGCCAATTAAAACTGACAGAACCCCGAAAACCCACTGTTTAAGCCACTTTTGAGCAAAAGATAACAGCTCCCGATACCGAAATATCGAGAGCTGTTATGGCGCGCTGGAAGGGACTCGAACCCCCGACCTTTTGGTTCGTAGCCAAACACTCTATCCAGCTGAGCTACCAGCGCGTGTAAATGCGTCGTAGCCACCCACTCTAAAGGCGAGCTACCAGCGCGTGTAAATGCGTCGTAGCCACCCACTCTAAAGGCGAGCTACCAGCGCGTGTAAATGCGTCGTAGCCACCCACTCTAAAGGCGAGCTGCCAGCGCATAGGTCCGATGCGTCGAAAACTCGGCGCAGGGTATGAAAACGGCTCATTGCCGTAATTGATATATTATCACATTTTTTTGGAAAAAGCAAGTAAAGATTGCGAGAAATAGAAAAAGTTTTTTCGGGGATTTTTTAGCAGAGTGTACAATAATCGCTTTTGTGCCGAATCCGCATATGATGTCCGGTTCGGCGTTGAACAGGATATACCTATAGACAAAACCGCGCGGAATCTGTATAATCATAAGGTAACCTGTCGAAAGAACGGAGAATCTTGTATGTTTGATCCGAAAACAAACAAATATCCCTATCCTTTGGAGACGGACAGGCATTATCTGCCGGTCAGAAAGGACCGCGGCATCGTTTTTGATGAGAACTATCCCTATATCGACACGAGCCTGGGCTTTCGCTTCGTCGATTTGTGGGTTCGCTTTTTACTGTATACGGTCGTTTTTCCCGCGACATACATTCGTCTGGGGCTGAAGATCGAGGGAAGAGAGAATCTGAAAAAGCATCGGGAGACGCTCGATCGGGGCGTCATCTCTGTCAGCAACCATGTCCATCTGTGGGATTACCTCGCGATCAGATGCGCGATCAAGCCGAAGAATTCCCATGTGCTGGTGTGGCAGCCCAACATCAACGGCGAGAACGGTCCGCTGATCCGTCATGTCGGCGGCATTCCGATCCCCGAGACCGGGCGCAGGGCGACCGAGGCGTATATCGGTACAATCCATCAATTGCTTGATGACGGCGGATGGCTTCAGGTGTATGCCGAGGGCAGTATGTGGGAGTATTACGCGCCGATCCGTCCGTTCAAGCGCGGCGCCGCGTTCATCGCCTGTGATACCGGCAAGCCCGTTCTGCCGATGGCGTTTTCCTATCGCGAGCCCTCTTGGATCCGCAGAAACATTTTCCGTCAGCTCGCCTGCTTCACCCTGCGTATCGGCGAGCCGCTTTACGCCGATGAAACGCTCGCAAAAAGAGCGCGTCAGATCGACCTGACAAAGCGCTGTCACGCGGCGGTGTGTGATCTTGCGGGCATCAAGCCCGAGGAGAATCTCTACGAGCCCGTATTCTGTGATTTCGCGCGTATCGATTATTATACGACCGAGTACGGCGCGGGATATAAGGGCTCGCATTAGCTGTTTGTATGACCGATCAAAAACCGTCTTGACAAATGATGACGGCGGGTATACTATAGACATCAGAAAAAACACCACGGGGGAGCTGACGCGAAAGTCGGCTGAGAAAGGGATGGATGTTTCCCTGACCCTATACCTGATACGGATAATGCCGTCGTAGGGAGCTGTAAGAAATTTTGGCGCCATGCGATTGCGTGGTGCTTTTTTGTTATTACATTATTGTCATCGCTCAGGCTGACACGTGCGCCGACGATGGCGAAAGGAAGGAAGTATTATGAGTAAAATCGAAAAAGTTGACCCGATGCGGGGCGTCAAGATGACGCAGAAGCTGACCGAAACCGGCTTGATGCTGGCGCTGGCGGTCATCCTGAGCATCGTCAAGATCGCCGAGCTGCCCTACGGGGGCTCTATCACGCTGGCGTCCATGCTGCCGATGATTATCATCGCCTACCGCTACGGCGTCGGCTGGGGCTCGCTGGCGGGTGTGGTGTACGGTCTGATCCAGATGATCTTAGGCATGAACAACGTATCCTACGCTACCAGCATCATCGCGGCGATTGCGATCATCTTGCTGGACTATCTGTTCGCGTTCACGGTAACCTGCCTGGGCGGTCTGTTCCGCGGCATGAAGAGCCAGTCCGCCGCCTTCGGCATAGGAGCGCTTTTGGTGTGCTTCGCGCGCTATGTGTTCCATGTGATCTCCGGCTGTACCGTATGGGCGGGTCTGTCCATCCCCACCGGCGACGCGTTCTTCTATTCGATGATCTATAACGCGACCTATATGCTGCCCGAAACGATCATCACCGTTGTCGCGGCGCTCTATCTGGGCTCTGTGATCGACTTTTCCTCGCCCCGACTCAAGGCGGCAAATGTCGAGCGTATTCCGATGCCCGCGCATGTGCTGAATGTGATCTCCGGGCTGCTGTTCGTGTCGGCGATCGCCGCCGTGGTCGCGATGGTGTTCCCGAAGCTGCAGAACGCCGACAGCGGTGAATTCGATATCACCGGCATCTCTTCGGTCAATACGACGGCGATCATCATTGTAGCGGCAGTGGCGCTGGTCATTATCTGCGCGCTGCAGCTGGTCAAGCTCTATGTCGTCAAGAACGCGAAGGAGTCATGAGCCGCTGTTTTATCTTCGGCGCATTGCCGGTAAGCCGCCTGACCGAAGCGCCGCGGGAGAGCGATTTGATCATCGCCGCCGATAAAGGCTATGACGTCGCGCTGTCGCTGGGGCTGACGCCTGATCTCGTCGTGGGAGATTTCGATTCTCGCTCGGAAGCGCCCGAGGTGGAAAACCTTATCCGTTTACAGGTGCGAAAAGATGATACCGACGTCGGTCATGCCGTAGAGCTGGGCTTTGAACGCGGATACAGCGACTTTGTCGTGTACGGCGCGGTGGGCGGTCTGCTGGATCACACCTTCGCGAACGTCGTCATCGCCCACGATATCGCCCGCAGGGGCGGCAAGGCGCTGTTCATCGGTGAGGAATACTCCTTCACTGTCCTGCATAATTCCGAAAAGGAATTATGTCCCCGCGGCGGCGGCAGGATATCTGTTTTCGCCTTGGGAGGCACGGCAAAGGGCGTGACGATCCGCGGACTGAGCTATGAGACGGAGGATCTCACCCTGCGCTGTACCGATCATGTCGGCGTGAGCAACGCTTTTATCGGCAAGCCCGCGTCTGTTTCCGTTGACGAAGGCAATCTGCTGGTCGTGTGGCAGACGGAATAACGCGGGAAGCTGTTATAATCGAAAAATGTCATTTGACGGAGCTGCTGTGCTTTTGGCGCGGCAGCTTTTTCATATAAAAAAACGAGAATGATTCGTGTATTGCAAAACTGCGCTGCATACGATATAATATACGATATCAAATCATATTAATGCAAGGGAGGTATCGTGATGTCAAAAGCTGTGATCACGCGCTATACCGTGGACAGCGGTCTTTCGCTGAAAAGTCCCGTCCGTATCGCGCACGCGTCCGATCTGCATGAGCGCGGCTGCGATGATATCCTCGAAATGATTCGCGCCGAGAATCCCGACCTTATCATGATCACCGGCGACGTCTTTGAGCGCTATGATAACCGTCCGCAGTATGATTTTGAGCGCCGTCCGCTCAAGCGCCTGATCATCAACATCCTCCACTACGGCAACTACTTGCTCACGAAGCTGATGCCGAATCCCAAAAAAGCGCATGAAGAAAACGCCCGGCGTTTTCTGCGGGAGGCGGTCAAGCTCGCGCCGGTCTACATGAGCCTCGGCAACCACGAGCAAAAGCTCCTCGAACGCGACTATGCTTTTCTGCGCAGGACGGGAGTGACCCTGCTCGAAAACGCCGATACGCAGGTTCGCGTCGGGGATTTCCGATTCACGCTCGGCGGTATGTCCGTCTGGGATTATGAAGCATGGCTTCCGAACTTTCTCAAAAAGGACGGCTATAAGATACTCCTGTGCCACAAGCCGGATATGTACGTCGATCTGCTGACGGACAGCGGCGTCGACCTCACCCTCTCCGGTCATACCCACGGCGGCCAGATTCGGGTAGGGAAGAGGGGTTTCTTTGTCCCGGGTCAGGGATTATTCGGCAAGTATGCCCACGGCAGCTTTTTCGGCGGCAGGCTGATCGTCTCTGCGGGGTGTGCCAATACGGCGGCCTGTCCGCGGTTCTTCAACCCGCGCGAGCTGGTGATGATAGAGGTGAAATGATGGAGCATTTTGATATCGATATAGCGCCCTTGGAAATTGAGCGCAAATTTTTGATCGCCTATCCCGACACGGAAAAGCTGAAAGCGATGCCCGATTACCGCTGTGTGCAGATAGAGCAAAGCTATCTGCAGGCGTCGGATGACTTTGTCGGCGGGCGCGTAAGGCGTATCGTCGACGGCGACGCCATACGGTATGTCTATACCTACAAAATGAAGTTGTCGGACGTTACGCGCCGCGAGTATGAGCGCGAGATCACCGAGGAGGAATATCACGACCTGCTCAGGCGCAGGATCCCCGGGACGATCACGATCGAAAAGAATCGACACAGTTTTTCCTACGGCGGCTTGACCTATGAGCTGGATGTTTACAGCTTCTGGGAGGACAGGGCGACCTTGGAGGCGGAGGTTGAAAGCGAGGATACGCATATTCCGATCCCGCCGTGCGTCACACTCATCAAAGAGGTGACCCATGACCGCCGCTATAACAATTCTCAATTATCGCATAATAAAGGTATCATTGAATAAAGGGGCTGTCGGAATCGGAGCAAAGCAGAGCAGAGTCGACAATGTCCCTCTGACGGACATGCGTATCACGGGTTGCACGAAGCTTTTCCAGCCCCCTCGTCAGAGGGGGCTTTGTCAGTGCTTAAGAGATGGATATTATCCGACGGGAAAGACCCTGAAATAGGAAATTGAAGAATTATTAAAAATAAAAAAATTAACGTTTCTCGTTAAAAACCTATTGACAAATGAAAAATCCATGCTATACTATAGTTAACGATAAACGTTAAATCGTTAATCTTATCCAATCAATTGTTAACGTAAAGGAGAAATATCATGGAAAATTCAGTCAAGAGAAAGATCAACGTTTTCGGCAAGGTCATGAAGATCATCACCACCGTTATCATCGTCTGCCTGCTGGTCGCGGAGGGCTTTATGCTGGTCGGCGGCGTCATCGTAGCGATCGTTCCGAAGGACAGCGTGACCGTTGACGCGGCTGTGAACGCGGATATCAAAGTAAATACCGGCTATTTCGGCTTAGACGATGGTCAGGTTTCGGTCAAAGCGGGCGATACAAAGATCGTGGTCGGGGATATCGGTTCCGGTGATTTTCAAATCAATAGCGAGAATGGCGTTACGCACATGAACAGCAATTTTAGGGATATGCATTTTGATCTGAACACAGCGCTCCTGCTGATCGTTTACGGTATGGTATCTCTCGCCGCCGTCATCGTTGCGCTGTACTTCTTCAAGGCGCTGATGAAGCAGTTCATGATCTGCGACAGCCCGTTTTCCGACGGCGTGGTGCAGAAGATGCGCCATTTTGCCATCGCGCTGATCCCCTGCGTAGTCGTTGCGGAGGGCATGAAAAAGGCGATCGGCGGCGTCATCAGCGACAGCTTTACCTTTGATTTCGACTTTATCTCTGTCGCCTTTGTATTCATCATCTTCGTCCTGACGATGGTATTCAAGTACGGTACCGAGCTCCAGAAGGAGCACGACGATATGGTATAAGGTGAAGCTATGGGAAAGATCATCGTAAGGCTCGACCGCGTGATGGCTGACCGCAAGATCGGGCTCAATGAGCTGAGCGAGCAGGTCGGTATCTCCAACGTCAATCTCTCTAAGCTCAAGAACGGTCATATCAGTGCGATCCGCTTCTCCACGCTGATCGCGATCTGCGGGGCGCTGCACTGCCAGCCCGGCGATCTGCTGGAGTATACGGAGGAAGAATGACATTAATACTAATTTCCAATTAAACCCTTTAACATCTATTGCGCCAAATTGCGCATAGCTTCGTTGTCAGGCTTGACATACGTCAGTATGCCTGCGCCCTCCGCCTCGCTCTGCACAATTTTTCGCTAATATCTGTTTTAAAGCTTTTTATTAGAAATTAGTATAAAAAACAACATCCCGAGGGAAAGCTCCCCCGGGATGCCGTTTTATATATACCCAAAAAAGTGGTTAGTGGATAGTGGCTAGTAATAACTGTCAGCGGCTCAATCCGAATTTTTTCTCGAATTCCGCTAAATCATTTTTGCAATGCATTGGTTCTCCGACGGCTTTGATCGCAGATTCGATATCCTTCAGACCGTTGCCGGTGACGATGGATACGATGACAGCGTCCTTCGGCAGCTTTCCCTCGCGGCTGAGCTTCATCAGCCCCGCCGTCGCGGTGACGCCTGCCGGCTCGCCGAACACGCCCGCGTTTTTCGCCAGATATTGCTGCGCTTCTCTGATCTCGTCGTCGGTAACGTTGACGCAGATACCGCCGCTGTTTTTGATGGCACCCACCGCCTTATCGGGATTGCGCGGTACGCCGACGGCGATAGAATCGGCGAAGGTGTTCTCTTCCTGCGGCTGCCACGGCGTATCGGTCATCACAGCGGTGTTGATCGGGCAGCAGCCCTGCGCCTGCACGCTGATGATGCGCGGGATCCTGTCGATCAGCCCGACCATGTACATGTCGTACAGACCCTTGTACACGCCCGCGATCGTACAGCCGTCGCCGACCGATACCGCGACAAAGTCGGGCGCTTCAAAGTGAAGCTGTTCGCAGATCTCATGCGCGACGGTCTTTTTGCCCTCGCTGAGATAGGGGTTGATGGCGGCGTTGCGGTTGTACCAGCCGTACTTGTCGATGGCGGCTTTGGAAAGTTCAAAGGTCTCTTCATAGCTGCCGTCCACGGCGGTCAGATTCGCGCCGAACATCATTAGCTGGGCGATCTTTCCCTTGGGTGCGCGCGCAGGGACAAAGATGTAGGTCTTGAGTCCCGCTTTTGCCGCGTTGCCCGCGAGGGAGGATGCCGCGTTGCCCGTCGAGGAACAGGCGATGGTGTCGTAGCCCGCTTCGATCGCCTTTGTCACCGCCATCGCGGAGGCGCGGTCTTTCAGGGATGCGGTCGGATTGACGCCGTCGTCCTTGATATACAGCCTTTTGACGCCGAGGTCGCGCGCGATGTTTGCCGCTTCATACAGCGGCGACATCCCGACCCGCAGCCCCGCGGGGACGGTGTCCTCTTCGATCGGCAGCAGCTCGCGGTAGCGCCACATGGTGGGGTCGTCACGCTTCGCCAGCACTTCTTTATTAAATTTGGTTTTGATCGTTTCGTAGTCATAGATCACGTCGAGGATACCGCCGCACTCACAGGTGGTGATATCCGGCGCGGGAGCATAGGTCGCCCCGCATTTGACGCATTGACAGTATTTGATGTGGTTCATAGTGTTTTCCTTTACCGGAGCGGTATGTGCCGCCCCCTCTGACGAGGGAGCCGAGTAAACGCCCTGCTCCTCGATTCAGTTGATCATTACTTTACAGCAGTCCTACCTTTTCGTTGAACGCCTCGATATATTCGTCGAGCTGATCCGCCTGTTGATGCACGGCGTCCCAGGTGTTCTCGGTATCATACCACAGGGCGTTGAGCTCCTCTACCGTTCTGCCCTGCTGTTCGACCCATGTGTAGTACTTCAGGTTATGCACGCGCTTGCGCTCCTTATAGGTCAGCTCCAGCATATTGTCGTCCTTGAGGTTCAGGATGTGCAGATTATGGTCGAGCTCCGCCTTGTGCATATCGTACTCGCCGTACATCTCGCCGAGCTCCTTGATGCGGCTCTGATACATCGCGGCGCTGTCGGTCAGGACGGTGCCGATCACATCGTTCTCGGTAAACTCGAAGTACTTTGCCATCTTGATACAGCACAGCACGTTCGCGATGCCGCTGATACCTAAGAGGCTGAGCTGCTCCGCGAGCTCTCTTTCCACGCCCGCGGAAACCAGATAGTCGATACCCGCGGGGTCGTTGAACAGTCTGAGCAGCCGCTGGCTGTCCTCGTCGTCGATGTCGATGACCATGTCGGTGTTTTTGACGTTGTGGATCCACGGGATATGCTTGTCGCCGATGCCCTCGATGCGGTGACCGCCGAAGCCGTTATCTAAGATGGTCGGGCACTGCAGGGCTTCGCCGACGGCGAGCTTCAGGTTCGGATACTGTTCCTTCAGATAATCGCCCGCGCTCATGGTGCCCGCGCTGCCGGAGGTGAAGCATGCCCCCGCAAAGCGGTCGTGCTCGCCCTTGATGGCTTCAAACGCATCTTTCAGCGCGTGACCTGTTACATTATAATGCCACAGCGGATTGCCCATCTCTTCAAACTGGTTGAAGATCATGACCTCGGGGCGCTGTTTGAGCTCCCATGTCTTATCGAATATTTCCTTTACATTCGACTCACAGCCGGGGGTCGCGATGACCTCGCCCGCGATCTTTGAGAGCCATTCAAAGCGCTCGCGGCTCATTTCAGCCGGCAGGATCGCGATGCTGTCGCAGGACAGGAGCTTTGAGTTGAACGCGCCGCCGCGGCAGTAGTTGCCGGTCGAGGGCCATACCGCCTTGTGACGGGTCGCGTCGAACTGACCGGTGACCAGTCGGGGCGCCAAGCATCCGAAGCTCGCGCCGACCTTGTGACAGCCGGTGGGGAACCACTTGCCGACGATCGCGAAGATGCGCGCCTTCACGCCGGTCAGGGCGGAGGGCAGTTCGATGATGTTCGGCACCTCGCGGAACAGACCGCCGCTTTCCTTGGGCTCGTTCTTCCATGTGATGCGGAACAGGTTGACGGGATCAACATCCCACAGACCCGTTGTCCTGAGCTTATCCTTGATTTGCTCGGGGATCAGCTCGGGATGCTGCATCTGGCGTATGGTGGGGATGATGATATGGTTCTCCCGCGCCTTTTCGATATTGTGCTGTAATCCTTCTTTGTTAACGGTAAAATCGATCATGGTAGGTTCCTCCTTATTGAAAAGTGTTCGGTAACTGTTATGTGTTTTCTGTATCTTCCCCCGTATCCGTCAGGTATGAATACAGGGTGAACTTCGATATCCCGAAGTAGGTCGCGATCTTGTCGCCCGATTTGGTGATCAGCAGTGCGCCCTTGCTGTTGAGCCATCGGATGGCGCGCTGTTTGTCGTCCTTGTTCATCAGGGACACGGGCTTGCCGACCAGCTGCGTCGATTGCCACAGCAGCTCGTCGAGCAGCTCGCCGACGTGGGGCGTGATCTTCTGGGGCTCTGAGGCGGTCGCGGGGGCGGTCAGCTCTGTCAGCGACGCGGCGGCTACGCTCAGCGCGGTGATATCGTGATTGACGGAAAAAATCGCGATCGCCCTGCCGCTTTCATCACGGATGTAAACGGTAGTGGACTTGAGCACCTTGCCGTCCGAGGTTTTGGTGAAGTAGCCGATGCGATCCTCGCGGTTTTGCTCCGCCTGACTGAGCTCCTCGAGCACGACTGCCGAGGCGCCGTCGCCGACCTTGCGACCCGTGACCTCGCCGTTTTCTATGTAGATGATCGAGCTGTCGGCGGCGTTCTCACCCGTCAGGTCATGCACGGCGACCTCACAGCTTTTTCCGTAGTGCATGGCGATGGCGTGCGCCAGCGAGCAAAGACAGTTTTTCATCTGCGGATCCAGCATGGGAACACCTCTTTTCCTATCATACGACCGTTCGGTTCACAAAAATTTTGAGGTAAACTAACAACTATTTATATTGTAATACATCACGCGGAGATTATCAATGGTTACCGACAACTTTTTCAATAAATATTTCACATATTTTTTTGGTATGCGGCAAGAAAGAGCTTTCAAAAGCTACCGGAAAATGCTATAATAAAAAACAACAGATTTTTTGACATCCCCATGATAAGAACGGAGGTTTTGCGTGATGTCCGCATACTGTGATCTGCATACCCATTCCGTCTATTCCGACGGTACCTTGACGCCCGAAGAGCTGGTGGACGCGGCTGTCGGCGCGGGGCTGTCGGCGCTGGCGCTGACCGACCACAATACCGCAGCGGGGCTGGAGGACTTTGCCCGTGCGGCACAGGGGAAGCCTATCGAAGCCGTACCCGGCGTGGAGTTCACCACTGCCGATCACGGGCAGGAGCTGCATATCCTGGGGCTCTTCATCCCGCCCGCGTCTCATAAGGAGATCAACCAATATATCAACAGGGTCCAGATCCTCAAGGATGAAAGCAACTACAAGCTGGTCAGCCGCCTGCGCGAGCACGGCTATGATATCCGTTATGTCGATATCATGGAGGCGTCCAAGGGCAATATCAACAGAGCCAACATCGCCGCCGAGCTGCTGAAAAAGGGATATGTCGGCAGCATCGACGAGGCGTTCAAAACCCTGCTGCATAAGGACTACGGGCTGTACGAACCGCCCGAGCGGCTTTCGGCGATCGAGACGATCTCATTCATCCGATCGGTCGGCGCGGTCGCGGTATGGGCGCACCCGTATTTTCATGTGACCTTTGATTGGGCGGAGGAGTTCTTGCCCCGCGCCAAAGACGCCGGCTTGCAGGGTATGGAGACCCTGTACAGCACCTATGATGAGGAAACGACAGAAAAGGCGCGGGAAGTATGCAGACGCTTCGGCTTATGCGAGAGCGGCGGCAGTGATTTTCACGGGGCGAACAAGCCGCATATCGCGCTTGGAACGGGCATGGGAAACCTGCGGATCCCGTATGCGTTTTACGAAAAGCTCAGCGCTTTGAAAAATGCCTAAAAATTTATAAGAAAACCGAAAATTTTATTTGACATCACGTGCGGATATAGTATAATTGAATCATAAGGTACAGGCACAACACCGTTTGTTTTTAATGACAGATAAGGAGGAGTATCAATGGATTTTGACGCGATCAAAAAGGCAGCCGAAGGCTATGAAAAGGACATGACCGCTTTCCTGCGGGAGCTGATCGCTATTCCGAGCGAGTCAGCCGAGGAGGAGGGCGTCGCCAAGCGCATTCTGCAGGAGATGGAAAAGCTCGGCTTTGACGAATGCTTCATCGACCCGATGGGCAACGTCCACGGCGTGATGGGCACGGGCGACAAGATCATCGCCTACGACGGACACATCGACACCGTCGGACTCGGCGAGCTTAGTAACTGGAAGTTCGACCCCTACAAGGGCTATGAGAATGAGACTGAGATCGGCGGACGCGGCGGCTCCGACCAGACGGGCGGCGTGGTCTCATCCGTATACGGCGCGAAGATCATGAAGGACCTCGGGCTGATCCCGGAGGGCTATAAGGTGCTGGTTACCGGCACCGTGCAGGAGGAGGACTGCGACGGACTTTGCTGGCAGTACATCCACAACGAAATGAACATCACGCCCGAGTTCGTCGTCATCACCGAGCCGACCGACAAGGGCATCTACCGCGGTCACCGCGGTCGTATGGAGATCCGCGTGGAGGTCAAGGGCATATCCTGCCACGGCTCCGCGCCCGAGCGAGGCGACAACGCGATCTATAAGATGGCTGAGATCGTGCTGGACGTCAAGGCGCTCAACGACCGCCTGCATGACGATCCCTTCCTCGGCAAGGGCACCGTCACCGTGACCCAGCAGTTCTATAACTCCCCCTCCCGCTGCGCGGTTGCGGACTTTGCGGCGATCTCGCTTGACCGTCGCCTGACCGACGGCGAGACATGGGAGAGCGCTTTAGAGGAAGTACGGAATCTGCCGTCCGTTAAAAAGTACGGCGCAGAGGTCAGCATGTACAAGTACGAGCGTCCCTCGTGGACGGGGCTCGTCTATCCGACCGAGTGCTACTTCCCGACATGGGTCATCCCCGAGAGCCATCCCGCCTGCAGGGCGATGGTCGCTTCTCACAAGGGCATGTACGGCGAGCCGCGCGTCGACAAGTGGACGTTCTCGACCAACGGCGTTTCGATCATGGGACGCTACGGCATCCCGTGCATCGGCTTCGGCCCCGGCGCCGAGGCGCAGGCGCACGCGCCCAACGAGATCACGTGGAAAGCCGATCTTGTACGCTGCGCGGCGGTGTATGCGGCAGTGCCGGAGTGCTACGCGGAAGGCTCCCTTTCCTAAGGGAGCTGTCAGCGCAGCTGACTGAGGGTTGAAATGAGCAAAGATAAACCTATTCCCAGACAAAAACAATCAAGAAATAATGCACGTACATTACGAAAGAATCCTACAAAGGAAGAAAACCATCTTTGGTATGATTTTTTGAGAAGCTATCCCATACGTTTTCACAGACAGTATGTCATAGAATCATATATCGTTGACTTCTTTTGTCCGAAAGCAAGACTGGTTATTGAACTGGACGGCAACCAGCATTACGAGAAAGATAGTGCTGTATGCTATGATTTCAATCGCACAAAAGAGATAGAAAAATACGGCATCATGGTATTGCGCTATACAAACCTTGATATACATAGACGATTTAGGCAGGTTTGTGAAGATATTGATAACCATGTGCAGGAGAGGATGCAACCCTCCGGCGCTGCGCGCCACCTCCCTTAGGAAAGGGAGGCAAAACCCTCCGCCCTATCGGGCACCTCCCTTAGGAAAGGGAGGCAAAACCCTCCGCCCTATCGGGCACCTCCCTTAGGAAAGGGAGGCTATGAAAGGATGTACTATATGACCAAAACAGCAGAACTCGCCGCAAAGCTCCGCGGCTTGAATATCCAAAATATGTACGAAAACGACTTCTTCCTGACATGGGACAAGACGGACGACGAGATCGCCGCCGTATTTGCGGTAGCCGACGCGCTCCGCGACCTCAGGGAGAGGAATATCTCCACCAAAATCTTTGACTCAGGGTTAGGGATCAGCAATTTCCGCGACAACTCCACCCGCACCCGCTTCTCCTTTGCCTCCGCGTGCAACCTGCTCGGCTTAGAGGTACAGGATCTGGACGAGGGCAAGAGCCAGATCGCCCACGGCGAGACCGTGCGCGAGACCGCCAACATGATCTCGTTCATGGCGGACGTCGTCGGTATCCGCGACGATATGTACATCGGCAAGGGTCACACCTACCAGCAGGATGTCGTTGACGCGCTCAAGGAGGGCTATCAGGACGGCGTCCTCGAGCAGAAGCCCACGCTCGTCAATCTCCAATGCGACATTGACCACCCGACCCAGACGCTTGCCGATCTCGACCATGTCATTCACTATTTCGGCGGAGTCGAGAATCTGAAAGGCAAGAAGGTCGCCATGACGTGGGCGTACTCGCCGAGCTACGGCAAGCCGCTGAGCGTTCCGCAGGGCGTGATCGGTCTGTTCACCCGCTTCGGCATGGACGTCGTGCTCGCCCATCCCGAGGGTTATGACGTCATGCCCGAGGTCGAGGAGGTCGCCAAAGCGAACGCCGAAAAGAACGGCGGCAGCTTCCAAAAAACCAACGATATGAAAGAAGCGTTTCAAGACGCCGACATCGTTTATCCCAAGAGCTGGGCGTCCTTTGCCGCGATGGAAAAACGCACCGAGCTCTACGGCAAGGGCGATTTTGAGGGCATCGACAAGCTCGAAAAGGAGCTCCTCGCCGAGAACGCGACCCATAAGGACTGGGAGTGTACCGAAGAGATGATGAAGCTCACCAAGGACGGCAAGGCGCTGTACCTGCACTGCCTGCCCGCCGATATCACCGACGTCTCCTGCAGGGAGGGCGAGGTAGCGGCTTCCGTATTTGACCGCTATCGCGCGCCGCTGTATAAGCAGGCGTCCTACAAGCCCTATATCATCGCCGCGATGATCTTCCTCGCAAAGGTGAAGGATCCCGCGAAGGCGCTGGAGGAATTAGAGGCGGCAGGAAAAGAGCGGAAAGCGTATTAAAATAGAGAACAGATAAAAGATAACAGATAACAGTTGAGGGAAACGCTTCGCGTTTTGAATTCTAATATAATATGACCGAGCAAAGCGAGAAACCGCAACTGTTATCTATTCTCTGTTCTCTGTTATCTATGGAGCTGTGTTTCATACAGGGAATACCATTATGAAAAAGATCGTCGTTGCTCTCGGCGGGAACGCCCTGGGCAAAAATCTGAATGAACAATTGAACGCGGTGAAATTCACCGCGAAGGCGATCGCCGACCTGATCGAGGACGGCAGCGAGGTCGTCATCACCCACGGCAACGGGCCGCAGGTGGGGCGCATCGACTCCGCGATGGCGGCGCTTTGCCGCGAGGACAGCTCTGTGGAGCGCACGCCGCTGTCGATGTGCGTCGCCATGAGTCAGGCGTACATCGGCTACGATATCCAGAACGCCCTGCGCGAGGAGCTGCTCTCCCGCGGGATCAAAAAGCCCGTCGCGACCATCGTCACGCAGGTGCTGGTGGACGGAAACGATCCGGCGCTGAGCAACCCCGAAAAGCCCATCGGCAAGTTCATGACCGCCGAAGAAGCGCAGAAAGAGCATGAAAAGCTCGGCTTTACCATGCGCGAGGACGCAGGACGCGGCTGGCGCAGGGTGGTGCCCTCTCCCGAGCCGAAGCGCATCGTCGAGCTGGACGCGATCCGCGCGTCTGTCGATGACGGCAGCGTCGTGATTTGCTGCGGAGGCGGCGGGATCCCCGTCAAAAAAGTCGGTCACTTCCTCAAGGGCGTCGGCGCGGTGATCGACAAGGATAACGTGTCCGCTCTGCTCGCCGATCACCTCAACGCCGATATCCTCCTGATCCTGACAGCGATCGAAAAGGTCAAGATCCGCTTCGGCAAGCCCGATGAGCTCAGCCTTGACAGCATGAGTTTGGAGGATGTACGCCGCTATATCGCCGACGGCGAATTTGCCGCGGGCAGCATGCTCCCGAAGGTGGAGGCAGCCGCGCGCTTTGTCAAGGGCGGCGCGGGCAGGAGAGCGATCATCGCCGCCCTGCATCAGGCTGGCGACGCGATCAAGGGTAAGGCGGGAACGGTCATTTTTAGTGAATAGCGGTTAGTGATTAGTGGTTAGTTTAATAAAAATATACGCTCATGGTTTTTTGAACACCATGAGCGTTTGCTTTATTTATCGGGTGCGGGCAGGACACATGTGTCCGCCCGCCTGATCAACTAATCACTAGCCACTAATCAAAGCTCCTCTGCAGTACTTCGCCTTCAGCGCCTTGACGTCGCCGCCAAGGTAGATCGCTCTCTCCAACCGTTCCCTGAGCGACAGCGGCTGGGGATGGGGGAGAAGGCTGTCGTCGATCACGATCGCGTCGAATTCATAGCCCTTTTCAAAAGAGCCGACCTTGCCGAAGAAGGAGCCGCCGCCCTTGGTCGCCATGTAAAAGACCTCGGCGACATTCAGCGGCTTGCTGTGCTGATCGACCAGCCGCCAGTACAGGCGGCTGACCTGCAGCGCGTCCACCATCGCGGTGAAGATGCTCTCGCTGTGACCGCCCGCGACGTCCGAGCCCAGTCCGATGTGCATATCCATATCCAGATACCTTCTGACCGGCGCCGCGCCCGAGGCGACGTTCATGTTCGACGCGGGACAGTGGGCGATGTACACGCCGTTTTCCTTCATGCGGGCGATCTCGTCATCGTCCGAGTACACACAGTGCGCCATCACGGTTTGTGTATGATTGCCGAACAGCCCGAAGCGGTCGTAGGTATCGCCGTAGTTTTTTGCCTGCGGGCACAGCTCGCGCACCCATTCCACCTCGCCGGGGTTCTCGCTCAGGTGCGACTGCACGCGCACATCGTATTTTTTTGCCAGCTCCCCCAGACCCTGCATCAGCTCGTCGGTGCAGGAGGGCGTAAAGCGCGGGGTGATGATCGGATGGGTATTTTTGTATAGCTCCTTCGTATCGAGGATGAAGCGCTCCGTATCGGCGAGGGACGCCTCTGCGCTTTCCTCGCGCAGCTCGTCGGGCGAGTTGCGGTCCATGTTGACCTTGCCGACGAAGCTGACGGCGCCCGTGTCCTCCAGCATATCCATCAACAGCTCGGTCGACCCTCTGTGCAGGGTGCCGAAGACGCACAGCCGCGTGGTCGCGCTCTTCTTCACTGCTTTGGTAAAGATGTGGTAAGCTCTGTACGCGTAGGTGAGATCCCAGTATTTCGCCTCTTCGGGAAAGGCGTAGGTGTTCAGCCAGTCGAGCAGCTCCCGGTCCATGCCCAGCCCGCGATAGGCATACTGCGGCGCGTGGATGTGCAGATCGACCATGCCGGGCATGACCAGCCTCCCGCTGCAGTCGTGCACGGGCAGATGGGCGTATTGTTCGGGAATTTGGCTGAAAACGCCTGCGCACAAGCCGTTTTCGCAGATCAAATATGCGTTTTCCAATGTGCGCAGATCGTTTTTATCGGCGCTGTAGCAGACGTCACCGTGTATGATAAAGCTGTTCATCGTGATCCTCCGTATAATGGGAGATAGTTTATTATAAATAGTCATTGCGAAGCCCTTTAGGGCTGTGGCAATCTCAACCGAATCTATACTGTGGCAGTTTATTTATCCTTATTATAACGCGTACCGCCCGCAGTTGCAACCGTATTAATATGCGAATACAGAAATATTGAATAGCAATATCAGAGCGTTTTGTTCACACTTTGTTAAAAATGATAAAATAAATCGCATTATCCGAAACAATTTTTACGAAAATTTCAATTGCCAACGATTGGAGGATTATGTATAATGATTCTGTAAGCGTGTTCCCGATTTGGGAATACCTGTAAAAATCCTTTATATTAATTCAGGAGGAAAAAATGAAGAAAATTATTGCTTTAGTACTGGCTGTTCTCTTCGTATGCGGTGCGCTCGCGGCTTGCGGCGGGACTACCACCCCTACGACCGATGACGGCGCTGCCACCAAGGACGAGACTCCCGCTGCGAACGCTGATTTCAAGGCAGGCGTCGTACTGGTAGGCGACGAGAACGAGGGCTACACCTTCGCTCACATGGAAGGCATCAAGGGCGCCGCTCAGAAGCTCGGTATTGCTGACGACCAGATCATCTGGAAGTACAACATCCCCGAGGACGAGCAGTGCAAGGACGCTTGCGACGACCTCGTAGGTCAGGGCTGCTCCGTGATCTTCACCAACTCTTACGGTCACCAGAGCTACACCCAGCAGGCTGCCGAGGAGTATCCGGACGTACAGTTCGTTGCGATGACCGGCGATACCGCTAAGGCTTCGGGTCTCGAGAACTTCTCTAACGCTTTCACCCTCGTTTATGAGTCCAGATACGTATCCGGCGTTGTTGCGGGCATGAAGCTCCAGCAGCTGATCGACGACGGCAAGGTCGCCGACGAGAACATGGACGAAGACGGCAACATCAAGATCGGTTATGTAGGCGCTTATCCCTACGCTGAGGTTGTTTCCGGCTACACCGCTTTCTATCTCGGCATCAAGAGCATCGTTGAGAACGTTGCCATGGATGTTCAGTACACCAACTCTTGGTTCGATATGGTCGCTGAAGGCGCTGCTGCCGACGCTCTGATGGCTCGCGGCTGCATCATCATCGGTCAGCATGCCGACTCCACCGGCGCTCCCTCTGCTGTACAGGCTGCTCTGGACGGCGGCAAGGAAGTTTATTCCGTAGGCTACAACGTTGACATGCTGTCTGTTGCTCCTACCGCTGCTCTGACCTCCGCTACCAACAACTGGGCTGTTTACTATGAGTATGCACTTGCTGCCGCTATGAACGGTGACAAGATCGAAACCAACTGGGCAGAAGGCTATCTGACCGACGCTGTTGCGATCACCGCTCTGGGCGAGTCCTGCGCTGAAGGCACTCAGGAGAAGGTCGACGAGGTTATCGCCGCGATCCAGTCCGGCGAGCTGCATGTTTTTGATCAGGACAGCTTCACCGTAGGCGGCGAGAAGGTTGAGGAAGCTTTCGCTACCGATACCGACGGCGACTTTGTTCCGGACGCTGACAACGCGATGTTCGACGGCTACTATCATGAGTCTTACTTCCAGTCTGCTCCGTCCTTCCAGCTGAGAATCGACGGCATCACAGAGCTGAACAACAACTAATCTGTAACGACTGAATAAGGTAAAGGGAAGCTGAAAATTCGGCTTCCCTTTATCCAGTTTATATTCCGGTTAAGAGTTAATAGTTAAGAGTGAAGAGCTGCGGGAAACGCTGACGCGTTTTGGATTGATAGTACGTTGGTTCTTCTCATATAATCGGGTGCGGATGTCCCGCCCTCCACTATTCACTATTCACTATTCACTCTTCACTAAGACAAGGGGGGTTAAGTTTTGGAAAACAACATTGCTGTCAGCATGAAGCATATCACCAAGGCGTTCGGTACCAAGGTCGTCGCGAACAAGGACGTATCCATGGATATCCGCAAGGGTGAGATCCTCGCGCTGCTCGGCGAAAACGGCTCCGGCAAAACGACCCTGATGAACATGCTCTCGGGCATCTACCATCAGGATTCGGGTCAGATCTTTGTCGGCGGGCAGGAGGTGCACATCACCTCGCCCAAGGACGCCTACGATCTCGGCATCGGCATGATCCATCAGCACTTCAAGCTGGTCGACGTCCTGACCGCCACCGAGAACGTCGCGCTGGGCATGGATAAAAAGAAAGCCAAGAACAACCGCGTGATCGCCAAGGCGATCGAGGATATCTGCAGCAAATACGGCTTTGACGTTGACCCGAAGAAGAAGGTCTACAACATGACCGTATCCCAGAAGCAGACGCTGGAGATCGTCAAGACGCTCTACCGCGGCGCGAACATCCTGATCCTCGACGAGCCCACCGCCGTTCTGACGCCGCAGGAAACGGACAAGCTCTTTGCCGTTCTGCGCAACATGAAGGCGGACGGCAAGTCCATCATCATCATCACCCATAAGCTGCACGAGGTGCTCGCGATCTCCGATCGCGTTTCGATCCTCCGCAAGGGCGAGTATATCGGCACCGTTCAGACGAGCGAGGCGACTGTCCAGTCGCTGACCGAAATGATGGTCGGTCAGAAGGTCGAGCTGGATATTGAGCGTCCCGAAATCGAGGATAAGCAGCTCAGGCTCTCGGTCGAGCACCTGACCTGTCTGGATAAATACGGCGTGACCGCGCTGGACGACGTGTCCTTCGACGCTTACGGCGGCGAGATCTTAGGTATCGCCGGTATCTCCGGCTCCGGTCAGAAACAGCTGCTCGAATCGATCGCGGGCCTGCAGGAGGCGCAGCCGGGCAGCTCCATCATCTATTTCAATCCCGAAACCGGCGAAAAGGAACAGATCATCGGCAAGAACGTCACCCAGATCAAGAAGATGGGCGTCGCCCTCTCCTTTGTTCCCGAGGACAGACTCGGCATGGGTCTGGTCGGCACGATGGGCATGACCGACAACATGATGCTCCGCTCCTATAAGAGAGGACATTCGATTTTTGCCGACCGCAAGGCGCCCCGCGACCTTGCCAATAAGGTCAAGGACGAGCTTGAGGTCATGACTCCGAGCATTCAGACGCCCGTGCGCAGGCTTTCCGGCGGCAACGTACAGAAGGTGCTCGTCGGCAGAGAGATCGCTTCCGAGCCTACCGTGCTGATGGCGGCTTACGCCGTGCGCGGCTTGGATATCAATACATCCTACACCATTTATCACCTCCTCAATGAGGAGAAAAAGAAGGGTACCGCCGTCATCTATGTCGGCGAGGATCTGGACGTGCTGCTCGCGCTGTGCGACCGCATCGCCGTGCTGTGCGACGGCAAGCTCAACGGTATCGTGGACGGCAGGACCGTCACGAAGGAAGAGGTCGGCGAGCTGATGACACATTTGAAGGAAACGGAGGTGACCGCAGATGACGGCAGCAACGCATAAAAGAGACCAGCTGGTGCGCATGGTGCGCCGCGAGACGATGCCGCTGTGGAAATCCGTCATGGTGCGCCTTATCGCGGTCGTCGCGTCTCTGCTGGTCGCCGGTGTGATCATTTATCTGCTCACGGGCGCCAGCCCCATAAAGGTATACGAATCCATGCTGCAGGGCGCCTTCGGCAATTCTGCGGCGAATTACGCGCAGAAGAGCTGGATCACCGTGCGCGATACGATGATGCTCCTGTGTATCGCGGTGGGTTTAGCTCCCGCGTTCAAGATGAAATTTTGGAACATCGGCGCCGAGGGTCAGGTGCTCGTCGGCGGTATCGCTACCGCGGCTTGCATGATCTATCTCAAGAACCTGCCGCCTGTACTCTTGTTCCTCTGCATGGTCGGCGCTTCGCTGCTGGCGGGCGCTGTCTGGGGTCTGCTCCCCGCCGTGTTCAAGGCAAAATGGGACACCAACGAGACCCTCTTCACTCTGATGATGAACTATGTCGCCTTTCAGCTGACGTCCTTCTTCGTCGCCAAATGGGAGAACCCCATCGGCTCCAACAAGGTCGGCATCATCAACCAAGGGGCGCAGAACCAGCAGGGCTGGTTCCCCTCGATCTTCGGTCAGGATTATATGCTCAACGTCATCCTCGTCATGGCGCTGACCGTCGGGATGTTCTTCTACCTCAAGTATTCTAAGCAGGGCTATGAGATCGCCGTCATCGGTGATTCTCAGAACACCGCCCGCTATGCCGGTATCTCGGTCAAAAAGGTCATCATCCGCACCATGCTGATCTCCGGCGCGATCTGCGGTCTGGCGGGCTTCATCACCGTGTCCGGCTCCGCGCATACCATTTCTACCTCTACCGCCGGCGGCAAGGGCTTCACCGCGATCATCGTCGCGTGGCTGGCGAAGTTCAACACCTTTACCATGATCTTAGTCGCGCTGCTGATCACCGTGCTCGACAAGGGCGCGATCCAGGTAGCGACCCAGTTCAATATCAGCAAGGATATGTCCAACATGATCACGGGCATCATCCTGTTCTTCATCATCGGCTCCGAGTTCTTCATCAACTACAAGCTGATAATGCGTAAAAAAGAGAAGGAGGCGGCGTAAATGGTAGGATTTATCTCCCTGTTCCAGCAGGCGGTCGTCTTCGGCACCATCATCATGTTCGGCGCTGTCGGTGAGATCATCACCGAAAAGAGCGGCAACCTCAACCTCGGCGTGCCCGGTATCATGTACCTGGGCGGTATCTCCTCTCTGATCGGCGTGTTCTTCTACGAGAATTCGACCGATAACCCCAGCAAGCTCGTATGCGCGCTGATCGCCATCCTGTGCGCGTTCCTCGCGGCGGCGCTGGGCGGTCTGATCTTCAGCTTTCTGACCATCACCCTCAGAGCCAATCAGAACGTCACCGGTCTGACGCTGACCATCTTCGGCTCGGGCGTCGCGAACTTCTTCGGCGGCTCGCTGAACCAGCTGTCCGGCGGCGTCGGTCAGCTCCGCGTTCCCGCTACCTCCGACGCGTTCCGCACCCAGCTGCCCGGTCTGTCCTCGATCGGCGGCGCTGTGGGCAAGATGTTCTTCCAATACGGCTGGCTCGCTTATGTCGCGATCGTCGTCGCGATCCTCGCTCAGGTGTTCCTGAGCAAAAGCCGCGCGGGTCTGAACCTGCGCGCGGTCGGCGAGAACCCCGCTACCGCTGACGCGGCGGGCATCAACGTCACCCTGTACAAGTACCTCGCCACCTGCATCGGCGCGGGTATCTCGGGTCTGGGCGGATTGTACTACGTCATGGACTTCACACAGGGCAAATGGGCGAACGACGGCACCGTCGAGAGTCTCGGCTGGCTCGCTGTCGCACTGGTCATCTTCACCACATGGCGTCCCAAGAACGCGATCTGGGGCTCCTACCTCTTCGGTATCCTCTACTGGGTCTATATGTACATCGTCGGTATCTCCCGCGCGTCTCAGGAGCTGTTCAAGATGCTGCCCTACGTGGTCACCATCATCGTACTGATCTTCATCTCCCTGAGGAAGAAGCGCGAGAACCAGCCGCCAGAGGCGCTGGGTCTGTCGTACTTCCGCGAAGATAGGTAGTTTCGCTTCGCTCAAAAGAATAACGAAAACGTTTATACCGCCCCCTCTGACGGACACGCGTGTCACGGGGGTTGGGGGAGAGATAACGCTGCATTGTTGTAACACACCGTCTTTTTGACTCAAGCCGACATGGAAATATCATTGCATACGGTATTGAGTCAGGCGTTTCAAAGGAACTGTAACGCTGCGTTATCTCTCCCCCGCGGTTTATACGGTATTCTCTATCCATTCTTTTCGTTCGCTTGCCCCCTCGTCAGAGGGGGCGCTGACATTTGCGACTGGATCATCCTATATCAATTGAAAGGCAATACTATGACTTTACTGCTGAAAAACCTGCGCTCCGTAGTGACCTGCGACGCGGATAACCTTGTGCTCGGCGGCGTCGACATCCTGTGTGAAAACGGCGTCATTACCGATATCGGCAAAAAACTTCAGAAAACCGCCGACAGGGTGATCGACGGGACGCATCTGCTGTGCTATCCGGGACTCGTCAACACCCATCATCATTTTTACCAGATCTTTTCGCGCAATCTGCCGCAGGTGCAGGGCTTACAGCTCTTTGACTGGCTGACCGCGCTGTACACGATCTGGGAGCGGCTCGACCCCGAGCTTGTTTATCTGAGCTCACAGTGCGCGCTGGCGGCGCTGATGAAGTCCGGCTGCACCACGGCATTTGACCACCATTACGTGTTCCCCGGGGCGAGCAGCCTCGATCTGCTGGACGCCCAGTTCTCGGCGGCGGATGCCTTGGGCGCGCGGATGGCGGCGTCCCGCGGCTCGATGAACCTCTCTCAAAAGGAAGGCGGTCTGCCGCCCGACAGTGTGGTGCAGACCACCGACGCGATATTAAAGGACAGTCAGGCGGCTGTCGAGAAGTACCACGACCGCTCCTTCGGCGCGATGCACACGGTCGCGCTGGCGCCCTGCTCGCCGTTCTCTGCGTCCTCCGATCTGTATCGCGAGAGCGCAAAGCTCGCGCGCGAGCTCGGCGTGTGCCTGCACACCCATCTGTGCGAAACGCTTGACGAGGAAAACTACACTCTCTCTGCGTTCGGCATGCGTCCGCTCGACTATATGCAGAGCCTCGGCTTCATCGGCAGTGACGTCTGGTACGCCCACGGCATCCACTTCAACGACGAGGAGCTGAAAGTATTGGCGGACACCGGCACGGGCGTCGCCCACTGCCCCGCCTCCAACATGAAGCTCGCTTCCGGCGCGGCAAGGATCCCGGATATGCTGCGGCTGGGCGTGCCCGTATCGCTCGCCGTGGACGGCTCCGCCTCCAACGACGGCAGCGACCTGCTGCAGGAGCTCAGGCTCGGCTACCTGCTCGGCAGGGTGATATACGGCGATGACGCGCCTACTGCCTACGATTACCTCAAGATAGCGACAAATGGAGGCGCGCGCGTCCTCGGCAGGTCGGACATCGGCAGTATCGAAATCGGCAAATGCGCCGATCTGTTCATGGTCGACAGCCGGCGGCTCGATATCGTCGGCGCGTCCTACAGCCCCGAAAATCTCCCGGCGGCGGTCGGCTTCTCCGGCGCGGCGGATTACACCGTTGTGAACGGCGAAGTGACCGTCGAGAACGGCAGGCTGACCATGATCGACGAAGAAAAGCTCGCCTTTGACAGCGAGCGGAAAATCAAAGAGTATCTCGGTTTAATTTGAATATATGATTGAATCTGAAAAAAAAGAAACGGACAGGTTTGCGCCTGTCCGTTTTAGTCGTTTATTTGAAGTTCAATGTATCCCCGCGGGTTTGCCGGAAAAGGAGACGCATCCCCGCGGGTCAGAATGATATAGGTTATACTATACGTCAGTGCGCAGAAAATGTGACGCGTCACCGCGGGTCAGTTGATGAAAAGAACAAACTGCGTGAGTGCGCGGCAAAAAAGGCACGCGTGCCTACTGGACGCTGAATAAAAGCTCGCCGTAGCTTGGGTAGGGCCAGTACTCGGACGCAGTGCACATCTCCATCTCGTCGGAGATCGCGCGCAGCTCATCCATCGTCTTGAGCGTTTCGTTGCAGCAGTACTCCGCGTGGCTCTGGATGTTTTTGCGGTAGGCGATCGAGCCTCCGACCTTAGAGTCGAGCTCGTCGATCTTTTCGCTGAACGCCGCGAGCAGGTCGCTGAGCTTGTTCAACAGCTTGATTTCCGCGTCGACGCGGATATCCTCGGATACCGCGCGCTTGCGCTGTATCGTTTCTGCCAGCTCGCCCGTGAACGCGGATACGGCGGGGAAGATGTCCTTCTTCGCCATGTCGAGCATCGTCAGCGCTTCAAGATCGATGATCTTGATGTAGTTTTCGAGCAGGATCTCCTGCCGCGCCCTGACCTCGGTCTCGTTGAAGATGTGATTGCGCTCAAAGAGATCGAGATTTTTCTTGGTGGTGTATTTTTTCAGCGCCTCGGGCGTGGAGCGCAGGTTCAGCAGTCCGCGGGCTTCCGCCTCGGCTCTCCACTCGTCGGTGTAGCCGTCGCCGTTGAAGATGATGCGGCGGTGCTTTTTCAGATTCTTGCGGATCAGCCGGCGTACAGCGGCGTCGATATCGTTCGCTTTCTCCAGCTCGTCGGAGAAGGAGGACAGCACGTCGGCGACCATGGTGTTGAGCATGATGTTGGGACAGGAGATGTTCAGCGCCGAGCCCAGCGCGCGGAACTCGAACTTGTTGCCCGTAAAGGCAAAGGGCGAGGTGCGGTTGCGGTCGGTGGTGTCCTTGCGGATCTCCGGCAGCGCCTCGGCGCCGGTGTTCATGATGACCTTGCCCTGGCTTTCATAGTCATCGCCGTTGATGATCGCCTCGACGATCGCTTCGAGGTCGTCGCCCAAAAACATCGAGATAATGAATGGGGGCGCTTCGTCGCCGCCCATGCGGTGGTCGTTGCCGGCGGTCGCGACAGACAGCCTTAAAAGGTCCTGATATTCATCGACCGCTTTGATCACGGCGGTCAAAAACAGCAGGAACTGGGTGTTTTCCTCGGGCTTTTTGCCGGGCTTTAAGAGGTTTTCGCCTGTGTTTGTCGAGAGCGACCAGTTGTTGTGTTTGCCGGATCCGTTCACGCCCTTAAAGGGCTTTTCGTGCAAGAGACATACCATGCCGTGCTCTCGCGCGATGCGCTTCATCAGCTCCATCGTCAGCTGATTGTGATCAGCGGCAATGTTGACGGTGGTGAAGATCGGCGCCAGCTCATGCTGTGCGGGCGCGACCTCGTTGTGCTCGGTCTTGGCGTAGATGCCCAGCTTCCACAGCTCCTCGTCCAGCTCAGCCATAAACGCCTTGACGCGCTGCTTGATCGCGCCGAAGTAGTGATCGTCGAGCTGCTGCCCCTTCGGCGAGCGCGCGCCGAACAGGGTGCGTCCGGTATATTTGAGGTCCTTTCTGAGGTCGTACATTTCCTTGTCGATCAAAAAGTACTCCTGCTCGGGGCCGACGGTCGCGTCCACGCGGGTGATATCCGTCCTGCCTAAGAGGTGCAGGATGCGCACCGCCTCGTGATTGATGCGGTCCATCGAGCGCAGCAGCGGCGTTTTCTTGTCCAGCACGTCGCCGGTGTACGACATGAACGCGGTGGGGATGCACAGGGTGTTGTCCTTGACAAAGGCGGGCGAGGTGGGGTCCCATGTCGTGTAGCCGCGCGCTTCAAAGGTAGCGCGGATGCCGCCGGAGGGGAAGGAGGACGCGTCCGGCTCGCCCTTGATCAGCTCCTTGCCGGAGAATTCCATGATCACATGGCCGTCGGCGTGGGGAGAGATAAAGCTGTCGTGCTTTTCGGCGGTGATGCCGGTCATCGGCTGGAACCAGTGGGTGTAGTGGGTACAGCCCTTTTCGATCGCCCATTCCTTCATTGCGTCGGCGACTGCGTTTGCGACCTCGATACTGAGCGTGGTGCCGCTTTCGATGCTCGCGTGCAGCGCCGCGTAGGTTTCCTGCGTCAGCCTGACGCGCATTTTCTCGTCATTGAATACGTTTGAGGCAAAAATGCCGGGTACGTCTATCATATATACCTCCCGGTTATAGAGAATAGAGAAAAGATAACAGATAACAGTGTAGGGAAACGCTTCGCGTTTTGGATTCCAATTTAAAAACTGAACGAGCGAAGCGAGAATCATTCACTATTCTCTTTTCTCTATTATCTATTATCTAGTAATAAAGTATATTCGATTCCGCCGTCCGTGTCAACTAAAACAGGTATATTAATTGTCATTGCGAGGGGCGCAATCATTAAGGTTGAGATTGCCGCGTCGGAACATAGTTCCTCCTCGCAATGACAATCTGAAATGCGCCCCGCGGCAATCTCACCCGATTGACAATTACAGTGATTCCCAGTATAATTGTCCCGAAAGGGTGATTGTATGAAAAAACTGCGTTTCACGAAGATGCACGGCATCTCTAACGATTATGTCTATATCAGCACATTTGACCAACAGGAAGAGGACTGGGAGAAGCTCGCGATCCGCCTGTCCGACCGCCGCACTGGTATCGGCGGCGACGGGATCATCCTCGTCTGTCCGTCAAAGGTCGCCGACGCGAAGATGCGCATTTTCAATGCCGACGGCAGCGAGGGCAAGATGTGCGGCAACGGCGTCCGCTGTGTCGGCAAGTTCGTCTACGACAAGGGGCTTGTCCCCGCGGAAAAAACCACCGTCACGATCGAAACGCTCAGCGGTATCAAGACGCTTGAGCTGACCGTGAAAGGCGGCAAGGTGCAGTCAGCCCGCGTCGATATGGAGGCGGCGATCCTCGACCCCGCATCTATTCCCGTCAAATACGACGGCGACAGGATGATCGACGCGCCCTTGCAGGTGAACGGTAAAATTTGGAACGTCACCGCCGTATCCATGGGCAATCCGCACTGCGTGACCTTTGTCGATGACGTCGACGCTTTGGAGCTCGAAAAAATCGGACCGCATTTTGAGAACCATCCCGCTTTCCCTGAGCGGGTGAATACCGAGTTCGTGAAAGTGATCGACGATCATACCCTGCAGATGCGCGTGTGGGAGCGCGGCTCGGGTGAGACATGGGCGTGCGGTACGGGCGCCTGCGCGACCGCCGTGGCGGCATGTCTGAACGGCTATTGCAAAAAGGGCGAGGATATCACCGTACGCCTGCGCGGCGGCGATCTTACCATCCGCTATACCGACGAGACCGTCATCATGACGGGACCTGCCTCGACTGTCTTTGAGGGAGAAGTAGAGGTATAAATGGAACGTATTTACCGCCCCCTCTGACGAGGTACCCCCGTTGGGCAATGTCGTCAACTTAAGGTGAAAATGCTCATACAGCCCTCACAGCGTTTGCGGAGGGTGCCCGTAAGGGCGGGAGGGTCGACATGGTAGAAACGAATCAATATCATCTATGTCTTTCGTTTCAGCCGGGGCGACCCC
>JAFRBX010000042.1 GCA_017404665.1 Ruminococcus sp.
GGCTTCCTGCAAGCCAAGGTGAGCATAATCCATTTTGGTATTGACACGATAGTTTACATCTTCGACCGTCGCCAATTCATACCAAATATAATTATCGTTCGCGTCGATCTCGCTCAGATACCAGAGCGCCCCAAGATACAGCGCCAGCTTGTGCCCCTCGCCATCGTAGTCGGTCGGGATATCGTCGTCCCACTGTGCGGAGGTCTCTGCGTCGATCTCGATGACCGCATCTTTGATCCCGAGCGCGGTGATCAGGTCAGCAGCGGTGATGTCAGCAGACAAAGCGTTCCCAGCAACGGTACGAGTCTTAGGTACATACGGACCCGCAGGAGGGACTATCGTGCCTGCCGCGATTCCTACGAGAATACTGTCTTCGGCTTCGGTAGTCGTACCGTCCGGGTTTGCCGACGCCTCACATATGAGAGTAAATAGGGTCGATTTCAGAATGTTCGTATCATTCCCCGAGACAGTGATGATGGAAATATCACATTGAATGTATCCTGCAACTTCCATAACGACCGTGGGCACTTTTACCGTCACTGTGCCGTCTGCGTTGATCGTGCCCTCTGCCGAAGCTCTTTTTGTAGGATCTGTCTTGTTACGACAGTTGAACCACACTGTAGTGTTCGTAGTAGAGATTATCAGCGGCTCTCCGTCTTTCGTCAAGGTGATAATGTAGCCGCGGGTATATGCATCGCCCTGTTTGACAAGACGCGGCGCAAATTCATTTTGCTGACTGACGTCTACGCTGAGTCTCTCGAAGATTACACCTTCATAAGTAGTGCTCATATCTCTCCTCCTTCATATTCAGTGATTACTCTAAGCTGAGAATCAATATAGAATAATGCCGTCCTGAGCGGAGCCTGTACATTCCGCGTTCTCTCTGTCACCACGATCTCTCCATCGCTGACTGAGAGTGAATGAGTGACTACAGTGCAGGGATAAGCTATCGAAATATCACATTTGACAATATCGTCCAGCTCCAGCATCTCGTCAGGGATGTTAAAATAGACTTTACCACCCATGACGGTCCCGTTTTGAGCGCCTATCATACCATCCGCTCTCCGGTAGTTCAACATCACATGGTTTATAGCAGAAGGAGCTGCCGATTGATCTATCACCAGCTCTTCGCCGCTGACCTGTAACTGAGCTATCAGACGGTGTGAATTCTCGTCATCCTCTGCAATGATAATCGGATGAAACAGATTTGCTCTCGCAACATCAGCATTGATATTTGTCTGGATCATCATGTCACAGTCACCTTCCTCCATGAATTCCACCCCACTGAGCTGCTTCTTAAAAATTCGTCTCCGCCGCTTAACTGCCACGCCTTTTGTACGACATAGTTCTCAGCTGAAAGAACCATCAGCAGCAGCGGCGTGTTTGTGTTGGAGTCGGGAAAATGATGCACTTCCTGACTGCTGGCTTTATACACGTAAATACCCGTATCTTTAACGTTGTTGAGATCAACGCTTTCACCTGAGGCTCCAAGCTCTTTCACAAAGCCTAAAACAGGATATCCGTTCTGTGTGATAATTCCGCTGACGTCGAGTGCCGAAGAAGGAGCCGGGTTGTTGACGCCGACCATCTTGTCCCGGATGGCAAGTACAGGCGTACCGACAGGAATCGGTATCGTCAGCGAAACGGTCTTGACGGTATCACTAAAGGTCGCGGTGATGGTGTACGCCTTTTTGGAATCAAAGGTTACGCCGCTCCACACCCCATAATACGAAAAACCAGAACCGGATGTATTCAGCGTTGGCGTCAGGCTGGCAAAAACCGCTGAGCTGCCTTCTTCTTTTGCCGTTATTCCGGTACATGATATGGCGGTAGACCCGTTCCATTCTCCTTCAAAGTCAATGATCACCGTCGATCCCGTACCGCCTTGTCGGTGTGTATCGTTGACTGTCAGCCGCGGCTGACGATAGCTGACGATATACAAGCTTGACGCGACGGTTCTCTTCATACCGCGGCTGTCTTCTACTGTCAGCTTTACAGAAACGTTCCCTGACAAATTCTTATACTGTAATAAATACAAATCTTCAATACGGCCGGAAGAAGCAATCTGTGAAGCTGTAAACGTTATGGAATAGCATCCTTCGATACTGAACGTATATTTTGTAACAGAAGTGCCGTATTTCGGCGTCGCAGGGAGGATCGTAAAACGGATATGCGAAAAGCCTTGTAATCCTCTTTGGTCAGATCCGGTGAGTGTACGGACGCCTTGATTACTGCTGAAATCTGTATCGACCCACGTCGGTCCGGAACACTCGGGCGCAAATACATCGCCGCTCAGTTTGATATCGAGCTGGTTCCATTCGCTGCTTTCTTCATAGCTCTGAAAATCATCGCTTTGCGACGACTGCAAATATGCTTTGACGCGCAATACCGAAGTATCGGGATACCGCGTAAAAAGCGTCTGAAAGCTCGGATTTGCCCGCTGCACCTGAAAGTACTGCGTATAGATCCATTCCGGTGTAGAACTGAACGAGCCTAAATACAGATAAGTTGTCGGGAAATCGGACGGCGAATAAGGGTCATATTTCACACATTTCAAGCGATAGTATCGTGTACCGCTGTGCTGCTGGTACAGCTCGATGCCGACTGTCGGAGAAGAAGAAAAGCTCAGCAGCGTGATATCCTTTTTGATCGAAATAAACTGCGGATTACCCATTTAGATGTCCTCCACATATACGATATCCAGCCCGTCGTCTGCGGGAATCAGCATTGCATTGCCGAGCCGGATATAGGCGTTATTGTCCAGCGAGGGGTCTTCGATGTTGGATTTGACAAGCAGACGGTTGATCTGACTCTCCAGCTGCCCGTTGAATCCGAATACAAGATTACTGCCATTATAGACTGCGTAGCGATCCGGCGTGATCTCGGTATGGTAATTGGAATTATCATCGTTGACATGGATACCGGAAGTATTGATCAGACCCAACACCGCGGAACCGTCCCGGGCGATACCGTAGCTCCATTCTCCGTTGACAGGCGTATGAGACTGTTTGTCCCATCTGCTGCCGATACACCAAGCCCAACCCGCTCCGGAGAAGGTATAGATGACGTCATTCGGTTTGACTGCCGCGCTCAGATCGGCAAGCGTGGGGTTGTCACCGGACACATCAGCTGTCGTGAAATAATAAACCGTACCGCCGTCCTGACCAACGACCTCTATCGTGTGAAGTCCCAGCGCTATGCGAAACATGCTTGACAGGCGGTCTCTCGCCGCCGCTGACGCGTTTTCAAGATACGCGATCTTATTTTTCAGGGCCTTGATATCGGCGCTCTCACGGCTTGTACTGCCGCCGGAGGATACGCATGTCGCCTCTGTCTGAGATTCGCCGACTGCCGAGATAGAGGTGGAACCATTCAACTCATAGGTGATATGCGTGATCAGCGTATCGAACACCTCGCCGTTGTTGTCCTCATAGGAGACGACGTCCATCGGCTCCAGATACGGCATCGGCACCGTTGTCGCACTGAACGGTCTATACGGTTGAGAGGTGACAGCCAGCTTATCCCACAGTCTGTTGACCGCATCGGTATAGGAGCTGATCCAATCATCACCTTGAATCAGTGAATTGTTGGCAATCGAATAGCGATAATAGCTGTTGCCTCCAACGCTGAGACTCTCGTCGTTTTTCTCGACGGTCAGCCCCGCAAAGACGACCGGCTCATACACCGTCGACGAGAATCGATCCCGCGGCAGGATCGTGATACCCTGCGCGCGTTCCAGCCAGCGAAACACCAGATCGCCGCTGACGTTGATATACGCGCAGGTGCCGGTGAGCGCCGCAACCCACTGCACGACCGTGCGGAAGGTCAGCTGCGGCACTTCCTCGATCAGCTTTTCGGTATCGACGACCAGATCGAGGTTCGGCAGATCGTTCGGCAGGGTGTACTGCATATTCAGTGCGGTACACATTTTCGCAATCAGAGACGCGAGCGTTTCCAAACGGTTGAAAGGATTACTGCCGTCCTGTACGACGTACATATCGAACCAAGTCATGCGATCGAGCGCGTTGATTCTGATTGCGGAAAACTTATGCGGCATTGACATGATCGTGAATCTGCCGATCGGGAGCCAGTACACTTGCGCATTTTCCCATCGGCGGGCGTTCCACTTGGAGACGCCGATCTCGATGGTGAGCTCCTTGCCCTCAAAGGAGATATCGTCGACCGACACCTGACCGCCGCCGGTATCGTTAAAATAACCTTTGTTGCGGAGGGTGAACTCCACTTCAGCGGATACAGCGGAGCCGATCTCCAGCATATCCCCCGTCGCGCAGTAGCGATCCCATTTGAAGGTCCCCTGTACGACGTCGGCTTCGGTCAGCTCGATGATTTTCTCGTCGTTAACGAACTGTATCCTGACGGTCTGGCGATAGTTGTCCCGCAGGAGAGATTTGATATCGTCGATATGATTAACGGAAATCATCAAACCCCTCCTTAATAGCTCGTATCGGCATATTCGCTGACCAGATTGAAGGACAGCTTGCTGCAGATATTCAGCCGCGTGTTCTTCATGCTCAGCTTGCGGTTGCCGACATAGAACGATTCCTCACGGCGGTAACCGTAGTTAGGATCCGTATCGGGGTCGACAAACAGGACGGTGACATACTCCGGATGGAACATGCTCATGATCCTTTGCGCTGTCTGAATCGGTATATGCTGCCACTCCAGCGACAGCCTGCGGATAGGACCGCCGCGGTTTTTGTGCATCTTATAATCCTCAGAACGTCCCGCGTTCGCGTCACTCAGGTCCTCTTCTTCCCATTCAAAAGCAGAAGGACATATCGGCAGCGCGACCCCATCCACGGAAATGATAGGATTGTAGTCCGTCCCGTTCCAGAACGGATTGTACAAATCGCTCATGATATGCCCTCCTTTGTTATGTGCCTACAGGGACGGTCACCTTGCCGTTCCTGCGGTTTTGGCGATTGAATGCCGACGAGATGGTCGAAACAGGTATCGTGCTTTCCTTAGCCAGAAGCTGACGCATCAGACTGTTGTTCTCGCGCAACAGTTTGTTGGTCTCCTCGTTCGCCTGCGAAACGCCGTCCGAGATGCCCTCGACGATCTGCTCGTTGTTGGCGACGGCGGTCCTGCCGTTAGAGAACTGACCGACTAACTCGTTGTGGTTCGCGAAGAAGAAGCCGTCCTCCGGGAAGCCGCCGTCGGCGTATTTAGGGGTGCTTCCCTGCGTCATTACAATCCTCCCGATAGATACAGACTGCATTGTCGGGATTGTATAAAGAGTTTTGCCGGTTAAGTTAGTAATCCCTTGCATGATATTGTTAGTTAATCCGATAAACCAGTTAACAACCGAAACGACAGCATTGATACCGACCTCGACCTGTTCTAAGATATAATTAACAATATTTACAAAAAGGTTTTTAAACCAAGTAACCTGAGAACTAAACAGTTTTTTTATTGTTTCCCATACTGAAACATAAATCGTTACAATGCTTGATAAAACACCCGCAATCTTCCCGGCGGTATCGGGCGATATTTGGAAACTGTCTACTAAAGACTGTTGAATCCAACTTTTTAAATCAGAAGCCAGTGTACCTTTTTCCCATGATTGTACAATCGCGTCGGTTCCCTTTTTTACTGTCTCGGGATTTGAAGCAAAGAAGGTTATACTATCAGCAATAGCACCTACAAGTGCACCAATCGCAGTACCGATGCCGGGAGCGATAGCTGTACCAATCAAAGCACCGCCGATCACGGAGCTGAAATAAGAAATAAATGTAGATTCAAGGTCGCCTTTACCGTTATCAATTGTATTTGTGATCGTATCATACAAACCGGAAAACAACATTGCAGCACCGGTAACACCTAAGCCTATTTTCGTACCAATGCCTTTCCAATTCAGATTACCGGTCATTTTAGCAATGACATTTCCCAGTATTGTAGTACCAACAGTAAACGCAGCACCGCTGAAAAACAGCGTCCAGAAATTCTCCCAGTTCATGCCGTCGGTGATAACATTTTTGATGCCTTTGATCAGCAGTACCGCTCCGGTGATCGTCAGCACCAAGCCCACAAAGGTGAGCCCGGACAATTTATTTGAAAGCAGTCCGAGGTCGCTGAAAATCTTTGTCAGCTCCCACGCTGCAAAAGCTATGCCTATCCATTTGACAACATCCCAGATCTCTTCGAGCTTTTTCTTGAGCTCTGAAATCTTTGCCATATTGACCGGTGCTTCTTCGAACATCGTCGAATAATCCGTGCCGCTGTTTGTCGCGTCGGCGACCGCCGATGAAACCGAGGACGACGCGCTGTTGTCGCCGATGATCGTGATCTCGTCCAGCCCCGCTAACGAACGCTTGAGGTCCTCGACGCTGTCCTTCACCTTGCTGGTCTTGTCGCTCGCGTCGTTGGCTGCGGCGGCATATTCGGTCGTCGCCTTCAGCGCCTTGGTATAGGTCGTCTTGCCGGATAATCCCGCGATCACCATCGCGATGTTGTTATTGATCTCCAGTATCTTGTCCGATATCTTTTCCACATAAGGCGCGAACTGCTCGATCAGCGGCGTCAGAGCTGCCGCCAGCGAATTTTTGACAGTCAGCGCTGATGACGCGATACTGTCCATCGATTGTGAGAAGGAGCCCGAGAACTCCTTGGAGTACTGGTACATATTGCTGATACCGGTCTTGAAGCCGCTGGTGATACTGCTGATCAGCGAGCGGATCGTGCGGTAGAGCATGATCCGCTTGATCGAAGAAGCAAGCGACTTGATCTTGCTGGCGAATTTGCCGATCAATGATGTTGAAAAAGCGGACTTAGCCTGTATACCGAATGACTTTGTGCTCGAAGACGCTTCTTTGATTTTATCGTTGATATCAGAATACTTTGACTGTTCCTGACTCAGCTGCTCGTTGAGCTTTTCAACTGCCTCCGGCTGAACCTGCGCATTGGTCAGGAACGCCCTTCCGCTGTCCTGCAGTTTAAGCTGTTTGCTGCTGACCTGCTCGATCTGACTGCGGAGCTCAGAATACTGCTGTGTGTATTTTTCAAGCAAAGCCTGCGGCGTTGTATCGGTGATCTGTGCTTTCACCCTGCTCGCCGCCGCTTCCAGCTCGTTCTCTTTATCAATCAACGTTTGCATGAGATATGTAGGCTTTTCGGAAAAAGAGTTATTCATCTCATAGATTTTGCTTTTTAAACCCTCGATTCTGTCAGCGCTCTGCTCTGCCTGAGATTTGAGCCTATCCAGTTGAGGAGAGCTGACAGACCGACCGCCGAGCCCTGTTAAAGAACTTTTGATCTGCGACAGCTTCTTCTTGAATCGATCCAGCTTTGAAACACCGGACGAGGATACAATTTTTGTGGTGATCTCCTGCGTTCCGTTCAAAGACGCGGCGCTTTTGATCCTATTCAGTTTAGAGATGACCTTATCCAGCGTACTTGTCGCGGAACTGTCTTCACCTTCCAACTTGATCTTGACAATGTCAACGGTAATATCGTTATCCATCCTGTTGCACCTCCCCCGACTGCTTTTTCATCCTGCGGTTGTACTCGGACGCCCACGCGTTTGTCCGGGCGATCATCGCCTTGTAGCGCTGCTCTTCGTCGCGTTCCTTGCGCTCCCTGACCTCTTGTTTCGTCAGCGCCAGCGGCTCAGAGCGGTACTCATACGGCTTGGTGCCGGGCTTTGCGAGATCGTGGAACAGCGGCGATGAGTCGCACAGCGCCTCGTATATGTAATAGCCCTGCATCCAGAGCCTTCTGTTTTCCTGTTCTTGTTTGAGTTGATATGCCTTTCGGTACGCTCTTGTCAGCGTACAGTCGCCGTTCCAGTATTCATCCGGCGACATACCGATCGACAGATAAAACGGTAAGTGCTCCCGGAACAATGCCGAAAAAGAAGCGGGGGCGGGATCTTCCTCGCCCCCGTCAAGGGACGACCGATCACTTACCAGCTCGGGTCCCAGCTCACGTTTCCCTCGTCGTCTTCGTCGGGCTCCTCCATGAGCGCATTGATCGGCTCGACGTACATCTCGGAGAGCTTTCTGAACAACTCTTCGCGATTCGTCATATGGGACAAAATATCCTCGATGACCTCAGATTTGACGTATCTGTGATGCGCGCGGAAGGCTCCCGCGAACAGCAGCGGCAGATTCGTCATCGTCTTAATGCCCAGCTCGTCCAGCGAAAAGCCGCGGCGCTCCATCTCCTCGACCGTTTTACGGGTATATTCCAGCGTGTAGGTCTTGCCCTGATATTCTAAAGTAATCGTTTTTGCCATGATGCCGTTCCTCCCGGATTATTCCTTGACGATAATGGTGCTCGGAATGACCGAGACGATCATATCCCTGACCGCATTGACAGAACCGCTCGCGAGGCGGATGGATACATAGCCCTTAAAGGTAAACTTGCCGTCGGAACCGGTAGGCGTGACGACGCCGTTCGATTCGGTGCCGCCCAGATACAGCGCAAGATACTGCTCCGTACCTTCGAGGGCTTTGATCTCGTCATATTTATCTTCGTCATAGTTGCAGGTGAAATCCTTCGCGCTGTTATCGCCCTTGATGCCGGGGATACTTCTGCGCGATCCGTCGGATAATGTCGTGATATCCAGCGCCTCGGGAGCGCCCTCCATCTCGGGATTGTCCTTGATATCTACCAGTTTCGAATACGTGATCGTATCGTTGGTCCCGACAGTGCCTTTCATCAAAAAAGTCATATATGTACTTGTTTCCATCGTTTACCTCCTACTGATTCTTCCTGTTTTGGATATCACCGCCGTGAACCGTCCGACCAGACGGCGAGCGGTGGATTGATTGATGTTCATAGGATTCATGGAATTGCGGGTGAATCCCAAGCCCGTAAACGCGTCGCTGACAGCGGCAAAGATCCTCCTGCACTCTCCGTGCTTATCCCTCGTGCGGTTGGAAAAGACATTGACCTCGTAGGCAAGCCGCGCATGATTCTCATTACTGCCGGTGTCGATCGTGCGTTTGTAGGTATAGTTGTCGATCTCCTCGATGCAGACGCAGGGAAACGTCTCGGGAGAAAGATTCGTTTCATCAAATACGGTGATGCCGGGAAACTGTGCCCGAAGCGCGGAAGCGACCGCGCCGATGATCTCGTCTTCAAAATCAACCATGCGCGAACACCTCCCTTGCGATCTCGGTGACCCTCTCCCGCATCTCTTTTCCCGCGTCGTACATGGCGCGCGCGGGCGGGTTGCCGTGCGTCAGCACTAAGCCCGCTTTTCCCGGTACGGTCCTGCCGTTGGTGCCGGGATTGCCGTAATAGCCCCATGTATCGCGCTTGCCTCTCCCCTTGCCGTACCCGCCGCGGATCGCGCCGAGCTGTACGGCTTTGGGATGCTGTTTGACGTAATGGACGCCGGATCCGAATTCGATGAACGTCACCGCCGAGCCCGTCGCCGAGATGATCAGCTGCGTATCGGAGATCCACTCGGGCGCGTTGACGACAACGTCGTTATCGCCGTCATACTGAGCTGTTTTGAACGCGACGTCGGCGGTATCGACGCCGATCGCGGCGAGCCGCTGAAGCATAGTATGGATCCGCTCATTGAGCTTGTCACGGTACTGCCTGAGCTGAGCGATGACAGTATCAACATTCGTTGTGATATTCATGATACGACCACCCTGCTGATGGCGATAGATACGCTGTTGAGCGACCGCGCGACCTTTTTGACGATATAGTCATTGACATAATTGCCGTCATCGTTTTTCGTCGGCTCGACGTCGATGAACAGGATCGCGTTTTCATCGATCGGACAATCGGGATCGTCGAGCACGATCACCCTGTCATACTCGATATTGTTGCCGAACTGCTCCGCGTTGGCGCTGCCGGTCGCGGGCGAGATATTCCCGCGCATGGCGACGGCGTCACCGTAAACAGCGCTGTATCCGTAGCCCTTATCAGGCGTTTCACGGCGCAGATAGGGCGCGTAGTAAAACAGCTTTTGATTGCGTTTCATGCACCTCATGTCAAACCTCCGAAGGTGCCGACAAAGGGCGTGACGTCCTTCAGCATAGATTCAGGAACGCTCGCGCTCTCATAGGTGCGGCTGATCCCGTTCTCGTTATGCGTGAGCTGACCCTCCGCGCCCCGCTTGTTGACAAGATACGCCGCGATCTCCACCTGCAGATTGTAATACCTCGGCGGCACCGGCTTTTCGGGGTCGAACGGATAACATCGGTTCACGATCTTTGCGCCCGCCAGATGAAGGCAGGCGTTCAAAACGGTCTCGTCCGTTTCATCGGTCAGCGCTCTGAGCGCTTCGAGCTGTGTCATTCATCTCGCCTGCCTTTCTTCAAAATGAATCAGCCATTCGACGCGGCCGCCACGGTGCACTCGTCGGATTCGATAGTGCCGGTCGCGGAACCGCTCGCGGTGACCTTGCAGCGATAGTGCTTCTCGGCGTCTGCCGCCTTGACAGTGAGCTCAGCGGTATTATAGCCGGTGTAGGCGCTGGTCAGATCAGTCCAGACCGTGCCGTTCTTTGCGCGGACCTGCCACAGATAGGTCAGGCTCGGGTCAGTCGCCGGGGTGATGTTGTAGCCGACAGAAGCGACGGCGACCTTCGCAGTATCGTCAGCCGCTACGGTGGACTTGTTCAGCGTTGCCGCAACGAGGGTCGCGTCGGTCTCAACGGTGGAGACGGGACCGACAACATAGACGGGCTTTGCGGGCACACTGTCAATGGGCACGGTAATGACCGCGATACCGTCGAGATACTCCGCCCAGAGCGCCATGCCCATCAGCGCGAACGCCTCACCGACAGCGGTCTTGTAGTCACCGTCCACATGGAAGCCGATCAGATTAGTCTCGCCCTGCACGGTGTAATCGAGACCCAGCTGACCGTAATCCGCGTTGGAGGGGTCGGTATAGTAGAGCACGATGTTATCGGCAGGAACGCCGATGACCTTGCCCTGCGGGATCTCGGACGACAGGATCATGGTGTCCGCGCCGAGGAAGTTTTTGATGTACTGCAGCCCGAAAGCGGACTGGATGCTGACGTCTGCGGCGCCCAAATAACGGTACGCGTCAAGCGTATTGACGAACACCGCGACATTGGTGATATTGCGGCGCATCAGCTTGAACTTATGACGCACCTTGCCGATCGCCATCGCAATCGCCATCTGGAAGGTCGACTCGGTCGAGGTCAGGGTACCGGTCTGCAGGAAGGTATAGAAACGATCCAGCACGACGCCCTGCAGCTCGTTGAGGAACGCTTCATCGGTCTTCTGTACCGCGATCGCCGCGCCGTACTTCTCGACCGCTTCGATAGAGACCGCCTTCGCGTACTTTTCAAGGGTCAGGTCAGCGTACGCGACGGGCGATACAGTAGCCTGAGAGTACGGGATCTCCTCACCCTCGCCGACGTTACCGCTCTGGAGAGTGACGGACGCAGTGTAGGAAGTGAGCTTGGAACCCGGGGCTTTCTCGATGGGACGCATGATGCCGAGGATCTCTCTCAGAGAATCCCAGATCAAGCCGAAACGGGTGACGAAATCGATTTCGCGCACGGATGCGCTGATATTTGCCTTTTTGGTCAGATTATTCTTAGCGGGCATTGTGTTTCACTCCTTAGTCAAGTTGTAATCCGAACAACTCGGGGTTGTCCATGATCGCCTGCTGACGCTCGACGGCGTCTGTGATCTTCATGATCTCCTCTTTGGTTTTGGGGGCAGGCGGGTCCCCTCCGCCGGGTTCGAGGTTCTGCTTCATCAATTCGGCCTTGTATGCCTTGTCGTGAGCAGCAATGAATTTCTTCTGGTTGGTAAAGAAAGTGTCGGTATCGCCTTTGGCAAGTGCCTCGGCGGAAGCCTGCGCCAGCGCTTCGTCATAGCCGTCGGCAAGCAGTTTTGCCTTATAAGTGGAAACCTTGTCTTTCAGACGGAGCTTTTCGAGCTCCTCTTCCATCTGCTTCTGCTTTTCGGCGGCTTCCTGCGCCTTCTGTTCCTCCTTCGAAAGCTTCTCCTTGTACTTGCGCTTGTACTCGGCGGCTTCGTTGGAAGCTTTGGTGTTCGCGCTTTTCAGGCGCTGGATCTCGTCAGATCCGTCGTTATACTCGAAATCCTCGAGTGCGGCGAGCTTTTCTTCGGGCGTCATCTTGTCGTAGCCTTCGATCATGGTGGTATCGATCTTCATACTTTCCTCCTGCGGTTATAGACTTCTCTGTCTGTGTTTTCTGTTTTTGGCCGGCTTGTCTGCCGTTCGCGGTTATTGTCTTCTCTGACATATAAAAAAGGCTATAAGATCTCTCCTATAGCCCCTGTTGACTGTTTCTTACTGCCCTTTTGCAGTAATCTATTCGGTTGTAACGGGTCTGAGGTAACATCTGCATCCCCAGTGCGGCTTCGGCGGAACGGCGTCGATCGGATAGATCCTGCCGTGCCGTTTGCCGCATTCGCCGCAGACCCGTTCGTCTTCCTCGGTGAACCACTCGACCTTAGTGATCCCCAGATCATTAAAGGCTTCCAGCGTCGCGGCGTCGGTGATCTCGACAGCATATTCGGCGATCATCTTCGCCCAATAACGCAGAGCGTTGTCGATCTCCTTGCGGCTGCCCTTTGTCGCGATCAGCGCTTCATACAGTCTTGAACGTTTGCGGTCTATTTCTGTTGAAAACGCGTACTTGGTAACGGGACTGTAATCGTTCAGAAAGCCCGTTAACCACATTTCCGTCAAAGAACCGTTCGTACAATAATTGTGATACGCCCAGTTGGCGATCTGCAGCAGCATCGGCTTAGTGACGGTCATCAGCTCTGTATAGGTCTGATCTACGGCTTTGCCGATGACGGTCACCTCGTCGAGCTTGGCGAACTTTTTCGTGCTGACCTTGCTTTTCAACCTGTTGAAGATCACGATATACTGCCTGTTCAGATGCGCGAGCACCTTATCGGTGAATTCATACATCGTCCGGCGCCTCCGTCTTTCCGAAAGCCGCCAGCTCTTCCGCTTTGCGCCTGATATTCTCTTCCTTTTCCTTCATGCTCTCACGATAGGCAAGCTCCGGATCGGCAAACATGTTGCAGTACTGGAAAGCGAGCTTGTCGGCGATGCTGTCGTTCTCCAGCATCATTGTCAGCACCTGAGCCTTTTCGAGGATGTTCTCGTAATTACGGCGGGTGAAGCGGATCTCGATCTGCGGCAGCGTGAGGTCGGATTCGGTCATGGTGTTGGTTATCTCCAGCAGCAGCTTCAAAAATTCCTTTTCACTGCGCTTGAACATGACCTCGGTATCCTTCGCCCGCGCTTCCGCAGCCGACCAGCCGTCTCGCATGATGACAGCTGAGCCGGTATCGCTGGTAGAGGTGCCGCCGTTGCGATTCGGCATACCGCAGATCGTCAGCACCGTCTGGTACATATCATCGACCAGCGTCTGCGTCTGGGTCTGATTGAGCTCCTGGATCAGGTATTTGATATCGCCCTCGGGCGGAACCTTGACCGCGCCGAGATCTTTCAGGCTCTGAAAATCCTTGTCCCCGATATCGACGCCCTTGAACATCATCAACGCCTGTACAAACTGCTCCACACCGTCGATACGGTTGGAGGCGACCGTATTGATCGCATCCAAGAGCGGAATGACGATCTCAAACGCGCCCAGCCGCGCGAGGTTCGCAGGATACTCGATGATCGGCACCATCCCGAGGATATGCCCGACCTCGCCGACGACCTCGCTGTTGATCACGGTAAAGCACTTGTTTGCCGTGTAGACCGTATAAACGGGCTTGTTGTCAACTGTAACACAGCTGACGCCCATCACGGGACGGTGTGCAAAATCGTTGCTGTATACCACAAAGGTCTGCCGCGGGTCGAGCGTGTACATCCGGAAGGGAGAATCCTCACCGTTATAGCGGACGTTCGGCAGCGCGATCCGGTACGCTGTGCCGCCGATCGTAAACCAGTCGGCAAGCTCCTTGTCCTTCAGCGCCTTATTCTCTGCGTAGGTGTACTCATTGAACTGATTCAGCGCGGTCGTGACGTCCTCACCGGAGCCGCGGCTGACATACTGGATCGGCTCGCCGACCAGATACCCGACCTTGAAGGATACGATCTCATTCGCCCGGTTCTCGACGATCTTATTGTTGATCTCGGGGCGAACGTCCTTGACGCGGTTCAATATCGGCTGATCGCCCCTGTAGTACTTGTAGAGGTAGTCGATCTCTTTTTTATTCTTTTCATGGACCGGGAGGGCTTTTCGGAGCGCTTCGACGACATTGCGCCTGCTGATATCCGTATATTCCGTGTAGATGACGCGCCTGCCGTGCAGCTCCATCGGCTCTCCCTCCTTTTCGCCAAATAAACAAAAAAGGACTACGAAAAGCTCGTAGTCCCGATCGACTGTTCCGTCTACCTGATTATAGACGTCTTTGTTTTCATTTTTCGCTGGATCTCAACGACGACCAGCTTCCCCTGCTCCTTTTTCAACTCGACGGTGTTGCCGCGTTTGAGCGCCTGCAGGATGATCTCGGTCATCTTCTCGTCAAACAAGGTTTTCATAAAACCTCCGACATCTAATTTTACATATACATTCTACTACATATAGTAGACAAAGTCAATAGATTTTCAATAAATTGTGCAGAAAAAGCGCACACCCCGAAAGATGTGCGCCGTGTCGGTTATGATCTCCAGTTGCCTGCAATATAATGCCGATGGACAGTGGATGTAAGATTCAGTATGTCCGTTAAGACAGTCTCGTCCTTAACTTCCCTGATCATGCGAATGATCTCCTTGATGATCTCTCTGCGCGTCATGCTTCACTCGCCCCCAACCTCAGCTGATTCTTGTTGACGTCCTCGAACGCGAGCTGCTCGTACGGCTTCGGCGCGTACAAACTCTCGGGAATCGGGATACCATAGGTCTGGCAGGTGATGCGGCTCATTTGCGCGACCTCGAACGGATTGCAGCCCTTGTCCTTCATGATTGCGCGCTGGACACGGAGATAGTTCGCGACGCCGTTGAGATACTTCAAGCCGTCGGGAGAAGCAAACGCGGTCACCGCCTCCTTGACCCGGAAGTAGGTCTCTTCGAGGTTTTCGAACTGCTCCCACGCCTTGTCCGTGTCGAGGATCTTGCAGTGGTGGTTCGCGCCGCGCTCTGTCCAGAGGTAGAGTGTGTTCGCTGGTGAATTAGCAGCGTGACTCTGAGTCACGTTGCTCTTGAACTCTTTAAGCTCTGCACCGGTCAGTCGGAAATAATGTTTTCCTTCAACAAACTTGTCTTTGTTCCTTTTGAAGTTAGCGCGTATGTTGTTAGTGTCGGTCTCATACGCCTCCGCGAGCATAGCGGTGGTGATGACTTTCTGTCCTTTGTACTCGATAGCTTTCATTAACAATAAATTCCTTTCAAATTTGATTTGACAAGAGCCTGATCATGCGCTATAATACAAATAGAGCTAATAGGCTCCAATTTTTTAGTGAGTAATCCGTTGTTTTGGAGACGTGGGATTACTCATTTTCTTTTTCCCGCTCTAAGGCTTTACGAACCAGATCGCTGACATATTCTCCTATCGTTACACCTTTCTGCACACAAAGCATTTTCAGCTGTACCTGTACATCTCTGTCGATATAAACAGGCTTTCTATCCATTTTCTCACCCCGCTTCCTGCATCTGACCGTTTTTTACGTAAAAATTCCCAAATTTGGGATATTTAAATAATAACACGCTTTTATTATTATGTCAACCCATATTTTAGTGTTTTTTTGTTTATTTATTGCAAATTTGGTGCGTATGTGATATAATACTTACAAGAAAGGGGATGTCGAGATGTACGAAACAAGTAGAATATTAAAAAAATTACGAATCGAAAAAGGATTAAGCTTAAAACAGTTAGAAAAACTGACGGGTATAAGCAGTTCCAGCTTACAAAGATATGAATCCGGCGACTCTCCCTCCATCCCGGTTGATAAACTAATAACTCTATCAGACGCGCTAAATGTTACCCTTGATGTATTGTTGGGTATTTCTAGTCCTGATGTTCCTTCTTCTCTATACTATGCATATTCAAAAATAATAGAAAGATTAAACTATGATATTCATTACGAATCCGATATTGACAAATATGTTATTTTGATTCCTCACGATGATACTGAATACTTTTTAGCTCCTCAAGATATAAAGGAACTTCTGGAAGACACGACATCTTACCTTGACTATGGAATATGCAAACTTATAAAGAACCAAATATGTCAATAAATTCAGCCACACCTTCATCGGGTGTGGCTGTGTTTATTAATTCTCATTTATCGCTGCTTCGAGATCTTCAAACGCACTGCCTATTGTTTCATATACCGCTATTGTCTTATCAACATCTAACTCATTATCATCAAGTACATCTGCCCGAAAATATGAAGGATGATTGCTCAACATAGTTTGTCCATTCGTGAACATCGTATATGATATTTCGTTGTTTGATGTATCAGTTGACGTTAATACTAATGAATCAATTCTCTCAGCCAACGATCTACTGTACATCAAAACATCGCAATAAACAATTGAGCCGTGCGGTTCGTCGCTGCCATCTATTTGACAGTCCACAGAAACAAGTATACCGCCGTCTGAATACCCAGCCATCAGCGTCATAGAATTCTTATCATCAATCTGATACTCTTTACTAAAAAACGGTGGTTCAGATTCTTCTGTTTGATTATCAGTAGATTTTTCCGTTTCTTCAGCTCTAATTGTCGGTGTATCGACCGCTATTTTACCAGTACAACTTGTTATTACTATAGCAAACGCAATAACAGCAAATACAAAAGCAATTGTTTTTTTCATTATAAATCACCTCTCAATCATAAGACAATCTATCTAATTGATCCTGCATTTCTTTAAGCTCTTCTAAATCGCTTTCTGCTTCTGACGAAATCTTTTTTGATCTATCTATTATTTCTTGTAATTCTTTATATTCGTCAGATTGCCGAGCTTTTTCTACGCCTTTATTATACTGAACTATAAAAAAGATAACCATTATTGCAACTAATAATACCGCCGCCATTACTATCCAAAAATTTATTGACTTGTAAAACAGTTTCCCCTTCTCTCGCGGTATCGGCTTTCCACAGTGCGGACACGCCTTTGCTTCGTTCGATATCTCTTTCCCGCACTCGGGACATTTGATCAGCGCCATATTCTCTCCTCCTTAATGCTATTGTACATCATCTGCCATCATTTGTCATCCCAAAAATCAGCAGCGCTATTTGTGCATTATCAACAACGAAGCGTAAACAAAAATGTGAACATCAGAATGGTCGCTTGAAGACCTCCGCCTTCCCTATCGGATGGAGTACCATATCGATCGCCATCGCGAGGCTGTCGGGCGCGTCGTCGTGTTTGTTCCTGCCGGTCAGCTTGAACGCATACACGCTCTGCATAAACTGCTCATACGGCTTGGAGCGCTTTCCCGATTCGCGGAAGATCATGCGCTCTCTGATATCGGGCGCTTTGTCAAAGATCCGCTGCTCCTTGCCGACGTTCGTCGGCGCGGGCTTTGTGGTCAGATTGATCCTTTTCTCCTTTTTCTTCAGGAGCTCTTCTACACCTTCTTTGTATCCCTCGGTGGATTTGTTCGCCTCGATCTGCATCGCGGCGACGTCGTACTTGATGATCGCGCTGACGAGCATCGGCTGGGTCACCTTCTTATCGCTGTTGTCATAGACAACGTCATGCACGTAGATATCCTCGCCGTACATGAAGCAGACCGGCGCCGCTACATAGTCGCCGCCGCCGAAAGCAGGGTCGACCGCCATGAAGATGCGGTCGGGCTTGACGTCGGGCAGCTCGCCGTTATAGTACCGCAGATCGTCAGGCGAAAACAGCGTGCCTGCGCGCTCGATCGGCTCCTGCATATACTGGGCGTCCCAGGAGGCAAGATCGTCATTCCGCTCGAACGATGCACGGCGCATCTGATAATATTTCGTGCTGAAGCCGACGCCGTAGGCATAGTCGAAGTTGCTCTCGTCTTTCTCGTTAAGCGCGGGCAAATTGATGATCTTCCAGCGGTGATCACGGAATTTCTCGTCCGTCCGCAGCAGCTCCATGCGCTTGCCCGCGGGATCGGCAAGCGACCAGCGGGTACCGCACCACAGCTTTTTCGCGCTTTCTTTCGCTCTCGGGATCAGGTTGTTGTCGACCTTGCTCCACGCGGAACGCAGACGCTCGGGGTTCAGCGCTTCTTCGATGCCGCCGATCAGGTCGTCGCTGATCAGGAGGCCGTCACAGTCGCACGCGCCGTTGAGCGTGCCGTACAACGAGCGGCAGGTCAGCGACGGATAACGCTTTTTGCGGTCGATGTTGATGGTCTCGTCCTTCGCGTTGGTCTGTATGACCTTCGCATCGGGAAACACGTCGCGCCACAGATAGGTCACGGGGTCGCCGAGGATCTCCAGCACACCGTTGTACATCGCCGTGGTGATGACGTCCGAGTATGCCGCGTACAGGTTCGACCGCTCGCTGTCCCTGCCGATCAGCCACGTGATCAGGAACATGAGGATGGTCGTCTTGCCGACACGCGGCGGCATGGACAGAAACAGCTCGTCGAGCTCGTCGTCGGTCAGCTGCTGGATCGCATCGACCAGGACCTTCATGATCTTTCGGCGCGGCTGATAGAAGCGCTGCTCCGGCGGACGGTTGATCTCTACATACAGCAGATAGCTGTCAAAATCATATACCGCTTCAAAAAGCAGACTGCGCTTGTACAGGTAGAAAAAGTCGGAGACGTTATCCGTCCGGGCGATCGCCCACCCGATCAGCTGCTTGAGCCACTTGTTCGTCTCATGCGCCAGCGCGAAATCCTTCGGCTCGATCTCACGGCAGGCCGAAAACAGATCGTCATACGCGCCGTAGTTCAAAGGTTCCTTTTTGACTGTCGCCTGTATTTTGAAAAGCAGATTTTCCATTATCCCTCCAAAAAAGAAAAGGACTACCCAAAAGGATAGTCCCGGTTGACTGTCACTCCCGCCCGATCGCGGGAGGATTATTATTCAATCTTTCAACAAATAATCAAGTTGATCTTGCATCTCATCAAGTTCTTCTATTGCACTTTCCGATCGTGATGATGCTCTTTTTGCATCCTCGCTGATTTCATCCATCTCTTGGTAAAACTCTGATTGTCTTGCCAATTCTGCCCCTTCATTCATTTGAATAATGACAATAGAAATCATTATTGCAATAAAGATGATCACACCTGTTACTGTCCAAAATATCCATGATTTATACCATGGCGTTTTCAAGCGCTTTCCGCAATGCGGACACCTTTTCGCCTCGCTTGATATTTCCTTCCCACATTCGGGACATTTGATCAGTGCCATATTCTTCCCTCCTTTACCGCAATTATACAACATCTTCCTCTCTTTGTCATTCCAAAAAATCTCTGACGGAATTGTGCACTATCGACAAAGGCGGATAAACAGGGATGTGAACAGCGCTTAATTATTATGAGCCTCTTCATACGCCTTGACACGGCGGTAGAAGGTGTTCGGCTTCAAGCCCAGATGCTTCATTGCCGTGACCGCCGTGATCTGTCCGCTCTTCCAGAGCTTGTACTCCTGCGCGAATTGATCACCGTCAACATCGATCGGCTTTCTGCCGCGATACTCGCCGCGCTCCTTTGCCGCTTCTATCCCCTCGCGCTGACGGGAAAGGATGTACTCGCGTTCCAGCTGGGCGACCGCCGCGAACACCGTCAGCATGAATTGACCGGTCGGAGTCGTCGTGTCGATCTTCTCCTTCTGACTTTCGAACTGGACGCCCTTCTTTGTCAGCTCGTCGATCAGATTCAGCAGGTCACGGGTGTTGCGAGCGAATCGCGCGATCTCGCTGACGATCACCGTATCGCCCTCACGCACGAAGCTCAGCATCGCTTTCAGCTCCGGACGTTTCGTATCCTTGCCGCTCATCCGGTCGATGAAAACCTTTTCAACGCCCAGCTGTTCCATGAGCTTGTCCTGACGGGCTGTATTCTGTTCCTTCGTCGATACGCGGATATAACCTACCTTCATCATGATCGCTCCTTCGCTTTATCTGTTGCTTTTATATTATCATATTATTTGCAATATGTCAATAGTTATTTGAAATATTTCGCCTTTTTGTTTTTGCGGGTGCTCGGAGGACTCACCCCGCCCGATAGCAAGCCTAAATATCCCCCCTCCCCCTTGAAAACCGCCATAAAAAGCTGTTAGAAAGTATTTCATTTGGGTATACTTTAATGCAATGTCACTTTTGATAGTACAATATCATTCACACAAGCCAAAATATTATTTTGAAACATTTCATAATAAAATATTAATTCTATTGACAATTATATTCAAATTAACATTGACCGGAATCCGAAAACCCGCCGGCGCCGACCGGCGGGTTCGCTTTATATACCTCTGTTTTGCTCAGGTTTGCGCTGTGTCGCGTTTTCAGCGGCGGGGCATATCCGATACTGTTTTGATGATCAATGCTTAAACATGGCTATTCTCCTTCCTCTGTATCGATCGCGTCGACGTCGACAACAACGCTGTCGCGGTACTTCTCCTCCAACTGTTTGATATCTGTCGTGTCGCCCATCGGATTGTTCGGTGTGACGACGACCTCCTGCTTGTCGGTGTAATCCATGTTGTTTTTCATCAGGAAGATGCCCGACACGGGGTTGATCTTGCCGTTCTGCATGTAGTCCTCCATCATGGCGTTGATGATCTGCACCGCTCTTTTTAGTGTGTTGATGACCTCGGCGGGGTAGCCCCCTTCCTGTTTTTTTCTGATCTTCCATAAAGTGGTTCGCTCGATTCCGAGAGCGAGAGCCAGCCCGGCGACAGATGGCTTCATATCGTTTTTTTCGCAGATAGAAAAATAATTCATTGTGCGCTCTTTGACCTGTTCGGCATTCTTCAAGTCGATATGTTCAAGGTTGGCGATCTCCATAGAGTGTCTGACATACTTTGTGTTATCGCCCGGTTCGGTCTGCGGCTGCTGATTCGGTCGGGGCGATCGTTTGCCTTTGGTCTTGACGACGGTCTGACCTATCTCTTGTATTTCGTTCGTATCCATTATTTCACCTCCTCCGTGATTTCCTGTATCGTCTCCAGCCGGCAGTAAAGGGTGCTGTTCCGCGCTGTGACGGATTGCAGTTCGGCTTCATAGTAAAAGCCGTCCTTGTTCATACGGAGGATACAGCCGGTGAAGCGGTACAGGGCGCCGTCATGGATGACGGTACGGTTCAGATTGTACTTGACGCGCTTAATATCCATTTTTCGGCAGCACCTCGATACAGACCCAGATCCCGGGCTGTTTGGCATAGAATTTTTCGGTCAGCTCGGAAGCGACCTGCGCGTCGTCCTTCCAGAAGCCGAGCTCGGTCATGACGTCCTTGAACAGCTTGACCATGTTGTCGGTATCGGGCTTGGTCAGTTTGTATTCGCCGTTCTGATGCTCGCCCGTGATGGGATAACACCACTTGGTGACGAGCCGCACGCCGCAGGTCAGCGGGGTCGGCGGGGCGTGCCTGCTCAGATGGGCGGTGAACTTCGCGCGGGTGTCCTTCAGGCGGTCGTCCTCGTAATAGATCGGCTTGCCGGTATGTTTGTTGACTGTCGACCGCTTGCCCTGCTGGTAGGTGACAGTCGGCGGCTTCATCGGCAGGAAAAAAGATTGAATCATGTTTGTGTCCTTTCTGCGCGTTTCAGCGCGGATAATTACGTGTGAGAGTATCGATGTCCGCGCATTCATGCGGACATCGTACTTATATACGTAAGTATATAGGTGAATACATGCGCGCATTGACCTAGGTTATTTCATGGTCATTTCATCAGCGCATTGACCATTGTTGCACAGGTTATTACATCAATGCAACGACCGCAATTGCACAGGTCAATGCACAATCAATTTTCGGCAGTTTCGTCGGTGATTTTTACAACAACACCTTTGTTTTTGTCGACCTTATAACCGGCTTTTTTTGCCCAATCGTAGACTGTTCGCATCTTATCTTCCTTATCCAGATAAGCGGCGATCTCTTTCATTGTCGGCTCTCCGTTCATAGACAGCGCCTCGTAAGCGGTCGTAAAGCTGTCTATAGAAGATTGTTTCTGCTTCTGTGCCTGCTTCTTTCGTCCTTCCGTCGCCCGTTCAAAAATCGGTTTCTCGCTCTGCGCGTCGGTGAGGACGCCGTCAACATCCGGCTGATGGATCGGATACTCGAACCACAGATTCAGCGGCTTCGGCTTCGGGAACTCGCGGAGGGTCATATCGATGCGCCACGCGGAGACCGCGTCGAGCTTTCGGCGTTCCTCCTCAACCTTTTGCTTGATCACCTGTATTGTTTTCGGGGCGAGGTTCTCTGAGGCGATATCACGCATGCGGCTGACGCTCTGTTCATCGTCAAGGCTGACGAGGCTGTTGTATTCATCCTCGTGGAAGCGGTGCATATACTCGATGTACACGGCGCATTCGAGCTTGTTTTCCATCGTCATGCGGATGCTGTCGGTGATCTCCAGCTCGATCAGGTCGAGCATCGCGTCGGGGTCGCGGGCGAACACGCCGGAGCCGGAGGCGCGGTCCATCGATTTCTTGCCGCCCTGTGCGCCCTTAGAATGATGATGGCAGTAGATCACGGCGCAGCCGAGCTCGGCGCAGATCTTGTCGAACTCGTTGCAGAACTTTGACATATGTTCGGCGCTGTTCTCGTCTCCGGTGAGCACCTTATAGATCGGGTCGATGATGACGGCGATATAGCCCTTCTTCACGGCGCGTCTAATCAGCTTGGGCGCTAATTTGTCCATCGGCGACGCCTTGCCGCGCAGGTTCCAGATATCGATGTTGTATAGGCCGTCCGGTCTGAGCTTTTTCGCCTTGTAAACGTCCGCGAAGCGGTGCAGACAGGACGCCTTGTCAAGCTCGAGATTGACGTACAGCACCTTGCCTTTCGCGCAGCGGCAGCCGTACCAGTCGACGCCCTCGGCGATCGCGATCGACAGCTCGATCATCGAGAAGGATTTGCCCGCCTTGCTGGGTCCCGCGATCAGCATCTTGTGACCCTGACGGAGCACGCCGTCGATCAGCGGCGGGGCGAGCTCGGGCATATCGTTCCAGACGTCCGACAGGCTCTCGGGATCGGGCAGATCGTCGTTGATACTCTCGATCCACTCCTGCCACTCCGCCCAGCTTTCCTTACCGATATTGGTATCCAGCAGATACTGCTTCTTGCCGCCCCTGATCACGCCCGGCATGCGCGACAGGCGCGAGGGGTTCTTGTTCTGCTTATCGGGATCGAGCCCGTTCTTTTTGCAGACGCTGTACAGATATTGCACGCGCCTGCGGTACTCGTCGGCGTTCGGCGCTTCGACGCGGACGATCGCGTGGATGCTCTTGCCGCCCGAATAGACCAGCGCCGCGACAGGCAGCTCCAGCTCACGGATGATCGTGTTCTGGGTGTTCAGATCGGTGCTGTCGGATTCTACCAGCGCGTAGCGGTAGTCGGTGACGTTGTCGTTCTTGACGCCCTTGCCGTCCAGCGGATTGAAGCGGATCCACGCGCCCGCCTTTTCGTTATAGTCGCCGAACACCGCGCCGATATCGTCGTCGCGCAGCTTATACAGCTCGCTTAACAATTCGCCCGCGGTGCGGTCCCAGCTGCCCTTCTGCGGCAGGCATTTGCCGTCGTCGTTCTCCCATGACTGTGTGACATAGCCGACGTATTCGTCCGCGTTGAATAAGGTCTGCAGGTACCGTGTGATCTGCTCCTTCGGCTCCCACCGGCGCGCCGGTAATTCAAATTGCTCTATCTCGACTCCTTCTAATACTCTGAGCGGATCGCGAGCGATCTCGTCGTCCCAGTCCATCGCCTCGTCAACGTCGGACAGCCGCTTCGGGACATAGCCGCCCTCGACAGCTAATCGATAGATCGTGCCGCCCGTGACGGGGGTGCCGGAGCCGTTGAAGGTCGCCCACTTCTTCTCACATTCGCCCGCGTGATACCGCGCGGGGTCGCGGCGGGACCACTCGTCCCAGACGTCACAGGAAAGCCCCTCGAATTTCAGTGCCATGCCGACGTTGATCCAGTCCTGATAATCGAGCACGGAGGGGTCGATGTATTTGAGCTGTTCGTATATGTATATCGTATTATCCATTCACAGCCTCCGGAAGATAGGTTTCGGGCAGGATATCAAAAGGCGTGTGCCAGTTGTTTGCCGCGATGCGGGTGATCAGGCGGTTCGCCTGTTCAAAGGTCCATGTGCCGACGTGCAGAAAGCCTCTGCCCTCCAAAAATCTGATCTGCTTCGGGGTAGACAAGCCGCTCTCGCGGCGCTTACTCAGGCGGTCGAGCAGAAGCTTTGCCTTGCCCGCGTTGTCGATCTCATCGGGGTAGATACCGAACTTTTCGAGCGCGTTGAGCTGCTTGTCTGTCGGCGGTCCCATCTCCCAGCCGAACGCAGGAACATAGGAGCTCAGATCTTCGGCGCAGATCGACATCTCAAATTGGAGCGGGTCGACCAGCTTGCGCTTGCGGTGCTTCATCTCTGAAAGCTGTTTGGCGAGCGCCTCCTCGCGTTCGGCGACCACGTCAGATTCCGCTTCTTCGGCGGCTGCTTTGATGTCGGTCGGACAGCCCGCGGCGTCGGCGAGATTGGCGGTCATCTTCTTTGCAACTTCTTCGCTGGTACAGATCAGCGAAGCGGGTCGGCACAGCTCATGGCGCTCGGTGTGCCACAGGAAGTCAAGTAACAGCAGATGATCCTTGCCCTCGCACAGGCGAGTACCTCTGCCGACCATCTGACAGTACAGCGAACGCACCTTTGTCGGGCGCAGGACGATGATGCAGTCGACAGACGGACAGTCCCAGCCCTCGGTCAGCAGCATGGAGTTGCACAGGACGTTGTATTGACCCGCGGCAAAATCCGCGAGCACCTCTGCCCTGTCGTCGGAATTGCCGTTGACCTCGGCGGCGTGAAAGCCCTTGCTGTTGAGGATGGCGGTGAATTTCTGCGATGTTTTGATCAGCGGCAGGAACACCACCGTTTTGCGGTCGGCGCAATACTTCTGCATTTCATCGGCGATCTGATAGAGATACGGGTCGAGCGCGGTGTCGATATCGGAGGCCTTGAAATCGCCCGCCTGTGTCGATACGCCGGAGAGGTCGAGATCGAGCGGGATGGTGACCGCTTTGATCGGCGAGAGGTAGCCGTCACGGATCGCCTGCGGGAGCGTGTATTCATAGGCGAGGGATTCGAAGACCTGTCCGAGGTTGCGCATATCAGCGCGATCAGCGGTTGCTGTTATTCCTAATACTTTTGCTTTGTTAAAGTGTTCCAGTATTCTTAAGTAGCTGTCCGACACAGAATGATGGGCTTCATCAATGATAATCGTATTAAAATAGTCATGCGAAAATTGATCAAGTCTACTTTGACGCATAAGCGTTTGCACTGAGCCAACTGTAACACGATACCATTCATCTAAGCAGGATAGTTCTGCCTTCTCAATAGAACATTTTAAGCCAGTAACTTGTCTTATTTTGTCTGCCGCTTGGCTGAGCAGTTCTCCCCTGTGCGCCATAAAAAGAACACGTTCACCGTGTTTGACAAGTTCTTCTACTATTAAAGCGGCTACTATTGTTTTTCCGCACCCTGTTGGTAATACCAATAAAGTTTTGTCATTTCCATTTTTCCACTCGTCAATAATGGCGTTTTTTGATTCTATTTGATATGGTCTTGGTTCCAATATTACCACCTTCTTTGTTCTTGATTAATTATTCTTTCCATATCCCATCCTCTTTCAATTCGATGCTGCATAGCTGCATAGGAGAGATGAAATCTATCTGCCAACTGAGCCATCGTATAGCGCTGGCCTTCGTATTCGATATAATGATTCCGTGTTTGATTATTCATTTGCGTTTTATCATCAGCCCAGCGACAATTTGATGGGCAATAATTCCCATCGGGATTGATTCTGTCTATTGACAAAGTATCATCATAGCCATTAGCTAATGCCCAATTTCTAAATTCTTGATAATCGTTCCATTCTTCACAAATAGTAACGCCTTTACCGCCATAATGTGGATAACTCGGATTTCTCGGATTATTACAACGCTGTCGCATGCATCCCCATATGTTATATAACCGTTCTTTATTCGCATAACCGTGTTTAATCTTTTGACAACCACAGCTCACCGTATGACCCGATAGCAAGGAGTCTGACTTAACATCAAATACTTTTCCACAGACACAACGGCAGGTATACTTAATAACCGGCTTTTTGCCGTTCCCCTTATCAGAGGAACGGCGTAAGACAGTAAGATAGCCATATGTATTGCCGGATAAGTCTCTTTTAGATTTTCCGCTCATTTATTGTTCTCCTTAATGTAATCATCAATAGATGCTTTCTGTTTTTTTATTAATGAAAACGATGAATCAAGCAAAGCCTCCAGTATGTCTATTCTGTTTTCGCAAAAAGCAGCAGCTGACCATTGATTGCTTTTGTCTATATGCTTTGGGGCTTCTTCTAACTCCTCAAAACAAACCACCAATAGATTCAGAGCTCTTTCGAGTTCAATAGAAATAGTTTCAACGTCTAATATTGATTTCATTGCAAATATCTCCTATCACATATTTTTTGTAGCTACAACTGTATTGTAAACTTTAAAATGTATTTTGTCAAGAGATATTTGCAACTTTATAGTTTATTTTTCAAATTATTTATTGACTTTATACACTTTTTAGTATACAATCATATCAAGAGGTGATATATATGTATTTAACGATAGGAGAAAAAATCAAAATCATATTAAAAAGAAGAAATATGACCTTAGCTCAGCTTGCTGAGAAAACAGGTCAGTCGAGACAAAACTTTTCTAACAAGATAAATAGGGATAACTTTAGCGAGAAAGAAATATTAGAAATCGCAAATGTATTAGATTGCACTTTTGAAACAACCTTTATAATGAATGATTCGGGAGAAAGAATCTAATCGTAGGGAACTACATTATTGTGGTTCCCTACTTTTTTCATGCACCGAAGGAGCCGGGAGTCCACTTTCGCGGCTGATCAGCAGCGGTCAAAGGCTTCTGAGTATAACCGGAAGCCTCGGGCGCATCCTCTCCGGGCTCAAGGAATTTGACGATCTCGTTGCTTTCGTGCTCCTTGCCGTCGCTGCCCGTCCATTTGCGAACGCCGACCTTACAGCGTCCCTTTGCGCCCTTAACAGTGTTCCAGTTCATGCGCAGGGTCTCGCCGTGTCTGCGGACGCCGATCGCGGTGAAGAATTGGCAGAGCCTCCACTCTGCTTTACGGTTGAGAAAGAGATTCTCGTTGACGGTCACGTCGCCGTCCTTATCATGGATCCTGATCGTCAGCTCCGCTTTCGGACAAGCCAACATCTTGGCGCTGCCCTCGAATCTGCCGCGGGTAAAGCCCTCTACGGTGAAGTCATATTCACCCTCCGGCAGGACGCGAAAGCCCTCGCCGTCGTTCTGTATCTCGTCGTCCCAGTTCATAGGGATATCATTTCTGTTGTCTGCCATAGTAAAAAGCTCCTTTCAATTATTCAAACGGTAGATCTTTATTTGCCATGATCTTGCTGAACACCTGCGGCCATGCCGCCACCAGACAGCCCTCGATGAACGCGGGGTCATAGTCCTTTACCCGCGCTTCAAAGGGATAGTAGCCCTGCTGGGAGACCACCAGACGGACGTCATCCTCGGTGACGTCGTTTTCCGTCATCAGCTGCGCGAGAGGCTTCGGGATACCGTCGAGGTCATCAACTGTCGGCTGTTCGGGCGGCGCGGAAGGCTGCCGCGGCTCCACGCTGTCGATCAGGGCGTCGACGGCGCTTGTGTTCACTGTCGGGACAGCGGGAGCGCTCTGCGCGCCCTTTGCGGGGATGAACGGCGCGATCACGCTGTAATCAAAATCGCACTCGTCGGGCAAGCCCCAGCGGTTCTTCGCATCCCAGCAGGGATGGTGTGCCGTGTACATGACGCGTCTGCCCCCGCTCGCCTTATGCTTGTTGTCTTTCGTTTTCTCGACATAAGTCTTGTAGTTGACGAACAGCACCGCGTCCGCCCACTCTTTGAGCAGGGACGAATCCTGTTTGGTCAGCTTCAGGCTCCATCTGTCATAGGCACCCGCCTCGTCAGGCTGTTCAAACTTTTTGAGCTCGGCGTGAGCGGTCACGACGACGTTGACGCCGAGGGCGATCAGATCTTCCAGCTGATTGAGCAGCTTGCCGAATTCCTCCATCAGATAGGTGTAGCCCTTGCCATAGCCGAAATCCTCGATCCCGCTGTTCTGCGCGGCGGCGCATACCTTTTTGCTGAGCAGCTTCTCCGCCCAGTCGGCGGTATCGAGAACAAAGGTCCTGCAGGCGTCGGGATGCGCCTTGACGTAGTCGATGCACTCATAGATCATCTGCGCGCTGTCGGGACGGTCAAAGCGCATGACGTCCAGCGCCTTGGTACTGCCCTCGGTATCACAGAACAGCGGCTCGGGGAACATTGACGCAAAGGTGCTTTTGCCGATGCCCTCGGGACCGTAGATCACGACCTTCTGCGCGGTGTGTATCCTTCCTCTTGAAATATTCATCAGAATTCTCCTTTCTTCCATGCTTTCTGTACATCGGATACGGTTACGGGAGTTTCATCCGCACCGCCGTTATCCAAAGAATAGCCGTCCTCAATGATCAGTGAACATTCGCCTCCGGTGGAGACGCGGGTCGCGATGACCTGCAGCCCTTCTGCTTTCAGCCAATCGTTGAACTCCGTCAGCGTATCCATATCCATCTGTTCGAGCTTGTCCATCAGGACAAAGCCGCATTCGGGGTTGAGCTTGCGGACGATGGCTGTCGCCACCTTGAGCTGCTCCGAGCCGCTCATGCTGTCCCACTTATAGCCGTTGTAGGTCAGCTCCCTGTCCTTGATCGACAGCCCCGGGAGCGGCAGATCGGCGTTATCGAGAAGCGCCATGCGCTGTGAGCGCACCGCTTCGATCTTTGTCGTCAGCGCGTCATACTGATCGTGATATTCCTTCGCTTCTTCCTCGGCTTTCTCTTTGTCGAGGTTGGCGCGGATCTTCGCGTTCAGCGCCTCGATATCGCGGATACTGCGCTCGAGCTCCTCGGTGCTCTCGTCGATCAGCTCTTCCGCCGACTTGACCGATACCTCATAGCGTTTCTGAGCCTCCTCGAAGGCGTCCTTCGCCTTTTGCAGGTTGGTGCTGGCTTCGATATACTCGCGCTCGATCTGCGCGCGATACCGGCGCATGCGCTCGTTCTCGCCGTTCTTGGCGAGGATCTCCTGCTGCTGACGGATCAGCTCGGCGGCCGAGACCGGCTCCTCGGGGACGTTCGGATACTCGGTCATTTCGTCGGCGAACTTCTTTTTGCGGTCGGCGATCTGACCGACCGCGCGGCGCTCGTTATACAGCCGCTGTTCTTCGTCCTCCAGCTGATAGAGCTTATCGCCGACGCCGATGATGCGCAAAAGCGCGTCCGCCTTCTCTTTGCTGTTGGCGTTCATGAATTTCGGCAGATTCAGCGCGAGCTGATCGATGAAGGTATCGAGCAGCGCCTGACCGCTCTTGTTGCCGCTCGGGTCGATGACCTTCAGCGAGCTGTTCTTGCCGCTGCGCTCGACGATGATGCCGTTAGAGAGCATCACTTTCAGATGCGGCGGGATGGCGGAGCCGTCGCGGTACGGCGTTGAGGGTGCGAACTTGCCGCCGCCCAGCGCCCACGCGATGGAGTCGAGCACAGAGGTCTTGCCCTGCCCGTTCTTCCCGCCGATGATGGTCAAGCCCGAGTCCGACGGTTCATAGGCGACCGCCTTGACGCGCTTGACGTTCTCGATCTCAAATCCGTTGATTTTAACGCTCATATCATTTATTCCTTTCATTGTGTTTAAACTTGTTCCACCATACGGTTATCTGGCGGGTGCAATCCGGGTACAAATCCCGAACCGTCAGAAATGGACTGTTGCGGGTAATTTTCGTTGCTATCGAAATGGTAGGATCTAGCACATCCCGCACCTGTCACACTGTTTTGCTAATGCCATATTAATCCTCCGATTCTATGATAATGGGTGCCTTTCCGATCAACTCGTCTATAACAACATTCACACCGCACCTTTCGCAATCTACGCTTGCTCTATCGCATGTTATGTCACAAAATTGCTTTCTGACCATAGCGGTTATCGTTCCCCTGTCAATCAGA
>JAFRBX010000043.1 GCA_017404665.1 Ruminococcus sp.
TGCGACAAAAATGGTTATTGCGGGGATACCGGTTACTACTGTTTCACAAGTATTAGGACAAAGCAAAATGAATTCTGCACAGCAATACCTTTCCTTTGACACTGAGAATCTGCGTCAATGTGCAATTGGATTTTCAGGCATAGAGGTTTCGGGAGGGATTTTCAATGGCTGAATTCAACAGTGTTCTTAGTACATATATGTACGAAATGCTGGAATACAGAGCTGCACTCGGCTATTCTAAGAAAACATATTATTACCAATTGCTGAGTCTTGATCGTTTTATTAGTGAAAAATATCCGCAGGCAACTACGATTACTCAACCGATGATTACAGATTGGCTTTTACCTTCTCCCAAAGATAAATTGACAACGAGAAAAAGACGAGCGAGAATAGCCCGAATTTTTTCAGAATACTTAAACTCGGTTGGAATAGACGCCTATATGGTTCCAAAAGGTTATGTGAACGGTAAAAGATTCTTCAAACCGCTTATTCTGACTGACGAAGAATTATCTGACTTATTTGAGCAGATCGATAGGATTGATAATCCAGCATACGATATTCTGAAACGTGCGACCGCTGCTGTTATGTTCAGATTGATCTACACCTGTGGATTACGACCCGGTGAAGCGCTGAGATTAAGGAAAGAAAATATTGATCTTGCAACCGGAGAAATACACATCGTAGAAACAAAATGCAAGAAAGAGCGCATAGTTGTCATGAGCTCCGATATGCTCGCCTTAATGAAACGGTTTACACTTCAAACTGTTTTATCTGGGAGAAATAGCGTATATGTTTTCTCAAATCCTGACGGAGAACCATACTCTTCTTCTTGGGCACAAAAGATTATTAAGACTTGTCTGCGAAAAGCCAATCCCGATACACCTGATGAACAACTGCCCTGTATCCGTACATATGATCTTCGTCACCGTTTTGCTTCCGCAACATTATGTCGATGGCTTGACGAGGGCAAGAATCTTTACAATATGTTACCGTATCTGAGAACGTATATGGGACACAATTCGCTCACTGATACTGCCCGGTATATCCATATTCTTCCTGAGAATCTGTTGCGATCTAAAGGGATTGATTGGAGAACCGTCAACTCAGCTATACCGGAGGCGGAAGAATGGGACGACTGAGAGATAAACGATTCTTTGATCTGCTTCACGAATATTTATCCGTATACCTTCCTCAGCATAAATCGGCAAGTCCGCATACATTACGCGCTTACAAAAAGGCTCTTGATATTTTTCTTGATTATCTTAAAATCCTTAATGGTTGTTCGTTGTTTGATTTATCTTTTGTTATGATCGATCGCAAAACAATACAGGATTATCTTCTGTGGCTTGATAAAGAAAAGGGGCTTTCATCTTCAACACAAGTACAGCGATTTGCCTGCTTAAAGGGGTTCCTGAAATATTGTTCCGAAACGGAAACAGAATTAACGAAATATTATCTTTTCGCTGAGGGATTAGGCAGTAAACGACCGTCATCCGGCCAAGAAAAGATTGAGTACATGAGCGAACGAGCCGTGCGCGTTTTGATAGAACAGCCGGATTTAAATACCGCAAAAGGACGTCGCGACAAATTCCTGATGATTCTGCTTTATGACACGGGAGCAAGAGTTGACGAATTACTGAACATTAAAATATGCGACGTGAAAACCGGGACGACCCCAACCGTTATGCTCTACGGTAAAGGGAGAAAACATCGCAGCGTACCGTTATCCGACAAAACTTTAGCTCATTACAAAAGATATATTTCAGAATTCCATGCTCATGCGAAGGAACAGTCACAAGACTATTTGTTCCAAAGCATTACCGCAAAGGAAAACCGAAAGATGTCCGCTAACAATGTCCGTGTGCTTCTGAAAGAGTATGGGCTGACCGCTAAAAAGTATTGTTCTGAAATACCGGATAATGTTCACCCGCATTTGTTCCGTCATAGCCGAGCTATGCATCTATACCAAGGCGGCATGGATCTGACGCTTGTATCTCAATGGCTCGGTCACGCAAATCTGCAAACTACACTTATCTACGCTCACGCTGATACAGAACAAAAACGAACAGCAATTGATAAAGCTACGGGATCTAACAATCCAATAAAACAAAATTATTCATACGGTATTGATCCGAACGACGAAGAAACATTGAAACGACTCTACGGATTAAGGTGAGTTACTCGTATTTTTATCACTAATTCATCATTTGTTTTAGTTCGATATGTTTTTCACTTGACCGGAATTGAAAAATTTTTATCACCAATGAGCTGTCGCGGTTTTGTGGGTTCGTTCCTACATTTTCGCTGTGCGTTACAGCCATTGGTGATAATAGTTTATTGGTGATAACGAGTTTTATCAACAATTGGTGATAAAACTCGCAAGCTATGCCTTCTTGTACAAGAACGCTCTTTTTACAAATTTCGCGCCTCGCTCCATTTTGTAAAAATGCTTGTTGGTGACAGTTCCCCAAACCCCTGAGATCGTCAACTTTGTTGACGGCTGCGCGTTCAAAGAACGCTGAAAACATAAAGGGGGTCAGGCTCAAACGAGCTTGACCGCTTTTATGTTGCGATGATTATTTTATTCGATCCGATAATTGTTCCACGCCGGATTTGCCTTTAGCTTTTTCTCTATATCGGCAAGCGCGATCAGCGCCTTTTCAAAGTCGATTCGATCGCAGTCACGAAGCACATATTGATTCTGCATGATCTCATATGCCTTTCGAACTTCTTGATTATTCTCTGCCGCTGTGAAGAAGGTGAACTCCGAAGGCGTGACGCCGGGGATCCCATCTAATCGCTCTCGTTCCTCTGTGATACGAATATCCAACAGTCGCTTCATCTTATCTTCATCCAAGAGTAATGCGACTATCTTTTCGTGATTTGAGATAACTGCCAGATCATAGATGTGCTTTGCCGCTTCAAACGCCCGGTGAGGATCGGACGATCTGCGCACATAGGCTTCTGCAGCAAAGAGCTTGTCAATAAAGACGCGTTCCAAGGAGATCGTCTGAACGGAGAAGGGCTTGACGTCATACTGCGTTGCAAGGATCTGTTTTTGTTCATCAGTCGCGAGATCGTAGAGCATAGCGGAAATCTCCAAGCTCTCGACCGGCTCGCTGATCGTAAAGGACGTCGCCTCGATTTTCAGTTTTCCGAAACGCTGCAACGCGTCATTCGCATCATAAGAAGTGATCGGCTCGTAAGTATAGACGGCGATGATCTCTGAGCGATTGGTTCTGCCTGCGGCAGAATCACGAATCAGAGAGGTATATTTCTTCGTTGCCTGTTCCAGTCGTTTGTCATTTTGTGTACGACTGCAATTCCTTGTATCAACAGAGAGGTCGATATCTTCTGAAAAACGGTTCGTGCTTTTTAAAGCTTTATATAACGCCGTACCGCCTTTGAAGTATGCCGGAAGTCCGGCTGATTGCTTTGCTGCCAGTTCTTCCAACATCAGCACAACATAATAATCCTTTTCCAAAACATCGGTACGATAGCTGGTCTTTTCATGTATACTTTCGATCAATACCCGAAAAGCGTCTTTATCCAGATGAAGCTTCATATCGCATATCCTCCCTCGCTTGCCGTATGAGCAAGCTGCATGATCGTGTTTTTATTATAATAGCGGTCGGCAAAGAATAAGAGCTTGCCATAATGTAAGCCATACTCCTGAATGTGCTTTGCCATGACCTGATAGGGTTGCTCCGCGTCAACAGGCGCTTTATCCAATAGCTCTAAAGCGTCCAAAGTTTGCAGATAGGCTTTGTTGTCCGCATCGATCTTCACCTTAGGCGGTTTGATCGTAACGCCAAGCTTTTTATCCGTGCGTACACATTCTTTGGCTATATTTGTGGCTATCAAATGCTCCCGCGGCATTTGTGTCGCCAGTCCTAAATGATGCAGCAGCGTAAGCCCTGTTTCATATCCTTTATCGGGAAGCAGATACTTGTCGGCAATCAGCTTTTCTTTGTCAATGCCTTTTTCGCCAAAAGGAGTAATGACAGTACGGTAATAGATACCCTTTTGATAGAAGCGAAGATCGGGAACAAGATTACCGTCCATGATACGCTTGACAGCGACGGAGGTTGCCGCAGCCGCCTGCTTTTCATCCAGAGAAAAATAATCAGCCAAGTCGCTTGCAATTCGATTGATATATATAGGCGCTCCCGTCGGCATTTGTTCCAACAGCGCACGAGTATAATCCATGTATGTCATCCGATCTCATCTCCTTATTGATATATTATATTCGGTAAATATGTGTTTATTCCGTTCATATTATATCATCAGAATATGTGGAAGTCAATGGATAAAGACAAAAAACATACAGCTACTACCTTGTTTTTGTTAGTGTCGGCGAATCGTTTCGCTCGTCAATATTCAATAACTGACTGACATTCGATTTGACGTTGTAAAGTTCTTTCATTTCCTCGCGGGCTTGCTTATACTCTGCGTAAGCCTTTCGCTTTTGCGCCAGCAGCTCGGCATATTGCTCTCGCAGTAATTTGACCTGAGGTAGCTTTGTCAGACCGAGTTGATCAAAATGCTTCTTCGCTGTTTGATGAATCATGATTTCCGATTCATGCTGCGCTCGAAACTTCTTGCTGTAACCGCTCTTGCGATACTCGACACAGATCTCCCGCGTCTTGACGTAGTTGGCGATTTGTTTTTGCAATTCACTGTTGGCGGTCATCTGCAATTCCAGATCTTTTATCTCGCCGGATAGCTCGTTGAATCGCATGACCGATTCATCCGTGCGTTTCTTCAATCCCATGATATTTTTGTACATGTATATATCGGCGGCAAGGTGGGAGACGCTAATGCCGAGGGTCACGCAATTGTTGCAAATCTCAGCGGCAGAGAAGATGTGAATAATGCCTATGGGTGCGGAGATCATCACGCTTTTTATGAGAATACCACTACCCAAAAAACAGGTCGTCAGGAAGTGCATCTTTATGCTATCAACATTGATAGCGGCGAAAGTGTGCCGATCGGAGATTATACGGTCGATATTGTAGATCCGAACGGCGGTATTGCGATTCGGCAAACTATGAATGATTACTTTAACTCTACGATAGATAAAGTCGAAGTGATCGACGGCAACAAACTGCATATTGTCGGTTGGACATTTGCCAAAGCTGCGCCCGGGGCAGCGGCGTTATTTGACGTTTATATCGGAGGTCCCGTAGGGTCGGATGATTGTGTAGAAGCACAACGGTGTCTCGCCGCAACGCAACGCACAGATGTGTATAACGCTTTCAAGTCAGAGTACAGTAATATGGGTGATCGTCATGGTATTGATTATACCTTTACAATCAGCGCGCGCGGTACCTACACTTTGTATTTTTATGCAGTGGATCAAACGGGAACCGTAGCGGTGAATCCTGAAATCGGAAGAGCTTTGAATGTAACCTTCAGCGATCCGGTTACAACGGCTCCCGATCCAATAACAATTCCCGACCCGACGGAAGCTCCTACCGTTAAACCTACCGAGCCCGCGCCGACTGAACCCACTCCTACCGAACCGCCGGTACAGCCCACCGAACCGCCTGTTGATCCCGGCGCGCCGCAGATCGTTGTATCCGACAAGTCCGCGATCATCAGCTCGACCGTCAATGTAGATATCTCGATCAAGAATAATCCCGGTATCGTCGGCATGACGCTGGACATCGGCTATGACAGCGATGTTCTGACTCTCACGGAAGTTAAAGACGGCTGTATTCTCGGCACGAATACCCACAAGCCTGAGCTGACCTCGCCCTATACGCTGTCGTGGTCGAACGATACCGCGACCGAGGATTTCACTGCGAACGGCGTGATTGCTACGCTCGTTTTCAGCGTGAGTGAGGACGCCGCGCTCGGCGATTATCCGATCACCCTCTCTTATGATTACGACAACTTCGACATCTATAATGCATATATCGACAAGGTGAAGTTTGAGACGGTGAACGGCGTCGTCACAGTCAAAGACGTCCTTTACGGCGACGTGAACGGCGACGGAAAAGTCAACAATATCGACCGCGTTCATTTGACCCGCTATCTGGCTAAGTGGGCGGATTATCAGGAGATCAATTCGGCGAATGCCGACGTCAATGACGACGGAAAGATAAACAATATCGACAAGGTAGTTCTCACTCGTCATCTCGCCAAGTGGAACGCTTATGCTGTACTGCCTTGTCAGCCGTGACGGTGGAGCTGAAAGGAGCAGAATATGAACAAGTTATTTAAGAGGTTCCTGCCGTTCCTTTTTTCCTTGCTGCTTGCAGCGTCCTGCTTTGTCGTTTCTGTTACCGCCACAGACGAGGCGGTCATAGCTGTTGAGGACGCTGTTGCCAAAGCGGGCGATACCGCGGAAATAGCGATTACAGTGAATAACAATCCGGGCATTGCCGGTATGACGCTTGACGTGTTATTTGACAGCAGCGTCTTGACGCTGACCGCGGTACAGGACGGCGGTATACTCGGTACAAACACTCACAAGCCTGAGCTGACCTTTCCCTACACGCTGTCGTGGTCGAACGATACCGTAACAGAAAACCTGACCGCAAACGGCACGATTGCAACCCTGCGCTTTACGGTGAATGAGAATGCCGCTGCCGGCGACTATCCCGTTAAACTGTCCTATGACTTTGAAAACTACGATATTTATAACGTAGACGTGGAACCGGTGCTTTTCAAAACCGTGAACGGCTGCGTGACCGTACAGGGCAGTGAAGAGCCGACCAAAGAGCCGACGGCTGCCCCGACAGAGCCTGCCGCAGAGCCTGCAGCAGGAACGATCTCTGTACAACATGCGGCTGCCGATGCGGGAAAGACCGCGGAAATTGCCGTAAGCGTGGACAACAATCCCGGTATAGCCGGTATGACGCTGGACGTATTATTTGACAGCAGTATCCTGACTTTGACCTCAGTTCAAGACGGCGGCATCCTCGGCGTGAACACCCACAAGCCCGAGCTCACATCGCCCTATACGCTCTCATGGTCGAACGATACCGCGATCGAGAATTATACCGCGAACGGCGTGATCGCCACGCTCGTTTTCAGCGTGAATGAGGACGCTGCGCTCGGCGATTATCCGATCACCCTCTCTTACGATTACGACAACTACGATATCTATAACGTAGATGAGGAACCGGTATTTTTCAATACTGTGAACGGCGGTGTGACAGTAAATAATGCAGCGCCGACCGAGCCTTCGGAAGAAAGAATCCTCGGCGACGCGGACGGCGACGGGGATATTACCTCGGTCGACGTCACTTGTATCCAGCGAGCGGTTGCACATCTCGATACCGGCATCGACGAGGATGTATTGATGAACGCAGACGTGGACGGCAGCGGTTCGCTTGAGATTACCGACGCGACGTATATCTAGCGCCATCTGGCGAGGATGGAAACGCCGTATGCGATCGGAAAAGCAAAAGAATAACGAATGAATAAGGAAGCGCCCTGCGGATCAGATGATTCGCAGGGCGCAGTTTTATGATATAGAAAAACAGCGTTCCTTTTACGGGAACGCTGTAAGCAATTATATTACTTTATTCTTCAGCCTGCGCCGCTTCTTCCGCGGCCTTACGCTTCGCGAAACATTCGCTGCAATAGTAACTCTTGCCTTCCATCGGCTTAAATGGGATCTTTGCTTCGCCGCCACAGTCTGCACACACGGTCGTGTGCATCTCACGATTAGCCCTGATTGCATTCTTGCGGGCAATACGGCAGTCCTTGCAGCGCTGGGGCTCGTTCACAAAGCCTTTCTCTGCGTAGAACTCCTGCTCGCCGGCTGTGAACACGAATTCGTTTCCACAGTCCTTGCAAACGAGAATCTTGTCTTCGTACATAGCGTGTACCTCACTTTTTGGTATATATTTTACCCCGCGGCGGAGTTGCACCGTCTGATTTCTCTTCGGGGTGTATTACCTTGAAAGCTTTTGACGTATACGGGTCTGTGCATTGTCAACTGATTTTAGGGAAATGTTCAGCCGCTGTGCAATTTCTTTGTACGTATAGCCGGAAAGGTGCAAAATCGCTACTTTGTACTCGAGGTCTGAGAGGCTGGTCTTGAGGACGCGGTGCAGACTGTCGATATATTCCTTCGATTCGACCAGCTCGGGGAGCGGCGTCTCGGTCGGATCGAAGGCAGTGTCCGCTTCATCCTCCAACGATATCATATTGCGGGCGGGTACGGCGCGCCGACGCGCCGACGAACGCATCATCGAGCGAAAGCGGTTCCCGACACAAAGCATCAGGTAATTCTTAAAGCTCATGCCCTTCTTGCCGTCATAAGAACGGCAGGCGGAGAGCAGGGCTAACATGCCTTCCTGAATCATGTCGTTGTCGTCAATATCCGCCGACATGCAACGGTACTTTTTGGCGACTGTTGAGATCAGCCCCAGATACCGCGATGCGATCAAGTCGAAAGCATCGTCGTTTCCCGATAAAAAATCTCTGATGAGTTCTTCGTCGGATAGCCGCATTTCGCGGCTGACGCTTGCGTCGTTCAGGATACAGCACCTCACAATATATTATCTATGTAAATTGTAATAAATATGCCGCCAAAAGTCAACAGGTTTTTCAAATCTCGTAGGAAGAATATAGTAGTTTTTATTCACTCGCTGTAACATTTTGTGAATAATAAACAGTATTTTCACATCAATTTTGGTTTACATCTTCTCCGAAATATGCTATAATGCACTTATGGAATTCGAACATAGATACGATGCCGAAAAAACGAGTGAAAAATGGCGGCTGCCGTTTAAAAAATCGCATTCCGCTGAGGTACTGTATTGATACACATGGTGAAAATTTTAACGATTTCAAGGCGCTTTTCGAAGTGTTTTTTCTGAACGATTGATAAAAAAAGGAGCGTGTCGGGATGGTAGTAAAATGCAACAGTCTGGGGCTGTTTGGACTCAATACTTATGCAATAGAGGTCGAAGCCGATCTGTCGCGCGGCGTAGCGGCTTTCGATATTGTCGGTCTGCCCGACGCGGCGGTCAAGGAAAGCCGTGACCGCGTGCGCTCCGCCATGAAAAACTGCGGCTTTGAATTCCCGAATTCGCGGCTTATCCTCAACCTCGCTCCCGCGGATATCAAGAAGGAAGGACCGCTCTATGACCTGCCTATCCTGATCAGCGTGCTGAAGGCGACGCGTCAGATCCTTGCGAATACGGATGACGCTGCGTTCATCGGCGAGCTGTCGCTCTCGGGAGAATTGAGGGGCGTCAACGGCGTGCTGCCGATGGCGATCGCCGCCGGACAGCAGGGACTCAAAAGGCTCTATGTCCCCGCCGTAAACGCCAACGAGGGTGCTGTAGTGGACGGGCTCGAGGTCTATCCCGTTCGTCATATTTTTGAGCTGATTGACCATCTGGCAGGGCGCAGACAGATCGTTCCCGCACAGTTTTGCCGTGAGGAACAAGCCGTTGACACCGCTCTGGATTTTTCACAGGTCAAGGGACAGGCGGAGGCAAAGCGCGCGCTGGAGATCGCTGCCGCAGGAGGCCACAATGTGCTGCTGATCGGTTCTCCCGGCGCGGGCAAAAGCATGCTCGCGAAAAGGATGGTAACGATCCTGCCCGAGATGACCTTTGACGAAACGATCGAAACGACAAAGATTCACTCCATCGCCGGTACGCTCCCGAAGGGCTCGGGGCTGATCACGATGCGCCCGTTCCGCTCGCCGCACCATACGATCACCCGCGTGGGCATGACCGGCGGCGGCACGACCCCCAAGCCCGGCGAGATATCACTGGCGCATAACGGCGTGCTGTTTTTAGACGAGCTGCCGGAGTTCCCACGTTCGGTGCTCGAGGTGCTGCGCCAGCCGCTCGAGGACAGCGTGGTGTCGATCGCCCGCGCTCACGGCACCTATACCTATCCCTCCGAGTTCATGCTGATCGCCGCGATGAATCCTTGCCCCTGCGGCTTCTATAATCATCCGAAAAAGACCTGCACCTGTTCGGATAACGCGGTGCATAAATACCTCAACCGCGTGTCGGGTCCGCTGCTTGACCGCATCGACATCCATATCGAGGTGCCGCCGGTGGAGTATGACGATCTGACCGCCAAAAGCGGAGAGGAAAAATCGGAGGATATCCGCGTCCGCGTCAACGCCGCCCGCGCGATCCAGACGGAGCGCTTTCGAGGGACAAAGACCAAGTGCAACGCCCATATTGAGGCGGCGATGTTTGAGGAAGTCTGTGTGACGGACGACAAGGCGAACAGGATGCTGAGGGCGGCGTTCGATAAGCTGGGCATGACCGCCCGCGCCTATGACCGCATCATGAAGGTCGCACGTACCATCGCCGACCTCGACCAAAGCGAGATCATCCGAGCGGCGCATATCAGCGAGGCGATCCAGTACCGCACGCTTGACCGCAAATACTGGCATGAATGAGGTTTTTATGATGGATATAACAATCGAAAGCTATATCATCCGTGAGGCGACGGCTGACGACGCTGCTGCGCTCAGGGAGATATATGCTTATTATGTGGAAAATACCGCGGTGACATTCGAGTATGAACCGCCGTCCGAGGAAAACTTCAAAGCGCGCATTGCCGAGACCCGAAGCCGCTATCCGTATCTGCTGGTCGAGCATGAGGACGAGGTGTACGGCTTTGCGCTCGCGCACGCGTTCCGCGAGCGCCCCGCCTATGACTACGCGGCGGAGGTGACGATCTACATCCGTCACGACCTGCGGCATCTGGGACTGGGAAGGATCATTTATACGACGCTGGAGGAGGAGCTCGGGCGGATGGGCATGCGCATCGCGTATGCCTGCGTTGCGCTGCCGTCCGGCGAGGATGAATATCTGAGCATGGACAGCCCGCGCTTTCATGAGGCGCTCGGATATCGGCGCTGCGGTGAATTCCGCAGCTGCGGCTATAAATACGGCACATGGTATACGATGATATGGATGGAGAAGGTGATCGCCGATTTTGTCGCCTGCCCCGAGCCTTTGAAGGCGTATCCCGCGCTGCTGAAGGACGCGGCGAAGCACGTGCCCGGGCCGCTGTCGATGTATGATGATCGCGAGGTGCGGCTGGTGACGGAATACGGCGAAATGTTCCGCGGGGTATGCGGTTCTTTTTCTGCCGAATTCGGACTGCATGAGTTCGGCAAAGAGGAAGAGGGCGTACAGATCGACAACTACATCTTTTACAAAAGCGATATCCGATCAATCGAGCCGGTCGGATAGTATGGCAGAGAGATCGTATCCTTTAGGAGGCGGAGCTTTTGGGCTCTGCCTTTTGTACTGTGAACTGAACTCAGGCTTGGCAAGCATAACTCCCGTGAGGGTTGGCAGCGGAGAAAAGCAAATAACGGAAACATGGCAAAAAAGAGCAATTTGATTACAAAATAATTACATAAAGGAATTATAAATATAGAAAAAGCATACAGACGAACACGGCAAATCCATACACATTTACTAAAAAATATTACAAAAGATAAATTCGGTTGACTTTAGCGGTGGTTTGTATTATCTTATGTATAAGCATAATCAGGCGCAGTGCACCGGATTGCGATCATCAGTATCATACACGGCTATGCCGTGCGACCTATATTTCGTGAAAACAGAAACGATCATACTCAGTATTTTAGGAAGTGTACAGATTTGGAAAAAATAGTGATTGAAGGCGGAAAGCCGTTATTCGGCGAGGTTACCGTCAGCGGCGCGAAAAACGCAGCTGTGGCGATTATCCCCGCGGTGGTGCTCTGTGACGAGCCCTGCCGCATCGAAAATATTCCGAACATCTCCGATGTTACGCTGATTGCGAACATCCTGCAGGACATGGGCGCGATGGTGCGCCGCGTGGACAAAAACACGCTGGACATCGATCCGCGTCCCATCAACACCTATGAGGCGACGCATGACGCCGTGCGCGGAATGCGCGCGTCCTACTATCTGCTGGGCGCGCTTTTGGGCCGTTTCCACAACGCCAAGGTCGCGCTGCCCGGCGGCTGCAACTTCGGTGTGCGTCCGATCGACCAGCATTTGAAGGGCTTCCAGCTGATGGGCGCGAAGAATGAGCTGGTCAACGGCGCGGTGATCGAGAGCACGACCTCGGGCTCGTTCCACGGCGCGAGAGTTTATTTTGATACTGTCTCCGTCGGCTCGACCATCAACCTGATGCTCGCTGCCGTCAAGGCGGAGGGTCAGACGATCCTCGAAAACGCCGCCAAGGAGCCGCACATCGTCGATCTGGCGAACTTTCTCAACTCGATGGGCGCCAATATCCGCGGCGCCGGTACCGACGTCATCAAGATCCGCGGCGTCGATTACCTGCACGGCGTGACCTACTCCATCATCCCCGACCAGATCGAGGCGGGCACCTACATGGCAGCCGCCGCCGCGACCAGAGGCAGGATCACGATCCGCAACATCACCCCGAAGCATCTCGAAAGCATCAGCTCCAAGCTGATGGAGATGGGCTGTGATATCGAAGAATACGATGAAGCGGTCATCATCGACGCGACCCAGCGTCCGCTGAACCGCGTGAATATCAAGACGATGCCGCACCCCGGCTTCCCGACCGACTGCCAGCCGCAGTTTGTCGCGCTGCTGTGTACCGTGAAGGGCACCTCCATCGTCAACGAAAGTGTGTGGGACAACCGCTATCAGTATGTCAGCGAGCTGGTCCGCATGGGCGCGAAGATCTCGCTTGAGGGCAGGATGGCGTTCATCGAAGGCGGTACGCTGACGGGCGCTCCCGTGAAAGCGACCGACCTGCGCGCGGGCGCGGCGATGGTGATCGCGGGACTGGTTGCCGAGGGTACGACTAATATCTCGAACATCAGATACATCGAGAGAGGCTACTCGGATGTTGTCACCAAGTTTCAGGCGCTCGGAGCAGATATCAAAAAGATCTATGTTCCCGACAATGACAGCGCCGTAACAACAGCATAAGGAAAGGGCACGCAGGTGCCCTTTTTTAGTGGTCAGTGACTAGTGGTTAGCGGTCAGTGATTAGTGGTTAGTTTTTGGGGGATGGTTTCGCCCTCACCCGATTGTATAAAATACCGAGGTTCAAAAAGATGGCAAAAATCGTACCGCTCTTCTCTTCGAGCAAGGGCAATTCTTATTATATTCAGGGCAACGGCTCCGCGATCCTGATCGACGCGGGGCGCAATTTAAAGCAGATAGAGCTGGCAATGAAAGAAAACGGGCTCGAAATGCGTTGTGTGCGCGCGATATTTGTGACGCATGAGCACACCGATCATATCAGCGCGTTGAAGGTACTGCTCAAGCGGTATGATATCCCGCTCTTCGCTTCGCGCGGGACGCTGGAGAATCTTACGCAGTATGACAAGGTCCCCGCTTCGGCGCGGATGAATGTGATCGAAAATATCGTCGAGACCGGTGACTTTCGTGTGCAGCGTGTCGAAACCTCTCATGACGCCGCCGAGCCCTGCGGCTATTTTATCACTACGCCCGACGGAAGGCGGCTGAGCATCGTGACGGATACGGGCTTTCTGACCGAGGACGCGCGGCTGGCGATATCCCGATCCCGGCTCGCTGTGGTGGAGTCCAACCATGATATCGATATGCTTCGAGAGGGACCCTATCCGTATATTCTGAAAAAAAGAATCCTGTCCGATAACGGGCATCTGAGCAACGCGGCGTGCGCAGAGGCGCTGCCCGACTTCGTCGGCGCGGGGCTGACACGGATCATCCTCGGACATCTGAGCGAAGAGAACAACACGCCCCATCTGGCGCTCAGTGAGTCGGTCGACGCGCTGAACCGCGCGGGGATGGCGCTGAACGCCGATTACACGTTGGACGTCGCGCCGGTCGTGACTAACGGGAAGTCTGTGGTTTTTTGATTACAAACAGTCATTGCGAAGCCCTTTAGGACTGCGGCAATCTCAACCGATTAACGAGGAATAATATGTTAAGTATCAATATCATCTGTATCGGAAAACTGAAAGAAAAATACTTGCGTGACGCCGTGGAAGAATACAGCAAGCGGATGAAGCCGCTGTGCAGGCTGAGCATCGTTGAACTGAATGAGGAGCGCGTGGGGGACAACCCCTCCGACGCTCAGATCAAGCAAACGATTGCCGCCGAGAGCGAGCGGATCATGCAGAAGCTCGGCAGGGGCGACTATGTGATGGCGCTGTGCGTGGAGGGGAAGATTATCAGTTCAGAGGAGCTGTCGCAGAGAATTGAGGACGTCAGCATGACCCGCAACACCGTCGACCTGATCATCGGCAGCAGCTGGGGATTATCCGACGAGCTGAAAGCGCGCGCTGACTTCAAGCTGAGCATGGGGAAGATGACCTTTCCGCATCAGCTGTGCAGGGTGATGCTCCTGGAGCAGCTCTACCGCGCGTTCCAGATCAGTAAAGGAACGAAATATCATAAATGACACAGGTTTTTTGCAATATCAATTGACAACTGCGGATAACATGCTATAATATAGATACAAGGAGCTATCCGATAGACGGTTAGCCCGGAATATGGATTAAAAAATAACCGAATCCTTGGCTGGGGCGGTTATTTTTTATGCGTAAACATCAGTATCGTAAAGATAAGGGTGATGATTCCGACGATTACCATGGCGAATGTAATATAGTATCAGCGGAATCGTAATGAAATCGTAATTTAGTTTACAGTAAGAATAACAGTTTATTCAGGAGGTGTAAATATGGCGTTTGACGGAATCATGATGGCGATGGTGCGGCGCGAGATGGCGGATGCGCTGATCAGCTCGCGCGTCAGCCAGATCTATCAGCCGGCGCGGGATGAGCTGGTGTTCGCGTTCCGTACGCAGGAGGGCACGAAAAAGGTGCTGATCCGCCTGTCGGATTCGCCGCGGGTGCATCTCTCGACCTGTTCCATTGAGAATCCTCCCGTACCGCCCATGCTGTGCATGCTGCTGCGCAAGCGTCTCGGCGGCGCAAGGCTGGACGATATCACTCAGCCGAAGAACGAGCGCGTTATGTGCCTGCATTTTGAGGCGGTCAACGAGATCGGCGACCGCGAAAAGCTGAAGCTGTATATCGAGATCATGGGCAGATATTCCAACGCGGTTTTGACTGACGGAGAGGATAAGGTGATCGATACCGTTCGCCGCATTGATTTTTCGGCGTCTGAGGAGCGCGTGCTGCTGCCGAAGATGCCCTATGAGCTGCCGCGTGTGCAGGATAAGCTGTGTATCGAAGAAGCCGATCCCGAGGAAATTTGCAGGCGGATCGAAGCCCTCGGCGGTGATGACCGCGCCGTGCTGAACACGATACAGGGTATCTCGCCTATGATTGCACGCGAGCTGTGTTATCGCGCCGAAAGCACCGATATGCTCACGCAGGTGGGGGCGCTCAAGGCGCTTGTCGCAGAGGGCAGGGGAGAGCCGACGCTGGTGTACCGCGCGGACGGTTCGCCGATGGATTTCTCCTTTATGGATATTTGCCAGTATGAGGGCGCCTTGGCGGTGAAGCGTTTCGATACCTTCGGAGAACTGCTGGATACCTTCTTTTCCGATCGCGACCGACTCGCGCGGATGAAGGCAAAGTCCGCAGATATCGGCAAGCTGCTGAGCAATACCGTCGACAGGCTGTCGCGCAAGATCAATCTGCAGAAAGCCGATCTGAAAAAATGCGCTGACCGTGAGCAGCTGCGGATCAAGGGCGATCTGCTGCAGGCAAATCTGTACCGCGTCGAGCGGGGCGCGTCGTCGGTGACCGTGGAGAATTTTTACGCAGAGGACAACGCGCCGATCACGATCGCGCTGGATCCGACGATCTCTCCGGCAATGAACGCCCAGCGCTTTTATAAGGCGTATAATAAGGCGAAGACCCGTGAGATCATGCTCAAAGAGCAGATTAAAAAAGCGAGCGAGGAGCTCGCCTATATCGAAAGCGTACAGGATGAGCTGTCGCGCTGTGAGACGGAAGCGGAGCTTTCGGCGATCCGCGAGGAGCTGCGGGAGCAGGGATATCTCAAAACGCAGAGCAGTAAGGGCAAGCGTAAGGATAAGCCGCTGCCGCCGATCGAATACAGAAGCTCCGACGGCTTTCGCATCCTTGTCGGGCGCAACAACAAGCAGAACGATCAGCTGACCCTGCGTATCGCGAACAAAAACGACATGTGGCTGCACACCAAAGGTATCCACGGCACCCATGTGATCATCGTCGCCGACGGCAAAGAGATTTCGGATACCGCAGTCACGGAAGCGGCGCGGATCGCCGCCGCCCACAGCAAGGGCAGGGACAGCGCGCAGGTTCCGGTGGATTATACCTGCGTCAAAAATGTCAGCAAGCCGAGCGGCGCTATGCCGGGCAAGGTGATCTACGTCAATTATCAGACGGTGTATGTGAAGCCGGAGATACCTTCTTGACGCAAGGAGAGAATACGGAAAAGGATTGCTAATGCCAGACACCGTGATTCGTCAATTTACATGCACAAGATGGGTAAGTATTGTATACTTTGCCGATTTTGTGCATTTTTCTTTTTCGGAAAATATTTGACAGTGATATTTAGTATTATTACAATAGGGTAATTTGAGAATACCCTGATGATCTACAGAGGATGTCACTATGGTGACGTCCGTCGAATACCGATCTTTTTCGGTATTACAGCTCGATCGTTTTGTGTTGAGCTGCGCTGCATGGAGTTCAATATGAGTATATTCAGTTTATTCGAAGTGCTCGGCGGCTTAGGTCTGTTCTTCCTGGGTATGAAGTACATGGGAGACGGCTTGGAGCTTGCCGCAGGCAACAAGCTGCGTACCCTGCTCGAGAAGATCACCTCCAACAAATATCTCGGCATGCTGGTCGGCTTGGTAGTCACCGCCGTGATCCAAAGCTCGTCGGCGACCGCGGCGATGGTCGTCGGTTTTACCAACGCCGGTATGATGGAGCTCGCCCAGACGGTAGGCATCCTCTTCGGCTCCAAGATCGGTACCTGTATGACCTCGGTGCTGCTGTCCTTTGACATGAGCAGTATCGTGCCGCTGTTCATCTTTTTGGGCGTCATCGTGATGATGTTTGTCAAGAAAAACAACTATAAGTACTACGGTCAGATCTTAGCCGGCTTCGGCATCCTCTTCTTCGGCATGAGCATGATGTCCGGCGCGTTGAAGAGCCTGAACGAAAACGGCATGATCGACGGCATCCTGTCGAGCGTCAACAATCCCTTTATCGGACTCTTGCTCGGCACGGTGATCACCGCTGTCATCCAGAGCTCGTCCGCCTCCGTCGGTATCCTGATGGCGCTGGGCGCCGCGGGAGCGATCAGCATCGATCAGGCGATCTTCATCGTCTACGGCATGAACCTGGGCGCCTGCATGCCGGCGTTCCTGAGTGCGGCTGGCGCCAAGCGCAACGCAAAGCAGGTCGCGGTGCTGAATATGGTCATCACCCTGTTCGGCGTTATTCTGCTGGTTCCGCTGACGATGCTGTTCCCGATCTCCGATACGATCGAAGGCATCCTGCCCGGCAACGCGGCGGCGCAGATATCCGCCTCTCACATCTTCTTCAATGTGGTAAACATGGTGGTGCTGATGCCCTTCTCCAACCTGATGGTGAAGCTGACTCAGAAGCTGCTGCCGTTCCACGAGGATCCGGAAAAGGACAAGATGGCAGTGGAATTCATCGACAACCGTATCCTGACCACCCCGCCCATGGCGGTGCTCGCGTGTGAGAAGGAGGTCGCTCGCCTGAGCCGTCTGGTGCAGAAAAACTATAACCGCGCGATGATCGCGTTCTTCGACCGCGACCTCGACTCGGTGGACAAGGTCCTCGAACGTGAGAAGGTTATCGATTATCTGTCGAAGGAGATTACCGATTATATCGTCAAGATCAACGCGCTTGACGTGGAGGACCACGACAGACAGATCGTCGCCGCGATGTATTCGGCGATACAGGATCTGGAGCGCATCGGCGACCATGCCGAAAACATCGTGGAATATGTGCGCGCGATCGTGGATGATAATCTGAAATTTTCCGATACCGCGATGGCTGAGCTGAGGGACATCAGCGACAAGTGCCGCTCGCTGATGGAGCTGAGCTTTGCAATGTTCAACGCACAGGGCGGATCACCCGAGCTGATCCAGCGGATTATTAAGGTCGAGGACGATGTGGACGACTGCAAGGACGATTATAAGCAGAATCACATCCGCCGCATGGACGCGGGCGAGTGCGACGCGGTAGCGGGCACCACCTTTCTGAATATGCTGATCGATATCGAGCGTATCGGCGATCACGCAATCAACGTGGCGTTCGCGATCCCCAACAGACAGAAGGCGGTCGTATCTGCATCGGCGTGATGCAGCGGAGAATTAAATATATGCAGGAGAGGGGCGTGACACGTGTGTTCGCGACTCCCGCAATAATATAGAAAGAGAATAAACCGGCAGTGAGCACCATGCCCGCTGCCGGTTTATTATCTTTGCCTTAATGTTTTCAGATGTATCTTTTGTTCATCCGTGATGCGGTAGCTCTCGACCGCCTTCTGGATGGTTTTGTTATGTACCCATTTGTCAAGCCGGCGCTCTGTCAGATACGGCAGGACCGAATCGTACTGCTTGGCGAGCGCGGTGGCGAAGTACCACGCCTGCATCATGCGGACATAGTATTCTTCGCTGTGCACCGCCGCGACCATCGCGGGATATTCTTCATCAAAACGCTTGTCAAGAAAAAGATTCATCAGGCAGAGGATGGCGTAGCGAACGGTGTAGGCGTGATCGCTGATAAGCCAGTTTTCGATGTTCGGCAGGAGCCGCTCGGGTTCACGGTCAAACGCCTTGATACGCATACTGTCGGTCTGCGCCCAGCTGTTCAGGAACGGCAGCAGCCGCTGTACCTGAGTCGCTCCCTCGTCAAAGTCTTTGACAGGCGCTAGGAGGAAGGTGTGCAGCTGATACTCCTCAAAATAACGGTGGGGGAGACATGCAAGAAAAGCGATAGCTTCGTCCGTGTCCTTCAACTCCTTGGCGAGTGCCCGCAGCGCGGGGATGCGCACACCGATGATGGTATCGGGGTCGACGGTCGGATTCAGCTTGACGGAGCCTGCGCGGTACTCCTTATCCTGCAAGGCGAACAGTTTTTCCTGTATTTCTGTCATTCACACTTGCCCAATTTCAGATATTCATGCGCCGCGGTGGCTGCCTGAGCGCCGTCGGAGCAGGCGGTGACGATCTGACGCAGGGATTTTTGTCGGGTGTCTCCCGCAGCGAACAGTCCGGGCGTTTTGGTGCGCATCTCGGCGTCAGTGAGGATATAGCCGTGGTCGTCCAGCTCCGCGAGTTCTTTGAACAGCTCGTTATCCGGAATCAAGCCGATCGCTTCGAATACGCCGCTGACCGCAAGCTCGCTCTCTTCATCGGTGTCGATGTTTTTGACGGTCAGAGAGCCTACGGCGAACCCTCCTTTGATTTCAATCGGGATGCGGCGGGGTATGAGGCGAATATTGCCGATTTTTTCGAGCTGATCCAGATAACTCTTGGTCGCGGTGGGGTACTCGCGGCGGAAGATCAGATATACCTCCTCGCAGAGGTTGGACAGATAGATCGCGTCGCCCAGCGCCGAGTTGCCCGCGCCGATCACCGCGACCTTTTTCCCGCGGAAGAAGCCGCCGTCGCATACTGCGCACCAGCTCACGCCGCGTCCTCGGAAGGCGTCCTCGCCGGGGATGCCGAGCTCTCTGCGGCGCACGCCGTTCGCGATGATCACGGCTTTTGCCTGATAATGTTCTGTATCGGTGGATACGGTGAAGGAGTCGTTTTCCTTAGAAAGACCGGTGACGTCAGCCGAACGGCTCTCCACGCCCAGCGCGTCGACCTGCGCCTTGACGTCGGCAGCGAGCTGCCAGCCTTCGATCTCTTTGTAGGAGGGGTAGTTCTCGATTTTCGCGGTCAGCGCTGCCTGTCCGCCGAAGCCGGCTTTTTCGATGATAAGGGTCGACAGACCCGAACGGGCGGCGTAGATGGCGGCGGTCATGCCCGCGACGCCTCCGCCGATGATGATGAGGTCATGCATGATGGCTGCTCCTTTCAGTGGTAAGCGTGGATGGATAACGGTTAACGGTGAAGGGAGGGCTCTTCCCGCCCCCCGATTTGAATGCGTTACTGATAGTTGAAATATTTTTTGATGGCGGCAAAGGATTTGTCCGATACCACATGCTCCATGCGGCAGGCGTCCTCCGCGGCGGTCTCCTCGTCGACGCCCATCTCGATCAGCATTTTGGTCAGGTAAGTGTGGCGTTCATAGATCTTTTCGGCGACCTCGCGTCCAGTTTCGGTCAGGCTGATGCCGCCGCCGTCGCCGACCTCGACAAAGCCGCCGTTTCTGAGAAGTCCGATAGCGCGGCTGACAGAGGGCTTACTAAAGCCCATGTACTCGCCTACGTCGATCGCGCGGACAAAGCTCTTTTTTTGGGATAATATCAATATTGTTTCCAGATACATTTCGCCGGATTCCTGTAATCTCATGGAAGATTCCTCCTGTGTGGTGAGTTGGTTTATGCTTATTTTAACATAGTAAAGCATAAAAAGCAATGACTGAAATGTGAATTGTCACGTAAATCTAATTTGGATATTCTTTTGTAACTTATAGAGGAGCAGGGTGCTTCCAAGGCTCCCTCTGACGAGGGAGCTGTCATCGGCAATACTTTGCCGATGACTGAGGGAGAGATAATGCTGCTTTATAGTTAAAAACAACATCTGATTCGCACCTTTTTAAAGTGTTATTGAAAAGCACATAAATGCATAGAGTCGTTGTTTCTTTTAAGTGACGTTATCTCTCCCTCCGAGTTCGCCCTTGGCGAACCCACCTCCCTCGTCAGAGGGAGGCAAGGTAACGCCCTGCTTCCTTTCAAGCATCACTTTTTAACCAGAGTTACGATTCTATGACAGAATTAGATAGACATTCGTAAATTGTTTTTGTGTCTTGTACAATCTGTCTAAATATCGGCTTGTTTTTTGGGGATTGCCTTACGGTCGGGGCTGTGATAGAATGATATTGCTATCATTAATAATAAATATTCATATACAATATACAAATCTTGTAAGGGGAATCATCATGAAAAAAGCAATCTGTTTTGTTCTGGTGATGGTTCTTGTATTTGCATGCTGTACCGTCGTTTGCGCGGCGACGCCAACATCGAAGCTCAGTGCCGATACCGAGCGCAAGATCAGAGAAACACCCGACGGTGAGAAGTTCGAAGTACTGGTATGGCTGAACGTTCATGTTCCCACGGTTGAGGAGCTCGATAGGATGACCCTTGAAGAACTGGGCGAAGAATGGTTTTGGGAAAACCGGGGAAAAGCGCGTTTTAAAAGTTACAACGGCTTGGAAGAAACCTTCAACCGTTCAGGCGGCGGCAGATTGCTCGGCGATATCGACAGCGATAACGACCTGACGGTGATCGACGCTGCTTCAGTACAGCGCTGTAACGCAAAACTGAGAGAATACCCCGAAGATGATAATATCATTCTCAATACACCGGTCGAGGGAGCTCTATCTTATTACTCTGATTTCAATCGTGACGGCGAGCGTGACATCATCGACGCGACCTGTATCCAACGTTATCTTGCCGGGATGAAGTATCCGGCAGGATAAAAATGATTTGACAGAAAGACGCCCAGCGGTTCAGACGAGCCGCAGGGCGTTTGCATATGATCTTATTTATCTGTTGCCGGAATCGTCGTCATCGTCATTATCCTGATCGGCGTCGATGATGTCGGCGATGATCTCGCGCTCATCCATGTGGTATTTGACGCCGCGGATCTCCTGATAATCCTCGTGACCCTTGCCGGCGAGGACGATGATGTCGCCCGCCTCGGCGTTCTCGATGCAGTAGCGGATCGCGTCGATGCGGTTGGGGATGACGACGTACTTGCCGCCGACCTTGTCGAGCCCGACCTTGATGTCGGCGATGATATCGTTGACGTCCTCCCAGCGGCTGTTGTCCTCGGTGACGACCGAGAGGTCGGACAGTCTGCCGCTGACCTCGCCCATTTCAAAGCGGCGGGTCTTGGGGCGGTTGCCGCCCGCGCCGAACATCGTGATCAGGCGGTGGGGCTTGTATTCGCGCAGGGTGGAAAGCACGTTCTCCATGGAAACAGCGTTGTGAGCGTAGTCGATCAGCATGGTATAATTGCCGGGAGTGGGAACGACCTCAACCCTGCCCTTGACCTTGACGGTCTTCAAACCGGTGAGGATGCTCTCTTTGGAAATGCTGAAGTGGCGGCATACCGCGATAGCGGCAAGCGCGTTGTAAACGGAGAAGCGGCCAGGGATCGCGACGTCCACGCTGAGCTCCTCTGCGCCGGTGGTCTTGAAACGGACGCCGATGAAGCCGCGCTTGGCAACCAGCTCGTCGCCGTGGGCGACAAGATCGGCGCTGTCGCTGTAGCCGTAGGTCTCGATGTCGCAGGTGTGACCCGCGGTGACACCCGCGGCGTTCTCATCGTCGATGTTGATGATGCCGGTTTTGCAGCGCTTGAAGAGCAGCGATTTGCACGAGAGATATTCTTCCATATCCTTGTGCTCGGCGCCGCCGATATGATCGCTGGAGAAGTTGGTGAAGATGCCGTAGTCGAAGAGGATGCCGTCGGTGCGGTGCCACTTCAAGCCGAGGGACGACGCTTCAATGACCATCGCCTTGCAGCCCTCACCCACCATGCGGCGCATCGCCTGCTGGATCTCGTAGCTTTCGGGTGTGGTGTTATTGGTTTTATAAATTTGGCTGCCGATCAGGATGCCGAGTGTGCCGATGGTGCCGGTCTTGATCCCCGCGCTCTCCAGAATGGAGCGGATCATGGCGACCGTGGTGGTTTTGCCCTTGGTGCCCGTGACGGCGATAGTGGTCAGCTCCTCGGCGGGTCTGCCGAAAAATTCGACAGACATCAGCGCCAACACCGCGCGCGCGTCCTTGACGCGTACGACGGTGACGCCGTCATAGGCAATGCCTTCGTCCTCGACGATCAGCGCCTTGGCACCGCGCTCTACGGCGTCGGGAATGAACTTGTGACCGTCGACATTATAGCCCTTGAGGGCGACGAACGCACAGCCCGCGACCACCTTGCGGCTGTCATAGATGACGTCCTTGATGTTGATATCGAGCGAGCCCGAATCCAGTGTGTATTCGCATTTCTGCAGCAGATCGATCAGTTTCATCGTGAACCTCCAGTTTGTCGGTTGTGATTGCCGTATCGGCGGAGGATATCGCCTCCCCGCAACGACAGCGAAAGAATATAGTAAAGTTTGATACCCATATATTATACATAGAAAAAGGCGCGGATGTCAATGCATCTTTTCGTCGGAAAAACGTACTTTTAGTAAAAATACACGAAAAATATCGAAAACTTCGGCACCGCTTGATTTTAATTCTCAATACGAAAAATAAAGCAGTCTTCCGACAGGAGTACGCGGTGCTCAGTAAAAGGATACTTGACAAATTGCACAAAGGGTCCATCGTGAAAACAAATAAAAAATGAATGACTCATTTGTACAAAATGAATATAAATCAAAAAATCCATAGGCAAAACAACCAAAACACAACTCCGGAATTAATGTTTTAGATAAAAAGTACAAAAGGAGTTGAAATCAGTTGTGTTTAATGGTAAAATTTATACAGTGATTAGGTGCGCCGGTCCGGATTCTCGGTGCAACCTGTCCAAAAAATATTTTTGGAAAGAAGGAATTCATTATGAAAAAGATTCTTGCGTTGCTGCTGGCGGTACTGATGCTGGCGTCCGTGCTGGTCGCCTGCGGCGGCAACAAGACTGACGACGGCAACACCCCCGGCGGCGACAGCAGCGGCGACCCGTTCTACGGCGAGGACAACATCTCTCTGCTCGTATGGGCTCCCGACAATGCGGTTGCGCTGACCAAGCAGCTGTGCGATGACTTTATCGCGCTGTATCCCGACAAGACCATCACCATCGACGTACAGGCTCAGAGCGAGTCCGACGCGGCTTCTCAGGCGCTGAATGACCTGGATAAGGCTGCCGACGTATTCGGCTTTGCCTGCGACCAGCTCAACAAGCTCGTGACCGGCAACGCTCTTGCTCCCGTTGTTGAGGATTATCTTGACGACGTCAAGACCCGCAACACCGAGTTCACCATCAAGACCGGTACCCTGAACGACACCCTGTATGCTTATCCCGAGACCGGCGGCAACGGCTACTACCTGACTTATGACAAGTCTGTTGTATCCGACGAAGACGCTCAGACTCTCGAAGGCGTTCTCGCAGCTTGCCAGAAGGCCGGCAAGAAGTTCATCTTCAACGTTGACAACGGCTTCTACGGCTGCACTGTTCTCTACACCGGCGGTATGTACAATGACGGCCTGACCGAGGACGGCACCCAGATCTTCAACGATTATGACGAAGAGCAGGTTCTCGATTCTCTCGAGGCTTTTGCTAACCTGTTCCATGAGTACAGCGACGTCTTCATGAGCGCTGACCCCGCCCGCATCTCCTCCGGTATGGCTGAGGATCCCTCCACTGTTGCTGCCGGTATCGACGGCGACTGGAACATCTCCTTCGTACAGGAAGCTCTCGGCGACAACTACGGCGCTGCGAAGCTGCCCACCATCAACATCAAGGGCACTGACACCCAGATCGTTTCCATGAACGGTTCCAAGCTGTTCGGCGTCAACTCTCACTCTCAGTTCCCCGAGGCTGCTCAGGTACTGGCTAACTACCTGTCCAGCGAAGAGGTCCAGACTACCAGACTCGAAGAGCTCGGCTGGCTGCCCTCCAACATCAATGCTCAGGGCTCCGAGCTCGTTAAGAACAACGCGGCTTTGTCCGCTCTGCTCGCTCAGTCCGAGTTCGCTATCCCGCAGGTCAACATCGCGAACACCTTCTGGGATCCGGTTGCTACCCTCGGCGGCAAGCTCTTCAAGACCGACGATTACAGCAGAGATACTCTGAAGTCCGAGTTCGAAAAGGCTGTTGCCAACATCCTTGACGAATAATTGATCGAATATCCCCCGGCGCTTCGGCGCAGAGGATGGATCGTTGTTTTATGATTACAAGCGGCAGGGCGGTCGCGCGCCGTCCTGCCGGAGAGTATTTATACTGTATCTAACCGGGCGTCTGTGGATACAGTAATACCACAGACGCAAAACTCAAGCTGGGAGTTGAACTGATGAAATTTATTGATTATGTGCAGCTCAACCCGTTCCAAAAGCTGGGATATAATCTCAAGAATTTCTTTGTCAACCTGCCCGCCAACTGCGGAAAGGTCTTTAAAGCGATCGGCAACTTCTTCAAGAAGCTTTTTGTCGGCATCGGTAAAGGATTCGGCGGATATTTCTCCCGGTTTGCCAAAGGCGATTGGGCTACTAAGCTATCTTACATTATCATGGGCTTCGGCAATATTGTCCGCGGTCAGATTATCAAGGGATTGATTTTCCTTGCTACAGAAGTCCTCTTCATTCTTTATATGATCGGTTTCGGTTGGGATAAGATGTACAACTTCGGTTTCTTCAACAACGGAACCATCGGCTTCAACGAAGAGGGTTGGGGTCAGCTGCCGAACGGCCGTATGGGCCGTGTCGCGGGCGACGACTCCATGAAGCTGCTCCTTTACGGAGTAATGACGCTTGTCATTATCGCGATCTTCATCGTGATTTATGTCGCAAACACCAAGTCTGCCTACAAGGCGCAGCAGGCGAAGGCCGCCGGCGAAAAGCTGCCTACGTTCTTTGAAGAGATCAAGGAATTCTTTGACAGTAAGTTCCACGTAACGCTGCTGGCGTTCCCGACGCTGACCATTTCGATCTTCACCATCCTGCCGCTGCTGTTCATGATCCTTATCGCGTTTACCAACTATGACCACAGCCATATCGGCAAGCTGTTCTCATGGGTTGGCTTCGAGACCTTCGGTAAGGTATTCTCCACCACCGGCGCTGCCTCGATGGGCAAGACCTTTGTAGAACTTGTAAAATGGACGCTCCTTTGGGCGGTACTCGCGACCGTACTGAATTATATCCTCGGAATGGTCGTCGCCCTTATGATAAACAAGAAGGGCATCAAGCTCAAGGCATTATGGAGAACGCTGTTCGTCGTTACCGTTGCGGTGCCCCAGTTCGTTACACTGCTGCTCATGAGCCAGATGCTCGACGTCAACGGCGGCGCTGTCAACGTACTGCTGCATGACGTGCTCCACTGGACGCCCCAGTACATCAACTTCCTCGGCGGCGATCCGTGGGTTGCCCGCGCGACGGTCGTTATCGTTAATATCTGGGTCGGTATCCCGTACACCATCCTGATCACCTCGGGTATTCTGATGAATATCCCTGCCGACCTGTATGAGAGCGCTACCATCGACGGCGCAGGCCCCGTGAAATCGTTCACGAAGATCACGCTGCCCTACATGCTGTTCGTTACCACTCCTTACCTGATCACCAGCTTCGTCGGCAACATCAACAACTTCAACGTTATCTACCTGTTGACCTCGAACCTGCAGAACTCCAACGATTTGTATCAGGCGGGTTACACGGACCTGCTGGTTACATGGCTGTTCAAGCTGACCATGAACTCTCAGGACTACAACTTCGCGGCAGCCATCGGTATCTTGGTATTCATCGTCTGCGCGACCGTTTCGCTGCTGACCTTCAACCTTACCAAGTCCGCTAAGAACGAGGAGGAATTCTCATGATCAAGAGTTATAAACTGCGCAGAGTACTTGCGAATACCTTTATCTATATCATCCTCGCCGTTCTGGGTCTGATCTGGGTTTCTCCGCTGGCTTACCTCATCCTGCACTCGTTCCGTGACGAAGGTCTGGCGTATGTATCCTACATCATCCCCAAAAAGCTGTCGTTCCAGAACTATATCAACCTGTTTACCGTAACCTCCAAGAGCTCGATAAACTTCCCGAGATGGTTCCTGAATACCTTTATCGTAGCTATTTTCAGCTGCATTATCTCTACTCTTGCCGTCATGATGGTCTCTTACGCGTTCAGCCGTCTGAGATTTAAGGCAAGAAAGCCGCTGATCAACGTCGGCATGATTCTGGGTATGTTCCCCGGCTTCATGACCATGATCGCTATTTACTATCTGCTGAAGGCGATGGGTCTTCTTGAGCTGCCTCTGGTTGCTCTGGTCATCTGCTATTCAGCGGGCGCGGGTCTCGGTTATCAGATAAGTAAAGGCTTCTTTGATACGATACCGCGCGCACTGGACGAAGCCGCGACGATCGACGGCGCGACGCGCAATCAGATATTCTGGAAGATCATCCTCCCGATGTCAAAGCCGATCCTTGTTTACACCGTACTGACCTCGTTCATCGGTCCCTGGACAGACTTCATTCTGGCGAAGATCATCGTCGGCAGAGATATCCCCAACTACACGGTTGCGATCGGTCTGCAGATGCTGCTTGACAACGACCACGTTGTTAACAACTTCAAGAACTTCCTTGCAGGTTCCGTTGTCGTTGCTGTCCCGATCACCACTCTGTTCCTGATCATGCAGAGATATTACGTAGAAGGCGTTACCGCCGGCGGTGTAAAGGGCTAATCATATTTGTATTGCAAAGGGCGGAGCTCACCTCCGCCCTTTTGTCTTAAAGATTGTTCATCGATCAGTGATCATCGGTCGGTGCATAGTGGTTAGTGATCTGTGAACATTCCGGCAATATACTAATAAAGGTTGTGATCTTATGAAAAAAATACTCGCGATACTGTTGGCTGTCGTTCTGACGGTCTCTCTGCTCACTGCCTGCGGCGGCTCATCCGACCCGACCGACAGCATCAAGGCGGAGGCTTCCTCCGACAAATACCGCAGTTTTTATCAGGTTTGGATCGGTTCGTTCTGCGACTCGAACGGTGACGCGATCGGCGATCTTCAGGGATTGATCTCAAAGCTGGACTATATCAACGACGGCGACCCCAATGCCGGAGACGATCTGGGCGCAGACGGGATATGGCTGTCCCCGATGATGCCCTCCACGACCTATCACAAGTATAACGTGCGCGACTATTATGAGATTGACCCCGATTTCGGCACGCTGGATGACTTTGATACACTGATCGCCGAGTGCCACAGCCGCGGTATCAACGTCATCATCGACCTTGTGCTGAACCACAGCGGCGGCGACCATGAGTTTTTCCTGAAGGCATGCGACGAGCTGCGCGAGGGTAAGGAAGACGGCTACGCACGTTACTATAACTTTTCCAAAACACAGGATTCTGTCTACCAGCACCCTGTTAGCGGTTCCGATTATTATTATCAGGGAGATTTCTGGGATCAGATGCCTGACTGGAACTTAAGCTACGAGGGAACCCGCGATTATTTCGATGAGGTTACCAAGTACTGGCTCGATAAGGGTGTTGACGGCTTCCGTCTGGATGCTGTCAAGTATTTTGAAGACAAGAATACCGACGGCGCTGAGTTTTTGAACTGGTTCTGCACCATGGCGCGGGGTTACAATCCCGACGTATATGTCGTCGGTGAAGATTGGGACGATACCGGCAACGTCTATGATATGTATGAGAGCGGTGTTGACAGCTTGTTTAACTTCAAGTTTGCCGACTCCGGCGGCGAGTTCATGATCGCCAGCCATAATATGACAGCGAGTACGCTGACCGACCTCAAAAAGTATGACAATAATATCAAGAAGCGCAACGAAGACGCTATCAACGCGAACTTCCTGACCAACCATGATATGACGCGCGTTGCCAACATTCTCGATGAGGACGATAATAAAATGGCGGCAGCGATCTGTATGCTCGCACCCGGCAACAGCTTTACCTATAACGGCGAAGAGATCGGCATGGAGGCTGAGGGCACGCAGGATCCCTATAAGCGCACGGCGATGATCTGGGACAACGAGAACCTGCCCGATATCAAGGTCGAAGGCATCTCAGCGCAGGAGAACGCTCTCGGCGGCGTGGAGCAGCAGCTCAAAGACGAGCACAGCCTGCTCAATACCTACCGCAAGCTCTTCAAGCTCCGTCTGCAAAATCCCGAGATCGCCCGCGGCGATATTGAAGAGGTGCTCGACCTGGGCGATTCCAATGTCGGCGGCATGATCATCAATTATGACGGTTCGCGCGTGGTTGTGATCCATAATACTACTACGGAAGCGAAGGAGCTAACGATTGATATGATCGAGAATCCCTCGCTCAGAGGCTGGATTTACGGCGATACCGCCGCAGAACCGAACAAGGAAACGCCTAAGCTCAGCGGCACGGCGCTCACTCTGCCGGCGAGAACGTCGGTCGTGCTAAAGGAATCGAAGTAAATGTTTCGCGTTTGTAAATTACAAAAGATTTTGATTGACAATATTGTCGGCTGGGTGTACAATTGCCGTAGCTATAATAGGGAGATTGATATGATGAAAAGAGTATTGTTCTGCATGATTACCGTTCTGCTGATTGCTGTACTGTGCTTTCCGCTGCTCAGCGCGACCGGCGCTCCGAACGAGAGCGGATCATATAAACTCGGTGACGTCGACGGCGACGGTCAGGTTACCATGATCGATGCGACGATAATCCAGCGTGTGTTGGCACATCTGCTGAACGATGACGACGGTATGTACACAAAACGAGGCGATGTTGACGGTGACGGTAAACTGACCGCAGCGGACGTCACATGGATCCAACGCTGGCTCGCGCATATGTCCACACCGTATGCTGTCGGTGAGGTAATTACACCGACCGAGCCCGAGACGCTGGAACCGACGGAAGAGCCGACCGAAGCTCCTGTTGTAACAGAAGCTCCTACAGATGCGCCGACCGAGGCTCCGACTGTGGCTCCGACACAGAAGAAGGACCCGTATGAGCTTCCGCCGATCTGATGATTGCGCAAGAATTTTCCCCGCACGCTTGTGCGGGGATTTTTGCTATTATTTACAGTCATTGTGAGGGGCGCAAAGGATAAGGCTGAGATTGCCGCGTCGGAACAAAGTTCCTCCTTGCAATGACAATCTGAAATGCGCCCCGTGACAATCTCAACCGATTAAAAAAGGGTTGAATCCCCGCGGCCGGCCGCGAAAGAGCCTGCAGGGGAGGATTTATCCTCTTGGGCGAATACCCCGCCCGAGTGAAGCGAGGGTAAAGTATCCGGCGGACACTTTAGCGCTTGCGCCGGGGAAGTTTATTGGTTAACAAAAGCGATGATGTCCTTGATGACCTCGTCGCGGCAGAAATCCTGCAAAATCTCGTGACGGTAGCCGTCATACAGCTTGATGCTGACATTTGCACCCGCCTTTTTGAGCAGCTCATATACCTTTTTGACGCCCGCGCCGTGCTCGCCGACCGGATCCTCGCCGCCCGCTGTCAGCAGAATCGGTTTTTTCCTGTCGATAGCACTGAACCAGCTTTTGTCGTTGCTGTACTTGTTCAGGCACACCAGATCCTGCATTGCTGAAACGGTGAACAGGAAAGTACAAAGCGGATCCTTGCGATAGTTGTCGCGGTTCTTTTTGTCGACCGACAGCCACGCGTATTGATCATTTTCCTGTTCGAAACCCTTGTTGTAAGAGCCGAACGCCATGGAATAGATCAATTTGGAGTAGCCGTGATCTCCCTTGAAGGCTTTGATCATGCCGCTGAGCGCGATCCCGGCGCCCGCAGCAGGGTTGGGACCGCCGGTGCCCATCACGATCAGCTTATCATAATGGTTATACTTGGCGGCGGTCAGGCGCACGATGAAGGAGCCCATGCTGTGTCCCATGAGGATGAAGGGCAGGCTTTCGCCTTCGAGGGATTTGCGTATTTCGTTGCCGAAGATGAACACGTCGTCAACCAAATTTTGCCAGCCGTTTTCGTGAGCGATGAAGCCCAACTCGCTGTCGCTGTCGACCGTGTGACCGTGACCGAGGTGGTCGTAACCAAACACGATATAGCCGTCCTGAGCCATTGCGCGCATGAACCCGTCATAGCGCCCGATGTATTCGGTCATGCCGTGGACCACATGGAAGAGTCCCTTGGGGGTGCCCTCCGGGAGATAGATTTTGCCTTTGAGATGATGCTTTTTGTCGGAAGAGAGAACTTCCTTGTCGATGATTTTGATCATAACAGACCTCCGATTTGGTGAATAATGAATGGTGAACGGCGTGGTGCGAACAGTCTGCCCGACGCCCGCAACGTATGGGTTATTCTGAACGCAGGGCGGTGACAGGATCGCTCTTAGCCGCCTTGCGCGAGGGGATGAGTCCGCCGATGAGCGTCAGCACGATGCTCAGCAGGATCAGGATACCAGCCGCCGCGGGCGGCAGGATGGCGTTGATGTTTTCCTGTCCCGTTAAGGCGTGCAGGATGATATTCGCCGGAATAATCAGCAGCTCGGTGACGCCGATGCCGATCATACCCGCCAGCGCGCCGATGATGAAGGTCTCGGCGTTGAATACCTGAGAGATGTTGCGTTTGGAGGCGCCGATCGCGCGCAGGATACCGATCTCTTTCTTGCGCTCCAGTACGCTGATATAGGTGATGACGCCGATCATGATCGATGATACCACCAGCGAGATCGCGACAAAGGCAATCAGCACGTAGCTGATGGCGTCGATGATGGTTGTCACTGAGCCCATCAGCGCATCGACGAGATCGGTATATTCGATCACCTTATCGTCCTCACCCGCCGCTTTCATGCGGTCGTTATAGTCGCTGATGATCTGCTTGACTCGGTTTTTGCTGTCAAAATCCTTGGGGTAGATGGTGATGGCGGACGGACTGGCAAGATCGGCATAGCCCAGCGTCCTTAAATTGCTCTCCAGCGAGGACTGCGAGGTGGAAAACAGCGACATAATCAGATCGCGCAGCTCGTCGGCGGTCATTTCCGTTTTGAACATTTCGGCGAGCGCGTCGGTGTCAAAGTCAAAGGCGCTGAGCAGGTTATCCGAGATCCCGGAGGTCAGCGACGACATGCTTTCCGTCAGGGCGGAGGTGATCTCGTCGGATATGGCGGAGAGGATCTTTGCCATCACGCCGCTGAGCTGCTGAGAGAGGATGTCCGAATACTTTTCGATGCTGCTTTCAAGCGAAGAGGTATCTACTGCTTCGCTGACCGTGGTATAGATCAGCTCCGTTGCATCGTCCGTTGACAAATATTTCGTGAATGACGACAGCAGGTAGGACGCCGAGGGCAGCTCGTTTTCGTCGGCGTAGCTCTCGTAGCCGCTGACGATATGGGAGAAGATAGCGTCGATCTCGTCGTCGGTCGGCGTGAGCTTACCCAATTTTGCGCGCATTGCTTCCACACCGTCCTGAATGATCGTTTGGGCATCCTCAGAGCTGACGTAGTCGCCGATATGCGCGTAGTCATCCTTTTCATAGCCGTTCTTTTCCAGCCAGATAGCATATCCGTTGATATAGCCTTCGGCGACATCCTTGACGTCGTCGGAGCCGATGATATCCTCGCTGTGTTCGGAGAGATAATCCTCCAGATCGGAGCGGAGCAATTCACGCGCTTCTTCGGTGGAGAGATATTTCGTCAGCGCTGACGGGAGCGAGGAAATGTCCGCGCGCTTGTCGTCGGCAGTGTAGGTCTGGTAGCCGGTCAGCAGCTCGGTAAACAGGCTGCTGAGCGTCTCGGAGGTCATGTTGAATTCGATTCCGCTGAGCAGATCGCCGATATCTTCATCGCTCAGCTCGGGCATCAGATCGCTCAGATCCTCCGCTGAGACCGCAGAGCTCAGGTCGACGTCGGAGAGGTCCATGTCGCTGAAATCCAGACCGCTCAGATCCATGCTTGACAGATCCAGATCGCTGCTGTCGAAGCTGAAAAGGTCGCTGATCGCGTCGCTGTCAACCGAAAACAGCGACGCCATATCCATATCGCTGCCTGTGGATTCATCGTCAAAGCGCTTGCCGGTGAATACGTTGATCTCGGGCTTGCTGAGCTGCTGTTTGACAATCTCGGTCTGCGAGGCGAGTTCGATGACATGCTTGGTCAGCTCGTCGGTGTATCCGATGCCGATGGTGTTGGAGGTGGTGCCGGAGCCGCCGGCGGAGAGCGGCTGCGCAACGCCGACGATCGTCAGCGTTTCGGCGCTGTCGAGCTGCGTTTTCAAATACTTTTCATCCGAAGAATGGTTTGCCCACAGCTTGTATTCTTTGTCATAGGAGTAGAAGCAGGTGGATGGCAGAATGCGAAATTCGATGCCGAGGACTTCGTCGTAACCGTAAGTGTTCGGGGAGCCGGTTTTCTCAAAGCTCTGCCCCTCGCCGAAGGCGAGGATCATATCGTCGAGCTCCTTGGGGTCTTTGAGCCCCATCGCGTACAGCGTCAGATCGGGGATCGATCCGTTCGACGTCAGCGTAACCACACATTCGCTGTAGTTCTGCGGCCATCTGCCGGCTTTGAGATCGTAGTTTGCTTGAAACAGCTCTTCATTCTCGGGTATCGCAAAGAAGGAATTGTAGCTCATGAACGCCGAGAACAGCGTGTTGCCGCCGCCGTCCGTGCCGTTGAAGCCGAGCGGCGAAAAGCTGGTGTCAGGGTTTACCTGACGGTAGCTGCCGTCGTCATTGACCTTATAGATATACGGCGAGATGTTGTAGCTGTAATCGATATTCTGTACATAGTCGTCGATATCGCACTGATCGCTTTCAAAGAATTCCTTGAGCGATTTCAGGTCGTTCGAGGAAACGCCGGAAAGCATGCTGGTGACAGCGTTCCATTCCGTGATTTTAGCTTCATCTGCGGTCGCTTCGGCGGAGGTGCCCTGCGACATGCCCATCCCCATCGCGTACATCGACGTCATATCAAAGGTGGTGTCGGTGATCTCCAGCGGGTATTCCTGCAGGCTTTCTTCCTCGACGTTACGGATATATTCGTTTGCGCCGTGCGACATCGCTAAGATCATCGCGATGCCGATGATGCCGATGGATCCCGCGAAGGACACGAGGATGGTGCGCGCCTTTTTGGTCCATAGGTTGTTGAAGGACAGCGCCATCGAGGTCAGCAGCGACATCGAGGATCTGCCCAGGTTTTTGTGTACAGTCTCGGTCTCTTCCGGCGTGAAGGGGTCGGAGTCCGAGGTGATTTCGCCGTCCTTCAGGGTGACGATGCGCGTGGCGTATTTTTCAGCGAGCTCGGGATTATGGGTGACCATGACGACCAGACGGTCTTGTGCGACCTCCTTCAAGAGATCCATGACCTGCAGGCTGGTGTCGCTGTCCAGAGCGCCGGTAGGTTCATCGGCGAGCAGGATATCGGGGTCGTTGACCAGCGCACGGGCGATGGCGACGCGCTGCATCTGGCCGCCTGAGAGCTGAGAAGGTTTTTTGTGGATGTGATCGGCAAGCCCTACCTTTTGCAGGGCGTCGACGGCGCGTGAGGAGCGTTCGGAAGCGCTGATTCCGCCGATCGTCAGAGCCAACTCTACGTTTTTCAGGATGGTCTGATGAGGGATAAGGTTGTAGCTTTGAAAGACAAAGCCGATCGTGTGGTTGCGGTAGGAGTCCCAGTCGCGGTCAGAATACCGCTTGGTGCTGATCCCGTTGATGATCAGATCGCCTTCGTCGTACCGATCCAGACCGCCGATGATGTTCAGCAGGGTCGTTTTGCCGGAGCCGCTCTGTCCCAGCACGGCGACAAACTCGCTGTCGCGCAGATTGAGAGAAACGCCCTTGAGCGCTTCCTGCACGAGCGAGCCTGTTTTATATACCTTTCGTATGCCTTTGATCTGCAGCATGGAGTTCTCCTTAAGATGTGCCGGAGTGGGTGGACAATCTATTTGATAGGATAAGATACTATTATTATAGCATACATTATATAGACAAATGCTATTGAAGTAAACAGATTTTACGAAAGAGTAATCCCAAATTACAAAATCGGCATAAATATACTATTCTCAGATAAATAGTTAAAGGCTCCCGGAGGAGCCTTATTGGTAATTAGTGGCTGGTGGTCAGTGAATAGTGGATAGTGGATAGTGAAAATGGATCAGATGTTCTTTTGATCCTGAGCCAGCTTTTTTGCCAGCTCATAGATGTTGCGGCAGGAGTTTTTATGGACAAAGCGGCGGCAGCTCTCGCGCATGGCGTCCAGCTTTGCGCCGTCTGAAAGCAGCGCGCCTACCGTAGCGGCGGCTTCACTGCTGTGCTCCAAGATCACGCCGATGTTGTTCTCCGCCAGCAGCGCGGCGTTTTGCTCCTCCTGACCGGGGTAGGCCTTGAACACAACCATCGGCAGCGCGCAGGCGATGCTCTCGGAGGTGGTCAGCCCGCCGGGCTTGGTGACGATCAGATCGCTCGCATGCATATAGTCGTCCACGTTGTCGATGAAGAAAAAGAGCTTGGTCGGCTTATGCTTATCGGTGGTACGGCGGAAGGTGCGGGTCAGTTTTTCCTTGACCATTTCACTTTGGTTGTACATAAAGCGCAGGACGTTGTCTTGGCTGAAGCGCTTGAGCAGCTCAGGTTCTTCCTCGGTGACGATCTCATTGGCGTTATGCAGCAGCTCGTCAAATGCGTCATACAGCCTTTTGTTGCGGCCAGTGATGACGATGATCTGGTAGTCGATATCGATATTCAGCAGGTTTTCATAGATCTCGAGGATATCCGTTACGCCGAAGCTGCCCGCCATAATCAGTACGGTGCGCTTGTTTCTGTCAAAGCCGAGTTCATCGAGCACCTCGTCGCGGCTTCTGCCGTTGCCCTCGTAGAATTTTTCGAAAACCGGATGGCCGTAATCGTAAATGCTGCTGCGGTCGATTTCATATTGCTCCGCCAGTATATCCTTGGCTTGCGACGAGGCGGTGATATAGGCGTCGATACCGCCCGCTATGTACGCGCGGTGGGGGAGAAAGTCGGTGACGATGGTGATCAGCGGGACAGCATAGCCGGTTTTTTCCTTCATATAACCAACGATCGCGCCGGCAAACGGATGGCAGCTGATAATGACGTCGGGGGCGATGGTCTCGATGACCGGCTGCAGGCGTTTGGCGCACTGCTGATAAATGATGTTGACAGTCTCCGACAGCGGAGACTCTTTGTCCGAGCTCTTGTACATCGCGCCGAAGAGAGCGGGAGTGAGCGTTACCAGCGCCTTATAGCCCTGTACGACCGCGATATTCAGCACAGGGGAACATTCCTCGATCGCGTCGATGATGGTGACGTCCGCCGAGGGATCGTGTTCGTTGATATATGTCTTCAGGGCGTTGGAGGCGCGGTTGTGACCGCCGCCGGTCGACGCTGTCAGTATCAATACTTTCATGATGAGTCACCTTTCTCAAAGAGGTACGTCCATATTATAGCTTATTCTTCTGCCCAAGGCAATATACAATCGGGGAAAATGTAACAGGTTTTTGGGAGATCCGAAACGCTTTATCCAAAATCCATAAATTAACCGACCGAGGGGGTAGTAAATATCGTCGCATTTTTATTTCATAATTCTTTTACAGATTATTAATCATTTTTAAATTCGTTATTATATACTTAATTATAATAGGAGCAGTGGAGCTGCAGATGCTTTTGACTGTTCTTTTCATGATTGATAGATTAGTTTTCCTTTAAGGAAGTGGTTGTTATGGCAAATCGAAAAGGCGATACCATGGAGCTCAATTCCATTCTCGCCGAGGCGCGCAGCCGCAAGAGCGGAACTCCCGCGAAAAGCGGCGCAGGCAAGCAGAGCGCCCCTGCCCGCAAGGCGGCTCCCGCCCGTGTGAATAATTTCAATGATAATTTCGTGATTACCGACGATGATGACCGTCCCGTCAGACCGCAGGTCAAGAATTCCCGACCTGCTCCTGCTAAGCAGCAGCCTAAGAAGAAGAAAAAGACCGGTCTGATCGTTGCGATCTGCATCGTCAGCATTCTGTTGGTCGCGGCTGTAGGCGGACTGACTCTGTATCTGTTCTCAGGCTCCGGCACCGGTCCCGACAGCACCTTCTCCGATAACGTCTATGTCAACGGCAGATCGCTCAAGGATCTGACAATGGGTCAGGCGAAAACGCTGATGAAGGGCGTTGAGGACGAGCTGGCGGACGGCATCAAGATCGAGGTCAAGGCGGGCGATAAATCCTACAGCTACACCAAGGACGATTTCAACTATTCCTTTGACACCGATCAGGTGCTCAGCGAAGCCAAGACCTACTCCGAGGAAAAGGGCATCAAGACCGAGGACAAGAACTATGAGATCACGATGAAGGTCGAGGACACTACCTGTGCCGACATCATCTCGAAGATCGCTTCCGACGTCAAGACTGAAGCGAAGAACGCGACGGTCACCGATTTTGACCCCTCCGCCGATTCGATGTTTACCGTAGCGGACGAGGTCAAGGGTGTTGCGCTGGACGAGCAGACCAGCTTGACTGCGCTGACGACCTTTATCAACGGCGGCAATGTCAGCGGTACCGTTGATGCGACCGTTTCCGAGGTGGATCCCGAGTATACCGCGAGCTACCTCAAGAGCAATATCAAGAAGCTGTCTTCCTTCTCGACGATCTCTACCAACAACTCCAACGGCAACGAGAACATGCGCGTCTCTCTGGCGGCGTGCAACGGCTCCATCATCGAGCCCGGCGCTACCTGGTCTTTCAACGACCATACCGGCAACTCCAACCTCGAAAGTAACGGCTACAAGCCCGCGGGCGTTATCGTCGAGGGCCGCAGCGAGACCGGCATCGGCGGCGGCATCTGCCAGTCCTCCACCACGATCTACAACGCCTGCATCCTGTGCGGCATGGACGTCGTGGAGCGCCAGTGCCACTATTATAAGTCGGTGTATGTAGACGCCGGCCGCGACGCGACCGTCGACTACGGCAACATCGACCTCAAGGTCAATAATCCGTTCAAGTACCAGCTCTTCATGAAGTGCTGGATGGACGGCACTCAGCTCAACTGTGAGATCTACGGGCTGGAGAATCCCGAGTTTGACGATATCGAGATCTCCACGACCTCTCCGACCTACTTTGACCGCGGCTATAAGGTCTATACCACCCGCACCTATCTGAAGGACGGCAGCGAGGTCAAGACCGACGATCTGCCCTCCTCCACCTACTATACCTCGGCTCCCTCCTCGGGATCGTCTAGCTCCAACAGCTCCTATGACGATGATGATTCCGACAGCTCCGGCGGCGATGATTCCTCTTCCGGCGGTGAGTCCGGCGGCGAATCCGGCGGTGAATCGGGCGGTGAATCGGGCGGTGAGTCCGGCGGTGAATCGGGCGGCGAGTCCGGCGGCGAATCGGGCGGTGAATCCGGCGGCGAGTCCGGCGGCGAGTCCGGCGGCGAACCCGTTGACGGCGGCGAATAATCCGATCCTCTTTATCCCCCTGTGTAAGCAGGGGGATTGTTTTTTTGAATGGTCATTGCGAAGCACCTTGATACGCGTGCCGGTGCTGCGGCAACCTCAACCGATTAAAACAGGTTTGATCCCCTCACGCAAGGAAATCTCTTCTATTTGCATCCTGCCATAAAATGGAAATTGGTCGAATTCACTTAAAATCAATATTTACTATTGGGCATATTGCGCCTATGTTCGTGATATTCAACAATCAATGCCGTACATTTTCGTTGAATACAAACAACAAATTCAGCGGTTTGTTGAAATAGCATCAATGCGGGTAAAAAATCATTCAAAACAAAAATTTATTATTGAATATTCATAAAGTTTGTGATATGATTAAGCTACGCAATAAAATAATTATAAGGAGGAAATTATGAGAAAGTTTATTAGCGTATTACTGGCTCTTATGTTGGTATTCTCTCTGACGACCGTTGTGTTTAACGCCTACAACGTGGTAGACGACGACGCGATCACGTCTGAAGAAGCATGCGAAGACGTAGGAACCACAGCAAAGGTCTATTTCCAGATGCCTAACGGTGAGAATGGTCCTGTTGCTACCCAGGACGTCTATGTTCATCATCCCGAGGAACTGGACGAGCAGGGTGAAGTCGTAGCGGAAGCTTACGACGAGCTCGTTATCGGCGAAGGCGATCATGCCCTTTCCTGGTACAACGATTTCAACCTCGCTGCAGACGGCAATCACTATGCAGGTATTTATTGGTGGGACGCTCCCGCTTCCCCCTCTGCATGGCCGGGCTACAGAATGTCCATCGACGATTATGACAACAGCATTTTCTATGCAATCGTTCCCGGCGACGGCGATCTGACCTCCGGTATCTTCAACAATGGTGTTGACGGCGGTACCGATTCCAGCCTGCCCATCTATTATGAGGCGGCTCAGACCATCGACAACAACATGGAAGGCGCTTACGCAGGCGACTATGACACTCTGTGGGAAGACACCTACAATGAGTTTGACTTTGACGGCTGCATCTATGTTATCGATCCCGATCAGGTCTCCATCAACGCCTTCTCCGGCAAGCAGACCTGCGGCGGTAACTGGTACTTCTACTATGGCAACGGCTGCTATGGTAACGTCAGAACCGATTCCGACGATTATGTATCCGCTGAGGATAACTGTGTGAACCCCGATCACCATCACGGTGAAGAGCCGACCGACGCTCCTGTAGAGCCGACCGACGCTCCCGTAGAGCCGACTGATGCTCCCGCAGAGCCGACCGACGCTCCCGTAGAGCCCACTGAGGCTCCTGTTGAGCCCACCGACGCTCCTGTTGAGCCCACTGACGCTCCTGTTGAAGACGTTATCACCGTATACTTCACCAACGGTCAGGGTTGGAGCAACGTAAATGCATATTTCTGGGGCACCGATGCTGATCCTTCATGGCCCGGCGCTTCCATCGAATTCGATCATCAGAACGATTTCGGTCAGGACGTTTACAAGGCTGTTCTGCCCGCAACTGTTCAGGGTCTGATCTTCAACAACGGCGAAGGCGACCAGACCATCGATATCACCGAGAACGCGGGCTTTAAGCTCGTAGACGGCGCTGAGTTCTACACCACCACTACCGAAGACGGTAAGGTCGTTGTAGAAGAGGTTGGCGTTGACCAGCCCACCGAAGAGCCCATCGCTTGGGAAAAGGGTTACTACCTCACCGGTACTGTAGCTGACTGGGGCCTCAAGGAAGGCATGATGCTGACCGACGAAGGCGACGGTCTGTACAGCTATGGCCCGATCGCTCTGACCGCTAACGACATGATCAAGGTCATCGACGTTAACAAGAAGGGCACTGGCATCGGCAACTGGTATCCGGACGGCATGGACAACAACCGCACTGTACCTGTTGATGCTGAATACATGATCTACTTCCGTCCCGCAGGCGACGGCACAGCCGAGGACGGCTGGGAGTACATCCCCTATGAGGGCGACGATTCCGGCGAAGACGCTCACGGCTGCAAGAACGGCGGCTATATGTTCAAGTTCGTCGGCAACTACACAGAGCCGACTGACGCTCCTGTTGAGCCTACCGACGCTCCTGTAGAGCCGACTGACGCTCCCGTTGAGCCCACCGAAGCTCCCGCTCCTGTTTTTGAGTATGACACTGTTTACGCAGTCGGTAACGGCGAAGGCAATTGGCTAAACGGCATTACATGGGATCCCGGCGCTGCGGCAAACGAGATGACCCAGACTGCTGATGACGTTTGGGAGATCAAATTCGAAGACGTTCCCTCCGGCTATGATCGTCAGATCAAATTCGCTATCGACGGCACATGGGATCGCAACTTCGGCGGTGCCTTTGAAGCAAATGATACGGCTACCGACGCTGTTTACAACGGCGATAACATCACTTTCGATACCGAAAAATTCTGTAATGTAACTGCAAAACTTGACCTGACCGGCTTTGATCCCGAGACCAATACCGGTGCGGTATTCACGATCACCATCGAAGAGATCGATACTCCTGATCAGCCGACCGACGCTCCTGCTCCGACTTGGGAGAAGGGTTATTATCTGACCGGTACTGTTGCTGACTGGGGCCTCAAGGAAGGCATGATGCTGACCGAAGAAGGCGACGGTCTGTACAGCTTCGGTCCGATCGCTCTGACCGCTGACGACATGATCAAGGTCATCGACGTCAACAAGAAGGGCACCGGCATCGGCAACTGGTATCCGGACGGCATGGACAACAATCAGGGCGTTGACGAATACGGCGAGTACACCATCTACTTCCGTCCCGCAGGCGACGGTACTGAGGAAGACGGCTACACCTACATCTACTATGTAGGCGATGGCAGCGAAGACGCTCAGAATCACGGCTGCACACGCGGCGGCTACATGTTCAAGTTCGTCAAGGCTGACGAGCCCGTAGAGCCGACCGACGCTCCTGTTGAGCCGACTGACGCTCCTGTTGAGCCGACTGACGCTCCTGTCTTCGAGTATGAAGCTGTTAACGCAGTCGGTAACGGCGACGGCGCTTGGCTGAACGGCGTTACATGGGATCCCGCTGCTGAAGCCAATCTGATGACCGAGATCGAGGAGAACGTTTGGGAGATCACCTTCAAGGGCGTTCCCGCGGATCAGGATTGCCAGATCAAGTTTGCGATCGACGGCAACTGGAACCACAACTTCGGCGGCACCTTCGAAGAGAGCGGCAAGGTTACCAACGCTGATTACAACGGCGCAAACATCACCTTCTCTCCCGAAAAGGCAAGCGACATTACCGCAAAACTCGATCTGACCAACTTTGATATTGCGACTCAGACCGGTGCGACCTTCACCATCACCATCACTGAGTCTGAAGAGCCTGTTCCTACCGACGAGCCTGCTCCGACATGGGAGAAGGGTTACTATCTGACCGGTACTGTAGCTGACTGGGGTCTCAAGGAAGGCATGATGCTGACCGACGAAGGCGACGGTCTGTACAGCTTCGGTCCGATCGCTCTGACTACTGACGACATGATCAAGGTCATCGACGTCAACAAGAAGGGCACCGGCATCGGCAACTGGTATCCGGACGGCATGGATAACAACCGCACTGTTCCTGCTGATGGCGAGTACATGATTTACTTCCGTCCCGCAGGCGACGGCACTGAGGAAGACGGCTGGGAGTACATCTACTACATCGGCGACGGCAGCGAAGACGCTCAGAACCACGGCTGCACACGCGGCGGCTACATGTTCAAGTTCGTCAGCGAAGACCAGCCTGAGCCCGCTTACATCCTCGGCGATGCTGACGGCGACGGTGAAGTAACCGCTGCTGACGTCACGATGATCCAGCGTTACGATGCTCAGATGAGCGTTGGTGAGAGCTTCAACGAGGCTGCGGCTGATGTTGACGGCGACGGCGAGGTCACCATCCTCGACGCTACCCTGATTCAGCGCTACCTTGCGAAGATCGGTACCAAATGGGATAAGAGAGGCATCAACGAGCCGGTTTACGCAGAGGCGTAATCATCCCGATATATATCCTATAGTTAGCTTAGTTTGAGCTGCTGCTCCCCCTGTTTCGGCAGGGGGAGTTTTTGCCGTTCGGTAAAGGTAAATGAAGCTGACTGAGCGTTCTGCCAAAAAAAAGTCCCAAAATTCGGTTATTTTGACGACTGAAAAAATTGTAAATTCTGAGCGTAGAATATTGAAGCCAAAGTGATTTTGTGGTAGTATAATAGTGGAAAAAATTAAAGCTTAGGAGGCTTAATATGAAAAAAGTAATCAGTTTATTGCTGGCTTTGATGATGCTAGCCGTGACGCTTACTGTTTCTTTCAACGCGTTATCTGTTTCTGACGTTGACGACGAGGGTAAACCTTATGTTATGTCTGCGTCCGAGGGTGTAAAGGCGTGGGAAGAAGAAAATGAAGCAGACGCAGATGCTAAGCGCATCTACTTCCAGATGCCGAACGGCTCGACCGGTCCCGTTGCGGATGAGGACGTCAATCTCCACCATCCCGAAGAGCTCGATCCCGATACCGGCAAGGTCATCAAGGAAGAGTATGACGAGGTCGTGATCCACGCGGGCGAAAAGGCTCCCAGCTGGTTCAACGAAAACAACATTCTTGACGGCAAACACTATGCCGGCGTGTACTGGTGGGGCGGCGACGCGAACAAGGACGGTCAGTGGGTCGGCTATCGCATGGAAATCGAGGATGAAGCGCAGGGCATCTACTATGCCGACATCCCCGAGAACGTTGCTGTCGCGATCTTCAACAACGGCGTTGACGGCGGCACCGATACCTCCAAGGATATTTACTATCAGGCGGCTCAGACCATCGACACCAACATCCAGGGCGCGTATGAGGGCGACTATGACACCCTGCCCTACGGCTCTCCCGATAACGATTATTTCCAGGATTGCATCTATGTCATCGATCCCAATCAGGTTTCCATCAACGCATTCTCCCAGAAGCAGACCTGCGGCGCTAACTGGTATGTTTACTACGGCAACGGCTGCTACGGCGAAGAGTACGGTCCCGGCGGCGATAACAACGATTATCCCGACGGCACCCCCGGCTGGTCCGAGGATATGCAGGACGTCTGCAAGAACCCCGATCACTTTGTCAATGGCGTGCACGTAGGCTATCATGAAGATGTCGATCCCACAGATCCCCCCGCACCCACTGATCCCCCTGCTCCTACCGACCCGCCTGCAACCGAGCCCCCTGTAACCGAGGCTCCGCACACGCATACCATCAAGTTCAAGCCCGGAAAGAAGGCTACCGAGACGACTGACGGCTGGAAGTCTTACTTCTATTGCACCGAGTGCGGCAAGTACTTCGGCGATCAGGCAGGGACCAAGGAAGTGAGCTGGGATGATATCGTCATCCCCGCGACCGGTAATCCTACCCAGCCGCCCGCTCCCACCAATCCTCCCGCGACCGAAGCTCCGACGCAGGCTCCCACTACTGTCAGCGCCAAGGGAATTTTGGGCGATATCGACAACACCGGCGCGGTAGATATCGTTGACGTAACCGTGATTCAGCGCGCGGTTGCCGGCATCAAGACGGCTGACAGCGGTATGAAGCTGCGCGGCGACGTCGACGGCAACGGAGTGTTGGAAATCATTGACGCGACGCTGGTACAGCGCTGGGCGCTCGGTATCCCGGTTGCTTATCAGGTCGGCACGCAGATCAAATAATCGATCTGAGATGTAACCCGTATTCCTGCATGTAAACAGAATAAGATTCGACGCTCCCTCTGCTCCGACAGGGGGAGCATTTTTATAGGGATAGTCTTGCGAATTAAAAATGTCATTGCGGGGGGCGCAAAGGTTAAGGCTGAGATTGCCGCGTCGGAACATTGTTCCTCCTCGCAATGAGGATCTGAATGTGCCCCGCGGTAATCTCAACCGATAAAACGGGTCTGACGCCTTGCAGTTTACCGCAAATGATTTCGAAAGGGCTGATTTACAAAATTCGGAACAAATATTTGTGAATTATGACGAAAAAAAGCTTGAAAGTTTAAAATATTTGAAAATAATTATCAAATATGTATTGAAACCTTTACAGTTTTGTGATAAAATTTTAATGCATAAATTTAGCTTAGGAGGCTTAATATGAAAAAGGTAATCAGTTTATTATTAGCCATGATGCTGCTTATCTCGATGCTTACTGTGTCCTTCTCCGCTTTATCCGTTTCCGACGTTGACGACGAGGGCGTTCCCTTCGTTAAGTCCGCGACCGAAGGCGTAAAGGCTTGGGAAGAAGAAAACGAAGCAGACGCAGATGCTAAGCGCATCTACTTCCAGATGCCGAACGGCTCGACCGGTCCTGTCGCGGATGAGGATGTCAATCTCCATCATCCTGAGGAGCTCGATCCCGATACCGGCGAGGTCATCAAGGAAGAGTACGACGAGGTCGTGATCCACGCGGGTGATAAGGCTCCCACATGGTACAACGAGAACAATATTCTCGACGGCAAGCACTACGCTGGCGTGTACTGGTGGGGCGGCGACGCCAACGTAGACGGTCAGTGGGTCGGCTATCGCATGGAAATCGAGGATGAAGCCCAGGGCATCTACTATGCCGACATCCCCGAGAACGTTGCTGTCGCAATCTTTAACAACGGCGTTGACGGCGGCACCGATACCTCTAAGCCCATCTACTATCAGGCGGCTCAGACTATCGACACCAACATCCAGGGCGCGTACGAGGGCGACTATGACACCCTGCCCTACGGCTCTCCCGACAACGATTATTTTGAAAATTGTATCTATGTTGTAGATCCCAACCAGGTATCCATCAACGCGTTCTCCAACAAGCAGACCTGCGGCGCCAACTGGTATGTTTACTACGGCAACGGCTGCTATGGCTCCGAGTACGGCCCCGGCGGCGATAACAACGATTATCCCGACGGCACCGATAACTGGTCCGAGGATATGCAGGACGTCTGCCTGAACCCTGATCACTTTGTGAACGGCGTGCACGTAGGCTATCATGAGGGCGGCGACGATCCCACCGAGGCTCCTCATGTCCATACCCCCGGCGAGGCAGTTGTAGAGAACGAAGTAGCTGCTACCTACAAAGCGGGCGGTTCCTATGACAGCGTCGTATACTGCACCGAATGCGGCGAGGAGATCTCCCGCGAGACCATCACCACAGATCCGATCGCGCTTGACCCGAGCAAGCTTTATTTCGACGCCGCTTCCACCGGTTGGGAGATGGGCTCCAAGAACAAGGTTGCGTTCCACATCTTCGGCGGCGATATCGAAAACGGTCAGGCTTGGGGCTCCAAGAAAGAGATCGGCGTCGCTACCGCGGACGCGGACGGTCTCTTTGAGATCAATCCTGTTTCAAAGCTTGGTCTGACCTTCAACGAAGGCGTCCAGTACAAGATCATCTTTGTCCGTACCGAGGGCAACAACTGGACCAACCAGACCTATGACCTGCTCTTTACCGTAGACTGCTTCGGTCATGTTGCTTACTGTGACGGCACCGAGTACGAGAACCCCGTCGACAGCTCCAAGAAGACGCTGGCGGCTTTCTGGTACGGTATGGATGCTGCCGTTGTCGGTCCTGTCAAGCAGATCTCCTCTATCGGTAATGTAGTAGGTACCTGCCTTGCGGAAGGCACTACCGATAAATCTCTGTTCGACGACTTCCTGACTGTTGTTGACGCCACTACCGGCATGACCAAGTATCAGAACGCTTATAAGTTCGTTGTTACCGCGGGCAATAAGACCGAACAGCAGATGATCGACGATATCGGCGAGGCTCTCGGCTTTGAGAAACAGGATGTCGCTGACGCGTTCGCTGCCGCCGGTATCGAGTCCGACTGGGATCCCGAACAGTCCTCTCTGCCCGGCGAGGTCACACCTCCCGTTCATGAGCATACTCCCGGCGAGCCCGTTCGTGAGAACGAGGTTCCCGCTACCTGCAAGGCTGCCGGTTCCTATGACGAGGTCATCTACTGCACCGAGTGCGGTGAAGAGATTTCCCGCGAGACCAAGGAGATCGAAAAGCTCGCGCATACTCCCGGTGAGGCTGTTCGTGAGAACGAGGTTCCCGCTACCTGCACCGCTGCAGGCTCCTATGACGAGGTCGTCTACTGCACCGTCTGCAACGAGGAGCTCTCCCGCGAGAGCAAGACCATCGACAAGCTCGCGCATACTCCCGGCGAAGCTGTCCGTGAGAACGAGGTTCCCGCTACCTGCACCGCTGCAGGCTCCTATGACGAGGTTGTAAAGTGCTCCGTCTGCGGCGAGGAACTCTCCCGTGAGACCAAGACCATCGAAAAGCTCGCTCACAGCCTGACTCATTTTGACGAGGTTCCCGCTACCGAGACCGCTACCGGCACCAAGGAGCATTATAAGTGCTCCGTCTGTGGCAAGCTCTTCTCTGACGCTTCCGGTGCCACCGAGGTTACCGAGGCTTCTCTGATCATCCCGATGCTCGCTCATACCCATACTCCCGGCGAGGCGGTTCGTGAGAACGAGGTTCCCGCTACCTGCACGGCTGTCGGTCACTATGATTCTGTGGTTTACTGCACCTCCTGCGGCGCAGAGCTCTCCCGCGAGACCGTAGAGATCCCGATGACCAAGCACACCCTCAAGCGCGTGAACGGCAAGGCTGCTACCGAGACCGAGGACGGTTGGGAATCCCACTACAAGTGCTCCGTCTGCGGCAAGTACTTTGCTGATCCCGCAGGCTCCAGAGAAGTCACTTGGGAGCAGATTGTGAAGCCCAAGATCGTTCCCGAACCCACAGGCAAGCTCGGCGACGTTGACGGCGACGGCGAGATCACCATCTGTGACGTGACCGTCATCCAGCGCGTACTTGCAGGTATGAAGCAGGCTGACGCTTCGATCAACAAGCTCGGCGACGTTGATAAGAACGGTTCTCTCGAAGTTACCGATGCGACCTTGCTCCAGCGCTGGCTGTTAGGTCTCAATCAGGATCTCGGCATTGGCGCTGACGTTTGATAGAAAGTCGGTCACCGGCTTTACTGTTTGAACGATTGATATGATTTTTGCTCCCCTTGCTCCGGCAGGGGGAGCTTTTTCAGTTATCTGTGACTTTTATCGGCAATCTGTTTGAGCATGAAAAAAATAACTGAATCGAAAAATTGTAATTCTTTTGTCATAATACACAAAACTGAGGCAAAAATCTCTAATAAAAAAAATACAATTATCGTTGAATAATCGAGAAAGATATGGTATATTTATATTGTCTGAAAATATATCCCGAGGAGGATTAACATGAAAAAGATTATCAGCATGTTGTTGGTTCTTGCCATGATGATCACAGTGCTTACTGTCGGCATCGCCACAACAAACGCCGCTGAAACGGCGACCATCACCATCTACGGCTTTGACGGCACTACCGAAGTCAAGGAAGTGAACGTAGGCGACGAATTCACGGTCTATACCACGCTGAACGTTTCTTCTGTCAACAACGGTATGGTAGGCTCTGTTCAGGGTACCCAGACCTACACCTCATCCGTGCTTTCTCTGGTCGATGAGGTCAGCGGTCAGTACGGCGAGTTCACCGATCTTGTCAAAGTGTTCCCTGTTACCGGTGAATCTACTGTTTCCAACGCTTCGCAGGCGGGCAGGATTGCGTACAACGCATCTTCTCCGGCTATTGACGGCGGATTCCGGTTTGACTCCGACCATTCGCTGCTGATTGTGACCACCTATAAGGTAACCGCAGCCGGCACAGCCGAGGTCAAGAACGCCATCAAAAACCTTGCTGCATCCGACAGCGCGATCACAAAGATCGTTTTTGAAGGCGAGGTCCAGTCCGGCAAAACCGTCGAGGGCAAAGCCAGCTTCAACGATCCTACTCCTGCCATCGACCATGCCGAAGTCCGGGTTCACACTCTCGACGGCGCTGTAGAAACCAAATCGTTCAACGTCGGCGATACCTTCAACGTATATACCTGCCTCGACGCTTCCTCTGTCAATGAAGGCAAGATGGGCTCCATCAACGGTGTGCAGAAGTACACCTCAACCGTTCTGGAGCTGGCTGACACTGTTGACGCCGACGGTTACATCACGGACACCGCTAAGGTGTTCCCCATCATGGGCGACGGCGCGATCGGCAGCGCGAAGAGTGCCGGTTCCGTCAAGTATGCAGGCTCTTCGACCACCGGTTTCCTGTTTAATTCCGCCAGATCCCAGCTGCTGGTCACCACCTATCGCGTAACCGCTAACGGCTATGCCGATATTACCAACAAGCTGAATGTACTGGCTGCGGCTGACGAGGATATCACACGCATCGTGTTCAACGGCGAGACCCAGTCCGGTCAGAGCTATGCGCTGTACGGTTCCTTCACCACCGACGGTCCCATCCCGACCCTGCCCCCTCAGCCTCCTACACAGCCCCCGACAGAGCCGTCCACCAAGCTGAAGGTTACCATCGTTAATCCCGACAATACTACCGCTATCAGGGAATTCGTTGTTGGCGATACTTTCAGCACATACACCGTTCTGAATGCCAGCACCACCATCGCCAGCCTTGACGGTACCCAGACATATACTGCTGCTAAACTCCAGCTGACCGATGCTGTTTCCGGCGAGTATAATGAGATTGGCGACAAGACCGTAATGTTCCCGATCCTCGGCGACGAGGCTGTCGCGACCGCGCAGAACGGCACCATCAAGTTCAACGCAACCCGCGGTACCGTAAACGGCGGTTATGCGTTCAACACCGATGACTCCAAGCTGATCGTGACCAACTATAAGGTCCTCGCAGCGGGCGAAGCTACCATCAAAACGACCCTAAAGACCCTGATCAAGGACGACGACGCTGCGACCAAGATCGTATTCAACGGCGAGACCCAGCCCGGTCAGAGCTATGAAATGCCCAGTGACTTTGAAGGCGTCACTCCCCCTCCCACCGAGCCTCAGCCTACCCAACCCGTAACTGAGCCCCGGCCCACACAGCCTCCGACAGAACCTCAGAATAAGGCTGCCGTCACGATCTACGGTATCGACGGAACCTCCAAAGTCAAGTACTTTGACATCAACGACGAGTTCACCGTATATACCACCTTCGACGCCAGCAAACTCAACGGCATCCACGGTATCGGTTCCATCTCTGCATCCCAGACCTACACCAGCAGCATTCTGCAGTCTACCGATGAGGTAGACGAGCTCGGCGTTGTTGTTGATCCGGGCGCAATGTTCCCGATCCTCGGCGAAAATACTGTCGCGAAGATCAGCGACGGTTTGAACAAGTACAATGCTTCTACTCCCGGCGTCAACAAGGGCTATGTATTTGATAACGAGAACGCCCTGCTGATCGTCACCCACTATAAGGTTAAAGCGATCGGTAAAGCAGAAGTCATAAACGTTCTGACCACTGTTGCCGGCGATAACAGCGCTCTTACCAAGATCGTCATGAAGGGCATCGTACAGGATGGTATGGAGATCGGTGGTTACGCTTCCTTTACAGAGCCGGGTACGCCCGAGCCCACCGAGCCTCCCGCAACCGAACCTCCTACAGAGCCTAAGCCTACTGATCCTCCCGAGACTCAGCCTCCGACACAGCCTGTAACCGAGCCTCCTGTAACCGATAAGGCTAATGTAACGATCTACGGTATTGACGGAACAACCGAAACTAAGGAAGTTGCTGTAGGCGAGACCTTTACCGTATACACCACCTTCGACGCTTCTCAGGCGATCGGCAACAGCATGGTAGCATCCATCAGCGCGTCCCAGACCTTCACAAGCAGCGTGCTGCAGTCCGCTGACGCTGTTGATTCGGACGGCGTAGTGGTTGATTCCAACGCAATGTTCCCGATCATGAAGGACAAGGCAATCGCGAAGGTCGAAGCCGGATTGATTAAATACAATGCTTCTACTCCTCAGATCAATAACGGCTTTAAGTTTGACAGCGACAAGGCTGTGCTGATCGTCACCAACTACAAGGTGCTCAAGGCGGGCTATGCGGAGGTCAGAAACGCTCTGACTACCGTCGCTGCGGCTGACGAGGAGCTTACCCGTGTAGTTGACAAGGGCGTTGTAGCTGACGGCAAGACCATCGGCGGTAAAGCAACCTTTACCGATCCGTCCGAGCCTGTCGGTCCGACGGATGCTCCCGAGAGATATATGCTCGGCGACGCCGACAACAACGGCAAGGTTGATGCGATCGACGTAACAGCGATCCAGCGTAAAGCCGCAAGAATGAGCGTTCCCTACGATGAAGCCATCATGCTCAGAAACGGCGATGTCGACGGAAACGGCAAGCTTGAGGTTATTGATGCGACTTATATCCAGCGCAAGCTCGCTAAACTCAAGGTTGATTATCCGATCGGTGAATGGATCGACGTTCAGTGATTCCACTGAAAGAGATTAAGTCACAGATCGCGGATCAGATAACCATTTGAATATGACAGATCGACTCCCCCTTCGGATGAAGGGGGAGTTTTCGTATTGGATGTATGATGGCGCCGGTTGTGCGGATAATACTACTATATTATGATATGAGGAGCATCTACATGAAAAACTATAATGGGAATATCGTCTTTGAGCACAGCCCGCGTATCGCAGGCTATGCGTCGGTTGTCGGCAAGAAGGAGGGGGAGGGACCTCTGCGCGATTATTTTGATCGGATCATCCATGACAGCTATGCCGGAAAGGACACCTTTGAACAGGCAGAAAGCAGGATGATGAGTGTAGCGGTGCAATCAGCACTGGATAAGGGACATTTTTCGCCTGCGGATATCGATCTCGCGTGCTGCGGCGATCTGCTGAACCAGTGTGTCGCGTCCAGCTTTGCGATGCGGCGGTTCGGCATCCCGTATGCCGGGATCTACGGCGCTTGCTCAACGATGGCGCTGAGTATGATCGTCGCGGCTGTCGCGGCAGACAGCGGCGCAGCGCGGCGGGCGGTCTGCGCGTCGTCGTCGCATTACTGTACAGCGGAGCGGCAGTATCGCTTTCCGCTCGAATACGGCTCCCAGCGTCCCCCGACAGCCCAGTGGACCGTTACCGGCGCCGGAGCCTGCGTGATCGAAAGCGAAGGCGGCTCAGATACTGAACGAAATTCCGGGGAGATCGGAGCTTATACGAATACGGCTTCAAAAGACGGCGCGGCAACAGCATCCGGCAATTTGCCGACTTTACAAAACAGCGCTATGCCCGTCATTCGCGCCGCGCGGCTCGGCAGGATAGTCGATTACAGCATCACCGATCAAAACAATATGGGCGCCGCCATGGCACCTGCTGTTGTCAAGATGGGAACATAAATGAATCCTGCAAAAACGGCTTGAATAAGCCGTTTTTCGACTGAAAAATAATTTTCAATCAGAGAAATATTGACAATAATAGTCAAAAAATCTTATGATATCTTTAAGGAAGTGCTGATATGGATGAAATGCAGTTGATTTTTGATTATTATAGAGTTAATGAACCAATCTTCATAGAAGATATTATCAAGATGTGTTCAACCCATTCTCGTCAGTGGGTCGATCACGAGTTGAGTGTGTTAACTGCGTCCGGTCGATTAAGGAGATTCGCGGCAGGGATATATTATATACCGAGCAAAGAGAAAACCGGTACTTCGAAGATCGACGTTAATAAGGTCATTATAAATAAGTACATAGAGCGAGCTGATAAGGTGTTTGGATACGTTTCAGGTGACAGCTTACTTAAGGATTTGAAGTTAATCATTGCCGAACCTGATGAAATTACAATTGTCACTAACAAAGAAAAAACCAGAGGCAGAAATGTGATGATTGGCAATAAGAGAATTCGCTTGATCAACAAAATGGAAATACTTCAAAAATAATTTCAGCGAAGTATATGAGAACTTCTTTGTTTCCGGCACTCCGACAGCGACCGATTTGTATGGCTACATCAAGGACAGGGGTTCTCATATCTTGATCACGCTCGGCAGTAATTCGGGCGATTGGTACTGTGTCGATCAGGCGGCGACGCTGGCGTTCGGTGAGGTCTATGTAAAGTATCGCAACGGCGACAGCGATTATAACATCATTTCGCTCGACGAGCTTCTCAGAATAACCGACTCAAGCCTGTATAAGGCATGCCGCTTTGACAAAGCCGCTTCGGGAGCGAACTGGATCAGCTCCCAGACCTCCTATTATCCCGTTACTTACTCGACCGATACCGCAAAGGCTTTGATCAAGGGCGATTTTATCTATGAGGACAGCGTGAGGAACAGCACCATCGGCGGCGACTTTGCCGGCGGCGGCTATCTCCCCGCAGGAGCATTTGTCAAGATCACCGGCACGCCGAAGCACGGCTATGAGCCTGCCTCCACCAAGTGAACCGATGTTACCACGAACGCTGCAAGCGGCTCTGCGGGCGAATATACCTATGCTTTCCGCAGTATCAGCGGCGCGTGCGCGGCGACCTATAATGTGTCGCCCGTCAGCTACAGCATCATCTATCCGTCCGATGCGCCGACGGCAGAGTATCCCGCTCAGGGCGAGGGTTTTTACTATGTCGGTAAGCCTGCCTCCGCCGATTATACCTCCGCGGTCACTTTCAAGATCGCCTTGTTCGACGGCTATTCGATCGGCGACGTTACCGCGCGTTACGGCGACGCGATGACCGATCTCAGCGTTACCAAGAGCGATACGACCGAATCTGGCTCTTATGCAGGCTATCACACCACGATCTACACCTACACCATGACGATGCCCGCCGACGATGTGACCGTCAGCTTCACCGTCACCGACAACAATGCCCGCAAGACCATCCATCTGGAGACGGACAGCACAAGCTATGAGGGCGGTGTCGATAATTATGAAGACGGCAGCCCCGTGTGGTATATCCTGACCTTCGACGATCCGACAGCGGCAGACGGAGCTGAAACCTACGGCAGATGGATCAAGGGCGTTGCGGATGAAAGCGGCGCCGCCGACTGGGCGTTTGAGAATGTAGGCAAGTATTTCAGAATATACAGATATTCATCCGGCTCCGATCTGGACGCAAACGGCGTCCCGGCCGGAACGCTCTGGAACTATACGCATACCACGATCGCCTCCTCGGGCGGTGACGTGTATCGCTTTACAGCCTTTAACAGAAATGTTGATAACGATATCTTCGGCGAGTGGATCGGCAACAATATCTACCTCTATCCCAAGGCGTGGGAGATCAGCAACGAGACGACCGCCTGCCCCGGTTACCGCGCGTGGACTTGGGGCAACGGTATCACCGATAAATGGGTGACGGGCGTGCTCGATGAAGAGACCGGCTGCTATCATTTTGTCGGCATCGGTCAGTATGCGATCTTCTGCCGCACGGGAAGAGACGCGTGGGACGGCTGGCAGACCCATAACCTGACGGTTGACGTCGAAAACAGTGGCGAGCTCTATGTGCTTAACGACTGCTACAGCGACGACAGCGGCAATAAGATCGACGGCTACTGGGCGCATTATGAGGATTTCGCCGATAACGCGGATTTCACCACATGGACGAAGGACAACGCTCGCTGGAGCGGCGTCCGGCTGGGCTCCAGCGGTACCGCTAGCGATACCGCCGAGAACTGGCCGCTCGCGTCTGCGCTTGCGAAGCTTGTCGTACAGGCGGGCAATCAGGACGCTCCCGACTGGGACGTGACCAACGCAGCGTATAAGCTGTTCAATTCAAGCGGCGTATTCCTTTTCAGCAACCAATCGATCAGGGAAGAGACCGGCTTCACGTATTACAGGTATAACGACAGCTCCAAATCGGGCGCCGACTGGAGCGCCTACGGAGTAGGCACCTCCACCGCCATCACCATCAACTACGGCAGCGGTACCGACAGCTCCGGCACTTACAGCATGACGCTGAACAACAGCGTATCGAAGGCCAGCTTCCCGAAATATAACTATGCCATGCTGATCAACGGCTACCACTTCATCTTCCGCATCGATCATCCGTCGGCTCTCTCCGGCGTGACCAACGACAACAAGGAAGAATATGTGACGGTCGACGAGGCGACCTCGCTCGTCAGCGGTGAGTTCTATGTTTGGCGTTCTGTGGACGACGCATACGACGATGACCTGACCCCGAGCGCGAACGGCAGCTACAATCTGCTCGATCTGATGAAGGCAATCAACGGCGGCGACGCGGATACGACGGTCGACGAAACCAAGATGTTCGGCATGACTGAAAAAACAGGTAATATTGCTGAGTATGACTACCGCTACTGGAGCCGCTATGACAACCGCTGGCGCTCCATCAAAATGGGCGACTATGACCATGAGTCCTCCGGCAGAATGTCCTTCTGGGGTGCGCTGGTCGCATCATACACCAAGATGATGAAGCAGTGCGGCGTCAAGGGCTGGAAATATATCGGCACAGGCACCGCTCAGGCTGACTTTTTGAATACGGATAACTGGACGGAGTCCTATGACTATACCATCTACGATGTGCTGATGTACATCAAGTATATCACGAAGGGCTTTAACGACAGTGACCAGAACTCGATCGTTTGGACAGAGATCAACGGCGCGTTCGGCAAGGAGGGCAGCTTCGAATGGGCGACCTCGTACTATAGCGACGGCGAGCAAACAGCCGATAACAGCGTCAACTATTTCTACTTGAAGGATGAAAACGGCAGTTATGTCCAATATGCCGGCAAGGACGTCAACTTCCCCGACAAATTTGATACGTCCCATGACTATACGCAGGGCTATTCTTATACAGCGTATAAGGATACCCTGATGGCACTGATCAAGGACGGCTACCATCTGCTCATCAGAGCAAATACGCATGAGAGCAACGATGAGAACACGAATCTCGACACATGGGTGCCTGTGGAAGAAAAGCTGACCATCAATTCCGGCACCATCTATATCATGGATTCGGACAGAGAGATATCGGATAATCTGAAGACCCTCGAGAGCTTCCTCAACGAATCCGGTACCGGACGCAACGGCAAATTCATCCGCATCGCAGCGTATAAGGGCGGATCGACCTATATCCAGACCGACGGTGAGGAGGATAAGCCTCAGGACGAGGTGGTCGAGATCGAGCCTGAGGTCAACGACGACGTTGACGCCGTGATCAACACAGCGCTCGTTCCGTATGCCAAGGATCCCGCTTACTGCGGCGCGAACACCGCGTCGGGCTACTACAACTATGTTTACGGAACCGAGAACGGCGACGTCACCCTCAAGTTCAGCGGCGCGATCCTCGGCAAGACCTACCGCTACGCGCTCTTTGACAGCAAGGACGCGATGCTTACGGCGATCGACGTATTCAACGCGGGTCTGGACTACTCGACCGTCAATTATACCGATACCATCGCTTCTGCCGCGAATACCGCAAACGGGCTGATGTCGGTCAATATCTATGACGCGGTCGGCACGAACAACCCCGACTTCCGCAGCAGCACGCAGACGAAGTATATCATCGTGCAGCTGGTGGAGCCGAGCACGGATACGACCGAAGCGAATTATCAGCACAAGGTCAACTCGAAGTCCAACGTCATCTGGACGACCATGAACTACCAGACCCGGCAGCTCACCACAGGCTTTGACCGCGACAGGACGATCGAGGTCACCCAGCGCGGGCTCAGGGACGTGACCGCGGGCGGCGTGACACAGAAGGGGATCGACCTTTCCGATTATCTGAATACCGGTATCGGCGGCACGGCGTATGCGAGCACCTCCTCCGCTGATACCACATACGTCAGCGGTTATTCCCTCAGCTATACCTATTATGAGACCGACGCCTACACCGGACGCGGGGCTGAAACAACGGTGATCGATCAAGCGTACTTCATCCCCTCTGCACCGGGCACCTATACAATCACGCTCACCGCCGTCGGCGACAAGCTGACGAACGAGAGCTACAGCTACGCCGGAGCCAACACCTCCGTGCGAACTGCCGCCGGTCTCAGCGAGAAGGATAAGCTCGCGCCGCGCGGGGAGATCGCCTATGTCAATCTCGGAACCTACAGAACGATCACCGTCAAGGTGCTGGGCGAGGTCGATTACACCTATGTGGATAACAACGATGCTGTACAGACCTTCCGCACCGTAGACGTCGACAAGCACGGCAGCGTATCCTCCGATTGGGCGATTCCTGAAAAGGAAGGCTATATCTTCACCGGCTGGTATGACAGTGAGAATGTTGCATTGGATTACGATGCGCAGATCGCCGACGAGGATCGCGGCGTCAACAGCATCAATAATATCGTCGCTCCCGTGACCGTCGTACACGTCGGCTGGGTCAAGGTCGACGACGTCGACAAGGACGGGACCGACACCAACGTGCTTCCCGCTGAGTATAACGGAAAATACAAGGGCTTCGATCTGCCGGGCGTTCAGCTGCGCGCGGACAATATGCTCAACCCGAACGTCAGCCCGACCGAGAAGCAGCCCGGCGGACTGCGGTTCATCACTTCGCTGAACAACACGATGTGGACGCAGCTCAACGAGGCGTGCACCAACGCCGAATACGGTTACGTCGTGGCGAAGAATACGCCGGGCTCCAACACGGAAAAATGGATCGAATATCACAGCGGCGCCGGCAACAAGCTGCTCTATAAGAGCGCGACCGCTAACGGTATCAATACCACAAAAACGACGACCGTCAAGGATCAGTACTTCAACTTCGTCACAAATGTGGACTGTACCGCGAACGCGAACCGGATCGACCATAAAACATTCACGGATTATCGCCTCTACTCTATGGTGATCACCTACCAGAAGTCCGACGAAAGCGCAAAGACCATTCCCGTTATCGCGCGTCCGTATATCCGCTATACCGACGCTAACGGCTTTGAGCGCGTGACGTATAACGACTACGGCGGAACCGCTGTTTGCGGAGGATGCTCCGCAAGCTATACGATGGTAGCGTCACTATCCGAAACGGCGATCAATTGAACGGGGGTGCTTGAATATGAAAAAGACATATACATCCCCGGAGCTGGAATGGCGCAGACTCTACCTGTATGACGTTATCCTGGCCTCGTCGCAGTACGAAAACCGGCAGATCGAGATCGGCGATCTTGATCCCGATGACGATGATATTGAGCCGGGCGGATTCGGATAACAATGAAAATCGACAGAGATCATGCTTAGGCGGGTCGATCATCGTCCTTAATACTGTACATAAAATTACCGCTGCGGAGCATCTGATTTGCTCCGCAGCGGCTGTTTGTTGGATATGAGTTTCGTTGATAAGGCAAGAATCGATGTCTGCCTATATGATGAATTGTGTTGGATGATATGTCCGGCGGTCGGAATGAATCCTACAGCTTGATGTGCATCCACGCCGCGCCCGCCGAGATCGCGCCCCAGTAGTTAACGTCACAATCGTCGGTGCGGGCAACTGCGTAGTAGTCGTAATTAAAGTGGTGCATGCTCCATTCGGGGTCATAGACCAGACCGTCTACCTCCGCCCAGCCGTGACCGCCGCTGTTGCAGGCGTAAACATTGCTGTAGCCGATGCCCTTTGCCATGTAAGCGAACGCCGCGCCGAAGCTCATGCAGTTGCCCACCTTATTGACAAAGATGTCGTTTGCGTAGATGATCGGCCAGTCCATCCCCGTGTAATGCGGGATGCGGGGATTCTTTTCGGTGATGTCGGCGGTTTTCAGATAATTGAAGCAGGCTTTCAGCTTCTGAGCTTTGGTCATGCTGCTGTCGGTCACCCGATATACCAGCTTCAAAGCGCGGAACAGCGTGCGGTCGGAATCGGAGCTGACCTTTGTCGCCTTGCCCTCGATGACGTTCCAGTCGCTGCCGCCGTCAGTCACCCCGTTGCAGTAGCCGAAGTCGATCACGCCGTTTTTGTCGGCGTAGCAGTAGCCGTCGGAGGCGGAGCCGACGATGCCGTTCTTCTGGATCAGACCGTTCGAGCCGTAATAATAGGTCTTGCCGCTGATCTTCTGGTAGCCCATGCGGATCTTGCCGTTCTCAAAGTTCAGCTTGTTGCCGTTAACGGTGATGCTGCCGCTCGCCAATTTACCGTTATAATAATAGGTATCGGAGCCGAAGTAGTCGCTGACGGTATCGCCGTTTTCATCCAGACAGCGCACGGTATAGGCGTACACTGTATCTTCGGCGGCGGTTGTATCCGCGTAGGAGGTGCCGGCCACGCTGTCAACGATGCGTCCCCATGCGGCGTTGAAGCCCTTGCGGTAGACGCGATAAGCTGTGACGCCGCCGACGGCGTTCCACTGCACGAGGTTCGCGTCGCCGGATCGGCTGACGCCGCTGATTCTCGGCGGGGCGATAAAGGTGTTGTTGAAGCCGTCTGCGTCAAAATCGCTCACAAAATTGCCCTTAGCGTCTACACAGCGGACAGTGTAGGTATAGCGCTGTCCATTCGTCAGCTTGTCGTGTACATAGCTTGACGCGTCGGTTTCGACCAGACGGTTCCAACCGTTTGCGGTCTTGCTGTAAACGCGGAAGCGTATCGCGCCGGCAGGCTTTTTCCATGTGATGCGCGCGCCGGTCTCGGTATTCTCGATCGACGAGATCGCGGGCGTCGCGATATACTGTGTCTTTTTGCCGCTGTTATGATTGCTTGTAAAGCGCGAGCCGTCGGCGCTGATACAGCGCACGGTGTAGGTATAATGATAGCCGGAGCGGACGTCGGTATCGAGATAGGAGGTCCCGGTCGTTTCTGCCATCTTTGTCCAGCCCTTGCTGCCGTAGTAATAGACGCGGTAGTTTTCGGCGCCCTTGCAGGCGTTCCATTTGATCAGCACACCCTGATCGGTATTGGTCAGAGAAGCGATCACCGGAGGAGCAATGAAGGTGTTTTCCCAGCCGTCACGGTTGAAATCGGTGACGAAATCACCCTTGTCGTCCACACCGCGAATCGTATAGACATAGCGCTGACCCGCATTGAGCTTGTCATGTACATAGCTGTTTGAGTCGGTTTCTGTCAGGCGCGTCCAGCCGTCGCTGCCCTTATAATAGACACGGCACTTCGCGGCGCCCTTGGGCATTTGCCAGCTGATTTTTGCGCCGGTCGCGGTATTTTCGATGGAGGAGATGGTCGGCAAGCCGACATACTGTGTCCTTTTACCGCTGTTGTGAGAGCTTGTAAAGCGCGAGCCGTCGGCGCTGATACAGCGCACGGTATAGGTATAGTGATTGCCGGAGCGGACGTCGGTATCGAGATAGGAGGTTCCGGTTGTTTCTGCCATCTTTGTCCAGCCCTTGCTGCCGTAGTAATAGACGCGGTAGTTTTCGGCGCCCTTGCAGGGGCTCCACTCAATCAGCACGCCCTGATTGATGTTGGTCAGCGATGAGATCACCGGCGGCGCGATAAAGGTATTCTCCCAGCCGTCGCGGTTAAAATCGGTGACGAAATCGCCCTTGTCGTCCACACCGCGAATCGTATAGACATAGCGCTGACCCGCATTCAGCTTGTCATGTACATAGCTGTTTGAGTCGGTTTCTGTCAGGCGCGTCCAGCCGTCTCCGCTTTTATAATAGACCCTGCACTTTGCGGCGCCCTTTGGCGTTTGCCAGCTGATCTTCGCGCCGGTCGCGGTATTGTCGATAGAAGTGATCATCGGCATGGCGACGTAATCGATCGCTTCGCCCTGCGTATGATAGCTCAAAAAGCGCTCACTGTCATCGCTGACGACGCGTACAGTGTAGGTATAGCGCGTGCCGGAAACGGCAGTTGTGTCGATATAGGCGCTCTCTTCGACCTCGCCGAGACGTTCCCAGCCGGAGGAGCCGGTCTTGCGGTAAACGCGGTAGCGCGGCGCACCGTCAAGCGCGTTCCATGCGATTCGGACGCCGCCGGGGACGCCGGACAGAGCACTGATCGCAGGCGGCGCAAAAAAGACGTTTTCCGCTTCGGCGGTGAACCCGCCGATCTCCCGTTCCTTTTCGTCGAACGCCTTGATCTGATAGCGATACGCCGCTTCATTATCTAAGGGGGTATGCGTAAACCTCAGATCCTCCGTCTGTGTCAGAAGCACCCACGCGTCGTTCTCAGATAGATACAGCGCATAGGCTTTTGCACCGTCACAGGCGTTCCAGCTGACAGCGGTACCGTCGGCGGTGTTGTCAAAGCGCAATTGAGCGGCGGTTACCTCCGGCTGATTTTCCACAGGGACGATAACGGGCGTTTCGTTATCGCCTGCGGCAGGCTCTGCTCCGGCGGTCACCGCGCCGACAGAAAAGACCATCGTTACCGCCAACAGAGCGGATAACAGTTTTCTTACAGATTGATTCATTCTCTTCACCATTTTCTTTCTCATTTTATTATTATTCTTTTCGTTGCATTTCATTGTAGAAGTTTAAACATCTTTTGTCAATAGCAATTCTGACAAAGTATGCAGCATAAATCTCCGCGTTTTCTGTGACAGACCTTATCCGGTCAATCGGGTGAAACGCCTGACGCCCAGGACCGGTCCCCGTGAAGGGTGTTTGATCAGCGCTGATTCGGCAAATCCGATAAAATATCGCCGGAACTATTAGACGAAATACGAATTGAATACGGACGAGCTTTGTAATATAATAACTATGTATAACACTTTTTTGTCGGATGGATATAGGGTGATGTTATGAACATAAGATCCATGAGGAAATATTTCAGAAATTTAGTCTCGCTGTTACTGATCGCTTCGGTGATGGCAGGTTTGTCTGCGCCGTTTGATCTGACGGTATTTGCGCAGGAGGAAGCGGCAACAGGCAGCGATATCTACGCCATGATCTATAAAATCGATCCCAACAAAAATAATACCCGTAATCTCGAGCTTGTTTTTCAGAGAGGAGACGCCGTAGATCCCGACAGAGTGCTGGTCAAAAAATGTGAAAACTTTGCCGATTCTGACGGCAGCACCAACCCGCCGTGGTACGACGGCTACGCGAGCAACAGAAATATCGTAGCGGTTGACGTCAAGGACAGGATCGCGCCGACAAATATGGCGAGATGGTTCACGCTCTTCACCTACATGACCGATGAGAATTTTAAGAATATCGATAAAATCGATACGTCCAACTGCACTTCTTTCAGGGGGATGTTCAACTATGCCTGTTATCTGGAGCATCTGGATCTTACCTGCTGGGACGTCAGTAATGTCACCACGGTTTTGCAGATGTTCACGCATCTGGATGACAGGGGCGCGAACTACGGACTCAAATCGCTGAATGTTTCCAACTGGGTGCTGCCCAAGTGCACTGATTTCAGCCAGTTTATCATGGGCTCCAGAATCGAGAATCTTGATCTCTCCTCTTTCAACTGCAGCAACGTCAACAATATGGCGAATATGCTCAGCAGCAATACGCAGCTGAAAACAGTCAAGTTAGGTAATATCAACGGCGGCACGCGGGAATCAAACCTCGGCTATATCTTTACGAATGATATTAATCTCGAGTCGGTGTATTCTTCGGGAGAGCCCATCCCGGGCCACGCTGACCTGAGTTCGATTTCGAATACGACGGTTTTTTCGTTTGCACACCTTTTTGAAAACTGCGCCAAAATAGAATCCATCGATTTCGGCGATAATCTGATGTCAAAGCCCGGAACCCGCGACTACGCGTATGACGGCGCCTTTGCGGGCTGCGAATCCCTGAAAAAGGTCGATCTCAAATGCTGTCCGGGAGGACTCAGAGCACAGGTTTCGATCTTCAAGGGATGCAGTAATTTAGAGGAGATCAATTTCTCGACGCTGGAAAACAAGAAGCCCGACAAAGGGTATGAGTCGAATTTCAATATCAAGAATGTTCCGATCAATATCTACGAGGACTGCAGCGAGCTCAAAGAGGTTACCTTTAATGAAAAGTACCCTAAGAGCGACAAAGCCGGTAACAGCGTCCCGCCGAAATCAACCTGGGCTAGGATCAAAAACGCCGACGGCAGCAAGTTCACGGGCAAGGAGGTCCTCCCGGCTTCACAGCTGTTCTTGAATTTCCAACAATCCTACGCCGGAACATGGGTCGCCGTGGATAAAATCGTTCTTGACGCGAACGGCGGAAAGCCGCAGTTCCAGTCGATAGACGGCGCAAAAGGCATGGAGGCGGTATACGACGATTCGGCGACCGCCTCCAGAACAGGCTACGCTTTTGACGGCTGGTGGTCAGATAAGACAGGCGGTTCCAAACTGGAGAACGGTGCAGAGCTGGAATCATGGACCTACTATGCCCATTGGATAGAGAATCAGTACAGCCTCGTCCTGCATGGAAACGGCGGCAAGGTCCCCGACGGTTTGCAGATAGACGGCGCGGTGATCTCCGAGGACAGAGAGTCGATCACCTTCAGCAATATCAATTACACGCAGTTTGTCGATCTGAGCTCAAGGATGTTTGAGAACGAAGACGGGTCTGTTCTCGCAAGCTGGAACATCCGTAAAAACGGCACAAGTACCCAGTTTGCCGCCAACGACGCCGTAAACAAGCTCGCGATCAATCAGGGAGATACCGCCGATCTCTACGCGCAATGGCACACACCCTCCGCCGTGATCACCTTTGACTCGCAGGGCGGAAGCGCGGTGGAGAAGAGAGATTATGAGATAGGCGACAGATACGGCACCCTCAGCACCCCGGTGAAGGATCGCGACGCCGAATCTCCCGCGGGCTACACCTTTGTCGGCTGGTTCACACAGCCGGACGGAAAAGGCTATGAGATCGTTGATAAAGCAGACGAGGAGCTGGACAATACAATAGAGCAGAACAAGGTGACCGAAACGCGGACGCTCTACGCTTACTGGATGTCCAGCTGCGCTGTGACCTTCGGCGCGAACGGCGGCACGATCGACGGCGAGAGCGAATCCGGCAAGGTCGTGATGTACAACCAAAAGGTTGGCAAGCTGCCTGTTCCCGAAAAAGGCTCCGCCGCATTTGACGGCTGGTACGGCGACGAGGGCAGGATCTCCTCCGATACGGTGATCACCGATAAGAGTATCACGTTTACCGCCCGCTGGGGCTATCAGCCTGTATTTGAGACGGACGGCGGTTCCTTTGCGCCCGGTACGGTTCTCGACTATGAGCTGATAGACGATCCGGATTATTCGATAGAAGCCCTTCCCGAGGTTGATAAGTACCGCTGCGCGTTCCTCGGCTGGTATGCCGACGAGGATAACGACGGAGTGTTTGAGAGAAAGGTTACCGAACACAGCCGCGTTGATCTTTCGCAAAGCGCTGTTATCAAAGCAAAATGGAAAGAGGACGTCAAATACACGGTGACGCTGAACGCCGACGGAGGCGTCATTGCTGCCGGTGAGAGCGAATACAGCTTCTATAAGGACGACGTGATCTCAGGCTTGCCCGTACCCGTCAAAACAGGGTACGAATTCGGCGGCTGGTACAGCGGCGATACCGAGATCATCGAAAATGTTACCGCTGTTACCTCCGATTTAACGCTGAAAGCCAAGTGGATCGAAAAGGACTGTACCGTCACCTTCAACCCCAACGGCGGCGCTTTGTATGACCCCTCTGACGCCGCGATCAAGGTTGTCGGCGGCAAGACGCTCCCCGCGATCCCCGGAGCGAACAAGAAGGAGGCGGACGGCTCCGTCCAGTATTTCTTCGGCGGCTGGTATCCCAACGCCGACGGAACCGGCGAAAGACTCGAACCCGATACGGTGATCGACGCGAACAGAACCTATTACGCAAAGTGGATCGATCCCAAAAACTATGTGCTGATCGACGATAACGGCACGACCGATATGTCTAATCAGCTCTATATGTACTCGGTCACATGGGGAAGCCCCTCCGACGGCAACGTTACCAACGATACGGGCGACAACCTTTCGTTCCACCCTATCAGCAGCGGCAATATCTCCGCTTTGCTGAGAATACAGTTCTACAGCTATGATAACAACACCTCCACGGATATCACGCTTCCTCCCGGTTCGGTAAAGATCAAGATCCCGAAATATATATTCAAGGATAGGGAAGGAAACAATATCGGCACCGATAACCTTAGCGTCGGACTCCCTGACCATCCCGTCACCGATTCCGACAGAGTACACTTCTATTACGAAGAGGTCGAGGAAAACGGAGAAAAGTTCTACGTCATTACCAACAGCGTCGAGATGACGGGAAGGCACGATGATTTCGAGATTTTCTATCAGGCGGACCCCAATAAGATCGCAGGCGGTTATATTGACGAAAACGGATATTACCGTTATATGGGCGACGATACCGAAGATACCTCTGACGACCGCAAGAATTACACCAATCAATTTGACGTCAAGATCAATGTTGATATTGACGGCGACGGCGATTACACAGGTGATAAGGAGCTTGACTTTACCCAGGAGCTCACGCTTGACGTTCACACCAGGGTCAATACTGAGGTAAGAAAGATCCAGACCGACGTTTCCATGCGCTGGAACACCGAGTGGGGAGCGGAACCCGACGACTCCGCCGAGTATTATTTTGTCACGTGGAACCTTGTTTCCTATCATTCCTCAAGCACCCAGCCGTTCGCGATCAGCTGGAGCGAGGACACGGTGAGGGACGGCGCGATCGTTGTTCCCCCTTCGAACGAGCCGAACAAGTTCAGGAATAACGGCACCTATTTGACCACGGTTGTGACAAAGCACCTGAAGAATACCGTATACAAGACCGAGAACGGCTGGGCGAACGCGCACAACGAGGCGGAGCTCGAGGTAGAGTGGAAGTCCGGTTACAAGCAGCGATTCCGCGCCAGCGCCGATGCCTACGCTTATATCGAGGACGAGAGCGCAAGCGGCGGCGGTTCAACCACGTTTACAAAGCGTATCAACGGTTCTCCCGAAGTGAACGATGAACATTATATCCAGGGCGGACAGGAGAAAACACTCGTTAACGAAGAGATCCCGCTCGTATATGTTATTTCTTACAAGGAAACCAAAAGGGACGTCGCCCCGACATGGAACGCGAGAACGGGCACATATACTACGCCCGAGCGCACGATGACGATCGAGGACGGCGCTGCAGGCGATCTGGTGCTTTCACAGTATTCCAAGAATCCTCTGCCGTATGAATCCGACTGGAACGCCTCCCGCGACACCAATCTCAATGAGAGCGACTATTATTTTGACAAGCTCGACATCAGCATCACCGAATTCGACGCGATCAAGATGAACGATATCTGGTCGAATCCCTTTGCACACGAAAATGTCAGCGATTACAGCGATTCGGGAATCACCGTCAGCATCAGACGCGTCGGGAAAAATGAGATCGAAACGCTCAAGCCGCTGATCCACACCGCGGCGGCGACCGTCGATTTGCCCGATGATACAGTCTGGTTCAGGGTCAGCTACAGCTCTGCGTTCTATACGACCGATATCAGTGTCAAGCCGACGGTTGTCCTCAAGCCTACCAACCATATCAAATCTATGGTGCAGGATCATATTGAGGCGGGCAAAGATACGATCATCAAGAACAGGTGCAGACTTTCCTTTAAAGAGGGAAACAGCCAAGCAGTCGTCACCGAAACAGGTCCGCAGGGGACAAGCGGCTGGTACAGCGCTTATGTGCTCAATATAGGCGAGAGCAAGCTCTACGCCTCGAAAAGCTGCTGTTCACAGGGCAATGTCATCCGTGATAACGATACCGCCTCCGAGAGCCTGCCTGCCGTGATCTCGGGCTGGGGCTATAATACGACGGGCAACAAAAAGCCGATGACCTCGGCGGCCTTTTACGATCTTCTTCCCGAGGGCTACACGGTCGACAGAAGCACCGTGTTTGTCAAGCCCCGATCGGAAAATACCGTGAGCGGAGGCGTTTCCGCGGATAATTATTACAGCGTCAAAAACGGAGGCGGACTCCTTGCTTCCGCCTACTATTCCGTCAGCTTTGAAGATAACTGGAACAACTGCGGCAGAACGCTGATGACGGTAGAGGTCAATATCCCCGACGGCACGATCGCGACAGGCGTGGATGTTTATTATATGATGAATACCAGCTACGCCAATGTGATCTCCAACGGCGCCACGCCGAACAACATCTTCGCCTATAAGGACACTACCCCCGGACAGAGCATACCGGTAGAAAGATCCAAGTCTATCAGCGAGATCGAGGCTAAATTCAGACCGAGTCTCGCGTTTGCCGACAGCAATCAGACTGCGTTCAACTCGGCTAATCTCAACGCGATTTCTCCGTCAAATATCAGTTCGGGTATTTCGTCGACCGTAAGGACCGAGGGCGCCGCTGTTTCCAACCACCAGATCATCGGCAGAAACACCGATTACTCCTATTCGATTTCCTACACAAGCGACGCGAACTACGCGGGTGAGAATCTCGTTCTTTATGATTTGATCGAGAAACAGGTCGGCAAGGATATCTCCGAGTGGAGAGGAGAATTCAAGTCCATAGATGTCTCGGGTATCAAAACCGTCAAGAACAAAAATGATAACAGCTACTGTGAGCCGGTGGTTTATTATTCTACCAAGGAGAGCTTCACCGAGGATGACCTGGATATCACCAAGGAGGACGTCTGGACTACCGCGATGCCCGCCAAGGAAAGTATCACTGCGGTTGCCGTAGACTGCCGAAAAAGCTCCGGCGGAAGCAACTTTGTTCTGGATGTGAAAAAGGGTCTGTCGTTTGATGTTAATATGCATTCGCCCTCCGACACGGACAATAACATCAAAGCCTATAACGAGGGATATGTGACGGGCAATCTGGTGAATGTATCTCTGCCGGTCGACAATGTGACGCAAACCAGCGTGACCATCCGCTTCACCGTTCCTCAGTTCGTGAAGGACGCTTTCCCGGCAAGCGGCACCGTCGATCAGCCTGAGAGCGTTGTAAAAAACAGCGTGCTCGAATATGTACTGCGCATCACCAATCCCGATGATGAGGTCCCGATGGAAAACGTCACGGTGGAGGATATCCTGTGAGATAAGGTCAAGATCAACAACGCTTTGACGGTACAGTGGAACGACGACACGCCCGTATCGATCGACAAGGCGGCGGGAATCACCTATGAAGTTGCCGCAGTCCAAGGCGGTACAAGATTTACCGCTGTGATTGATTCGATCGCTTCCCGAAAAACGGTGGCTATCACAATCCCTGTCACCGTGATCGGAGAAACGGGTGATCCGATCACGAACACGGCGGATATTCTCTCCGTCAACGGCGTTGCGTATGATAAGCCTGTCGAGAGCAATCCGACCTACCATGAGATCAGCGATATCCAAGTCAAGGTCCTCAAGACCAACAGCAAGGGCGTTCCCCTCGAGGGCGCTGAGCTGCAGATTCTGGATAAGGATAAAAATATCGTTACGCTGACGGATGCCGAGGGCGAATCGATCACGAGCTTTATTTCAACAAAAGAGATCATTCGTTTTAACCTGAATCCGGGCAGCTACTATCTGCGTGAGCTCAACGGACCCGACGATTTTAAGAAGTTCGATACGGACATCGGATTCAGGATCGATTCCGAGGGTATCATTTTTGTGGATGATCAGCCTGTCACCTATGTTGAAATGCGGGATGAGCCTGATTATAAGGTCATCTTCCATGAGAACAATCCGGAGCTCGACGATAAGAATGTTGTGTTCAGGACCTATGAGCCCAACGAGCTTGAGAAGGATAAGTCGATCAAGCATTTCTATGCCATTCCGGAGTGGGCAGGGGACGAGTATGTGTTCGCCGGCTGGTATTTCAACTCCACTTATACGGCGATGGATATTCCCGACGGCGTTACATTGTCTCCGTCTGATTTTGAGAATGATAAGTACCCCGTACCGAATCCGGACGGCGGGGACGACCCCGACTATCACTTGTATGCAAAGTGGATCCGGGTCGGTATCGTATCAAAGGATGAAAAGGATACGAATATCATCGGCAGTTACCGGGGCTTTGGTTTAGCCGGCGTTCAGATTCGTCCGAAGTCGGTCAAGGTACTGGATCCCAAAACGGGAGAGTATCTGGATGCGTCGATGTATGACCCGAATATCCGTGACGACGGTATCCCGGGCGAGCAGTATAACGATGCTGTCATCAAGACCCTCGAGGGCATGCGCTTTGTCACTTCCATGAGCGAAAGACTGCTGCAGGAGGTCAACGATATCGGAAAAATCGATAACACTCCCGACGTCGGTAAGGCATTCGGCGTTGAGTACGGCTATGTGGTCGGCACAGAGGATAATATCAATACGTTTGTTGATCATTATGAGGTTGTCGATAAGTCGGCGTACACCCTGCAGTACAACGGCGATAATGTCAACGGCGTGGATACGACCGGCGCTGAGAGAACGGCGGAAACCGACTACCGTTATATCACCAATGTCAACTGTACCTCAAAGGAAGGCTACGGCACAAAGAACAATAACAAGGGTGTTGTCAAGTGGGATCACAGAAATTATGATGATTACAGACTTTTCACTCTTGTTGTGACCTATGACACGGAGGATTCTAAGGATAAGCTCGGAGATAAGGTCGACGCAAGAGCCTACATTCGTTACTATGACGCGAACGGTAAGCTGAGGGTGTTCTATAATACCTACAGAGCGGACACTTATAACGGAGGCTGTATGTGCAGCTTTAACCAAATCAGCGCCATGGCTTTATCATCAAGGGCGGAATAAGCGCTGTAAAACTGCCCTCGTACGATGGGTGACCTTAAATAGCAAGAAGGCACATAACCGAAATCGATAGCGGTTATGTGTCTTTTTGTGGTATATTATACTATTGACAAAGTGTGCTGATAATAGTATTATTTATATTGAAAAGTGTAGTTTTATACTTAAAAATACCATTGAAAAGTGTGATTGCTTTGCTGTTCAGAAAAATCGAAGCTTTTATCGAAAACCAACTGCGCTCTGACTCCGATAAGATACTAGTGATCGACGGCGCTCGTCAGATCGGAAAAACCTATATCATCCGCCATGTCGGTACAAAGCTGTTCGAGAACTATATCGAATTGAATTTTGTTGAAGACTATGAGGGAGACCGTCTGTTTGAGACTGTCCGTACGGTAGATGACTTCTATCTTCGTGTCAGCATGATCGCCGGTGAAAGAATGAAAGAGAAGGATAATACTCTGATCTTCCTCGATGAGATCCAGCAATATCCGCAGCTCCTGACGCTTTTAAAATTCCTGCGTGAGGATAACCGTTTCACATATATTGCGAGCGGCTCCATGCTGGGCGTGTCGCTGAAAAAGACAACGTCCGTTCCGATCGGCAGCATTTTGCGTAAGCGAATGTATCCGCTGGATTTTGAAGAATTTCTGATCGCTAACGGTTTTAACGAGATGGCGGTCGGCGTCCTGCGCAAAAAGTATCTGGCAAACGAGAGCTTGGATGAATACACACACAACCGTGTGCTTGATTTGTTCAAGAAATACCTGTTGGTAGGCGGCTTACCCGACGCTGTCAACAGCTATCTTGACAGCAAGAACATTGCTAATGTCCGTGCAATCCAGAGCGACATCCATGACTTTTATGCCGCCGACGCCGCAAAGTACGAATCCGAGAATCAGCGCAAGCTGAAGATTCAGCGCATTTACGAGATGATTCCCTCCAATCTGGAGAATAAGAAAAAACGTGTGGTGTTCAAAGATATTGAGGATAAGAAGGGGAAGCGTTATACGGATTATCAGGATGAGTTTGAATATCTGATCTCTGCCGGTATTGCGCTGGATGTGAAGGCGATCTCCAATCCCGCATTTCCCCTGATCGAATCCGAGAATAAAAACTTGCTGAAGCTCTACTTGAATGACGTTGGGCTGCTGACAAACATCCTGTACCGCCATAATATCCGAGCAGTGCTGGATCAGGAAAAGAGCATCAATCTCGGCACAGTATATGAATCTGCTGTCGCGCAGGAGCTGAGAGCGCACGGTTTTGATCTCTGCTATTATGACAACCGCAAAAAGGGCGAGGTCGACTATATCGTTGAAGATTACGATACGCTGTCGCTGCTCCCGATTGAGGTGAAATCCGGGAAGGATTATCAGATCCACAGCGCTTTGAACGCTTTAGTATCGAACGAAGAATACAATGTCCAAAAGGCGATCGTTTTTTCCAACACCAGAGAGATATCCGAAAAAGGAAAGATATATTATCTGCCGATTTACTATGTGATGTTTCTGGAACCGAACGCCGGAGCAGGATTGCTGTCAGACTGAACAAAAGAAAGAAGAAATATGGTATACTGATTTCCGTATTTGCGATCATCGCCCGATTGCGAAAACTTTTTCAACGACAAACTGAGGAGCATTATGAATTATTCAAGCACATTATCACAGTTATTTAACATCAAAGAGGAATACGCGCAGAACATCATCACCCTGCTCGATGACGGCAATACGATCCCATTCATCGCCCGCTACCGCAAGGAGATGCACGGCTCGATGGACGACCAGCTGATCCGCGCGTTCAGCGAGAAGCTTGATTATCTGCGCGGGCTGGACAAGCGGAGGGAGGAGATCCGCGAGCTGATCACCGGTCAGGAGAAGATGACCGATGCAATCGGCGCGGCGCTTGACAAGGCGCAGACCTTAAGCGAGCTGGAGGATATCTACCGTCCGTTTCGACCGAAGCGCAAAACAAGGGCGTCGATCGCAAAGGAGCGAGGGCTGGAGCCGCTCGCGCTGGAAATCGTCAAGCAGGAAAAGGGATTTGTTCCCTTGGAATACGCGGCGCAATTTGTCAGCGAGGAAAAAGAAGTGCCCGCCGCACAGGACGCGATCAACGGCGCGATGGATATCATCGCCGAGATGCTTTCCGACAGTGCTGAGCTCCGCAAAAAGCTGCGCGCCATCTTCCATATCAGCGGCGTGCTGAAATCCGCCGCAGCGGATAAGGAGCAGGACAGCGTCTACACGAACTATTACGACTTTTCGGAGCCGGTCAAAAAGATCGCCGGTCACCGCATCCTCGCCATCAACAGGGGAGAGAAAGAGGGCTTCCTGAAGGTCGGGATCGCGCTCGACAGCGAATACCCGCTGAGCGTGATCAACCGCTCCGTCGACAGAGATACCAATCCCCTGTGCTCGGATATTCTCAAAGCAGCCGGCGAGGACGCTTATACGCGGCTGATCTTCCCGTCGATCGAACGCGAGATCAGGGCTGAGCTGACCGATACCGCCGCTGAAAACGCGATGAAGGTTTTTGCAACGAACCTCAAACAGCTTTTGATGCAGCCACCGGTCAAGGGGAAGACCGTGCTCGGGCTCGACCCCGGCTACCGCACGGGCTGCAAGGTCGCGGTCGTGGACGATACCAGCAAGGTGCTCGATACGGCGGTCATCTACCCAACCCATTCCGAGCAGATGATCGCACAGTCAAAAAGAAAGCTTCTTGATTTGATCAGGAAGCACAACGTAGATATCATCTCTATCGGCAACGGCACCGCAAGCAAGGAAACCGAGATGTTCGCAGCCGACGCGATCAAGGAAGCCGATCACAAGGTTTATTATATGGTCGTCAGCGAGGCAGGCGCCTCGGTATATTCCGCGTCGAAGCTCGCCGCAGCCGAGCTGCCCGATCTCGATCTGACGCTCAGGAGCGCCGTATCGATCGCCAGACGTCTGCAGGACCCGCTCGCGGAGCTGGTCAAAATCGAGCCCAAGGCGATCGGCGTAGGTCAGTACCAGCACGATATGCCGCAGAAACGGCTGGGAGAGACCCTCGACGGCGTCGTAGAGGACTGCGTCAACTCCGTCGGCGCCGATCTGAACACCGCATCACCGGCGCTGCTGCTGCGGGTATCGGGACTCAACGCGACCGTGTGCAAAAACATCGTGGCGTACCGCGAGGATAACGGAGCCTTCGGCTCCCGCGCAGAATTGAAAAAGGTGCCCAAGCTCGGACCGAAAGCCTTTGAGCAGTGCGCGGGCTTTCTGCGTGTGCCCGAAAGCCGCAATCCGCTGGACAACACCGGAGTTCACCCCGAGAGCTATGCTGTCGCAAGGGAGCTGCTGAAGCTCGCAGGCTTCACGGATACCGAGATCAAATCCGCTAAATTCAACGATCTTCCCGCAAGGGCAAAACAGCTCGGTACGAAGAGCCTAGCCGAAAAGCTCGGGATCGGTCTGCCGACGCTCCATGATATTATCAAGGAGCTGGCAAAGCCCGGACGCGACCCGCGCGACGAGATGCCCCAGCCGATGCTGCGCTCGGATGTGCTGGACATCAGCGACCTCAAGGAGGGTATGGAGCTGACCGGCACGGTGCGCAACGTGATCGACTTCGGCGCGTTCGTGGATATCGGCGTCCATCAGGACGGACTTGTCCATATTTCTCAGATATGTGACAAATTTATCAAGCATCCCTCTGAGGTGCTCAAGGTCGGCGATATCGTCAAGGTCAGGATCCTTTCGGTTGACGTCAAAAAGAAACGTATCTCGCTGACCATGCGTATGAAGTGATCGGAGTGCCGCATCGCAGATAAAAACAGAAATAACGAGTTTACAAAGAAAACCGTCATGGAGTGCTGTGAATACGCCATGGCGGTTGTTTTTTGCGGAATTGTATTACCAATCAATTTCACTTTCATTGAGAAGAAAATCTTCTATTCCTATGTATAGGATACCGGTCTCGTCATGCCACGGGGTGATATTGTCCCTTACAACGACGATCTTACGGAAGGAGTCTCCGATTCCGTTCAGTGAGGCGGTCTTCTGCTTCCTCTTTTCGTCATCGGGGATGGCAAACGCAGACTGGATATAATAGCGCTGGCTCCCTTTGTTAGCGACAAAGTCCACTTCGTGATAGACGCGTTTGCTCTTTCCGGTCTCGTCGCGGGTATTCAGCGTCACGATACCGACGTCCACGTCAAAATCGCGGACTCTCAGCTCGTTGTACAGGATGTTTTCCATGATATGATTTTCTTCCTGCTGGCGGAAATTGAGCCGGGCGTTTCTCAGACCTACATCAGAGTAATAGTACTTCATCGGGGAACCGATGTGTTTTCTGCCTTTCACATCATACCGCATTGATTTATACAGCAGAAACGCGTCAATAAAATAGTCAAGATAAAGACTGATGGTATCGTCAGAGATCGCTGTTCCCTTCACCGAAGCAAAGGTTTTTTGAATTTTAGAGGGATTCGTCAATGAACCGACAGATGACGCAACGATATCTAAAAAATCATCCAGCACAGTCTTTTCGTTCAGAATGCTGTGACGGGACATGATATCATCCAGATAGATCTTATCAAAGAGCGAGTGCAGATATCGGCTTTTGTTCTCGGGTGTTCTTTGCGACATCACCAGCGGCATACCGCCGAAGGTGAAATAATCGCGCCATGCGTTGCGTTTATCTTCGCCGTAGGCGGAATAAAATTCGCTGTAGCTCAGGGGATTGATTCGTACCTCGTCGCCTCTGCCGCGGAATTCTGTCAAAATATCGGTAGAGAGCATTTTGGAATTACTGCCGGTAACATACAGGTCGACGTTTTTTATTTTCATCAGACCGAGAAGGACGTCGACAAATCCGATCTTTTCACCCGTTCCCGGAAGATACGGATTTGGGATATCAGCGACCTTCTGTATTTCGTCCAGAAAGACATAGTACATCTTGCTTTTGTCTGTCAGCAGGCTTCGGATATATTGTCCCAGCTCCAGCGGATTGCGATAACGTGCGTTTTCATCCTCGTCCAGCGCGAGCTCAATGATATTTTCATCTGCTACTCCCGTTGAATTCAGATATTGATGGTAAAGCTCAAACAGCAGATAGGATTTTCCGCAGCGTCGGATACCTGTGATCACCTTGACCATTCCGTTCTCTCTGCGATCTATCAGCTTTTGAAGATAGCGGTCTCGTTGTATTTGCATGTTATACCTCACGAATTTTTTGCGTCAATACGCATTTTTTCTTTTTCAAGGTGTTTTTTCGGATGACTCGACCGGGCAGCAAAAAGACCTGATACAGCCGGATGCTGTGTCAGGTCTTTTTGCTCCATTAGGTATGGCTGCCGCGGCGTAGCGCGCGTCAAACGCGGATCATTTTTCAGTATCCGCTTCGCGGACTGTTCCCTATGGGTACGGTGAAGAAAAAATGATATCGAGTAAGAAAATCCAAAAACTGATGTTTCAATTCCCGATGGGAACAGTAAAGCCCATGGGGATGGGGAATTTGTCCCGGATGATTAATAGTATCAATTCCCTATGGGAAAGGTAAAGAACAGCATTTTGTGCTGCATTTTTATTATATCCGTTACCTATCGATTTGTCAAACGTTTTTGACATGTCTCTATTGATCCTGCGGACGGCGGAACGTGATTCTTGTCCGGCGCAAAGAGCTTTTCCGCCGGATTCAGCGGCATAGCCCGCAGCTCGGTATTCCGCGAATCGGACGCGATTTCATACGGGTCGAATATTGACATATGCGGGCGGACGCATTATAATTATCTCAGCGAGAGGGATATATTTCCGTACCCATAGGGAATTGATACGCCATATAGGCAAACAGCAAGCTACGCGGGATCAGCTCCTTTACCTCTCCCATAGGGAATTGATACTCCTTGTCGGCTTTCTTGCGGGCATCCTCGGCTTTCTTGTCTTTACCGTACCCGTAGGGAATTGATACTTTTGGTCGTTGGCTACAGTTACCTTAATTTGCATAGTTTTTACTGTATCCATAGGGAATTGATGCGTTTTTGCCATTCTAATCATCCTTTCTTGTCTTTTTTATTTAACCATACCCATAGGGTGCATCGTCATTCCGAGGAGGGATTTTTCCCGACGTGGAATCCCCTTCCTCTTGATGACGGCGGAAATGACAAGGGGATTGCCGCGGACTGAAAACGCGTTTCCGCCCCCGCAATGACGCGAATCACCTTACCTTTCCCATAGGGAATTGATACATGCCCTGTGGAACATCAAGCCTAAAGCCATCCACCTTGCGTTACCTTTCCCATAGGGAATACAACAAATCCCCCGTTCGCCTTGAACGGGGGATTTGTTGTATCATCAGCATGATTCAGCAATATTCGGGAAACTTTATTGACATCGATATCTGCTTGTTATAAAATATTTATATTATAGGCATAAATCATCAAGAATAATTGAGCAAAATCACTATGAAATCGATAAAACTAACTTTACTGCCGCTTCAACCGCTGCGATTATCATACGCGCATTTTAAAACACTTCAAGGACTGGCATACAGCCTGATCGGACACGATCAAGCTTTGGCGTCGGAAATACATGATCGCAGTTATCCCGATCAAAAAGCGTTCAAGTTTTTCTGCTTCACCGATATCATAGGCAGGTATCAAAACAACGGTGAGAAGTTGATCTATAAAAACACAATCACATGGGAATTACGCTCCGTTGATGACAGGGTAATTAATGCTGTCGAACAGTATGTATTAGAAAACCCCACTGTTAAAATCGGAAAGCAGCTTTGCAAAATCATCTCATATGAGATGCGAGAAAAACACTTTTGTACGGATACTCTCACTGCTGGGATGAATACCCCTATCGTTGTATATCACACTGAAGTATCAGGCTTTGTACGGTATTACCATCCCTTCGAGCAAGCTTTTTTTGATGCAGTTATCAAGAATATTAAAAATAAATACGAAATGTTTTACGAAAAACCGCTTCCCGGTGATGTTATATTTATTAGCAAAAATCCGTCAGACAGAGATAAATGCATCACACATTATGAAAAGACTATTATCACAGCATGGTACGGCGAGTATCAAATCACCGCGTCTCCTGAGGTATTGGACTTTATCTGGTACACCGGTCTCGGCGGTAAAAACTCGATGGGCTTTGGCACTATTCTCGAAAACAATATAAGATAGTAATACAATACAAAGGTAAAAAAGGAGGAGTCAATTTGGGCTACAGCTTTCAAAAGACATACACGCTGCTGCCGCAGTCGCCGCTGATACATTTTCAGCACGACCAGTCTGGAGCGACGCTGCGCGCGACGGAGGTCAAGCCGAAGCTCGACCGCTATATCATCCGACGCTGGCGGCGCGAGCATGGCGGCGCGGATATCCCGGGCAGCTGGAAAATACCGAACACGCCCGAGGGCAAGACCGCGCTGAAATATCAGCTGAGGATCACGGCGGCGGAGCCGATAAAACAAGTCAGGCTTGATTATTATGAAGAGAAGCTGTCTGACGGAACTACTGTTAAGCACCGTGAGTATGATATTTACTACGGCAACATGGGCAGTGGAGCTAAAAAGCAGGGGATCATAGCTGAATGTAATTTAACCGTTACCTGCGTATTAACTGAACTGTTGAATTATATGGATGATGTTCTGTTTGATTTCTTTATAGTAACTAATTTCGGTACTATGCAGAATAAAGGTTTCGGTTCTTTCAGGGTAAAGGTTGAGGGAAAACCCATTAGAATCTCTGATATGTGCGAAATACTGAAAAGGGAGTACGGCGTTGAGCACATCTATTATTTCAAAGCCGATAAAGAATTCCGCGAGCGTTCATCAAGGAAAAACAAATACACCGGAAGAAGAGAAAACACAGAAATAGTCAAGGGTGTTTTCAATCAGATAAAAATAGTCTATTCCCTCATCAAATCCGGTGTCAATTTGAGCTCTATGCCGCAGTATAGAAGGCTACCCGCAGGTGACGATCGCATTCCTTACCGCCGTTCGATGCTTTTTACATATATGCACGATAATGGGATCGGCAATGAGAAGGCATGGATGAAGCAGAACCGTATATCTCCGGTGATAGGGGAACATAAATATCGCCCGAACGCTCCCGACAGCGTTGCGCGGTATGTCAGAGCGCTGCTGGGCGTTGGAGAAGCAATTGAGTATAAGAATTCTTCAGACAATCCGCGCGACAAGGTGACGGTTAAAATCGCCGAAACCGGTAAAGAAATCGAACGATTATCTTCACCGATTATGTTTAAGATAATCGGCGCCGGAGAGCATCCCTTTGTACTGTTTTTCGGAAGAAAAATAGATGAGGCTATTTACGGTAAAACCTTTGAGTTCAGCTCTGCTTTGGGCAGCGACAAACTGACTGTGCCAAGCAAGGAAGAATTGCCTGTAAACTTTATGGATAGTTTTATGCATTATGTGTATCTGGAACTGAAAAAATGTCAGAAAAAGTTTGCCGAGATAGCGATTCGTTACGAATTAGGCGATGATAAAAAACAGCATCCGGTAGGTTGTGTTTTCAAGGAGGTGTAATGATGGAAAAATACATTGCTGTGACCATCGGTCCGATCTTTGACACCATCAACCTCGCTTCCTCGCCCTCCGCGCTGTGGGCGGCAAGCTATCTATTCTCGCTGCTTTCGAAAAACATTTGTAAAAAGCTGGTCGAAAACGGCATAGCGCAGGAGGATATCATCTCTCCCTATTATGATTCGCAGGATCCGCTGCTGAACAAAAAAGACGGCGTAGGTCTGTTTCATGACCGCGTGATCTTCAAGGCGGGCAGCTTCGCTATCGGCGATTTTGATGAAAAGATCAGGATCCCTGCCATCGAAAAGACCGTGCAGTCATTTGGTTATCGCAGCGAGTCCGATCTGCTGTATTTCAGGGAGTATTTTATGGTATCGGCTGTCGAGTTCGGATCCGAAAAACCGATCGAAGACAGCTCGGTCATGCTCGACTGTCTGGAGCTTTCCAAGCAGTTTGTCGGCAGCGAGACTGCTAATCCGATCCTGTCGAAGTTCAATTCCGAGGACGAGGGCGCTGAGAACGGCAAGGCTGACGAGAAAGCGAAGAGCAGAAACGCCGCCATCATCGGCGCCATCAAAGAAATGGGATTAACAGACTGGCAGCTGTTCAAGAGCGGCGGCAAGGGAGTGCGTTCGCTGGGCGATATCGCCGCGCGCGGCATTCAGCCGGCTGACAGGCTGAAAAAGCATGACTATTTTGCGGTCGTGCGTTCCGACGGCGATCATATGGGCGATATCATCGCGGGGCTCCGGAGCGGTGAAGAGATCAGAGCGTTTTCGCAGACCTGTCTGCGGTATTGTTCCGACGTCGCCGAGCTGGTAAAGGAATATAAGGGCGTCAGTATCTATTCGGGCGGCGACGATCTGCTGGCGATCCTCCCTGTTGAGAACGCGGAGCAAAAGACAGTTTTCGATTTTGTCGCGCAGGCAAACGAGCTTTTTCAAAAGAGCTTTAATAAATATAACACCGGTACTTCCTCGCTGTCATTCGGCGTATTTGTGTGCTATCATAAATTTCCGCTTTACGAGGCGCTTTCCGTCAGCGCCGACCTTCTCTTTGACGTGGCTAAGCGTCGGCGAAACGCGCTGGCGGTGCGTTTCCAAAAGCATGCCGGTCAGTCGGAGGGTCTGCTGATCGATAATGACAGTCTGGGACGCTTTCGGAAGCTTTTCGATAAGATTATCGCCTCTGCCGATAAAACCACCGACAAAGCGCTGCTGTCGTCCATGCATAAGCTGGAGCTCTTCAAAACCATGTTCAATAATGTCAAGGACAGGGATGAGATCGAGAATCTTTTCAAAAACACCTTTGACGCCGATTTTCACAAGGACAACGCTTTCCTGGAAGCGGTATTGCCCGACTTCTACTTTGACCTTGTCAACAGCCTGCATATCAAAGCGCTGACAAACGATGGGATCGGCGATCCCGAAGACGATGCTGACGATCATGTAAAAGCGATGAATTATATCCTGAGGATCATCAAGTTCTTTACGGAGAAAGCGGGTGAAAGGAAATGAAAAGCTATCTGGTAAAGCTTAAGCCCATGGAGCCGTACTTCTTCGGGAACGAAAAGACCTTTCGGTTCTCCGGCGAGAAGAACCAGGGGCAAATGCGCAACAGCTATTATATCAAGAGCGAGCGCACGCCGCTGCAGACGACGCTGCTCGGCGCGATGCGCTACCTGTTCCTGCTGACAAAATCCTATCGGCTTGACGATGCCGACAGGGCGAGAGTCGGAGACAGGAGCTTTGATATCGATGCGGAGGATCAAACCTTCGGCAAGATCGCGTGCATCTCTCCTCTCTTCCTCCTCAAGGGCAGTGAGAAGCTGGTCGTCGCGCCGTTTGACTGCGATAACCGCAAGAATGAGAAAACTCAAAAATTCATCTGCAGCTCTTATGTCCCCTTCGGCTTATACGCGGGAATTGATACGTCTAAAGGCAGAAAGCTGTACACGCCGGAGTACGTTGCCAAGAACGGTATCCGCGACTGCTTTATGAACGTGGACAGCGGCGCGCTGACGCCTGCGAAGGATATCTTTATATATGAGGATCGCGTGGGCAATAAAAAACAGCTGCAGGACAAGACGGAGGATAAGAGCTTTTTCAAAAAGCAGTACTGTAACCTGAAAAAGGATTACGCGTTCGGCTTCTATCTAACGCTCGACGATACGATGGCGCCTCCCGACGGCACGTCGTCTTTGTTCCTCGGACAGGGAAAATCCCTGTTCAGTGTGACCTTCCGCGAGGAAGCGGACGATATCGACGCAAAGCTGTCGCGCCGTTTGGGAGAGAACGCCGTATACCTTCGTTCGGATACCTTTGTCGACAGCGATATATACGCTCATTCTGCTTTTGCGGTCACACAGCTCAGGGATTACCGTGCGTATAAGACCGCTGCCGGCGGCAGGGTCGAAAAGGGCGATAAGCTCCATAAGCTGATCAAAGCCGGCAGCGTGTTCATCGTGAATGACAAGGATGCTTTTGAAAAAATGATATCACGAAAGAATTGTCAGATCATCGGCTTCAACAGAATCGTGAAAAGCGATAAAGCCTAAGGAGGAATCATTATGTCTGTATTTGTATATAAAGCAAGGTGCCTGACCAATCTGCATGTTGGCTCGGGCGACGTCAACTATAATATCGTAGACAACGAGGTCGAAAAGGACGCTGTCACCGGTTACCCCATGGTGCACTCCTCGGGCTTCAAGGGCGCGTTACGGGAGCACTTTGTCAAGAGCGGCATGTCTTCCGAAAGGATCAAGGAGATCTTCGGCAATGAGCCCGGCAAAGCGGAGATCGTTCCGGGCTCGTACAAATTCCTTGATATGGATCTGATCGCGCGTCCGATGCGCGTGATCGGCGCGGGTATCGCATCAGTACCCGTCGTGTCCGTCGATTCCGTCAACGGCTTTCTCGAAAAGCTGAACGATTTCGGCTGCAATCCGTTCGGGATCGCTCGGATCAGCCCCATCGATTTCGGCGATAAACAATTCCTGACCAATATCAAATCGGACGGTATCCGCGTTGAAGGCGATACTACCGGAAAACTTCCCGAAGCTTCCGCAAAAGAGCTCGAAAAGCTCAGCGGCGTGATCGGAGAAAAATTCGCTGTTGTAAAGGATTTCAACGATTATGACCTGCCCGTCATTGCGAGAAATTATCTGGATGACGGCGTCAGCAAAAACCTCTGGTATGAGGAGGTTGTGCCGCACGGCAGCGTTTTCTGTGCCGTGATCATCACGCCCGACGACAAGATGGAGCTGAACCTCTCCGATTATATCCAGATCGGCGGTCACGCTTCGATCGGCTGCGGCTTCATGAAGTTTGAGCGGCTGTAAAAGGGAGGGCTATCCATGAACAAAAAGAGAGTCAACGAATGGATCCTCCCCGCCAGAGAAGCGATCATCCGGTGCAAAATCACCGAGGACGGCAAAAGTGTGATCAAAACCTTCCGCGGTCAGATATCCTCCTTCGGCGCGGCGGTCGTGATGGGCAGTCTCAAATCCGCCGTGGCGTTCTTCACCGAGCAGGGAGGCGCGTCTGTTTCCCGTGAAAAGCTGATTGTCGCAATGTACTATATCATCAACGGCAAGGCGTATGAGATTCCCGAAAAAACGGATGAACAGATCAAGGCGAAGGAAGTTTTCGAATGGGTCTGCAAAAGCAAGGATCCCGATATGAAAGAAAAATTCATCGACGCGTCGATCGCGCTGAAGCTCGCGTTGAACTTCTTTGACCTGAAGGAAGAAAAAACGAAGAAGAATGATAAAAAGGAAGAAACTCAAAACGCGGGAAAGGGTGAAGCTTAGTGGATAATCTGAATCTGCTGTTCAACAAGGAATACTACCGCTTTCTGGGAGTGAACCGCAACAGCGAAAACCCGAAGGACACCTGCTTTCAGACACGCGAGTTAAAGATCAACGGAAGGAAAGAAACGATCGACGGCACAGCCGACATTATCAACCGCGAAATCGAGCAAACGGTTTTCACCGGCGGCGATTTCAGAGAATGTCCGATTCCCGGCGCCGTGACCTTCCGCCTGAAAACCGTATATCCCGGCCTGCTGATCGGCACCGGCGCTCCTCACGGCGTGACGAAGGACGTCAGCGGCAGCAGTTCCGATTTCAGCTGCGGCTTCTACTTCGATTATGTGACGGGTCAGCCCTATATCCCCGGCAGCTCGGTCAAGGGAGTGCTCAGAAGTCACTTCAAGCATCGCGGCAAGGCGGTCGCCGAGATTGCGCAAGGGCTCGGCGTCACGTTTTCAAAAAGCCTGAAGGAGATCGAGACAGCCGTCTTTGACAACGGCGTCATCTTCTTCGACGCGGTCGTGTGCAGGGGAGACCGGCACAATCATATCGTCGGCTCGGATTACATCACGCCTCATGAATCTCCGACCAAAAATCCAAAACCGATCCATATCATTAAGGTGATGCCCGACGTACAGTTCGAGTTCCGCTTTAAGCTGAATCCGGGCTTTGACGAGAGCGTCATCGGCGCTGAGGACCTCAAAAGGCTGTTCACAGAATTGCTGACGCTGTTCGGTGCGGGAGCAAAAACCAACGTCGGCTACGGCAGCTTTACGAGCCCCGATTGAATCTGAGTAAGGAGGTCGCGATTATGCCTCAAACCGAACGTTTAAAACAATCAACAAAACTACCGTATAGCTACCATACCTTTCTGCTCGCGTTTTACATCGACGGCGGCTTTTCCTTCAAAGACGCCGATACAGGCAGATGGAGATCGGATTCTATCCGAAGTGGAAAAGATAATACTGAAAAGCGTCTGAATTATCAGAATTTTCAGTACTATACTCCCGAAGCCCGAAGACTGATGTTCGACGTCAACGAAAGCCCGGTACACAGATTTATCTACGATATCGATGAAAACGCCGACCGCAGCTATATCATACGCAAAACGTTTGAAGACGACAAGACCAAGGTCCGGACGCCGGTGGAATATCGCTTAACGATCGACAACATCCGGGCGATCGTTTTCCGCAACAACATTGTGATCCTCCAATTCGATCTGGAGAATCATGATCCGAATCATATGGATATCGAGTCGGTCAAGCAGATCAACGAGTACGGCAGACGGATCAATATGCCCTATATCGTTGATGAGGGTGTGGTTCATAGTCTGGTTGCAGATTCGATTTCGATCATGGGGAATTCCATAGAATACTCATGCTTCGGCAATACGGCGCTGAACCGATTTTTGGACGGAAACGATAACATGAATATCGTACCGCCTATCCTTGCTCTGATTCATGAGCTGCTTCCCGTTGATGAAAAATCAAGCGTAAAAATCAATCCCGTGATCGACGACAGGATGTTCGTTTGCTGCCTTGTCAGAGATGAAGCCTTCAGCCGGGAGCTTAAGAGCTTGATCAAGAAGGACGACAACTCCGCTCCGATTATCGGCAGTGATATCTATACAGACCGCGATATATCCAACAAGCTGTATTCCTTCGCCTTTGTCGACGCGAAGTCTTCCAGCTGTCAGTCTCCCGAAATGCGCGAGACGATCTTAAAGCGCTGTATCTACAGCAGATGGCGGGACTGGGGGACCGTTCACATCGTCACCCATCACTCTCTGATGTGCATTACGGGCGCAAGCGAGGACATCGCAGCCTCCGTGATCAACCCCTTCCTGACCGAATACGTTACCATGGCGTCGGGAGTGCTGCTGCAGCGGGCTACGCTCATGCGGCTTTCCGACCGATGCTCCCGTATTTCGGAGAGGTATTTCAGCGATAAGCTGGATAAAAAGGAGCGGAAAACGATCATCGAAGAAATCAGGAACCTGAAAAAGGATTATGTCTACTCTCAGAACAATATTTTTCTGACGCAGTTCACCGCGCAGGAGCAGGGTATCGAGGTGTTCGATATGATGCGCAATGAGATGTATATCAAAGATTCACTGAAAAACCTCAACTATAAGGTGAACGGGATCTATGATTTCATCACCGAGAACGCCGAAAGCGAAGAGAACGACCTGCTCAGCACGCTGACGAAGATCGGTCTGCCGCTGGCATTCATGCAGGTCTTAACGGTCGTTCTGTCGTTCAATTTCTTCAGCGGCAAGTCGTCATGGGGACAGGCGGGAGCATTGGGAGCGATCGTCGGTCTGTGCTCTGTGTCAGCGGGGCTCGTGTTCCTGATGCTCAGCTCATATCATAAAAGCTCCAAAACACAATACAAGAAAAGCTCCAAATTTGTACTTTGGCTCCTGCGCGCCCTAGCAATCATCGGATTGATCGCCGTTTTGGTTGTATCGGCAGCGCTGTTGGCAGCTTATGTATTCAAGTGAACGCTGTCCGGCATGCCTTGACGCTGTACAGCGGCTTCGCTTTTCTCTAAACAGCAGAAGAACATCGTCTTTAAGATCAATGGGGAGGTAGCAGAATGCCTGATATCGTAGTGCATACCGCTTTCGGCGCAGAGGTTTCGGAGCGCATGGGTTTAGCAGTCGACAGCGATATATTCCGCTTTGGCTGCTTGGGTCCCGATCCGTACCTGTTCTATCATTTTTATGTGCCGCCGTTCCATAACCGCGTCAACCGCTATTCTTCCGTCATGCGCCGTGCCGCGGACAGCTGCGAGGTGTTCTCGTATCTCGCGGGCTTTTTGTGCCATTACGCGCTGGACTCCGATACCCATCCGTATATCAACCGCAAGGCTAAGAACCGTTTTTCAATGCACATGGCGATCGAGCACAAGCTGGATCGCCTCAACGGCGGCGCGATCCGGATTCCGCCGTTTCTGCCCGCTTCGATGAAGGATGCGGTCGGCGGCGCGATCGCCGCCGTTTACGGCTGGGACGACGCATGGGACAAGCTCAAAGCCGGTCACCGCGATATGACGCCGTTCTACCGGATCGTCGAGGATAAAAGCGGCAGACTGGATCGCTTCGCGCGCTTAACGCACACCAAGCTTAAGCTGATCTCTTACCGTAGCAAGGCGCTCGACGGGTTGGATCTGCGCGGTTTTGAACCGCTGTACCGCCGCGCGCTGGACGATGCGATCCGATTCATCGGAGCGGCGCACGCCTTTGTCGGCGGCGAGATCGATGAAGCTGCGTTCAGAGCGGTTATCGGCAGCCGGTCCTATATCGAGGGATAGAGAAGGATTCATCGTACAAAAGTCTCTCATGATACGCCGAAAAAGGTCGGGATGCCGTTCTCAGTCCTGCGAAAACAGGCTTTTGTATCCGGAATATCTCTGAGGTCAGGGCAAATGTTGACATTACCGGACAGATGCGGCATTGTTATCGTAAGAAACGGCTGCTTCATCGTACCCATAGGGAATTGATACTGGAACCCACATTCGATGCGGAAAGGCACTTCCACTACTTACTATGCCCATAGGGAATTGATACAAAAGGGAAATGAACAGAAGTATGTTAAGTAAAACCTTTACCGTAAAAAGCAGGCTCGGTGCTGCGAAAACAGCACCGAGCCTGTCGGTTCAGATTGTATCATACTTTTAATCTTGCAGCAGAATGGTTTGCCGTATTTCTTGCTCCTTTCAGCCGCCCTTTCGTCGATCTTAACCTGTCGTGACCTGTCGTGATTTATCGCTTTATACCGTAGAACCAAGGAAAGAGGCGGTCGACACAACGCGTATGAGCATTCGTTCTACAGCTTCTTATAGTATTCCTCGATATACCTTGCCATCATCCTTCTGCGTTCGACCAGGAAAGCGTCATAATCGGTATGATCCATGCCGGTGATCCCGGGCGTCAGACAGTTATCCGCAAGGTTTGCCGCGAGATCCTCCGCCGATTGAAGGTTTCCTAACTGTATCTCCTTCGTATCGCATTGGGCAGCGATGATGGAAAAATATTCGCACGGAGGACGGTCGCCGATCGCCTTGTTGACCTGCGTGTCGAGGTAAATATAGTTGGCGACCTGATTGTATTTGATCGGCTTATTGATGCCGTGCTTTTTCAGGTATTCCTTGGGAAAGATGTGGTGGACGTCGGCAGCGCCGTTCGTTTGGATCAGATCATAAACCTTGGTTCCGCTCATCAGCATCGAATCCGCGCCGCGGTTGATCTGAGCCGCGGTGAATACGTTGAACGCGGGGGTGGAGGAGGACGAGGACTCCAAATTCTGAGGCAGGGTAACGCTCCAGAAATTATCGGACAGATCGGACGCCTCGACCTCTTCAAAGAATCTCATAAAGCCCTTTTCCTCGATGCTGTTGATATCCCGACTCATTACCGTTTCGGGAGAGCCGATATAGCGCGAGGTGAGGGTCGTCAGCACAAACCATTTCTGCACCAGCCGCTTGATCTGCTCGTTGGGGATGCTCTTGTCCTCCTTGAGCATGAGATAGAGCGCATAGGCAAAGTCGAGCGTCATCTTGGAGTTGAGCAGCTTTCGCTTGATGAAGCCCGCGCCCTTGATCGCCATCAGGAACTGGGTGAAGTTGTATTGGTTGATGAAGCTGTTGACGCTGTCGGCGAGGGTGCGGTAGGATTCCTCGGCGATGGATTCCTTGTATTCCTTCGTTACGAAATCTCTGCCGGACAGCAGGCTGACGAGGTCGGCGAGCCTGCCGCGCTTGAAGCGATGCATGAACGATACCCTGAGCATATCGTTGTAGTCGGGGTCATAGATATCTTCATAATCATTAGCCAGCCATTTGATCCGGTCAGCATAGGGAGACTCCCTGAAAGCTTCGTCGTTGAGCATGGAGGAATAAAACTCCGGCTTGACTGCAAGGTGGCAGAAGTAATCCACCGTCTTGCGCAGCATATTGCCGCCGAAGCGTTCGTCGGACGCCATTTTGGACATGACAAAGTCCGATTGGCTGAGCACGGTGCCTTTCGAGTTGATGCGAATGAATATCTCGGTGACCTCGTCCATATCGAGATCGTGATCCAGCTCGATCACGCCGATCTGGCGGTGTTCGATTTCCTTGAGACCGAGGATCGCCGCGTTGACGTCACGGGGGTCCGTGCCCGGGTTATCCTCGCAGTACTGCAGCGTGAAGCTGAAGGCGTCAAAGCTCGGGTCGAAAAGCACGGAGATATCGGGGATCCAGCGCTTGTCCTTCAGATGAGAGGCATCCTGAACAGCGAACCTTTTTGTCTTGTCCGCTTCCAGCGGATGATAGGCAACCTTGATCCGGACCTTGGTGAAGTCCTGATCCAGCACCTCCCTGCCGAGCAGTGCCGCCATCAAGGCGGTGACGCGCTGCTGACCGTCGATCAGCACCTCGTTTCCGTTGGCGGTTCTGCCGTCTTTGGTTTTGATATCCGGATTCTTCCATGTGATGATGTAGCCGGTGGGATAGCCGTTGAACAGCGAGTCGATCAGATCCTTGACCTGCACCCTTTTCCAGACAAAGGGCCGCTGGATCTCGGGGATGACGAATTTTCCCGCATCGATCATGCCTAAGATGGATTTGATCGAAAGCTGCTTGAGCTCAAATTGCTGTCCTTTCATGCCGACCTCCTTTTTGTACCTTTATGCAGAATTGCTTTGCGTCAATTATAATACGCGAGACAACAAAAATCAATCGCTCTCTCAAAATCCGTCACGCCGTTTTCAGCTCCTATGAAGACAACGGGATTATTGCAATTATGATAGAGCGTAGAAAGCGCAAACTATTGGGGTATTTTGAGTACCGCCCTTCTCAATTGGAAGGTTCGGGGACAAACCATTTAGTTACACCGTAAAGATTGCGAATAATCTTCGAAAGGAATTGACAAATGCGATAATGATGTGGTAAAATAGCATCATATCATTAGAACATATAAGCGAATGATTGTTTTGAAAAAGAGGTGTTTTTAATGACAGAATTGGAGATTATCGCCAGAGCGCAGATGTACTTAGAAAAGCTTGCTAACGGGGTGAATCCCCTGACCGGTGAAGAGGTGGGGGAGACCGACGTCGTCAACAACGTGAGGATATCGCGCTGTCTGTTTTACTCTGCGGGGATACTGAAGCAGATCGTGGATAACAAAGGGAGGTTCAAGGTTCAGATGCCCGAGAGAAAGCCTTTTGCAATCACCTCCGAACAGCTCGCGCGGTTCGAGTACGCCGAATACGGCATTTCGATCACGGAGATTGTCAAGCGCATCAACGCGCTGATTGATACTGTTCACATAAATGAGCTGAAATCAAAAGCTGTTTTAGAATGGTTGGTCGAGGCGGGGCTGCTCACTAATATCGTAGTAAATAACAAAACGCGCCGCAGACCGACTGCGCAGGGTGATTCGATGGGCATCTTCACCGAGGAGAGAAGCGGTCAGTACGGGATGTACGAGGGTGTGTTCTACAGTAATAAGGCGCAGCGTTTTATCATCGATAACATTGGTGCAATCATTGCATTTGAAAACAGAGAATAACCGGATTATGGTGTTTTGATGTAAACGGTTTGTCTGCGTTATGTCAGCAATCTGAATCTCCACGAGATATCTCCGCCTGTATATTGGTGCAGCGGAGCATGCATCACAGACCTTGATTCCTTTAACTTTCCCGTGTTTGTATCGTATATCCTTAATCTGTTGTTATACACAAAGGTCAGAACGGTATCATCAAGGAAAACCTTTTTCAGTCCGGGGTTAATCAGGTTTAGATTTTCAAAAGGCTGAAGTTCTCCCAAGAATTTCCAGTTATCGTTGATGAGCTTGAATAGGATTATTCCCGACAGATATCCTTTTGTAACAGCAAAAAGATATCTGTCGTTTTCATTGAAGAACGCGTAGCTGACGTCGGAGGTTACGCGTTGTATAAGTGAAACTCGGTCGTCACAATATTTGATGATGATCCGCTTGCTTTGGCGCAAGGCTGCCCATTTGCCGTCGGAGGAAAGACAGAGAGTGGATATCTTCACAGATTTCTTTTCCTTTGGCGGCTTTGGCGGAGCAGGCGGTGTTATCGCTTTGGCGACGTTACAATGAATACTGTTTCAAAAAAAGGCAGGATAGTATGAAAAACAGATGACATCTTCCGAAATATATGATATAATCACTATATAAACAGAGTGATAGAGTATGGATTAGACTCTTTCAAAGAATACGATGAAAAAGCTGAAAGTAATACAGATGAATATTGCAGTAGCGGTACCGGTTACGTCGGTTTGTCAATCGCAGTGCTTCTCTCACAGCACAACGCCGTCAAGGCGGCGGATATCATTCCGGGAAAGGTGGAGTGATCAGCAGCAGACGATCGCCCATTTAGGATGATGATATCGAACAGTACCCGCCTCACAAGGAACTGGATCCGGAGGCGACGCTTGACGCCGAATGCGCCTACAGGGATGCTGACTTCGTCGGATCGCCGCGCCGACTCATTATGACAGTTGTTTGGATGACGTTAAGGATAAGGTGTACACCGGAGATTTATTCAGAAGAGATCAGATAAAAGCAGCGAACACATACGGAGGGACGGCATGAAAGGATGGATGAGAATAATCGCTTGCCTTGCGGCGATATTCCTGCTGCTTGCGGGCTTTCCGTGCGCGGCGTCAGACGGCTTTTATTGCACATACACGCCGAAAACCGAAAACAGCTCCGTATTCTATATCGATGTCTACAGCTCCGCTCAGGTGAGTGCGGCGGTGCTGGAATTGTACTTTGACGACAGCTTTGCGGAGTATCGCGAGACGAGCGCTGTCGTGAGCACCTCTGTCGTGCGCGATACCTGTGAAAACGGCTGTGTGAAGCTCGCCTTTGCCGACAGCGGCGTCGTGACGGGTCAGCTGTTTCGCGCGGCTTTCAAGGCGCTACAGGCGGGAACCGTTACCTTCACGCTGCGCGTTACACAGGCGGCTGACGCACAGCCGATGCTGCTCAGCGGCTTTGCCGATTATTCTTTGGAAGTGAAGCTCGGGAAGAATGACGTAATATCCGGCTCTTCAGCAAAGGTATCTTCAAAAGTGTCAACCGCGTCCTCCAAGTCAGAGAAAAGCGCGTCCGGTTCGCGCTCGTATCTCAGAGAGGTATCGGGCTCAGACGAGGAAGGCTCGCCGATAGAAGGCGGCGTCATCGACGTGCGCCGCAATTACGCGTGGACCTATGTGCTGATTGGGATCGGGGCAGTTCTGCTGGTGGCTGCTTTGATATTCGCGGGCGTTTTGATCGGGAGAAAGAATACCGGCAAGGATATTAATCAGGCATCAAAAGATACGGAATCAGCGGATGACTATTCCGCTGAAGGAGCCGCTGATACCGACAGCGACGAAGGAACGTAATTGAAAACAATCGCCGCGGAGCAGACTCCCTCGGTCACGGTGACTTATGATAACGCCGATGAGGAAACGGCAGAGCAATTACTGGATCTGGTTTTCGGCTTCGGTAATTTCGGGCGTAAAAAACCGGATGACACCAGCCCGATGAGCAGTATTTCGATGGAAATCTCCCGATACGGGATGTTCCGCTATTTGCAGACGATGGGCGAGAGCACGTGGAAAGCGTATCATAAGCATCGTTTTCTGAAGCCGTTCGCGTGGCTGTATCAAATCTTTCGCTTTGCGAAAAGAGGGATTGTTGCTCTGTTGATCGGCGACAAAAAGCAGGTGGGTACAGCGCAGGCAAAGGAAAGATTCAATTTATATAAGAAGCTGGATATCAACTATTATCAAAAGTAAACGTGCTGGTATAACAGGTCGTTGACCTATTTGCTTTCTATCACGCAAATGGTATTTGTTCCTTGCGGACAGTGTAACGACGGAGTCTGGAAAGCGCAAGCTGTGGGAGCGGTATTTCAGGTACCGCTCTTTTCGATTTATATTTTTGCTGTGGATCATCACGTGAACGCCTTTTGTTCAATATATACGAAAAGGCGTTCACATGTTTGTTAACATAGCTGTCGAATAATCTGGTATAATATGGAAAAACAGGTTAATAGTATTTGTTATATATATAATTGGTGAAAAAATCCCAGTCTTCATCGGTGATCCGGCATTCCTTGGCGACTCTCAACGCGTTTTTCGCGTAATCGTTGCTGCAGACATAACCGATGATGTCATCCGGGGTATCCTCATGGTATTTTTGCTGAGCGGCAAGATACAGCATTGTGTCGGTATCTCTGCTGTCCAGATGCAGTACCTCGGAGATTTTCAGCAGCAATTCCCGCTTCGGCGGGTTACGCTTCCCGGATTCAAAGTAGGAGACATATACCGGAGAGAGCCCGAGCAGAGCGGCGAAGCTTCTTTGCGACATCATTTTTTCTTCCCTTTTCGCTTTGATGAAGTCTCCGAATGTCATATTTCTCACCCCATTTTTCCAATATATACCTATTATATTGGTTAACTTTTGGGGCGAATAAACCATTTTTGTCTTGTATCTGACAGGGATTAGCTGACGGATTGGCTGAAAATTTTAGTTTTTTATCTGTTTTTGTCGGTTTTTGTCTGCTTCCGGGTTGAATTTGTCGGGAATATCTTTATAATGACAAGTGGGTGATAAAAATGGAAATGAAAAAGAGCTTTATCGTTGTCGAGGATGAAGAATATATTTGCAAGCAATATCGCTCTCAGGTCAAGGAACACGAGAATCTTTACTTGATCGATACCACCAACAACGCTCCGGACGCCGTCAAGCTGGTACGGGAGTTTTCACCGGACGCCGTCGTATTGGATATCGAGCTGAACCAAGGCAACGGCGACGGGTTTTCGTTCTTGGACGCTGTCAGGGAGACCTGCGTCGAAAATAAGCCGCTGATCATTGTGGTTACCAATCTCATTTCATCGTATATACATAAGCGCATCCATGAAAAGGGCGGCGATTATATCATCACCAAATCTAAGCCCGATTACAGCGTAAAACTGGTGCTGAATACGATCGACACGTTGGTTGCGGCTTCATCACTTGACAAAAGCCGCCAAGCCGAGCTGGCAAAAGTCATGGCGAAGCAGGAGTATGCCATGCGGCTGAAGAAAAAGATCGCAGCTGAAATGAATTTGATCGGCATGAAGCCGAGTCTGAAGGGTACGGGCTACATCAAGGACGCGATCGAAATGAATGTGGAAAAACGCAGGAACAATACCAAAGAGCTGTTGGCTGAAAAATACTCCGTCACCGCGGACAGTGTTGAAAAAGCCATGCGTCACGCGATTGAAGTGACATGGAAAAACGATCCTGATATCCTGTTTTTATACTATAAGGCGCCCATCGACCTTCGCCGCGGCGCACCGTCGCCAACCGAGTTTGTATTCTATTACGTCGACAAAATCAAAAGAGAATTGTGATTAAACCGGAATCATTCCCTCACATACAACAAGGAGCTGTCGCTGTCCGATGCGATAGCTCCGTTTTTTATTTTAGTGACCGGCTTTTTTAGGGGAGGGGCTAGCTCCTCCTGCCGTAAGGCTTTTGTGATACGCGATCTCAACCCGATCGATAAAAACAGACATTAGCCGAGAAAAAACGCTCCCATAATTCACTCAGAAATTTTCCCGTTTTCATGTACCTTTGTGTTAAAGAAATATAACACAAAGGAGGGAAGATCGTGAGCTTGTGGGATTATATCTGGTGGTTCTTTTCACATGGTTATTAATCTTTTAGAAGAAAGAGATTGGCTCATATTTAGTCAATCTCTTTATTTTTTTTGTTTTTATGATATAATATATCTAAAAACAAAGGAGATAAGAGAAATGCCTTATGGAAGACTATTTATCTAATTCTTGGCTTTATTTTTTGGATAGAGTTATTGTTCTGTTCACGACTTATTTGTGTTCCATTCTGATATTTGTCAGATGTATGGACGTAAAGCTGAATGTGCGTAATAGCGTATTCTTTGTTCTAGCTAATCTGATTATTCCAATTGTATGTCAGTTATTGGGAGGAGTAAATAATGCTTATATCAAGCTAGGGTTTCTCCTTTTGATGATTTGTTCTTTAGTTATTGTTGTCAGAAAGAAAAAGTATTCCGCGATTCCGGGAGCTATTATTTCTGTTGCTGTTTCACTGTGTACAGTATATATAAGTTTATTTCTTACTTGCGTTGTATTGTATTATTTTAATAATACGCAAGGCAAAATAATAACTACAGTTATTTCTTGTCTTTTACAGTTGATTATATGTGTTGTAGTTTCGAGTATAAAAACAATAAAAAGAGGGTTTGGTTATTTCTCTCAAGTTAATAATTTTGGATTAGGATTACTAGTATCGAGCTATATTTTTACCTTTTGTTTTTTGCTGACTAGAGCTGGCGAATTGGGAACATTAAGAGGCTTACTGCTATTTGCAATATGTCCATTAGCGTTTACCGGTCTTATCCTCTGGATCCGCAGTATCGTACAGCGTTATTATAAAAACAAACTGCAGGATCGCGCCAATGAATACACCAAACAGGAGATAGAGGACAAGGACAAGCGTATCGAGCGGCTGGAGGCTGAGGTATCGACGCTGGCGAAGCAGCTTCACCGGGACAATCATCTGATGGCGTCCTTAGATCGTTCCGTGCAGGCGATTGCCGAATGCGATTCTGAAGAACAGCGGAGTCAGATCATCACAGAGGTACATACGCTGTGCCGCGAGCGCAGCGAGCTGCTCGCTAAGGAACAGCAGCAGAACAAAATACTTCCTTCGACCGGAATCGCGCTGATCGACAGTTCTCTGAGCGAATTGTATGTGAAAGCCGCGGCGCGCGGGATCAGCTTCGATCTGACGGTGACTGAAGAGCTGTATTATCTGGTCAACAACATTATCAGTCAAACCGATTTGCAGACGCTGCTGTGCGATCATATCAAGGACGCGATTATCGCCGTTGAATCTGCGGGCGTTAACGATGGCAGGATCCTAGTATCCATCGAAAAGAACGACGGTATCTTTGAGATCGCCGTCCGCGATAACGGCGTGGATTATGCAGCCGGCACGCTCTCGAAGCTCGGGAGGGAACAGGTGACCACGCACGCCGATGACGGCGGCTCCGGCATCGGCTTTATGACGACGTTCGAAACGCTTCGCAAAACGAAGGGCAGCCTGATCATCACGGAGTATGAGCAAAAGACGCCGTTCTCCAAGTCTGTGGCATTCGTGTTTGACGGCTTGAACCGATTCATCATTTCAACCTACCGCAGGGATGAACTCGAAAAGATCATCGATCGGGATGATGTATCGATCATGTAATGAAACGTATTCGGTAAAGTCGAGCATTACGATCCGCATCGACGCATGATGTGACCAAATCAAAATAGCGATGTTGAAACGCACAGTCTTGTCGGATGAAACCGGCGGTGAGGCTGTGCGTTTTTCTTTGACTGCGCTGCAAAAGTATGTAAACAGGTTTGTTTATGATTTACGGTGCGTTGTTTACAAAATGGTTCGACAATATTCTACATAAGAGCATATTTATCTGTATTATCATACAAGGTATAATACCGGAATGACAGTTCATGACAGAAAAAATCCTTCGCTACGCTACAATCATCCTGAGGTGATGATGTATTGCGCACGAAGGATTTACTGTTATTGATGGACTCAGACAAATGGTCAAACGCCGCCTGTAAGGGATATGCCATCAAAGCGAGTCAGGCGCTGGGGTATTCCGATGAACAGACAGCGGAGCTTCTTTCGGTGATGGATATCATGTTTTCGACGTACACCGTGGAGGAGGCTGAGAGTTTTTATCGGGAGTACTGAGGCGCCGGATATGCTTTTTATTGGAAGGGACACGGTGAGAACCCGCTGGTCAAGCCATATGGTGTATTGATAGTTACGGCTTGCCGGTTACGGAAGATCGTTCAGCAGGCTTTTGATGTGATTGTACATTTCCGCAATGGCGCTGTTATCGGGATACCTCAGAGTAAGACCTGTGTAGATCTGAAGGGAGCCCTCCAAATAATTCCTGTCGATGCAGTCAGGCTTTGCAGTAGCCCTGTTGTACAGCGCGTTGCCGAATCTCTGATATCCCGCTGTATCCTCAGGGTCGATCATCTCCGACAGCTCAAACAGCAGCTCCGTATTCTCTTTTTCCGCCCTTTCTTCCGCAACCGTGTTTCCTATCAGGCTGCTGAGCATGATCAGCTCCGTCAGAGCGTCGACAAGCATAAAGCAGACGTCCTGCAGGATCTCTTTTTCGTCATCTGTCGTGGCGTTTTTATTTGCGTCGAGCGCGTTTTTGAGCTTTTTCAGGGATTCTATATAATCCTGAACACACATGATCTGTTTGGTGCAGTTCATGAAGTATTCGCTGTCATCGAGGCTTTCGACTTGTGCTTTCAGGCAGGAAAGCTCTGCACGGTACGCAAGGGCGAGCTTGTACATATCATTGTATGAGCCGGTGATATCGGTGACTTCCTGAAGTGTTTCCTCTGATCTTTTGAAATAGCGGAGAGCTGCATCGACGTTCTTTTGAGCCAGCTCAAATTCCCCCAAGTATCGACAGCATACGCCCACATCACGCAGATCATCGGCGCGCTTCAATTCCGTGTACAGATCTTCACGCAGCTGCAGGCTTTCCAGATAATACCTTTGAATGAGCTGAATGGTTTCAGGCTCCTGCGAACAATATGTGAGCAGTAATTCCGCATATTTTACCAGGATTACCGCCAGATCTCTGCGCGCCTCAAATTCAAAGACGTCGCCTTTCTTCAAGTCAAGGTATGCCTGTCGGCGGAGCTCCAGACATTTTTGATAGGCTCCGTTTGCATAGCGGAAGAATTCATAAAACTTTTGTTCATTTTGATCTGCTTGTGCCAGCGGGATCACCTTTCTCATCACATCGCCCAACTGGAGGTACGCGGCGGCGAGAGCGCGCCGGTATATGATAAAGTCGTCAGAACCCTTATCCGCGTTTTCATAAAGTCGATCGCGTATGTCGATCACCTTGCCGAGATGATCGATAGAAGCCTGATATTGTCCGAGATTCATCTCTGCCTGAGCCATGCCCATCAGCCCGGCGGAATAGACCTTTTGCTCCTCATCGCTTTCGGGCGTCGGAAAAAGTTCGGTGAACTTTTTGAAATAGGTCAATGCACGGGAGTAATGACCGTTCATCAGCAGCTCGTTTCCCAGAGTCAGGGTCGTTTCTAAATACAGATTAAGGTAACGGTCGATTGTAGAATCGGTGTTCTGAGATGGATCGCTGAGCTTCTTTTCCAGCAGTTCGACCGCGACCATTTGCATATCCATCGATTTTTCGTGATCGCGTTCGATCCCTTGTCCTTCTCTGAACATGACGGAGAGTCGCATAGCTGCTTCCGGCAAACCCATCTTTGCAGCCTGCATGATCGCGACAAAAGCAAATTGAGGATCGTATTCCACGTATCTCATATACAGATAGGCAAGCCCGGTATAATAGCAATGCTCGGCAGTTTTGCTCTGGTTCGGTGTGATGTGCTTTTTCAGTTCTTCCGTCAGCCTTTCTTTGTCTGAGAAAGGAATGATGTTGTTGAGACCTTCAAACTGCTTTTGTACCTCACAAAGATCGCAATCCTCCATCGCCGCGGCGATCACGGGCAGATTCTTCTTTACCGCATAAGGATACTCATGGTCTTTCACATAGTTATCTTCACACAGCAGCTTGTCGGTAATGCAGAGCAAAAAGACGCTGCTTCTGTCGATCGCGGAAAAAATATCGGCTTCAAAATCATCGCCGCCTGCGATATATTCGTCGTACCAGATGCCGACGTCCATCAGAACGGGGTCATTATGGATCGCGCGAAACAGCTTATTGACATATGCGCGGTTCGCCTTGCGATAGCTCAGGAAGACCCTTTCGCTTAATTCTTCATCGATCCTATGGAGGGTATCGTCATCGGACATGATGCTGTCAAGATAATCGCCGAGCTTTTTGTCGAAAGGGATCTCTGTCGAATCCGCGCTTTGCGGATTCAGGAACTGTCTGTTTTCAAAGAGGGTGTTGTACAGCAAAAAATCATGAAGATTTTCCCAAAGGATCGGCAGCACAGGCAACTGATGACGATTTGCTTTCTCCAGCATCTCAGCCGCTTCTGCGGCGTTCTCCGTCAGCCTGTTCGTAACGATGAAAACCATCAGAACAAAGCCCTGATCAAGCGTTTCTTCGAGAGAGGAAGACCGGCTGACGTTGGCAAGCTCGATGTAGGAGATGACGGCGCAGTTTTTCTTATTGAGGAGAAGCTCGGCTGTTTGCCTGTAATACAGCTCATAGTCTTTTTCCGCCGCGGCGACGACGATCTTCTGCTTGTTGTCGGGATTTCCGTTTTTTACTCGGGTCAAATACATTTCTTTGCCTCCGTTTACCCTGTAATGAATACAATATATCACAGGTAAAAGGATTTATCAACGATAGCTTGCGGGTTGTCATCATACATGTTTTCAAGCGGCTTATATGAAAAATGCCGACTTCCTTCTGAGGTCGGCTTTCTGCCTATTTTTAAATAGTATATATGCAGCATTTATCCTTATACATTTGTTTTTCTGCATATGAGAAAATTTGATTAAACTCCAAAACCCTTTTATGACCAACGCGAGGGGTTTTCGCATTTTATTTGAAAGTATTCATTTTTGCTTATAATCGGAAATCTGAATGAAACATGATCTCCTTGCGTATTATCACAAATATCATTTTCGGAAATCGATCAGGCTGCTGAAATAATGTGCTAACAGTTTTGTTTAAGAATATTTGTGTATCCGCAACAAATCGGTTCGACAAAATTCTACAGATGCATGCATTTATTCAGTGAAAGAAAAGGGGTATAATAATTGATACGGGAGGAACAAAACGGATTCTGCATTAATTGACAAAACAACGCGGGATATTTATAATATGACAAGAGGCAGGTGATAAATATGAGCGCTTGTTTGCTGGAGAAGGAAATCAGAAAACGCGGCGTTGTTGACATGAAGGATATTCCGAAAGACGAATTAGTGAAGGCAACGCAGAGAGTTCTGCATATTTGTCGCCATTTTCCCGATTTTCCGGACATCGACCTGATCATAAACCTCTCCGGTCAGTTATATGAGGGAAAGGAATGTTATGCAAACATCATTTTTCTTCCCGTTCAATATGAAAATTACGGTCTTGACTATATCGTCCGGTATGCTGAACAAATCGTATTTGAGCCAAGGAATATTCGCTTCATTAGAAAACTGCTCGAATCGGCGGGGCGGGAAAATTATCTGGTGATGAAAGCGATCCGCGACGATTATCGTGTGTTCGGCGTGATCTCACAGGAAGCGGCTGAAAGCCTGTTGGCGCTGCGCGTAATGTTTAGCGGGCATATGAGCTGGAAAGCCGCGATAAAGGATCAGTATCTTTTTAAATATGAAAACGGCAGCTATCAGCCTGTCAGCGTCGGAGAATTTTCTCAAAAGGACTTTTTGAATAAGCTGCATCAGGCGTTCGGCGATGAGGTGAAGGAATCGGACGTCGAAACATTATTAAAGATAACAAGAGTCATTACTGGGCTTGGGCACGGGACTTCAATAGTCATCTATTCCGGAGAAAAGTTTGATTCTGAAATTGAGCGACTGACCCATACCGGCGCCGGACACGGCATCAAGCTGGAGCGTGAGATCGACTTCTCGCTGTGCAATGAGGAAGAGACAGAACGGCTCCTCAGACCGATCACAAAGATAGACGGAGGTCTTATTCTGGATATCCACGGAAATTGCGGAGCGATAAGCTGTGTGTTTGACGGGACCATTCCCGAGGGATATGAGCAGGGCACCGGCAGCAGGGGATCTCGCTATAACAGCTTGGTTCTGTACATAACAACGCTGCATGCAAAAGCGCTCGGCGTTGTGGTGTCAGATGACGGATCGGTCGACTATATTACCAATACATAGTATGGCTAAACGGCGTTCAGACGGTAATAATATTGATGTGGCGCAGATGATGTGGCGCATATGTGCAGCAGTTTGTTGCTCAGTTTGTTGATCTATAAAAAACGTTAAATCCACACGTCAATCTAATTCTGTCATAAAGATGTAACCACCATTACAGCCCATATATGGTATAACATAGATGGGTGGTCAAAATGGATGGATTAGAAAGATTACAAGAACATTTGGCGACATTGGAACAAGAAACGGAACACAA
>JAFRBX010000044.1 GCA_017404665.1 Ruminococcus sp.
GGGGGGAGCCGTCTCCGGCGAGGAAAGATACAGAGGGGTCGCCCCGGCTGAAACGAAAGACATAGATGATATTGATTCGTTTCTACCATGTCGACCCTCCCGCCCTTACGGGCACCCTCCGCAAACGCTGTGAGGGCTGTATGAGCCACCTTAAGTTGACGACATTGCCCCTTGAGGGGAAGGTGTCACCGTCAAGGTGACGGATGAGGTGGAAGCCTTTCCGTTTCATCCCGTAAATAGATTATTTGGAAGGGACGAGCATTGCTCGTCCGCATGGCAGACGCCTTATAATCCTATCTTACGTTTTCGATAACATTAACGCCCGTCATTCTGCGGATGACCAATGGTCATCCCTACAATTTAACACAAAAAGGCTATGGAAACCAACCTTGTTTCCATAGCCCATTTTTTATACCATTAACTGTTCAGTGACCGCTAATCACCGGTCACTGATAAAGTCATCAGTACATGCCGCCCATGTCGGGTGCGGCGGGAGCGGCAGGAGCCGGCTCCTTGATATCCGCGACGAGGCTTTCGGTGGTGAGTACCATCGCAGCGACGGACGCGGCGTTCTGCAGCGCGGAACGGGTGACCTTAGTCGGGTCGACGATACCGGCGGAGATCATATCGGTGTACTCTTCATCCAGCGCGTTGAAGCCGTAGCCGACCTTATCCTCGCGGCGTATGTTTTCGACGATAACGGAGCCCTCGAGACCCGCGTTCTTTGCGATCTGCTTGATGGGAGCTTCCAGCGCACGGAGCACGATCTGTACGCCTGTCTTGACGTCGCCGTTCGCGGTGTCGAGCAGCGCGGATACTGCGGGGATGGTGTTGATCAGCGCGACGCCGCCGCCCGCGACGATGCCCTCTTCGACAGCCGCCTTGGTAGCGGAGAGCGCGTCCTCGATGCGCATCTTCTTTTCCTTCATCTCGATCTCGGTGGAAGCGCCGACCTTGATGACCGCTACGCCGCCAGCGAGCTTTGCCAGACGCTCCTGCAGCTTCTCGCGGTCGAAATCGGAGGTGGTGGACTCGATCTGCTGACGGATGTGGCTGACGCGGTTCTTGATCTCGTTCTGGTCGCCCTTGCCGTCGACGATGATGGTGTCTTCCTTGGTGATCTTCACCTGACGCGCTTCGCCCAGCTGGGCGAGGGTAGCGTCCTTGAGCTCCAGACCGAGGTCGGAGGTGATGACGGTGCCGCCGGTGAGGATTGCGATATCCTGCAGCATTTCCTTGCGTCTGTCGCCGAAGCCCGGCGCCTTGACCGCAACACAGGTGAAGGTGCCGCGCAGCTTGTTGAGCACTAAGGTCGTGAGCGCTTCGCCCTCGACGTCTTCGGCGATGATGACCAGCTTTCTGCCGGACTGGACGATCTGCTCCAAGAGGGGCAGGATCTCCTGTGTGTTGGAGATCTTCTTATCGGTGATCAGGATGAGCGCGTCGTCGATCTCAGCGACCATCTTGTCGGTATCGGTGACCATGTAGGGCGCGATATAGCCGCGGTCGAACATCATGCCTTCGACGACCTCGGAGTAGGTCTCGGCGGTCTTGGATTCTTCCACAGTGATGACGCCGTCGGTGGAGACCTTCTCCATCGCCTCGGCGATCAGCTTGCCGATATATTCGTCGCCGGAGGAAATGGTGGCGACACGGGCGATATCGTCGGTGCCGGAGATCGCCTTGGCGTTCGCGGTGAGCGCCTTAACAGCCTCTTCGACTGCCATCGCGATGCCCTTCTTGAGCACCATCGGGTTTGCGCCCGCGGCAACGTTCTTCATGCCCTCGCTGACGAGCGCCTGCGCGAGCAGGGTCGCGGTAGTGGTACCGTCGCCGGCGACGTCGTTGGTCTTGACGGAAACTTCCTTGACGAGCTGAGCGCCCATGTTCTCAAAAGCGTCCTCGAGCTCGATCTCTTTGGCGATGGTAACGCCGTCGTTGGTGATCAGCGGAGCGCCGAACTTCTTATCCAGCACTACGTTGCGGCCCTTGGGGCCTAAGGTGATCTTGACGGTATCGGCAAGCTTGTCGATACCGGACTGGAGCGCCTTGCGGGCGTCCTCGCCGTATATAATCTGTTTAGCCATAAATCATTTACCTCCCGAAATTATTCTACGATAGCCAAAATATCGCTTTGACGGACGATGGTGTACTCCTCGCCGTCGACCTTAACGTCGGTGCCTGCGTACTTGGACGCGATCACCTTGTCGCCTACCTTGACGGTCATGACGACCTCGCTGCCGTCGACCATACCGCCGGGACCGACCGCGACGACATTCGCGTACTGTGGCTTCTCCTGAGCGGCGGATGACAGCACAATGCCGGAAGCGGTGGTCTGCTCGGCGTCGTCAAGCTTTAATACTACCTTATCGAGTAAGGGTTTGATGGTCATATCTATTCCTCCTTAAAAATACAATCGTCATTGCGAAGGGTAAAACCCTTCGGCAATCTCAACCGATTTTCGGTTTTTAGCACTCTTTGTCCCTGAGTGCTAAATCTATTGTATACCATATTATGGAAAAAATCAAGTAGATTTTGCGATTTCACAAAAAGTTAATAATTCATTCCGTATAAGCAATACAAAAGCACCGCCCTGTGAAAGGCGATGCTCGATGTGTAAAACTCTTTGATGATACTATTACTTATTCTTCTGCCTGACCTTCCGTCTCAGCTGCCGGAGCCTGTGTGGGAGCGGGCGCTTCTGTGGGCAGCTCGGTCGGTGCTTCCCACAGCTCGATCTCGCCCAGCGCAGTCGCCGGGATCTCGACGCCGAGCTTGTCGCGCGCGGCTTTGTTGACCATGTTGGTGCAGTCGTGCTTATACATGACGCTCAGGGTGGCGACGTCCTTCTTGTTGAACAGGATATCCTCCGCCATACCCGCCGCTTTTCTGCCGATGGACTCGTAGTTGATCACACTGGTGCCCAGCGCTCCCTGTGTGAGCGTTGCCTCGTCGCCGCAGATCACAGGGATCTTGTTTTCATAAGAAAAGTCGATGATGGTGGCAAAATTGGAGCTGAGGAACTTGTCGACAGGGACATAGATCACGTCGTCCTTCTCGTCCTTGACCTTCTTGAGGGCGGTTTCCAGCGCCGCCTTGTCCTCGATCGTATATTGCGCGCATTTCAGCCCGATATTCTCCGCCTCTCGCGCTGCGATGATGCCCTGCAGGACTGCGTCCTGATCGGTGGCGCTGTAGAGAGCGGCTACGCTCTTCGCGTTGGGCAGGATCGTCTTGATCAGATCGATCTGTTCAAAGCAGGGCGTATAGCTCGAAACGCCGGTGACGTTGCCGCCGGGGACCTCGTTGCTCTCTACCAAGCCGACCTCGTCGGGGCTGTTCACCGCGCCGAACACGATCGGGATATCCTTCGTGATCTCTGCGGCGGTCTCGGAAGCAAACCGTCCGATGGTATACAGCAGATCGATATCGCCGCCGTCTACCAGCTCTTGGATCTTGTTGCGGCACAGATCCTCGTTGTCCTCAACGATATAGACGACCTCGAGATTTCCAAGCACGCTGCGCTCGTCCAGCTCCATCATAAAACCGCCGTAGCAATCCTTACTGGCGCTGCCTAAGCCCGTCTGGATGATACCGACCTTATAGTGCTCGCTGTAGAGCGTTTCGATCACGGGATTTGTCGCCTGGGCGGAATCATTTGTCGCAGCAATGCTGTCGGTTTCATTTTGCTTGTTCATCGCCGTCACAACGGCGAATACCACGACGCCGATAACCGCGATGATCAGGATCACGCTGATGATAACAGCCAAATTCTTCTTCATGCAAGCCTCCTTTATGCGCTGACGCGTTCGGGTGATATGCTTATGCATTCTGATTGTCCTATATCATAACGCATTTTGAGGAAAAAGTCAAATATGGCAGATTTTGATTCTATATCAGAATTATTTGTAATACATATAGACATTGCATCTCAGCGTGCCGTTATAGAGCTTGCGGCGTTTGTCGGCAGGTCTGCCGAAGCTCTTTTCAAAGCTGTCGTCCGGTGAAATAACTGTATAGGAGTGCTGCGGCTTCGGCGCGAATCTCTCCCCCATCACGCGGTAAAGCTCCCGCGCCGCCTGCACATCCAGCAGACGCTCGCCGTAGGGCGGGTTGGTTATCACGCTGACGCGTTCGAACTCGTCGGCATAATCGCGGATATCCCGCTTTTTGAACAGGATACGGTCGGCGACACGGGCAAGTGCGGCATTGTTCTTTGCCAGCTCCAGCGACGCTTCATCAATATCATAGCCGTATGCGCAAAACAAAGCGTCATGGCGCTCTTCGCCGCGGGCGCGGGTGCGTTCTTGTTCGATGATCGCCGGGTCGATCTGACTCCAGCCTTCAAACGCGAAGCTGCGGTCGATGCCGGGCATGATATTCAAAGCTTTGCGGGCAGCTTCGATCAAGATCGTGCCGCTGCCGCAGAAGGGATCGACGACGATATGATCCTTTCTGACGCGGGCAAGCTCCGCCATGGCGGCGGCGAGCGTCTCCTTCAGCGGCGCGTCGCCAGACAGGGCGCGGTAGCCGCGCTTGTTCAGCGCAGGACCGGTGGTATCCAGATAGATGCTGACGCGGTTTTTGAAGATACGGAACTGGATCTGATGCACAGCGCCGTCCTCCTCGAACCACGCGGTATGATACCGCGCCCGCAGCTTTTCAACGACCGCCTTCTTGATGATCTTCTGGCAGGCGGGGATCGACGTCAGTGACGAGTCAAGGCTGCTGCCCTTGACGGGAAACGCGTCGCGCTCGCCGATAAAGCGGCTCCATTCAGCCGCCCTGACGCCCTCGAACAGCGCGTCAAAATCCCTCGCCTCGAACTCCGCCATCAGAATGAATACCCTCGCGCAGAGACTCGAACAAAGATTAGCGCGCACCAGCGTGCTTTCATCGCCGCCAAACAGCACCCTGCCGTTCTCGGCGCGAACATCCGATATTCCTTTGAATTTCAAATCGTTGGCGGCAAGTCCCTCCAGTCCCAGCAGACACGGCGCGACAAACTGCATATTATCTCTCCTCTTTGTGTCATAACGAAAAACATGTCATTCGGTTGAGATTGCCACAGCCCCATTGGGGCTTCGCAATGACAATCTGTATATACAGAAAGCGGACAGCAGAAACGCTGTCCGCTCCGATTCACTTAGCGTGCATTACCGTCATCAACGGCGTCGGATCTCTCAGCTCAAGGCGTCAATCGTCGGTCGTAGGGACAAGTAATCCATACTTGCCGTCGTCACGCAGATACACTACGTTAACCTCATTTGTCTCGGCGTTGGTGAACATATAGAACTTGTGTCCAACCATGTTCATCTGCAGGATCGCCTCGTCCACCGAAATCGGCTTGACGGGAATCTCCTTGGTGCGAACGATCGTGTAATCCTCTTCCTCGATCACCGGCTCTTCCTCAGGAGCCACCAGTTCCTCGAGCGAGCCCTGTCTGAGCCGCTTTTCCAGCCTGGACTTGTTCTTCCTGAGCTGGCGGCCGAGGACGTCGATACACTTATCTACCGCGTCGTTCATTTCAGGCATTGTTTTTTCAGCTCTGTAGACCATGGATCTGTCGCGGATGGTGATCTCAACGGTCTGAGAGCTTTTGTCAAGGGTCACAACAACAAACGCCTGTGCCTCGTCGGAGAAGATCTTGTCGAATTTTGCAAGCTTCTTCTCGACTCTCTGTTTGAAGTTGTCCCTCAGATTAACCTTGCGCTCGGTGTAGGTAATCTTCATAGTAATGCCTCCCAGCAATAATTTATTTACGACCGCCGCCGTTCCCGCGACGGGAATAGCCGCGGCTCTCGCCACGTTTGAGGTCGGACATCTTATCCTCGGAGGTACGCTTGAACTTGCTCATCATATCCTCAAAGGAGCCGCCGCCCGACGAGCTCTGCCACTCAAAGTCGCCCGGAGAGGTGACCGGAGGAGCGGGCTCATATTTTTTTCGCGGTTTCTGAGGCTCGCGGGTACGCTGCTTGCGGTTAGCCGCTGCCTTTCTGCCTTCATCTGCTTTTTCCAGCTGCTTCATGGACAGCGCGACCTTGCCGTCTTCAGCGACAGAGATCACCTTCACCGTTACAGCCTGTCCCACCTTAAGGACAGATTTGATATCCTCGACATAGGAGCGGGAGATCTCCGAGATATGGATCATCCCCCTTGTTCCGTTCTCCGTCTCGACAAAAGCGCCGAAGTTGGTGATGCCTGTTACCTTTCCGTTTACGATTGCGCCTACACTCAATGCCATTCAGATGTTTTCCCCTTAACAAAATCTATATCATCAAAAGCCCCTCACGCTTTTGACAGTATGCCTTTTAACTCAGTCTCCCGCCACGTTGACAAATACCCTCTCGCCCTCCTTGACATAGTCGAGGTCGTCGCGGGCGATCTGCTCCGCAAGGGTTGAAAAGTCAGAGTCCGTGCCGGTAGAATCATACAGCTTCTGAATTTCCGCGTTTTTGATCTCCTGTACCGTGATCTGCTCATTGAGCTCCTCGAGCTCCGCTTTGCGCTCTCTGATCTGCGATTTGATGTTGATGATCGAGATCATGGAGTAAATCAAAAACGCGACCGCAACCAGCGCGATCAGCACGAAAGCCGGGCGGGAGAGTCTCCTGCCTTCGCTTTGCTCTTTTTCAGTGCCTTTACGCGCCTTTTGAGCTGCGGTCTGCGGTTTTTTTATCCATTTAAAATCCATATACAATCCTTTATCTGTCGGAACATGTCTTTCACCTGCGGCGTTTCTTTTGCTTCTCTGCCGCAGAGATATGTACCGCTTTTCTTTTATTTGACGCTCTTTGGCGATAATTATCTATTACTGCGCTTATATTATACAACATAACCCCTATGGCTTTCAATAGGTAATTGAAAATTTTTTCTAAAAGTTTTCGTATTTTTTGCACAAAACTGCGCAAAACGTGCGCTGAAAAAGCGTATACCTTACCCATAATGCTGCCCAATGTCAGCCGATACGCAAGAAATCCAACCGCTTCACCGAATACGATAAAGCCTCTGACGCCGCCTTTGTTAAAGGGCAAAGCAAACAGCGAGGTCAGCACCCCGCACACGGCGAAAAAAATGATATCGGAAATCGTCACATGAAGCCTGCCGGCTCGCAGCAGCATGCGGGCGGCTCTGACGATATCGTACATCATCCCGAGCGCCAGCCCCATCACCAGCGACCATAAAAAGTAAGCTGTCTGGGCGGACAGAGTGATCCCCATCAGCGGAAAAGCCTTGAGCGCAGCGATCCCGACGATGCGCCGAGGTATTGTAAAGAGCTGATCTGACCGTCGATCACCACATCGCCGCTCTCCAGATTCAGCTTGCTGATGTGCAGCCCTGTTCCCTTGACGACCAGCGACGCGTCGCTGAGCTTGACGCTGATGGTCTGCTCGTCAAAGCCCGATACATCCTCCACTCCGCTGAGCGTCAGCAGTCTGCGGTTATCCAGCGTCAGGATATGCGGCTTTTTCATCATATTGTCAGGCATAAAGAGTCCCCCATATCATCATATCATTTGATTATATGAGGGGATTTACTGTTTTATGATTGCAGAATAAGATCAAGCGCGACCGATAATCTTGTCTTCAGCTCTTCCAAGCGTTCCGTCGACGGTCGGTTTTTTTCGTCATACATCTTTTCCATAGGATACCACCACACGGGACCCTTGCCGTTATTACCGCAGGAACCTATATCACCCTCTCTGCGCGGGAAAATATGCCAGTGCAGATGCGCGTCGCCGTTGCCGAGCAGCTCACAGTTCATTTTTTCGGCGCTGAACGCTATTGAGACCGCCTCGCTGACGAGCGACATTTCCTCAAGATACTTTACCTTCCTCTTACGGTCGAGATGGTGCAGCTCTGTGACATGATCCTTACACAAAAACAGCGTGTAGCCGGTAAAATGCTGGTGATCGCCGATGACGACATAACCTGTATCAAGTTCTTTGACAAAGAAAGGGTTTTCACCCTGCCTGATCATTTCTATTCTGTCACAGATAAAACACATCGCTTGCTCCTTCGTCAATCACTGATCACTAATCACTATTCACTGACAACTACAGCGGCGTATACATCGAGGACACATCCTCCTTGCGGATGGTTTCAACCACTTTATCCACGCGGAATTTGACCGAGCGGGACTCAAAATTCAGCTCGATCACATCGCCGACCTTCACGTCATACGACGCGCGGGCAACCTTGCCGTTGACGACTGCCTTACCCGCGTCGCACACCTCATTGGCGACGGTGCGGCGCTTGATGATGCGGGAAACCTTCAAATACTTATCTAATCGCATGGTTAGCCTCCGAGTATTGTGATGCTCTCATTATAGCGGCAAAAACCGCGAACGTCAATATAATTCCTCTTCACAGGCACGTGAATCTAATTCTGTCACCGAATTGCTATGATAGTGACAGATTGTAATAAATGAGAAAGTACGTCTAAAAGCCTTCCCCTCAAGGGAAAGGCTCGTAAACGTCTGCCTGAACACCGATACATCATCAAGGGAAAGGCTTGGTAAACGTCTGCCTGAACACCGACACATCATCAAGGGAAAGGCTTAAAACGAGGAGCAGAGCGTCTACTCGGCTCCCTCTGACGAGGGAGGCTTGGAAGCGTGTGTGCTGATTCGATCGTTGCAAATCAGATTGACGTGTGTGTATATTTGCGTGAAAAAAATATGTGAATTGATTCAATCTTCAA
>JAFRBX010000001.1 GCA_017404665.1 Ruminococcus sp.
GGGGGAATGTCCGCAGGACAAGGGGAGATTCCCCTGCTAGGGGAAATGTCCGCAAAGCGGACAAAGGGGTCGGCTGTCTTCGCAGAAGAAGCCGTCTCCGGCGAGGAAAGATACAGAGGGGTCGCCCCGGCAGAATCGAATATGTCAGATGATTTCTATTCGTTCCTGCCATGTCGACCCTCCCGGTGCTTCGCATCACCCTCCCTTACGCAGGGAGGGCTGTAACTGCTCCTTTATAAGATACAATAAGATTACTAAATTAGATTGACGTGGACCGCTCTCGTGCTCGTGTTTATATGCCCGCCCGGTTTTCTGCTGCGCAGAAACGGGCGATGGCGATACAAAATGCGCGCGAAGCGCGATTTCTTGTGCCGATGCAACGAAGAATGATTGACAGAAAAAACCATGTCATTTATAATAATATCAACCTTCAGAAAAGGAGAGGAGATAATGGGAAACACGTTTTATTTTGAATGGGAAGTCGCGCTGATGCAGTGGATCCAGTCATGGCTCGGCTCTGTCGGCACGGTGATCGCATCTGTGTTCAGCGAGATGGGAGAACAGCTGGTGTGCGTTGCGGTACTGGGCTTTCTGTACTGGTGCTGGGAAAAGGAGTACGGCAAATATGTCGGACTGAATGTTCTGGTCGGCATCACCCTCAACCCCATGGTCAAGAACATTTTTCTCAGGCGCAGACCGTACTTCGATCACGCGGGCATCAAGTGCCTCAAGCCCGTGGAAAGGGGCGCGGATATCTATGATATCTCGGCACAGGGCTACTCCTTCCCGAGCGGTCACTCGACCAACGCCGTAACCCTGTACACCTCTCTCGGACGTTATAAAAAGAACAAAATCCTGATGATTATCGGCATTGTCCTTCCGCTGCTGGTAGGTATCTCGCGCTTTTGCGTCGGCGTACATTATCCGACGGACGTCCTGTGCGGCTGGGCGCTGGGTCTGATCGTCATTTTCCTCGTTCCCGCACTGCAGCGCGCGATCAAAAACCGCTGGATCTTCTACGGGCTGCTGGTGCTGATCGCCCTTCCGGGGTGGTTCTACTGCAGGAGCACAGACTACTACACCGCCTTCGGCATCCTGATCGGCTTCATCTTCGCGGTGGAATTTGAGGAAAGATTCGTCAGATTTGAGAACACGCGCAATATCCTGCGCATTATCCTGCGCGTGGTGCTGGGCGTAGGCGTCTACTTCGGACTGAGCACTTTGTTGAAGCTTCCGTTCAGCAAGGAGTTCCTCGACTCCGCCACGATGGCGTCCTACGCGGTGCGCGCGGTACGCTACTGTATGATCATCTTCGTCACCATCGGCGTATACCCGATGTTGTTCAAGCTCGGCGACCGCGTCTTCAAGCGCAAGGGATGATCGTACTATCATTTGGTATGCAATTCCGGCATAAGGGGTAACTCACGATGAAAAAGATACTATCTTTCCTGCTCCTGACCGTTCTTGTCTTCTCGCTATTTAACCTTTGCTCTTTCACTGCTTCGGCAGAAGAAGCGAACGATGACTCGACCGGGAACATCCTCGTGCCGCAGATTCGCGTCACCACTGAGAACGGCAGCGGCACGACACTGCAAAAGGCTGACGGCTATGTCAATGCCGATATTACCATCGCTGACACTGACGGCAGTGTGCTCACGGACGCGGTACAGTTCAAGGTTCGCGGCAACAGCACTGCCCTGACCTCTGTCGCCAAAAAGGCATTTACCTTTAAGTTCGCAAAGAAAAAGGACGTTCTCGGTATGGGAAAAGGCAAAAAATGGGCGCTGCTCGCCAACGCCTTTGATCCTACCCTCATGCGCAACTATATCGCCCTTGATTTTGCCCGGGAGATGGGTCTGAAATTCACCTCGCAGCAGCGCTATGTCGAGCTGTGGGTGGACGACAGCTACCGCGGCTGCTATGTGCTGACGGAGCCGGTGCAGGAGGGCACGGATCGCGTTGACATCGATATAGAGAGCAACGACGGGATGAAAGACTTTTTGATCGAACGCGAGGCGACCCGCAGTGAATCCGACGTTACTTACTTCAAGACGGACGGCATCCGCTTTGCGGTCAGTGAGCCGGAGGAGCCGAACGCCGATCAGCTTGCCTATATCCAAAGCACGATGGACGAGATCATGGCTGTCATTAAAAGCGGTGACCGTGACGTGATCGCCGAGAGGATCGACATCCCATCTTTTACCCGCTTCTATCTGCTCAATGAGCTGTACAAAACGGTCGACTTTGATTTCAGTTCCGTATTCTTCTACTGTAAGGACGGAGTGCTCTATGCCGGTCCCGCGTGGGACTATGACCTCGCCGCGGGCAACGGCAACGCAAACTACTCGGCGACCGCAAGGGCTTCTACCGAGACCGACGGACTCTTTGCCGCCGAGCGCCATCTTTACAAATATCTGTGCTCCTACGATTGGTTCAATGATGAAATCTGCGCTGCATATAACGAATACAGCGGCTATATCGAAAATATTTATTCTGAAGGCGGTCTGATGGATGAGCTGCTCAACGACTACGGCGAGCTTTTCAGCCGTAACTTTAACGACGCAGGCTGGAGTCCCGCCAAATGGTGGGTCAATGTTCAGCGCCGTCCGGATACTGCCTTTGACGCCAATGTGGATTATCTGCGCAGTTGGCTCAGAGATCGAAACGAATGGCTCAGCGCGTACTATGCGCTGCCTGCCGAAACGCACATGATCGGTGACGCTGACGGCGACGGCGTTGTAACGATCCTTGACGCAACTGTGATTCAAAGAGTACTCGTTGACTTTACTGTCCCGTCGTTCAATGAGAAAGCAGCTGATGTAGACGGCGACGGTTTGGATATTACCGACGCAACAAAGATTCAGCGTTTTCTCGCAGAATTGATTGATCCTTATCACGTCGGAGAAATGTCCTGAACAAAGAACAGAATATCGAATACGCAAAAGAGTCCTTCAACGTGTGTGAAGGACTCTTTTTGATGAATAATCTTATTTTTGGGTTATCAGTTTTTGATGTGATAGACTACATTGATCGCGAAATAGGATGCGTTGATCACAAAACGCTGCCTTGCTTCTCAATTCCTGAACGCATTATTTTTTTCTTCTGAATATGCTGACAAATTCAGTAAAGAAGTTCTTTTTATCGGAAACCTTCTTCTTGATCTCCGCGATCGTGACGTCAGCCTGCGAGTTATGGGTCACCATAGCCTGCGCGAGTCTGACATAAATGCTCTTGAATCTCTCGATGCTTGCTTCATCATATCTGCTTGCCGCGAAGTCGATCATCACCTGCAGACCGTCCGCGCCGTCGAGAATCTCGATATCGAGGATCGTCTGGGACGCCGCCTGATTCTGACGGACGTCTACTGTTTCGATATCAAAGCCTTCGAGACCGCCCATATCGCGGATATCCTGCTGATAGAGCAGGTATGCCGCCTCACCGCTGCCGACCTGATTGACCGAGTCGACATAGGGGTAACAGCTGTGCTCGATGCCCTTCTGTACCTGTTCATGGACGTCGGCGAAGACGTTGCGCAGGGTGTCGCTGTCCTTGAAACGGATACCCACCGGCAGATCGCGGAACAAAAGACCTACGGAGCTGAGCATCTGCATATCCTCTCTGCCGTTGTAGATCCACGACAGCTTGATATCGGGCGCGTCGTTGTAGATCGAGATTGCCAGCGCAGCCACGGTGATGAAGAACTCGTTTCGGCTGATCTTGTAGGCGCGTTCCACCGCTTTCATCTGCGATTGTTCGATATCCAGCTCGCCGAACAGCTCGCCCATTTCGTTCTCGCGGGACTCATGGTCGGGATTGGGATAGCAGGACCAGTCGATGTTGTCGTAGCGGTCCTCAAAGTATTTCTTGCTTTCCTCATAGAACGCGGTATTCACCGCTTCTTCACGCCGCTTGAGCATGAGATAGTAGTAGTCCTTGTCCATCTCCATGCCCATGTACGCCTTGCCGACGTCGCCGAGGAAAACCTTCAGTGAGGTGCCGTCGAACAGGGAATGGTGTACGTCAAAGAAAACATATCCGGCTTTTTCAGTCTCGAACACGCGGCAGCGGAACAGCTTGCCGCCGACGATCTTGAAGGGATATACCAGCGTGTCCTTGACGAATTTCATCTCGAATTCCGACAGCTTTTCCACATGGATATCCGTCAGGTTCTCGGGAGAATATCTCTGGACAAGCTCACCGTCCTCGTTCCACGCGAAGGTGGTCAGGAGAGCCGGGTGATTCGCGATGACCTTTTTGAGGGCAGCCGCCATCTGCTCCATATCGAAGAAATCGGTGCCGACCTTCATCATGGAGAACAGGTTATACATCGTGGAGTTGGGGGTGTACAGCTGGTAGTCGACCATATACAGCTGCTCTGTTGTCAGCGGGTGCTCCTCTTTCAGCGACGCGTCGTTCTTCTCGTCAGGACTCTCGCCGTCGTTGTTCTCGAGTATCTCCTGATACAGCGCGGCAATCTTTGCGGGCGTTCTGCCGCGGAAGACTTCGGAGGTATTCAGTCCGGGCAGATCAGCTTCGGTAATCAGATCGATGGAGCCGAGTGAATCGCCGCCCATCTCATAGAAATCGTCGTTGATGCCGACCTGCGAGAGCTTTAAGACCTTTTCCATCGCGTGACAGAGCTTTTCTTCGATCTCGTTCGTGGGCGCGGCATAATCGCTCTTGAAGTCGTCGATCTTCGGCGCGGGCAGGGCCTTTCGATCGAGCTTGCCGGTAGCCTTCAGGGGCACCGTATCGATCTTGAGATAGTAGGCGGGGATCATATAGTAGGGGAGACGCTTCAAAAGCTCCGCGCGGAGCGATTCGGTGTCGACCTGTATATCAGCGGTGTAATAGGCGCAGAGGTAGCTTTTGTCAGCATCCTCAAAGCCGCGCACGGCTGCCCATTCGATACCGAGCGCCTGCTTAACCGCCGCCTCGATCTCGGCGGGCTCGATACGGTTGCCGTTGATCTTGATCATATCGCCCGATCTGCCGAGCAGTATATAGTTGCCGTTCTCGTCCTTTTTGGCAAGGTCGCCGGTGTGATAGACGCCGTTTATGAAGGATTTTGCGCTCTGCTCAGGCAGGTTGATGTATCCGCGGACATACGGATTCTCAAAGCACAGCTCTCCGGTTTCTCCCTCGGCGACCTCGCTGCCGTCTTCGCCGAGAAGGGTGATCTTTGTGTCGATCTCCGGCTTGCCGATCGGGCAGGTCTCGTAGGAGCGGTCGATTTTGAAAACGCCTACCGCGAAGCCGCTCTCGCTGGCGGCGTAGATGTTGATCAGGTCTACATTCTTATTATAGACATTGTTCGCGGGTTCACTTCCGACGAACAGCATTCTCAGAAACGGTCCCGTCTGATTGCCGAGCTTACGGACGTAGGAGGGCGTCAGGAAGGTGACAGTGATGCGCTTGCTGATAAAGAATTTTGCCAGAGCGCCGGGATTCTTGATGGTGGAGTAGGACACGACGAAGGTTTTTCCGCCGAAGATGCTCAGCGCCTTCAGAATAACGATGACGGAAGCGACGAAGTTCATCGGCGCGAGCAGGGCAAGCCTGTCGGAGCTTTTGAAGGGAGTCTCGCCGTCGACCTTGATGGATTCGATCGCGCGGCTGAGGTTGCCGTACTCGTGCAGAACGCCCTTGGGGTTGCCGGTGGTGCCGGAGGTATAGATCGCATAGGCAGCGTCGTGATCGCCGTGCGCTTCATAGCCCTTCAGCGGCGCGGTGTGCATGATCTCGTCCCAGTTGTCGGCGCAGAGTTCCACTTTGCAGCCGCAGTCCTCGCGGATGAAGCTGATGCGCTCCGGCGCGTAGGTATCCTCCACCAGCGCCCATGCCGCGCCTGCCTTCCATACGCCGATCATCGCGATAATAGGAAGTATTCCTCGCGGAAGGTCAATCAGAACAAAGTTCTCTTTACCGATACCGTTCTGCTTCAGATACGCGTAGACGCGTCCGCTCATATCGTCGAGCTGGGCGTAGGTGACGCCCTTCGAATGGGCGTCGTCAAACAGGATCGCTCCGTTGGGGTTTTGAGCGGTATACTGCTCCAGCAATTCTAAAATGTTGATCATATCAATCTGCCCTTTCTATATCCAGAATATCCGAAAATCCGGTGACCTCGAATATCTCATACACGGTTTCGTTCACATTGCAGACCGTCATTTTGCCCTGCTTGTTCATGAGCTTCTGAGCGGAGAGCAGCACTCTGAGTCCTGCGGAAGAAATGTAGCTCAGGTCCTTCATATCCAACGTAAGTGTTGTGACGCCGGTCAGGGAGCTTCTCAGTTCCTGATCAAGCTCGGGAGCAGTGGTGGTGTCGAGTCTCCCTGAGAGCGTAAACAGCGCATGGCCGTTTTCGATGATTTTGTTGATCTTAAGCATAATGATGATTCTCCTTTTATGATTTTTTTGACAGTATATTCTTAAGTGCTTCTGCATTCACAAGCACGACAGGTCAGAGCAGATGACGGATGCTCTCTACTGCACCAAGGAGTACGCCTTCTGAAGAATGATCTCGAGCGGTGTGCGCTTTGAGAGCCGCTCCTTTATCTCGCCAGACAGCTTCACGGAGTCGGTGATGATCGCGTCGGCGTCGCTTGTCATGAAATACTCGATATCGTCTTCTTCGTTGACCGTCCATACCATGACCTTCTTGCCCTTGTCATGGATAGCGGCAATGGTCTCGTCGGTGGAGATCTCTTCCTCAAGAGCGAGATAATCAAAGGGGGTGTTCTCGATCTGACCGAAAGAGATGAACGCGAGATAGCCCGTCTGCATTTCGGGGTATTTTTGCTCGATATACTCCAGTATATCATATTTCAGTGAAATTAGCACTACCTGATTTTGCATTTCTTTTTCTTTTATGATCCTGACGGCGTCATCTGCCATTTGATTGTCGGCAGTTTCGCCCTTTAATTCTACGAACAGGATCACCTTGTCGCGGGATGCGTCGAGCATTTCTTCCAAGGTGGGAACAGGCTCGCCGTCCACACTCAGCTCCTTGACCTGAGCGAGTGTCATTTCGTTCGGCGTTTTGCTGACGCCTGCGACACGTGTAAAGTCAGCGTCATGGTTGACGACATAATATCCGTCAGAGGTGCGCTGGATGTCGATCTCACAGCCCTTAGCGCCGAGCTCATAGGCAACCTCTATGCCTTTAACAGTGTTTTCCGGAGCCTCCACGCCGCCCGCGCGGTGCGCGACGATCTCTGCCGTGATCTGCGTATGGAAAATCTCGTCAAAATAGATGGTCCCGACAACCGAGAACGCCACACATAGGATCAGCACCAATACGACCGCGGTGATCACAAACGGATGACGCTTCTTATCCTGCTTTTGATAACGCCATTCTCCCTCGCTGCTATACTTTTTATAAAGCATGGGAGTCCAAAAGAAATCATATATCCGCCGTGTATTATGACATACGCGGCGGACACGAATATGGTTTGTCAGTCTTGAGCAGCAATGCCGCTGAACATAAGGGTGAAGCCTGTCTCGATGAAGAAGATACCGACCAAGACGCCGAGAGTGACCGCCATGCGCAGAGGTTCAAAGAACGAGCCGACGCCGAGTCGATATGATCTTCTACACCGATCCCGATTTGGCGGCACCTGAAATAGTATTCATTCTTGTTGAATATCTGTTTTTCTCCGTGCTGACGGTTATGCTGATTCCGTTTCTGCTGCATTGCTGCTCAGAAAGTCCGAAAGGCAGCATACTGTTACGGACAGCCATAGCGCTGTGGGGCGTTTTTTGTATCATAGTGATCGCCGCTCAATTTACGGACGCCTTCTACTACACAGTATCGGACAATCAGTACTTTCGCGGTTCGCTGTCCCGCTGCTGATGTCTCCGCTCGCGGTGATCATGATCCTCAACATAGCGGGTTTGATCAGAAGGCGCAAGAAGCTCTCGAAAAGGGTTTTTACCGCGCTTCTCATTTATCTGGTTCCCACGGCGGTTTTTATCATCATGTTTATGTTCGCAGATGTCGAAATACTGGTTTCATTCTGGATGGTTTTGTGCGCACTGACGATGTTCGGTCTTGTCCTTATGGACAATGTGGAGCAATATATGCGCCAGCAGCGCGAGATCGCCAATCAGCGCGCCGGAATTATGGTGCTGCAGATGCGGCCTCACTTCATCTACAATACCATGATGGGCATTTACTACCTGTGCAAGCAGGATGCGGATAAGGCACAGAAGGTCACGCTGGATTTCACCACCTACCTGCGCAAGAACTTTGCCGCTATCGCAAGCGAGGATACCGTGCCGTTCAAGGATGAATTGGAGCATACCCGCGCCTACCTTGCCGTAGAGCAGGCGCAGTTTGAGGACAGCCTCTTTGTCAGCTTTGATACGCCGCACACCCCGTTTCGCGTGCCGCCGCTGACGCTGCAGCCTATCGTAGAGAACGCCGTCAAGCACGGCATGAGCGCGAGCAGCGACCCGATCCACATCTCTGTCGTCACCCGAAAGACAGATACCGGCAGCGAGATCATCGTCGAGGACGACGGTCCGGGCTTCAATCCGGTCGATGACAACGAACCGCATATCGCCCTGAACAACATCCGGCAAAGGCTTGAGCTGATCCCTCCTTTCGATTCGATGTTTTTAATAACCTAATTTGGGTCTAATTCCCCGCTGCTTGCATCGAAAGAGTCTTTCGAGTATAATATACTCGAAAGGACGGATTACAGTGGGAGAGAGTAGTTACGTATATTTATCACACAACGTGAGTAATCTTGTTTACC
>JAFRBX010000045.1 GCA_017404665.1 Ruminococcus sp.
TCTCTTATCCTTGTTCTTCTTTCGAGCTTCTCTTATGGTTTCTAAATCATGTGCTGTAAATGTATAACTCATCGTTTCATCACCGTATACATTATACCACATCGATTTCAGTTTTTGAAGCGTTTTATTGAATAATAGTATAATATAAATGTTCCGCTAACGACCCCACCCTAAAGCCGGAGCTTTTTGGGGACCCCGAGCACGGTCAGCGCCACCTCCCTCGTCAGAGTGAGGCTTGGAAGCGCGCTGTTCCTCAATTCGTTTCTGTTTGATTACTGCTCTAAGCCCATCGGCTGATAACCGGCTTCGGTGATCGCGGCAGCGACCTTGTCATAGTCCAGAGGCTTTGCGGAAGTGATCTCGACTCGGTTTGCTTCGTGAGAAGCCTCCACGCTCTCTACGTCAAAGTTCTTTTCGATGGCTTCTTTGACATGCTTTTCGCACATCGGGCACATCATGCCCTCTACGTTGACAACAGTTTTCATGAGTTTTTCTCCTTCATCATTTGAATTTTCTGCGGCGGCGGGTAATTCCACCGCCGTTTTTTTACTTTTTCTGTGCTTGTGCGGATCAAACAAATTCAGCCGCAGCGCGTTGCTGACGACGCAGAAGCTCGACAAGCTCATCGCCGCCGCGCCGAACATCGGACTCAGCGAGATCCCGAAGATCGGGATCCACAGCCCCGCCGCCAGCGGGATGCCGATGATGTTGTAGATGAATGCCCAGAACAGGTTTTCATGGATATTGCGCAGCGTTTGACGCGACAAACGGATCGCCGCAGCCAAATCGCTCAGCCGTGAGCCTACCAGCACCACGTCCGCCGAGTCAATGGCGATATCCGCGCCCGAGCCGATCGCGACGCCCGTGTCGGCGGAGGTCAGGGCGGGAGCGTCGTTGATGCCGTCGCCTGCCATCGCAACCTTGCCGTATTGCTTCAGCTCTGTGATGATCTCGCTCTTCCCCGACGGCAGTACGCTTGCGTACACTTTATCGATGCCGACAGACGAGGCGATTGCAGACGCGGTCTTTTGATTGTCTCCGGTAATCATGACGACGCTGACGCCTAACTCCCTGAGCTCTTTGACAGCGTTTTTGCTGTCATCCTTGACGGCGTCCGCTGCCGTTATGAGTCCCAGCACTCTGCCGCCTTTCGCAAACAGCATCGGCGTCTTGCCGCTGTCCGCCGCCGCGCCCGCCAACGCGTTGGTTTTTCTTTCGGTTTCCCGACTGACGTTGATGGTTGTTCGGATGAACGACAGGGAACCGGCATAGACCTTCTCGCCTCCGATCGTTCCCGATAACCCGTGTCCCGCAAGGCTTTGGAAATCATCGCAGGGCAGAGGGGAGAGGTTCTGCGACTCCGCATAGGCTGTGATCGCCGCCGCCAGCGGATGCGCGCTGAGCCTTTCGATGCTGTACGCGACTTGCAGCAGCTCCTCTTCCGTAACGCCGTCCGCGGGGACGATATCGGTGACCTCCGGCTCGCCCTTGGTGACGGTACCGGTCTTGTCGAGGGCGACGATCTGCGTTTTGCCGGCGGTCTCCAGCGCTTCGGCGTTCTTGAACAGGATACCTGCCTTGGCGCCGACGCCGTTGCCGACCATGATGGATACGGGCGTCGCCAATCCCAGCGCGCACGGACAGCTGATCACCAGCACCGAGATCCCCCGCTCCAGCGCGTAGGAGAATTCAGCTCCTGTCAGCAGCCAGATCGCAAACGTTATGGAAGCGATCCCGATCACAATCGGGACGAATACGCCCGAGACCTTGTCTGCGATTCGCGCGATCGGCGCTTTGGTAGCGCTCGCCTCATACACGGTGCGGATAATCTGACTCAGCGTCGTGTCCTCGCCGACGCGCGTTGCGCGGCATTTCAGGAATCCGCTTTGGTTGATGGTCGCGGAGTAGACGCTCGCGTCTTTTTCTTTTTCCACAGGGATGCTTTCACCCGTGAGCATGCTTTCATCCAGCGTGCTTTCGCCCTCGATCACCACGCCGTCCACCGGCACGCTCATGCCCGGCCGCAGGAGGAAGATGTCGCCGATCCGAACTTGTTCGATCGGTATCTCAACCTCTCGACCGTCGCGTTCAACGACGGCGGTCTTTGGACTTAAGTCCATCAGCGATTGCAGCGCGTCGGTGGTCTTGCCCTTGCTGTGCGCCTCCAAGATCTTGCCCAGCGTGATCAGCACTAAGATCATCGCGGCGGATTCGAAGTACAGCCCGTGCAGCAGCTCCATCTGCGCCTCGCCTTTGGTGACCGTCATCACGAACAGTTCATACACGCTCCAGATGAAGCTTGCCGCCGAGCCTAAGGACACCAGCGTATCCATATTCGGCGCGCGGTGCAAAAGTCCCTTAAACCCGCTGACAAAAAACCGCTTGTTGATCACCATGATCGCGCCGCTGAGCAGAAGCTGTACCAGCGCGATGGCGATATGGTTATGCTCAAAGAATGCGGGCAGGCTCCAGCCCCACATCACGTGTCCCATCGAGAAGTACATCAGCACCAGCAGGAGTATCAGCGAGATGATGAACCGCTGTATCATGGGCTTGACTTCATTCGGCTTTTCGATCTTGATTTTGTTATTCTGTTTTGATTCGGTATTCTGTGCTTTCGCGGTATACCCCGCCTTCTCGACGGCGCTGATGATTGCATCAGCGCTCGCGCTGCCCTCGACAGTCATCGAGTTGGTCAGCAGGCTGACGTTGCAGGACGTGACGCCCTCCACGTCGCTGACTGCTTTCTCGACCCGTGCCGAGCATGCCGCACAGCTCATACCGCCGATGTTGTATCGATTTGTAACCATAACTACTTCCTCTTTGGAAAAGGGATTGGTGTAAGATAACAGAGAACAGAGATCAGATAACAATGAAGGGAAACGCTGCGCGTTTTGGATTCCAATTCTCAGAATTGACCGAGCAAAGCGAGATACCATAACTGTTATCTATTATCTGTTATCTGAAAAACTACTTCATCAGCTTGCCGATGATATCCATCAATTCATCCATATCCGCTTCATCGTTTTTGATATCGCGCACGACGCAGCCCTCCATGTGGCGGCGCAGCAGTTCTCTGTTAAAAGCCGAGAAAGCCGATTTCGCCGCAGCGCTCTGGGTCAGGATATCCACGCAGTAGGCGTCGTTTTCCACCATCTGTCTGATCCCGCGGATCTGTCCCTCGATACGCGACAGGCGGTTGATCAGCTTCTTCTTTTCGTCCTCGGTGCGCTGTGTTTTCTTCTCTGTTAAACAATGCTCACATGGCATGATATGATCCTCCTTGTCAAGCCTTCCCCTCAAGGGGAACGTTTAATACCCCCACAGGGTATCTGCTTGATGCATTGATTATATACCCCTATGGGGTATTTGTCAACAAATACTTTTTGTTAAAATATTTTCAAAATGCACGAAAACGCCCGTTCAAAAACGTGTTATAGGTGAAAGGAGGTCAGCCTTATCAAACTCGGTACCGAAAAAGCAGAATTCTATATCCGGAGCTACTCCGACATGATCTACCGCATCGCGCTGAACAATCTGAAAAATCCAGCCGATGCGGAGGACATCCTGCAGGACGTTTTGACGGAGCTTATCACCAAATGCCCCGCCGACAAAACTGACGAAGGAGTGAAATGCTGGCTGATCCGCGTCACCGTCAACAAGTGTAACGGCTTTCGGCGGCTGGTGTGGCAGACCCGCACCGAGGGTCTCGAAAACCACCTGACGCTCGAAGCGCCCGAGCAGGAGCATGTGATGGAGGAGATCTTCGAGCTGCCGAAGAGGCAGCGGAACATCATCTACCTGTACTATTACGAGAAGTACACGATCGCCGAGATCGCCGAAATCCTGCACATGAACCCCAACACCGTCAGCTCCGACCTGCGGCGTGCACGCAAAAAGCTCAAAACCATCCTTGAGGAGGAAAGAAAATGAAGAAAAGCCTGTATGAACAGACGATGGACAGCGTCAAAGCGCCCGAAAGGGTCGTGGAACATATGCTGTCCGCCGTCAGGGACAGTGAAAAAAAGGAGAAGATCATCCCTATGAAAAACAGAAAATCAAATCATATCAAGCGGAACGTTATCGCGGCGTCGCTCGCGCTCGCGCTCTTACTCGGAGCGGTATTCGGCATCAGCGCCCTTTCCCCGAAGGAAAGCCCCTTTATCATTACCGTGAACGCCGCCGAAATATCCGACAGCGGCTATACTCCTGTCGGTACGCTGAACGGGGTTGGCGGAGATTTCCATGAGGAAAACGACGGCGAAGTCAGCATGAGCTGCGATTTCATATTCAACGTCAGAGTCAACGGAAAAAATGTGTCCGATGTCCTCTACATGGTCGAAAACGGAAGCATCGGCGCACAAGGCGAGAATAAGAAAAGCCTGAACCAGTCTGAGGTCATCTCTGTGGAAGAGGACGAAAAGATGTTTACCCGTCTGGGATTTTCTGCCGACACCGCGGATACGACCCTCTCCGAGGAAGCGCGGCAGGCGATCCGCGACTGGTTCGACCACGCGAGAACAAAGCTGGAAATGCCTGCCTTGCAGGAGGATTACGACGACAGCCAATTCAGTATCGCAGATTGCACAAGCACCCTCTATACCGCGCTTCTGGAGCGTGTTTCGGTCGAAGCGAAAATCACCTATACCGACGGTACAGCCGAGACAAAAAAACTTGTCTTTGCCTGCGACAGCGTCACCGAGGACGGCGTTGCGACCGTCAGCGCAAAGCTGATCTAATCCATATCTTTCGATCTGTTTGCCCCTGAGAGCTCTCGGGGGCAGCTTTTTGCACAAATCTGCGTATCTGTCCATATCTTTGACATATTTCTTCGGATGTATACCCGTCCGGATCATTATTATTCCCGCGGGCACTTGACTTTTCGGCGGAAATATAGGATAATTTACCATGTAAAATTATAGTGGGTGAATAGGGATATATAGGCTCCCATACCTCGGGAGCTGTCGCCGCAGGCGACTGAGGGTTGCCTTGTGTGCGTTATAGAATCCGTTATCATCCGCAACTGGAGGTATATTATGTCTATCGATTTAACAAAGTACGGTATTCGGGACGTCAAAGAAATCGTCTACAATCCGTCGTACGAACAGCTTTTCAAGGATGAAATGGATCCTTCCCTGACCGGCTTTGATAAAGGTCAGCTCACCGAGCTGGACGCGGTCAACGTCATGACCGGTATCTACACCGGCCGTTCGCCCAAGGATAAGTTCATCGTCATGGACGATGTGAGCAAGGACACCGTCTGGTGGACCACTCCCGAATATCCCAACGATAACAAGCCCGCTTCACAGGAAGCATGGGACGAGTGCAAGAAGCTCGCTATCGAGGAGCTCTCCGGCAAGAAGCTCTATGTCGTCGACTGCTTCTGCGGCGCCAACAAGGATACCCGCATGGCGATCCGCTTCATCATGGAGGTCGCATGGCAGGCGCACTTTGTCAAGAACATGTTCATCATGCCCACCGAAGAGGAGCTCGCCGACTTTGAGCCCAACTTTATCAGCTACAACGCTTCCAAGGCGAAGGTCATGAATTATAAGGAGCTCGGGCTCAACTCCGAGACCGCCGCGATCTTCAACGTTTCTTCCCGTGAGCAGGTCATCCTGAACACCTGGTACGGCGGCGAGATGAAGAAGGGTATGTTCAGTATGATGAACTACTATCTGCCGCTGCAGGGCATCGCTTCCATGCACTGCTCCGCGAACACCGATATGGAAGGCAAGAACACTGCCATCTTCTTCGGCCTTTCCGGCACCGGCAAGACTACCCTGTCCACCGATCCCAAGCGTCTGCTGATCGGCGACGACGAGCACGGCTGGGATGACAACGGCGTCTTCAACTTTGAGGGCGGCTGCTACGCGAAGGTCATCGGTCTGGATAAAGAGTCTGAGCCCGATATCTATAACGCCATCAAGAGAAATGCGCTCCTCGAAAACGTTACCGTCGACGCCGACGGCAAGATCGATTTCGACGACAAGAGCGTCACCGAGAACACCCGTGTCTCCTATCCGATCGAGCATATCGAGAAGATCGCGAAAAAGGTCAACGGCATTTCCGCCGGTCCCGCGGCTGAGAACGTCATTTTCCTGTCCGCTGACGCGTTCGGCGTACTGCCCCCTGTTTCCATCCTGACGCCCGAGCAGTGCCAGTACTACTTCCTCTCCGGCTTTACCGCAAAGCTCGCGGGCACCGAGCGCGGCATCACCGAGCCTACTCCCACCTTCTCCGCGTGCTTCGGTCAGGCGTTCCTCGAGCTGCATCCCACCAAGTACGCTGAGGAACTGGTCAAGCGCATGGAACAGAGCGGCGCGAAGGCGTATCTGGTCAACACCGGCTGGAACGGCACCGGCAAGCGTATCACCATCAAGGATACCCGCGGCATCATCGACGCGATCCTCGGCGGCGATATCAAGAACGCTCCCACCAAGACCATCCCTTACTTCAACTTTGAGGTTCCGACCGAGCTGCCCGGCGTTGATCCTGCTATCCTCGATCCCAGAGATACCTATGCGGATCCCGCCGAGTGGGATGAAAAGGCAAAGGATCTCGCCGCGCGCTTCATCAAGAACTTCAACAAGTATACCACCAACGACGCCGGCAAGGCGCTGGTAGCGGCAGGTCCGAAGCTGTAAGAGCAGATAATAGAGAATAGATAACAGATAACAGTGAAGGGCGGGACACCCGCACCCGATCAATAGAATGATCCGGTAACGCTGCAAATATAACAAACGTGCACAACTCACACAAAGAGTCGTGCACGTTATTTCTTTATGCAGTTATACAAATACAAAAGCCGTCAGGCTTTCCCACAACTATTTTTTGTTCTCTATTCTCTGATCACTGAAAAAATTACAGCTCCAGCCCCCAACTGAGCAGCTCGGGAAGATAGAGTCCCCAGTATTTATGCAGATGCTTCGTATCATCGTTGGTAACGGTGCGGACACGGTCGCCGGGATAATCATGCGCGAGCAGCCACCCTTCCGCCTCGACGGAATAGGGATACAATCCCTGTTCGACCTCGTCCTTCGGATTGTTGCCGCAGAAGATGTACATCCGCGGTGCCTTGCCCGAAAAGTCTTTGGTGTTAAGATATTCGTCCCATACGGACGCGTCGTAGGCGTTCAGAGAGGGGGACATCACGCCGACATAATCGAAGACGTCCGCGTATTCCAGACCGATGTAAAACGCCATCAGACCGCCGCCGGAGGAGCCGGTGAAGCCGCGAACGGAATTGACGTTATAATTGGCTTCCACATAGGGGATGACAGTATTTACGGTAAAGTCTGCAAAAATCTCGCCCTGACAGTATTTCTTGTATTCCTCCAGCATTTCTTCCTCTGTCATGATCTCGAGAAATTGCTCGCGGTATTCCGGATCCCATACAGGCTCGCCGAGATAGGGAACCATCTCCCTGTTTCGGTCGCCGTCCAGACTGGAGATGCCGACGATGATGATGCCGTCCTCGCCGTTGTTCATCATGGAGCGGACGGTCTTGTCGCACCGCCAATCGTCGTTGGGCAGGGTGCCGAGCATTACCTGACCGTCGTCCATATACAGTACGGAATATTGTTTGCTTGTATCGTCGGGATCGTAGCCGTCGGGCAGATAGATCCATACGGTCTTTTGTTCACCCTCGGCATATCCGGGAAAATCCATTTTGACGGTTCTGATTTTGCCTGAGCTGTATGAGCCGCCGGTGTAGACGTCTACGTCGTACTTAGAGGCGTTTTTATCCGCGATCATAAAGCCGTAGCTTGCCTTGTTAACGGGCGCTTCGATCGTTTGCCTTTTACCGCTGCTGAAGATCACGCGGTCATATTTGCCGACATTTACCGCAAAGCTGTATTCGTTATAGCCGTCGCTGTTGACGACGGGATCGGTCAGCAGAACGCCCGGCTTCTCTTCCGATGCTTCGCCGGCAGCGTAGTTATAGATGTAAGCGTAGACAGTGCCCCACTTCTTGTTGTCGGTGAAGCGGACGGTGACGATATCATCGTCGGTTTCCTCTGCGGGAAAGCGCGTGATCATTCGCGCCGTGTAGCGCTGGATCAGCGTCGCGTCTGCGACAGACAGCTCGCTGCCGCCGCTGACCTTGCCGCGCTGCTGCTGCTCCTCGTCGAGCGTGATCATGTTTGCCGTGTGGCGCTGGATCAGCGTCGCGTCGATGACGTCTACCTCGCCGTCGCCGTCAACGTCGCCGTGAAGGAGCGCTGCAGCCGCGCTTGCCGCTGCGACGAAGACCGAACCGAGTAAGAGCACGATGACGATCAAAATTGATAAGATTCTTTTATACATAGTATCACCCTCCTTTTACTGCTATGATAATGCATCCGTCTGAAGTTTGTCTGAAGAAACACCCCGCATCCGTGACTTTATCAAAAAACTCCCCGCTTACGATTATTTGAAAGCGGGGAGTCAGATATATACTTTTTACAGATCCATACACCAGCTCAGCATATCCGGGAAGTAAAGCGCCCAGAAGCCCTCGCTGTGCGTCGCTTCCGCGTCGGTGACGGTGGTCATCTTGTCTGTCGGATAGCCGTGATTCTTCATCCAGCCCTCCATAGCGGTTGCGTTGGTGTACAGTGCCTGTTCGAGTTGATCGCTCGTGCTGTTGCCGCAGAAGAAGTAGACGCGCGGTACTTCGCCCGAGAAATCTTTGGTGTTGAGATAAGTATCCCATACCGATTTGTTGTACAGGATGAAGGCGGGGGAGAGGGCGCCGATATAGCGGAACTTATCCATGTTCTCCATGCCGATGTAAAACGCCTCAATACCGCCCGAGGACGAGCCCGCGATACCGCGGATAGAGTTTACATTGTAGTTAGCTTCTACATAGGGGATCACGGTGTCGGTCACAAAGTCAGAGAACGCCTTGCCGCCGCCGTTTTCGTAACCGGCGTTGGGTGTGACGACGGAGGCGAGCTGTCCGAGATTCGGCGTCAGCTCGTGGTTGCGCTTGGCGTCGGTATCGCCGCAGGCTACGCCGACCACGATCACGCCGTCGCCGCCGTTCTGCATCAGGGAGAGGACGCTTTCGTCACATTCCCATTCGTAGCCCGAGAGGGTGGTCGCCTGACCGAAGAGGTTCTGACCGTCGCACATGTACAGGACAGAGTATTTCTTGGTTTTATCCGCGGCGTTGTAGCCCTCAGGGGTCCAGATATAGATCTTCTTGTTGTAATTGCCGTCGGGATACTTCATGGTAACGGTATTGACGGTACCCTCTCCGTCCTGACCGTAGGGATACAGTCCTGTCAGATACTTGCCGCTGTAGACCTTGCCCTTATTAACGGGATCGATAAAGTAGCCGGAGCTCGCCTTGGTGACGGGCAGGTTCGTGGTTTGATCGGTGCCGTTGTTGAAGATGACGCGGTCATATTTGGCGACGTCCACCGTCATGCTGTAGACCTTCTCGCCTAAGCTGTTGGTGATGGGATTGGTCATTGTCGTGCCCGGCCACGTTTTCAGCACAGCGCCGGTTTTGCTGTTAAAGAGATAGGCGTTGACCTTGCTCCAGCTCTTGTTGTTGGTGAAATAGATCGGAATATTGTTCTTTACCTTGGTGATGACATCATCCGGTTCGGTCGGCGCTTCGGTGGGAGCCTCCGTCGGAGGATCGGTCGGCGCGACGGTCGGCGCTTCGGTCGGCAGATACTCGCCTGCGGGAAAGCTCTTGATGATCTCCGCTAAAAAGCGCTGGATCAGCGTCGCGTCAATGATCGTCAGCTCGTCGTCACCGCTGACGGCGCCGCGCTGCTGCGCTGCCTCGTCCAGATCAATGATACCCGCTAAGTGGCGCTGGATCAGGGTCACATCGATGATGTTGACGTCCTCATCGCCGTCAACGTCGCCGTACAGCTGTACGGCTGCGGAGGAGCTGACAGCGGCGCACAGAACCGTCCCGATCAGCAGTACCGCGATCAGCAAAAGGGATAACAGTCTTTTTTTCATAATAACACCCGCCTTGATAATAATAATTTTGTACTGATTCTATTATAATCCTTTTGTGCTGATTTTCAATATGCTTTCTTCGCAAATATTGTATTTGTGAAGAATAATGAAATTATCCTTTGACACTTTGTGAATTTATACGCTGTATATTGACAAGGAAATGCATATTTTGATATAATACCAATATATATAATAGGATCAGTATGATTTATGCGCGGATGTGATGATATATCCGCCGGACGGATAGGAGGGATATGCTTTGGCAGATAATGAAAAAGGCTATCTGAACGGGAACGATGACTATGAAGGCGCCGATGATATCGACAGCGGCGCCGATCGTGCAGATAATCATCATGCCGACTATCTCTTTTTTGATTCAGAGGATACCGCTGACGATATCCCCGCCGGCGCTCGGGATAATGCCGGCGACTCGGCTGACGCTCATGCCGAAGCGGAAGACACTTTCCGGACTGCCGATGAGGATGACGATCCGTATGATGAAAGTCTGTTTCAGCCGATAGACGTCAGCGAGCCCCGCGCTCCCATCAAAGAGATGGATGTGATCGAAGAAGCGCTGGCGATCCGCCGCCGTGATTGGATCCGTACACATTCGAGCTATATTTTTGCCGCGGTCGGCGTCGTGATCGTAGCGGTCATCGCCGCTTTGATTTACATGTATTTCATAAGCAATAATCCGATGAGCCGTTTTTCTTCTTCTTTATCAAAGAATTTCGGCAGTTCGTTCAGCTATGACGTTCAGCTGACCGAAAACGGTCAGACGACGATGCGGTATGACGGAGCGATCGAAGTCAGCCGTTCCGCGCATACGATCAAATCGTATTATGAAGCGGATTACGGCCGCTATCAGTTTGCCGGAACCCTGTATGCTGATAAGGCTATCGCCAAAAAAGGCAGCTATTACAAAGAGCAGTGGCAGGTGCGCGACTGTATAGATGACGTGCAGGATTTCTTTGATTTCGACAGAGACTTCCGATCGGGAGAATTTGACGCAGGTTCATTTCTGCGCTTTACGGGATTGACCTCGGACTTTTCAACCCGTGAGCTGAACGGTTTCATCAACACCGTGATGAAGCGTCTGACCACGGACAGCGCTATCGCGACGATTACTGCCGGAAAAGAAGACGGCGTGAATCACTATCATTATGACGTCAGCCTGCAGGAATTGTTTGAAATGGTTAAGGATGACGGCGCATCCATCTTTTATCGCGCTACGGATTATGATAAATTCTGTGCTGAGTATGAGATCAATAAAGGGATCATCGAAAAATCGAAAAGCACCATTGATTTTATGATCGACGCCTCCGGGCACATGACTGCGCTGGACGTGAGCGTTACCGCACAGGGTGTGGAATATGGTTTGAAATGCCGTATGAGCGATTTCGGCGAGGCACAGGTCGAGGTGCCTCAAGGCTTTCTGAAAGCCGCATCCATCACACCGGCTGAATAGTCAAAACGCTGAAAGAGGTGAGTTCAATGCGGAAGAATATGATCGAATATGCCGTGGTCTGCGCCGTCGGCAGGGTCAGAAAAAACAACGAGGATAACTTTTACTGCTGCGGTCATATCCGCGAGGACGTCAATTCCGTTGAGGATGCAGTATTCAGCGGCAGAACGGACGCGAACGCCAACGAGCTTTTTGCCGTATTTGACGGAATGGGCGGCGAAGCGTGCGGTGAGGTCGCTTCTTATATCGCGGCGAACCAGTCAATGCTGTTCACCCGCTCCAAGGACGCATATACAGAGTATCTGCAGGAGCTCGCGCGGCAGATCAACGAAAAAATATGTGCGGCGACCGAAGCGCGTGCGCTGGTGCTGATGGGTACCACGGCGGCGATGCTTCAGGTGTGCTCGGAGGATGTGTTTATCCTCAATTCCGGCGACAGCCGCATCTACAAGCTGTCGCAGCACGAGCTCAGACAGATTTCTCATGACCATACAGCCGCTGCCTACGGCGGCAATGCGATCACTCAGTTTTTGGGGATGCCGGAGGGCTACGAGCCCTCGCCCTATGCTGCGAGAGGCAAGTACAGACAGGGGGATATGTTCCTGCTGTGCTCCGACGGCGTGACTGATATGCTGACGGATGAGGAGATCTGCCGCATTATCGACGACAGGATGGACGTCGACGTGCTGGCGCGTGCGCTGGTAAACGCGGCGCTCGACAAGGGCGGCGTCGACAATACCACCGCGCTGCTGCTGCGGTTCACAAAGTAGTCTGTTTGCAGGAGCATTTATACAAACCCGGCGCCTTTTCGGCTTTTACAATTATTTGCCGCCGGTCACTTGCCGCCGGTCACTACAAAGTCAGGGATGAATATGGAATATAAGAATAACAAAACGGGCAACCGCAGGAGATATAAATCCCGCTATCACAGCCCGCATAATTACAAGACGAAGCACAGCACATCCTCCAATCGCGCTCCGATCCTGATCGGCGTCGCGACCTTTGTGATCCTGGCGTCGCTGGTGCTGGTATTCGCGTTCGGGGATAACATCTATACCTTCCTCGACAACACCTTCCACCCCTCGGCGCTTCCGCTGCCCGAGAGCGAGACTATGGGCGTCGTGCTGGCGACTGAGGAAGCGGACGCTCCGACCGAAGAGCCCGTGCCCGAGCCTACAGCGGCTCCCGTACAGCAGCACGACGAGTTCAACCGTCTGCTCAGCTCTGCGGGACTGAAAGCGGACGAGCTGAGCGGCTCCCAAATGATTTTTGTCGAGAGCGAGGGAACCTCCGCCAAGGTGTACTGCTACGAGAAGGACTCGGACGGCATCTGGACGCCGAAATATGACGTGCTGCAGGGCTATGTCGGGACGGGCGGCATATCGGAAAACGTCGGTCCCACTGACGATACCACTCCCGTCGGCACCTACAAATTCGAGTTTGCCTTCGGCACGAACAGTGATCCCGGTACCGCCTTCGAGTATACGACGGTCGATTACAACACCCAGTGGGTGACCGATCCCGCCTCGATGAACTACAACCGCATGGTGTGGGCAGGCGGCGTGGTCGCGGATTACGCCTCGTGCCAGCAGCTGATCGAGTATACAAGGAGCTACCCCTACGCGGTGGTGTTCAACTATAACCGCGATCCTGTCGATCCCTCCAAGGGCTGCGCGCGTTTTCTGCATGTCGCGAGCGCGCCGACCTACGGCGGCGTGGGTATCTCCGAAGCAGCGCTGGGGACGATCCTGCAATGGCTGACTCCCGACGCGAACCCCACTATCTCCATATTCTGATACAATTTCAATGATGAAGCCCTTCCGAGAGACCGGAAGGGCTTTGCTGATACAATGTGTAAAGCGGAATTAATGCGCAAGCTGCTTCTTTTTCAGCAGATCCTGCGGCAGCTGGGCGATGATGATGGCGGCGAGCATGACGCCGCAGCCGATCCATTCGTTCGCTTTGGGGACGGCATGCAGAAAGATCACGCCGCCGATGACGGCGAACACGCTTTCCATGCTCATCAGGATGGAAGCAAGGGTGGGGTTCGTACTGTATTTCTGACCGAGGATCTGCAGGGTGTATCCTACTCCGCTGGACATCAGCGCAAGGTACAGCAGCGGCTTCCATGCCGCCAAAACAGCTTGGGGCTCGGGATTTTCGAAGATCAGCATGAGGATCGCCGACAGGATTCCCGTCACCAAAAACTGGAGAGAGCTGAGCTTGACGCCGTCGACCTCGCCGATATAGTGATCGACACACAGGATCTGTACCGCGAATGCCATGCCGCAGATCAGCACGACGATATCGCCTGCGTACAGTGCGCCGAAGCCCTCATACAGACAGAGAAAGTACAGTCCGACGGTTGAGAGGATCACTGCGATCACGACGAAGAGTCCCGGCTTTTTGTGCAGGAACAGTCCGAACAGAGGGACGAAAATGATGTACAGAGCGGTCAGAAAGCCGCTGTGCGCCGAGGCGGGCGCCCCCTCGGGATAGAGGGCGATGCCGAACTGCTGCAGATTGACGGATACGCACAGCATCACACCGCAGATGACGCTTGCTTTGAACAGTCTTTTGCGGTCGGCGGGACGGTTTTCGAGCAGCTTTTTGCCCTGTGCGCGGCGCGTGATCGCCGCAACGGGAACCAGCGCGGCGGACGCGATCAGCGAGCGCACGGCGTTGACGGTAAAGGGCGGGATGCTGTCGGCGAGCTGCTCCTGTGAGACAAAGGCTAAGCCCCAGATGATTGCCGCCGTCAGCAGCATGACGGACGACAGCAGCTGATGTTTTTTCATATATTCCTCCGAAACGTCGGGATTGGTTGTTAGTTAGGAGCGGGGAGTTGATGGTCGACAGAGAGTGTGATAATCGCTCCCTTCCGATTGACAGGACGTGAGTCTGAGACGGATAAAGACGCACGCGCCCCGTCCAACATCATACAGGATGCGAATAATTATGTCAAGAACCGCGGAGGTTTTCAGTGCACATTCGGCAGAATTGCACAAAAAATATTTTAATTCTAATTTGTCACTATAGCGTCAATAAAAAGGTGTATGATTACGAACGATAACTTTTAAGTCGGTACAGAGATGCCGACAAGGTTTGAATGATATACCCCTGCCTGATTCTGCCTTGTCCGCATCGGACAGGGCTTTTTCAATTTACAAACCAAATGAGGCTCCCTTTTCTGAGGGAATTGTCGCGGACACGCATGTCTCGCGACTGAGGGTTGATACACCGCAAATCCGATGACTGTTTCAGTACTATCAGTTGGAACACGGCAACCCTCCGCCCTATCGGGCGCCTCCCTTAGGAAAGGGAGGCGAAATGACGAGGTAACTATGGAGTATAAGGCCGCGCTGATGTCGTCCGATGATATCGACAGAGCGCTCAGGCGCATTGCGCACCAGATTATCGAAAAAAATCACGGCTTGCAGCATCTCTGCCTGATCGGTATCCGTACCCGCGGCGTACCGCTGGCGAAACGGCTGGCGGCGCATATCGAAGCGATCGAGGGCGTGCAGGTCCCCGTCGGGGAGCTGGATATCACGCTGTACCGCGACGACCTTTCGCGCATCGCGGAGCTGCCGCAGGTAAAGGGCAGCATCGTGGAATTTTCCATCGAGGATATGACCGTGGTGCTGGTGGACGACGTCATCTATACGGCGCGTACTGCCCGTGCGGCGCTGGAAGCCATTATGAAGCTCGGTCGTCCCGCCAAGGTGCAGCTGTGCGTGCTGATCGACAGAGGTCATACCGAGCTGCCGATCCGTCCGAATTTCGTCGGCAAGAACATCCCCACGTCGACCGACGAGGTGGTAGCGGTCCGCCTGACGGAAACCGACGGCGAAAACGCAGTGAAGCTGTATATTAAGTGAATATTTTGTAGGGACGGGCATTGCCCGTCCGCGGACGATCAATGATCGTCCCTACTGAATATAAATATTTTCCATAAGGGGGAAATCCAAAATGAAAATGATTTACAACGTAAAGGATAAGCCCAAGTTCGGTCAGCTTATCGTATTTGCGTTCCAGCAGCTGCTGGCCATCATGGCGGCTACCATCGCCGTTCCGATGATCGTCAACGGCGCGACAGGCAGTGAGATGAGCACCTCCGCGGCGCTGTTCGGCGCGGGCGTGGGCACGCTGGTTTATGTCCTGTTCACCAAGGCGAAGAGCCCTGTGTTCCTCGGTTCGTCCTTCGCCTTCCTCGGCTCCATGATGAGCGCCTTTGCGGGCGCAGCCACCATGTCAGTGGGTTATCTGGGTCTGATCATCGGCGCTGTATTTGCCGGTCTGGTGTATGTGGTGCTGGCGATCGTCGTCAAGCTTGTGGGCGTCAAGTGGATCAACAAGATCATGCCTGCTGTCGTCATCGGTCCGACCGTTGCCATCATCGGTCTTTCGCTCGCCGGCAACGCGGTAGGCGATCTGCAGACCTCCAACGTTGAAGGCGGTTCTCCGTATGTAGCGCTGATCTGCGGTCTTGTGACCCTCGCCGTCACGATGCTCTGCTCTGTTTACGGCAAGAAAATGGCGCGCCTGATCCCGTTTATCATCGGTATCCTGGCAGGCTATCTGGTCGCTACCTGCTTCTACTTCATCGGTAAGGCGTCCGGCAACGCCGCGCTGATGGTTATCGACTATTCCGCGCTGGTCAACAACTTCAGCGAGATCAGCTTCACGAGCTTTATCGCGCTGCCCGACTTCACCTTCCTGAAGGCGTTCGGCGACTTCTCCGGCTTCAACGGCGCTTATATCGGTACGATCGCTGTCGGATATATTCCTGTCGCGTTCGTCGTCTTTGCCGAGCATATCGCCGACCACAAGAACCTCTCTTCCATCATCGAGCATGACCTGCTGGAGGATCCGGGTCTGTCCCGCACCTTGCTGGGCGACGGTGTCGGCTCCATGGTAGGCGCGTTCTTCGGCGGCTGCCCCAACACCACCTACGGCGAGTCTGTCGGCTGTGTCGCAATCACTAAGAACGCTTCTGTCCGCACCATCATCTGCACGGCTTTTGAGGCGATGCTGATCGCGTTTATCGCGCCCTTCGTAGCCTTCCTGTCCACCATCCCGAGCTGTGTCATGGGCGGCGTATGTATCGCACTGTACGGCTTTATCGCCGTATCCGGTCTGAAGATGCTGCAGAAGGTTGACCTCGACGACAACCGCAACCTGTTCACCGCCTCTGTTATCCTGATCGCCGGCGTAGGCGGTCTGGCGCTCAATTTCGGCAACGTCACCATCACTGAGGTGGCCTGCGCGCTGATCCTCGGCATCCTGACCAACGTCATGCTGGGCAGAAAGAAATCCAATAAATAATACGGCTTTACGCAGCAATAAAACAGAATCCATGCTTGGATGGACCGTCTCGTATGAGGCGGTCTTTTATTTCCAATTGTCATTGCGAAGCCCAAAGGCTCCCATATCTCGGGAGCTGTCACCGCAGGTGACTGAGGGTTCAGGTGCGGAATTTCAACCGTTTAAAAAGGGATGATACCGCGCGGCTTGCAGTGAAGGATTAGGATGCATTCTCATTTTTTACGGCAAAAAATAATACACACTTGCGGTGCGTTTTGTGGTAGAATAAAATGGAAATATTTGGTACAATATCCACAGAATAGATAACTGATGGTGGAGTAAGATATGAAAATAACGGTTGTGTGCGACCGGTTCGGCGCTGATAACAACGGTGAAGCCGACGTTGCATTGCGCCTTGTCCGCGCGATGAAGCAGCGCGGACACGAGGTTGCGGTCGTCTGTGCCGACGAGGCAAGGGATGGTAAGGAAGGTTTTGTGGTTGTGTCCCGTCTCGCCGGTGTCGTCAGCATGAAAAGCGCCTTTGCGCGCGAAGACAAAAAGAAACTGGAGGAGGCTGTGTGGGACAGCGACGTTGTGCATATCATGACGCCGTTTGCTTTGGGAGCCGCTGCCGTGAAGCTGTGCCGGAAGCATCTGATTCCCGCATCGGCTGATTTTCGTCTGCAGGCGGAGAGCATCACCTCGCGGTTTAATCTCAGGGACAGCCGCGCAGCGAGCCGGCTGACCTATCGTCAGCTGTACAACGCTCTGTACAGACATGCCGACGCGGTGCGTTATCCCGCCGGGTTTGCGCGCGAGGTATTTGAAAACGCAGTAGGGAAGAGCACGAACGCCTATATCATTCCCGACGGCGTCGATGAACGCTTTCATCCCGGCGCCGCGGAAAAGCCGTCGGAATTCCGCAATCAATTCGTCATCCTGTACTGTGCTCCATATACCCGCGAAAAGAGCCATCGCGTATTGATCGACGCGGTCGCTTTGTCAAAGCACAGCAGCAGGATCCGGTTGATTCTCGCGGGAGAAGGTCCGCTCAAGAACGCTTTGAGGACGCGCTCTTCAAAGCTGCCCGTCAAGCCGATACTGGCGAATTATCCGCGCATCCAAATGCCGAAGCTTTACCGTTATGCTGACCTGTATGTGCATCCCGCGCAGGTCGAAGCACAGGCTCAGGCTGTCATGGAAGCGCTTGCCTGCGGGACGGTTCCGTTCGCTGCGGACTCTCCCCTCAGCGCTGCAAGCCGACTGGTACCGGATCCGGAGCTGCTCTTCAAATGCGGCGACGCGCGTGATTTAGCCGAAAGGATCGACCGCATCATCGAGCTTCCGGAGCTTTTGGAGATGTACCGCGAGCGCTGCATGGGCGTGGCGGTTGAGTTTTCCGAGGATGCGTGTATGGACCGCGTGGAAGAGATGCTGTACGATGTGTGGAAATGATTTTTGATGATCCGCGGCTCCGTAAGGGGCCGCGGTTTTTGGCATTACGACGCCCTTTCGCTTTCTGAAAAGCACAGATAACAAGCTTCTCCTTCAGCAGAAAAAGCGGCGTGCACGTCAATCTAATTCTGCAATAACTCTGTAATCTGAATTACAGCAATGAAATTGTGGAGGAAGATAGAAAGGGTGTTGAGGTCAAAGAGATTGCGCTTCGAAATGACGCTGATGGTAGCCCGAGGCTCATAGCGGTTCTTATATAGTCTTGCAAGATTAAGCGCAATCTTGCGCATAATGTTCAGATTCTTTTGGACGTTCATACTCCATACTTTGGTTTTATCCTCTTGGAAATGGACGTCCAAAA
>JAFRBX010000008.1 GCA_017404665.1 Ruminococcus sp.
ATAGCAGTCACGCTTTTTAAGTGTATGAGATCGGATCATTCGGAAACCTCCTTGTTCTGTTCTGGAATCAGTATTCCCAACATCGCAACCATTATAGCATAAACTCATTGATTTGTAAAGTTTTTGCTGTTGATTGCAAAAACTATTAAGACGTGCTTCGGGATGCGCTCATTTGTCCTTTTATGCATCGGACAAACGATATCATAAAACCGAAAAGATGAACTGACAGCGGGACAGAGCGATCTGTTCCGCTGTTTTCACATTTGAAATGTTTATCTTGGCTTACGGTTTTTTTGTGTTATTGTGTTGTGCTTGAGGGAGCGTGATACCATGACCACATTAATATGATTGCTCAACTGTGCAAGATGCATAAAAATACTATTATAATTTTGTGAGGTACCCTCGTCCAAAGTGAGGATGTCAGAAAGCCGCAACTATTGTATAATTATTATGGTGTAATTTACGCAAAGTAAAACGCTTGATGATAATACAGTGTGCTGTACGGTCAACATCACGCTGATTATCATAGACCGCTGCTGCGGGGCACATCCTATGTCTCCTTCGCCCCGTGACAGCGCGATCTGAACATCATTGATAGTAATATATCAAGGAGGAATCATGATGAAACGAACCTTATCCATCCTGTTAGCACTTATCACGCTGTTATCGGCGCTGACGATTACAACGCTGCCGGCAACCGCGTTCGCGGTAGGCGGAAACGTCGGCGACTGCACATGGGGCTTTAACGGAGATACCGGCAGGCTCACCATCTCCGGCTCCGGCTCCACAGGAGACTTTAAAGAAAGCCCTCCCGCATGGTACGACGACTATGCCTCGGAAGTCACAGAAGTCGTGATCGGCGATGATGTGACCGAGATCGGCGAGGGCGTTTTCTACGGGCATTCCGGCGTAAGGAGCGTCACCATCGGCAGCGGCGTCAGGATAATCGGCGATGCAGCCTTCCTCGATTGCCTGCTCGCCGAGGTCACTATTCCCGAGAGCGTCGAGGTCATCGGCAGATACGCATTCGGTTATTATTCCGAGGATATGTACAATTTAGAAGGCGACGTTATCGGTAAGACCCTTTCCCGCTCTGATATATTCATCAAGGGCAAGAAGGGCTCCGCCGCCGAACAGTACGCCGAGGATAACGGCTTCACCTTTATCGAGGCCGATGGGGAGGTGGACTTCAGTAATATCAACGACCTGAGCGTCACGATCACCGAGCCCGAGCCCGGCGAGGCGCCCGACTTCAGCGCCGACGTCCCCGCCGCCAAGGGCTATGCCGTCGACAGCGAGGGCGGCGTGATGTGGTTCAACGTCAGCGACGGCGACGAGTATATCGCCCCCGGCTCCGGCTACGTCTTTGAGCCGTATAAGGAATACAGGGTTGTGATCACGCTGGTCACCACCGACGACGCTTACGCCTTCGCGCCGACCGACCGCCGTGCCGCGCTCAACGATATGGAGGTCGGCTTCTCGGACTACGGCTGGAACGAAGATCACATGGTGTATATTGAGAGCTACTTTGTCTGCGCTCCCGAGGGCGGCGCGGCGATCCGCGAGGTCGAGGTCGATACAGACGAGCCTTCGGTTGGCGACTATCCTTACTATTACGCCATAATCGACAGCGACCGTTACAGAATTTCCGCCGGCTATGACGATGACGACGAGTATATCTCGGGCGGTATCGGCTGGTACAACGTGATAGAAAACCGCGCGATGCGTTACACAGACAGATTTGAAGCGGGAAATATCTACAGATGGAGCGTTCGATTGACTTCCAACGAGTTCCCTTTCGCTCCCGCGGGCGAGATCACCGCGACGCTCAACGGCAGGGCAGCTCAAAGCAGACGCTTAACCGACCGCTCGATAGAGCTTTGGTATGATTTTGTTATGCCCGGCGGCGACGTCTGTGTCCTCACCGGCAGCGACAATTGGCTCTCCGTCGGCTGGACCCCTAAGATTGACAAGTATGTCATGACAAGGGGAGCGGGCGGGATTTACAGCATCACCGTACCGGATGTTCCCGCCACCCCTGACGGTGAAAACTACGCGCTCAAGGTCGTGCAGTTCAGGAACGGCGACGAGAACGACGCGATCTGGCACGGTGTGGACGGGACAGATTTGAATTATGAATTTCGCCTGTCCGCCAAAGGCGACGTCACGGTGACCTACGATCCCGCTACCGCCAAGATCGCCGTCACCGGCCCCACCGTGACCGATCCCGTATATACGATCGATTATATCACCGCGGTCGGCAGCGGCGAAGGCAGCTGGCTGAACGGTCAGTCGTGGGTTCCCGACGCTGCCGAAAACAGGATGACCGAGGTCAGCGACGGCGTCTATGAGATCACTTTTGAGGACGTCCCCGCCGGCGCGGATCACTCGGTCAAGTTCGCCGCGAACGGAAGCTGGGACGTCAACTGGGGCGCCGTAAGCGAGGATACGATCACCGCAGGCGTGCCGCAGAAGGCAGCCTATGACGGCAGTAACATCCATTTCGAGATCGACGAGACCTCCGACGTAACCCTGCGCCTCGATCTGACCAAGATGGATTGGATCAAAAAGACCGGCGCGACCTTTACCGTCACCGTCGCCCCCGCCGGCTTCTCTCCCGACGGCCTGATAATCACCTCAACGTCGAATTTCTTCGGCAAAAAGTCCGTTACCTATACCGGCGGCGTGCCCTCACAGGTGACCGTAGAGTATTACTGCGATACCGACAAATATCTGTTTATCAACGGACAGTACGGCGTCAACTACGACCCCGAAGTGCTGCAGCTGAACGAAGCGTCCAACAAGAACGGTCGTAAGCTCGATGTTTTCCCGATCACCGGCGGCAGCGGCACAGCATTCAACTTTAACGCCTCCAAATATATCGCGAAGGGCAACTTTAGCGGTCTTCCGGGCTTTGACCTCGTAGACGAGACCGGCGCGCCTATCCCGGTCGTCCGGCTGGTCTTTGACGTCGTCGGCAGGGGCAGCACCGGGGTGGAGCTTTTCGTCGAGGTGCAGTCCTGCGCTCCCGCCGACGATCCACGCGCCTATACCGCATATTACGATAAAAGCTCGTCCTATTATACCGGTAAGAACGGAATATCCGACATGAGGAATGATCTGACAAAAGACGGCGCGAAGATCTATACGGTCTTTTCACCTGAGGGAAGCTCCGACGACGAACTGCTCGGCGATACAGACGGCGACCGTGAGGTCGAGATCCGGGATGCAACATGGATACAGCGTAAAGTCGCTTCAATGGATTTACCTTTTTCGTTTGTTGACGCGAGAGCCGACGTCGACGGCAACAATGAAATCACGATCATGGACGCGACCTATATCCAGCGTTATCTTGCAAATATGAAGGTTTCGTATAAGATCGCTCAGCCGATATCATAGGAATAATGATAAGGCAATACCGCATAATTCAGGTGTGCGGATTGCGCAGTAAGATTTTTCGTCAGAGTGGACAAATAATCGGTAGGCATACTGACGTATGGGTGCCGATTATTTGTCCACTCTGACGGAAAGAGATTCAAGCAAGGCGTGCGCCGTGAATTGTGCGGTGTTGCCTTAAGAATGACTTCGGTTATACCGGACCTGTCGAACAGGTCAGCGCGGTCAACATCCATATCGACGTTCCGACCGCGGGCGCTCATCCCGATTTTACGCCGCTGACCGAGGAACCCGATAAGGTCAGGGTCAAGGTCGCTTACTGGTATCTTTCCGAGGAACCTTATCCGCATCTTAGCGCGTCCGATACCTTTGAAGCCGGCAAGACTTATACGGTACGTCTGGAGATCGAGGGCAACCAAGGCTACAGCGTCGATACCAAATACACCACCGTTTCGATCAATGGCACGGTGATGACCGCCGGTACCTACAGCTACGGCAACAACTTTATCGGCAAGCAAAAATCCTTTACTGTCACAAGTGTACTCCTCGGCGATGTGGATGGTGACGGCGAGGTTGAGATCAGAGACGCAACGTGGATCCAGCGCAAGATAGCAGGAATGGAACTGCCGTTTGTGTTCGTTGATAAGAGAGCCGACGTCGACAGCAACAACGAAATCACGATCATGGACGCGACCCTTATCCAGCGCCGGCTCGCGAATCTGAAAACACCTTATCCGATCGGCGAGACTGTCTGATCGACCAAGTCATGCTGAATCGGATATCCGACTCAGCGTGCAGATATATGTTTAAAAGATCATGAGGAGGATAATTATGAAACGTATATTGGCTATCCTGATTGCGGTGCTCCTGCTGATCGGCGCTCTGCCGATCTCGGCATATGCCGCCGATACGGACACAGCAAATACCGGCGTCAACATCATCAGGCGCGTCGAGGTTACCGTCACCGCGCCGCGCCCGGGTATGGCGCCGAGCTATGAGGCGACCGTCCCCTCTGGCAAGGGCTATGAGGTCAAAGCGCCCCAGTCCGGCGAGGGCTGGTTAGTCTATTGGCGGAACGCGAACGCCACGCCTCTCGCGGACGGCGAAGTCTTTGAGGACGGAAAAAATATCGGGTAGAAATCTATCTGCAAGCGGCAGAAGCCTGTTCAGCTGATCCGCGACATAGCGGTCAATGACCTCAAAATCCCTGTTGCGGGCGCTCAGCCCGTCACGGCCGAACAGCTGACCCCGGGCGCGAACACCTACGATATCACAGGCGTCATCTGGAGAGTCAAGGATGAGAGCGGCGCCTTCGTCAAGCTGGCGGACGGCAAGCGCTTTGAGGCCGAAAAAGAATATCAGCTGCAGATCAACTTAAGGTCTGATAATCAGAACGGCTATGCTTTCCCACGTGACGAGAGAGGCACGGTCAAGAGCTTTGACAGCGTAAAAATCAATGGTGAGACGGAGCTTGTCGATCAGCGCTCCAGCTATATCCTCGCCGACTGTCACCAGTTCGGCCTTTACACAGCGGTCATGACCGCCGAGAATCCCCACGGCGTCACCGGCGACTGTGAGTGGGAGTACGACTCCGAGTGTGAAACGCTGTTTATCACCGGCTCCGGAAGAATGAGAGATTATTTTGACACCGACTTTGACGGCGTCGAACAGCCCCTGAACACCCCGTGGGAGGATTATAAAGAGACCATGCGCGCCGTCGTGATCGATCAGGGCGTGAAGAACGTCGGCAAGTTTGCGTTTGACGGCTGCTATGAGCTGGAGACCGCCGACATCGGCACCGACGTCGAGGTCATCGGCAAAGGCGCGTTCCGCAGCAGCGCTCTTGCTGAGATCGACCTGTCCGGCAGCGTCGACACGATCGAGGACGAGGCGTTCGCGGGCTGCGGTGCGCTCAAAACCGTAAGGCTCTCCCGCTTTATCGCGTCGATCGGCGAGAAGGCGTTCTTCGCCGCCGGTCTGAGAGAGATCACGATCCCGAATGCCGCCGTTTCCTTCGGCAGCCGCTCTTTTGGCTATGACGTAAACGACAGAGCGGTCAGCGGCTTTACCGTCTACGGTATCCCCGGCAGCACTGCCGAGACTTATGCCGATGACAACGGCTTCAAATTTGTTCCCATCGGCGGCGTGACCGGCGACTGCTGGTGGACGTTCGACGACGACACCAACACCCTCTCCATCGGCGGCAGCGGCGAGATGGAGGACGGTGACGGCGCGGAGATGATGCCTTGGACGCATTTTGTTGTGAACGATAACGACCCGTGGCATCTGTTCTTTGAGGGCGATATCACCCATATCGGCGCTTTCGCATTCGAAGGGCTTCCCATCGAGGGCGGCGTCAACATCCCCTACACCTGTATCTCGATCGGTGAGGCCGCGTTCCGCGGCTGCAAGCTCTTATCCGGCGCTGACCTTACCAACGTACAATATATCCGCGACGGCGCCTTTGCGGACTGCTCGAGCCTGTTTTCATTGGATCTTCAGGCGACTCAAACCATCGGCGACAACGCGTTCAAGGATTGCTCGAATATCAGCACCGTGATGTTCGGCAGCGAGCTTGTCACCATCGGCTACTCCGCGTTCGCGGGCTGCTACAATCTGGAGTCGGTGGATATCCCGAATACCGTCATGACCATCGGCGACGGCGCTTTTCAGAGTTGTTCCTCTCTGACAGGAGTGAACTTCGGCGATAACAATAACAGTGTTCTGCGCAGTATCGGCAGCGAAGCGTTCACCAGATGTGATCTCAGCACGGTCGCGATCCCCGATTCTGTCATCACGATCGGCGACTCTGCGTTCAGCTACAACACTAACCTCGAGTGGCTGACGCTTGGAAAGGGACTCGAGTCCATCGGCGCGGACGCGTTCTACGGCGCGGCGGTCACCTCTGTTACCATTCACGGCGCCGTCACCGAGATCGGCAATCACTCGTTCGGCTATCATCTGGAGAAAAACGGAGCGGCCGCGCATATCGCGCCGGTCGACAACCTCTATATCTACGGCCTGACCGGCTCCGAGGCGGAGAGATACGCCGCCACAGAGGAGAACTTCCACTTTATCGCCAACGATATGAACGAGGGCAAGACCGGCGACTGCACATGGTACTATGACGACACCAACTACATTCTCTATGTCTACGGCAGCGGCATGATGGGCGACTATGAGAACCCCGAGGACGTGCCGTGGTACGGCAAGAACGGCGGCTATATCGAGGTCGAATTCGGCGAAAACGTCGTCTACATCGGTAAAAACTGCTTCTCAGGCGTGCAGGGCGGCATCCTGATCCCCGAAACGATCTGTGAAATCTACGACAAGGCCGTCGGCTATGACGGCGACGGCAGCCCGATCTCCGGCTTCAGGATCCTCGGCTACCCGGATACCCACGCTCAGGAATACGCGAACTGGCACGAGCACATCCGCTTCAAGGATATCACCCCGCGGCCCTATAATCCCGATTCCGGCACAAACGGCGGCGATAACATCTACTGGGCCTTCGACAAAGAAACAGATACCCTGACGATCGAGCCCAACGACGATAACTGGACGGCGACGATCGACGACTTTGACTTCCCCGCCAACGCGCCGTGGGGCGGTCAGGGCAAAAAGGCGCCGTGGGCAAAATACAGCAAGATCAACAGCGTTGAGATAAAGGCGGGCGTGACCTCGATCGGCGCCTACGCCTTCGCGTTCCTTGACAGGCTGATCGACGTGGACGTTTCCGGAACCGTCACCGCCATCGGCGAGGGCGCGTTCTACGGCACCGGGGTCGACGCGCTCCGCTTATATAACCCCAACTGCACGATCGGCGCCTATGCCCTCGGCTACGGCGACGATCCCGACACCGGCGTCAGCTACACTCCCTTCCCCGCGACGATCGGCGGCTACAAGGGCTCTCCCGCGCAGAAGTATGCCGACAATAATGAGAACATCACCTTCTACGATATGGGCGCCACCGTGCTTTATGACGAAGAGACCCATGTGATGATCACCACGACCGAGCCTGACGTCGAGCTTGTCGTAACACAAGAGACGACCGGCAGCATCGTGGTAGAGGTCAACGGCTCTGTCCAATCTGCCTATGACATCAGCCTTAAGAAGGACGGCGAAGAGGTCCAGCCCGAAGAGGCGGTGACCGTGCGTCTGCCCTTCGCCGGCGAGTATGACGAGAACGTCAAGGTCTACCGTGTAGAAGCGGACGGCTCCCTCACCGATATGAACGCGGAGTATGTAGACGGCGACTTGATCTTTACCACCGACCATTTCAGCCTGTATATCGTTGTCCAAGAGGAGACGAAACCTGTTGCGCTGGCTGTGTTCGGCGACGTTGACGGAGACGGTGAAGTAACAGTCATCGATGCAACCTTTATCCAACGCTATGAGGCTAATATGAAGATTCCGATATCGGAGGATGTATTGCTCAAATGCGGTGACGTAGACGGTGATGGTGAGGTAACTGTCATCGATGCTACATTTATCCAACGCTATGAAGCGCGCATCAAGACACCCTATCCTATCGGAGAGCCCATTTCATAGAACAATCAAATATAATTACCGACAGCGGGGATGATATCTTTAGTCATCCCCGTTGCTCGCTTCTGTTAAAGCCATTTTCTCTGATGACATAGGACTCGGAATGTGTATCTAATCGCAGTACAGGCGATTTGTGAGCATTTGTGAAGGGATCACAGAGCTTTCAAAATATGGTATGTCAAGCAAAGAAAAGGCTGGTTTGAAAATCTTAAAACAAATTGTTCTGAAACTATTGACAAATCAGATTGCTCATGTTATACTATCACCAATTCGAAACACAGCGTTTCATATGTGGGAGGCATTCATATTGCTAAGAAAACACCTGCAAGATACACGATGATCTATGATTATGTCAATCAGTACTATGCTGAGAACAGCCGCTATCCCTCTGTAAGAGATATCGTTGCCGGTACTGGTATTCCTGTATCGACCGTACATCGTTATCTGAACGATATGAAAGAAAGCGGCGAGATCGTGTACAACGGTCGCAGAAGCATCAGCACCGCGCAGACTGAGATGGAAAGCCCGTCAAAATATATGAAGGTGCTCGGTTACGTTGCCTGCGGCGAGGGGCAGGAGGAAGAAGAGACTGTTATCGAGTACATCCGTATGCCGGAGAGTATCGTCGGAAAGGGAGACTTCTTTGCGCTGATCGCAAAGGGCGAATCCATGATCGACGCGGGGATTTATCCCGGAGATTATGTGATCGTCAGACAGCAAAAGGGCGCCGACAGCGGCGATTATGTCGTCGCTTTATATGAGGGCAAAAACAACCTTAAGCAACTGATTAAGGAGAACGGACAGTATATTCTCCGCTCCTGCAATGAGGACAAAGAAACCTATCCGGATATCTATCCCGAGGATCTGCAGATCCAGGGCGTCGCGGTATGCGTGACCCATAAACTGCAATGAGCTTAAAAACAGAATACGATGTATAGTGTGAGTGAATAATCGGTATCGAGTTGAAGATGAAGGAATCCTGTATCGGAACGACGCTCGCACAGCGCCGTCACCGATATGGGATTTTGTTTACATATTATCAATCGAAAGAAGGTATTTTGAAGAATGAAAAAGAAGGAAATGGTAACGTATTCAGGTGAAGAATTGATGCAGATGGAACTGCCTCCCGTGCGGTTTGTCGTCAAAGATTTCCTCTCCCAGGGACTGAATATCCTCGCGGGTCAGGCAAAGGCCGGAAAGTCATGGATGATGCTTGACCTCTGTATCAAGGTAGCAAAGGGTGAAAAGTTTTTTGGTTTTAATACCGAAAAGAGCACCGTTTTGTATCTCTGTCTGGAGGATAGTCTGAGCCGAATCCGTGAGAGAGTGATGAAGCTGACGGACATGGCTCCCTCTAATCTTCACTTTGCAGTGATGGCAGATAACCTCTCCGGCGAACTGACCAAACAGATCGATTCTTTCATTGACAAGCATCCCGATACCTCTCTGGTAGTGATCGATACCCTCCAGAAGGTTCGCAAGGTCAAGGGCAATATGTATGCGGGCGATTACAAGGTAATCTCGATCCTCAAACGGCTCGCTGAAAGGCAAGGGATCTCTATCGTATGTGTGCATCATACGAGAAAGAAATCGGACAAAGATCCGTTCAATACCGTGTCGGGATCGACGGGAATCACCGGCGCCGCAGACAATATTTATGTGTTAAAAAAGGATGATTCGTGCTCGGATTTCGCAAAGCTTTATATACGCGGGAGAGATATTTCAGAGAGAGTTCTGACCCTTCAATTTGATGATTGCCGATGGGTTCTCATGGGAGAAAGCAGCGTTGAGGACGACAGTTTTATGAACGACGAGGCCATGCTCAATCTCCTTTCTTTTCTTCTCCGTTGCGTTTACAAAGATATTCCTTTTCGGTCTTGTGCTGCCACTTGCCTTTATCGTCTAACGGTCTGACGGTAAGCATAATATGAGCGTGGGGATTGTGTCCGTCGGTGTCGTGGATGGCGACGTCGGCGCACATTCCTTCCGCAACGAAGTTGCTTTGTATATAATCTGCCAGCAGATTGATCCATTGTTCTTTGTTGAGTTCTATAGGCAGAGCGACCACTAACTCACGGGCAAGTCGGCTGTCCTTTGTCTTTTCGGTACGTTCAACAGCGTTCCATAATTTGCTCCGATCTTGCCACTCCTGCGGAGCGTTTTCGGGTAAAAAGATATGCTCCCATACAAGCCCGTGCTTACGGGTGAAGTCGTGGAGCACACCGTCATAGTCGTTCAAAATCTTGGAGCAGCTCATATATGCGGAAGCTGCAACAGCGCTTCTGCCTGTGCTGCGGCTGATCACTTTTGCTTCTAAATGGTAGATTGCCATAACATATAATCAGTCCTTTCGGGTAGTAGTTTTTGTTTCTTTTTTCAAAAAGAAATTGGGCGTCGCCGCAGCGATACCCACGCTGTCAAGGCTGTAGTACAGCGTTGACAATGCGGTTGCCGAACAGAGCAACCGCACGGAAGGTGACGGCTCTGCGGCAGCTTCCGCAAGGCTCCAACGGAGCCGCAACCCTCGGAGAGCGCACGGCTGCTTTAGCAGTACCACCGCCCATTTTATGGGTGGTGAGTAAGTGCGCCCTTCGGGATAAAAGAAGAAA